>HF994933.1:22604-32698 GCA_000434295.1 Acetobacter sp. CAG:977 | reverse complement strand
ATGCCTTTGCCCGCCGCAGACCTGACAACGCGGGGAAACAACATCCCTCCTGCCATGGCTTTTATCAGGAGGCTGGGCGATTTCGAAAAAGTCTTTGCGCCGAATTTATGGACCAACGTCAAAGAAATGCAAAAAGCGTGGGATTATTTGACTTCGGATCTTGATAAATCGTTTCTTGACGGGAAAAACGGACGTCCGTCCTTTAAAAACTTAAAAGCCAAAGCCGCCGTCAATGCCGTCAAAGCCGTTCTGAAAACAAAAGAACGCTGAATTTCCGTACTTTATTTGTTCTTGCCCTTTTGCGCGTTTTTGAGTAAAACAAACTCAAGCGAAACAAAGGATTTTCAATGACTGATTACGTTGATTTCAATGCGGTTCTGAGTTCGTTGAACCCCGAACAAAAAAATGCCGTCGAAACAACCGAAGGCCCCGTTTTGGTCTTGTCCGGCGCGGGAACGGGCAAAACCACCGTTCTGACCGCCCGCATCGCTTATATCATCAAAACGCAAAAAGCCCTTCCCTTTCAATGTCTGGCGGTTACCTTTACAAACAAAGCCGCCCGCGAAATGCAGGAACGATTGGAAAGCTTTATCGGCGACGACGCCAAAAACGTTTGGCTGGGAACGTTCCACCGTATCGGTTTGAAAATCTTGCGCCGCCATGCGTCCAAGGTCGGTTTGGAACCGGACTTTACGGTTCTGGACGCCTCTGATCAGGAACGTTTGCTCAAACAAATCATGACGGAAAAAGGGCTGGATTTAAAAGAAAATCCCCCGTCGTTCATCATGAATCAAATCCAACGCCTGAAAGACCAAGGGCTGACGCCCGACAAAGCCTGTGCCGCCGCCGTGCCCGCAAGCAGACTGGCTTGCCATTTGTACGAAACGTATCAGGAACGCCTGAAAACCATGAACGCCGCGGATTTCGGCGACCTTTTGCTTTATTGTCTGGAGCTGTTTTTAAACGACCCCGTCCTGCTTGACGCGTTCAGAAAACAATTCCGATACATTATGGTCGACGAATATCAGGACACAAACGTTGCCCAATACCTTTGGCTTCGCCTGTTGGCAGACGGGCATAAAAACCTGTGTTGCGTCGGGGACGACGACCAATCCATTTATTCTTGGCGCGGCGCCGAAGTCGGCAATATCTTAAAATTCGAAACCGATTTTCCTCAGGCAAAAGTCATCCGTCTGGAAAGCAATTACCGTTCAACGTCTCATATTCTGGCAGGAGCGTCGGCATTGATTGCTCATAACGAGCACCGTCTGGACAAGACCTTGCGCGTTGCGCCGGGACGCGACGGAAACGGAGAAAAAATACATCTGATCGGCGTTTGGAACGGCGCCGACGAAGCCGTCAAAATTTGTGATGCCATCGAACGCGAAAACAGGCACGGCACCGAATTAAAAGATATCGCCGTTCTGGTCAGAGCCTCCTTTCAAACCCGCGCCATTGAAGAACAGCTGCTGAATTACGGGTTGCCCTATAAAATCATCGCGGGCATGCGATTTTACGAACGCGAAGAAATCAAAGACGCCGTCGCTTATGCGCGTTTTTTGGTTCAGCCCAAAGACGATATGGCGTTTTTGCGCATCGTTAACAAGCCCAAGCGCGGTGTCGGTGATGCCGCGTTGCAAAAAATACGCGCGTTCGGTTTTGAACACAAACTCTGCTTTGCCGAAGCCGCCGAAACGATGCTGAACGGCGGATTGATCAAAGGCGCCGCAAAAAACGGACTGACGTCTTTGTTTGAGCTGATGGAAACGACGCGACCGCGCCTTGAAGACGAAAAGGCGGCGGATGTTTTAAAAGCCGTATTGGAAGACAGCGGTTACATAAAAATGTGGGAAAATGACAAATCCCCAGACGCCGCCGGAAAAATCGAAAACATCAAGGAATTGATCGGAGACATAAAATCGCGTTTCGATTCTTTTGATGAATTTCTGGAATACGTCAGCCTTGTTACGGACAACGATATGACGGCGGGCGAAACGGGCAATTACGTTTCCGTCATGACTTTGCACGCCGCCAAAGGATTGGAATTCGACACCGTGTTTTTGCCCGGATGGGAGGAAGAAATTTTTCCCCACCGCCGCGCTTTGGACGAAGGCGGAATAAAGGCATTGGAAGAAGAACGGCGGCTGGCTTATGTCGGCATTACGCGCGCCAGAAAAAAAGTCTTTATTTCTTATGCGGGTTCCCGCGTCGTTTTCGGACAGTATCAAACGTGTTTTCCGTCCCGTTTTATTTCCGAGCTGCCCCGCGAACATATCGAATCGGAAAATCAGCAGAATTCTTACCCGTTCGGCGAAGAACGCCGCAGCTTTGCCCGAAGCTATGACGACGAAGATTATGAACCCGAAGATTCGTACGACCGTTTCTTTCGCCGCGAAAAATATTCTTCCTCGTGTTTTCGCGACGACGAATACGGCGACGGATATTCCGCCGGATACCGCAACAACAAAGATAAAAGCTATACAAACGCGGATTATTCCTATAAAAATAATAATCGAAGCCGGCGAACGGGCGGATTCTTTTCAACGACGAAAAAACAGCCTGCCTTTGCCGTCGGCGCAGACGTTTATCATCAAAGCTTCGGACACGGAAAAGTCATTGAAGCAAACGGAAACAACGTCAGCGTCCTGTTCGACGAAGCCGGTTTAAAAAAAGTTATGGCCGATTATCTGGAAAGTGCGTAAATGAAAACCGAACCCGCCAGCAACTGGCAAATATCCATGATTGTTCCCCCCGATGCCATGCCGTATTTTGAACGCGCCTTGGACGGCGATGACGTTGCTCTTTTGGCTTCGGAAATCGAAACGGGAAAAGACAAAGGAAACTGGAAACTTGAAGCCGTTTGGCAAAACAAGCCCGACGTTCCGTCTTTGGAAGCCGCTCTGGCGGTTGCCGCTTCGGTTGCAAAGGTTGATACGCCGAAATACGAAATTAAAGAACTGCCCCCGAAAAACTGGTTGAAAGAAAACTTAATCAGTTTCAAACCCGTCTGCGTCGGACGCTATTACATTTACGGTTCACATATCAAGGAACCGCCTCCGAAAACAAAGCTTTCTTTAAAAATAGACGCCGCCACGGCTTTCGGTTCGGGTGAACACTTTACGACCAAAGGATGCCTGATGGCCATGGAGGATTTGTCCCGCGTCTTTACGCCGAAAAACGTTCTGGACATGGGATGCGGTTCGGGCATCTTGGGATTGGCTGCCGCTTTGACTTTCCGCGTGCCCGTGTTCGCCACGGACATTGATCCCGAATCCGTGCGCGTTACGCTTCAAAACGCTCAAAACAACCATTTGGCCAGATATATCACCGCATGGGTCGGAAACGGCTATAAACCCGCCGAAATCCGCCGCCATGCCCCTTATGATTTGGTGTTTTCAAATATTTTGGCAAGACCTTTGACCCTGATGGCAAAAGATTTGGCGGCAAACCTGGCTCCCTCGGGATACGCCGTCCTGTCCGGTTTGCTGAACCGTCAGGAAAACTGGGTCCTCAGCGCCCATCGCCGCGTCGGACTGCAGCTTAAAAAGCGGTACCGCATGGAAGGGTGGAGTGCTTTGATCGTCGGACGATAATTGCAAGGATGAACCCATGAAGGAAAAATTTGGCGCATTGCGCGAATGGATGCTTAAAAACGGATTGTTCGGCCTTGTCGTCCCCAGAGCCGATAAATATCTGGGCGAATACGTTTCTCCCGCCGATGAACGCTTGGCTTGGCTGACAGGTTTCACGGGCTCTGCCGGAGAAGCCGTCATCCTGCTGGACAGGGCTTTCCTGTTCGTTGACGGACGCTATACCCTTCAGGCGCAAAAAGAAACCGATCCGAAACTGATTACCGTCGTGCAAACTTCGGACGCAAAAGCCGGAGATTGGCTTTTCTCCGCCCTGCCCGCCGGTGCAAAAATCGGCTATGACCCGTGGTTGCATACGCCGAACGATGTCAAAAGAATGGCCGCCGCCTGTGCCAAAAACGATGCCGCTGTCATTCCTTTACCCAAAAACCCCGTTGATTTGCTTTGGACGGATAAAAAAATCCCACCCGTCGAAAAAGCCGTCCACTTCCCCGAAAATTATGCAGGCGAAGACAGTACTTCCAAAATTGCGGAAATCACTTCGGCTTTGGGGTTTGACGCCGATGACGCTTTGGTGTTGTCGGCCGCGGATTCAATCGCATGGCTGTTAAACGTCAGAGGCCGCGACATCCCTTATGTTCCCGTCGTCCAGTCTTTTGCCGTCCTTTATAAAAACGGCACGGTCGAATGGTTCGTCGAACCTCTAAAAATATCGGATTATCTCAAAGAAAAATTAAGCCCGCTCGTCGAAATAAAAAATCCTGACGATTTAGCCGAATCTTTGGATACTTTGGGTAAAGAAAAAAAGCGCGTTCAGCTGGACATGGCTTTGGCGCCCGCATGGATTTACGAACGCCTGACAAAAGCCGGCGCAAAAATTCACCCGAAAGAAGATCCGTGCCAGCTTAGAAAAGCGTGCAAAAACACCACGGAACGCGACGGAGCCGTTATCGCTCACATCAAAGACGGTGCCGCTGTTTGCCGTTTTCTGGCTTGGTTTGACAAAGAAGCCCCCAAAGGGCGTTTGACGGAATTGCAAGCCGCCGAAAAAATCGCCGAATTCCGAGCGGAAAATCCTTTGTACCGCGGCGAAAGTTTCCCGACTATTGCCGCTTCGGGAAAAAATGCCGCAGTCGTCCATTACCATACATCGAAAGAAAACAATTCCCCCGTTAAACCGGGAACCGTTTTCCTCATCGATTCGGGTGCCCAGTATCTGGACGGCACAACGGACATTACCAGAACGATTTCGGTAGGCCCCGTCAGCGCCCTTGAAAAGAAACGCTATACTCAGGTTCTAAAAGGGCATATCGCCATTGCCGTCATCGCATTTCCCGAAGGAACGACCGGATCTCAGTTGGATATTCTGGCACGGCAATTCCTGTGGCGCGACGGCGTTGATTATACGCACGGAACGGGACACGGCATCGGAAGCTATCTGAGCGTCCATGAAGGTCCTCAAAGAATTTCCAGAACAAGCAATCGCGTCGCTTTGTTGCCGGGCATGCTTGTTTCCAATGAACCGGGGTATTATAAAGCCGACGCTTTCGGCATCAGAATCGAAAACGTGCTGATGGTTGAACCGTTGCCGCCGACCGACGGCGCAGAAATTAAAACGCTGGGACTGTCAACCTTAACACTGGCTCCGTTCGACAAAAGACTGATTGACAAGGCTCAGCTGACGCCGCGCGAAAAAGCTTGGATCGACGGATATCACGCCAGAATTAAACGGATTATATCGCCGCTGGTCGATCCGGAAACTGCCGCTTGGCTTGCCGACGCTTGCGCCCCGCTCTAAGGAGTCCTTATGCGTCTGGGTATCCCTCTGTTCGTTTCCGGCGTCATTTTATTGATCTTCGGCGTGGCAATGCTGATTCCCGCAGCGCTTGATTTCGCCGACGGAAATACTAATTCCGCCCTCGGCTTTTGCCATGCCGCCGCCGTTACGTGCTTTTGTTCCCTCCTCTTTATTGCTACTTTCTATAATACTTGGAAAAAACTCTCCGTAAGAGAAATGTATCTGACAACGTCCGTCGTATGGATGTCGGTCTGTTGCTTTTGCGCGTTGCCGTTTTTCTTTTCTTCCCACCCGCTTTCTTATACGGATGCGTTTTTTGAAGCCATGTCCGGACTGACAACTATGGGCGCTACCGTTATTTCGGGGCTGGATAATATGCCGCGCGGCATTTTGTTGTGGAGAGCCATGCTCCATTGGGTCGGAGGGCTGGGTATTATCGTTATCGCTTTGGCGATCCTGCCTTTGTTAAAAATCGGCGGAATGCAGCTGTTTTCAACGGAATCTTCCGATAAATCGGGAAAAACCATGCCGAAAACGTCCCAAATCATCGGAACTTTGATGATCGTGTACCTCTTGTCAACAATCGCCTGCATCGTTTGTTTAAAAATCAGCGGCATGTCGTCTTTTAACGCTTTGGCATACTCTATGGCTACGGTTCCGACAGGAGGTTTCGCTCCGACGGATTCTTCCGCCATGAATTTACCCGCAGCACAACAGTGGATCTTGACGTTGTTCATGTTCACTTCGGGTTTACCGCTGTTCTACCTCTTCTTTATTTATAAAAAAGACTGGCAAAAAGTAAAATCCGATATGCAGGTCAAAACTTATGCCGCCTTTGTTTTAATCGTCAGCCTTACCCTGACCGCGTGGCTGTTGGCAAAATTCCCGGACAGAAATATTGAAGAAGCTTTACGAGCTTCATTTTTCCAAGTCATTTCCGCCGTTACGTCAACAGGATTTGTTTCCGAAAACTATGAAACATGGGGCGACTTCGGAATGCTGGTAATCCTTTTGCTTATCCCCGTCGGAGCGTGTTGCGGGTCGACTTCGGGCGGCGTAAAAATGTTCCGATTTGATATCTTGTTTTTATCTTCGTTGCATTATCTGCGTTCAAAGATACTGCCTCACGGCGTTTTCGTCCCGAAGTATAACGATACCCCCTTAAATGACGACGTCGTTTCGGGCGTCATTGTCTTTATGACGATCTTTTTTGCTTCGTTTCTTTTGTCCGCACTGGCTCTCGCCGCAATGGGGATTGATCTGATTACCGCTTTGAGCGCGGCAGCTTCGGCAATCGGAAATACAGGACTGGGGCTGGGAAAAGTCGGTCCTACGGCTGGGAAAAGTCGGTCCTACCGGCAGCTTTGCCGCTTTGCCCGCCGCCGCAAAATGGATTTTGTCCGTCGATATGATGTTGGGACGTCTGGAGTTTATGACCGTCTTCGTCTTGCTGTTGCCTTTGGCTTGGCGAAGGGAAAAGAAAAAAAGTACCGACTCTACCTTTTAGATTCAGAAGAAGAAACCGTAATTTCGTGTCCCCACTTTTCTATCAATTTCTTTTGGCGTTCCTTTAATGTAATAACCTTACGCTGATCCGACAGTTCCAAAAAATGAAGAACCAACAAAGGAATGCATCGGTAAAATACCCAGCCGACCCCGGCGGCTCCGTACACGACAACCACCGTCGACACCTGCATAAACATTCCTATCGCCGCATCCAACGAATTGTCTCCGAACCACATTCGGAACAAAAACGGTAATGCGCCAGCAATATTTAAACCTCCGACACATAACCATTTATATTTATATTTATGCCCGCCTTCCTGACGATTGTCCGCAAACATCGACACTAACGTCGGCAACATCGCCAAAAACAAAAAAACTGTCGTCGGCAACATTAATAAAAACATTAAAAATAAAATCAAAAAAGAAACTGCGGGACCGGCAAACGAAACCTGCTGTCTCCTTCTTCTTCCCGCTCCGGAATCATTAAAAAGCTGTTCGTTTCTTTTTTCTTCCGTAACCATTCGTTCTTCCGCCATGGGTTACCTCATAAAGCTGGTCAACAGCAACAGAAACATTGTTAATAACGCTATCGAAAAAGAAATCATAGACGCTATTTGGTTGCCGAGCAACAAACCGTATTCTTCACGATCTTCTCTGTTCCCGTCCAGATATTCGATTTGAGCAACGACTTCGGCATATTCCTGTTTTGCTTCCAAAAAACCGTTTTCATCTGCAACGCGTTCTTCACGATTATCCAAAAAGCGGTATAAGTCCGCCAAATTTCCTCGACGAACATATTTCGGAAGATCTTTTTCCATCTGACGCTGTTTTTCACGATTGTGGTAGCTTTCTATAATCGGCGCAGCCAAACCGCCAACCCACCGACACAAGGAATAAAGTTTTTCCTGACCGAACGTCCACTGCAACATCGCCAGCAAATTCAACATTCCCCCCGTTGCAACGCTGGCTTTCGGACGGTTAATCGCCGCAAGAGGTTCTGTTACCTTTGTACCGAATTTCGCCGCTATAAATGCCGTAATATGCCTGTCCAACGGCCATGACTGAGGATCGGCTTTCTTTGATACGGCATCAAGCGCCGGCAACAATCCGCGAATATCATCAATATATTCTTTGACAATCATCGGGCTTTGGCACGGTAATCCTTCGTTTAATTCGTATAAGCAACGCTCCATTCCCATCCCTAAATCAGGATTTTGCAAAATCATTTGAAGGCTTCTGACCGACTGGCGGGAAACTTTATCATGTTGCAATTCGTACCAGCTTTCCAAATATCCCGTCGTAATTATTCCGATCAAGGGTTTTACATCCCTGTTTTGCATCATTGCCGTCGCAATAACCGTCCCCAAAGCTTCCGGCATAAAGCACCACGACCGCATCCGAAGCGGCGCACGTCTGTCCAATACCATGCACGCGCGAGCCACCAAATAATCATCCTGACGTTCACGGATTGAAAAATTCGCCGTCGCCGAATTAATCGTTTTTACTATTTCGTCTGCCGCAGTTTGATCTTCAAAACCGCGTTTAACCCAAATCAACAATTTTTCGCTGCGTACCGCATCCGAAGCCATATCCCAATGGCGGGCAAAAGCCAGTGCCAATTCACGATATGAAAAATACTCGACACCGTTAAACAAAAACGGGCGTTGCGAATTTTTAACCGTGCGAGACTGAATCGGCGTCATGCGGCGCCCGTCCATCCACATTTCGACAGACGAAATATTCCAACGCTGTTCGGCATTGTCCAAAAGAAGCCCGCGCAACAGCTCAATCAAAGAAAGCGATATTCTTTCTTCGCCGATTAAAGCGGCATAAGATCCTTTCTTTATTTTCAGATCCATGCGCTCTTCCGCCGACATCCCCGACAAAGGATGATGTCCCAAAGACAAATATACCAGCGTAGCTCCGAAAGAATACATATCATCCGACGTGCTTCCCGCGCCGCGACCTTCCGGCATGCACATTCCGGACTCTATTGTTTCAAAGACATCCGGCTGATCGTATGCCGGAGGAGAAGACAGGCAATCGCCTAAAACAACACGCGTCTTTTCGACATCCATATAATACAAATTATCGGGACGAATGGCACGATGCGTCAGCCCTTTTACGGACAAATCGCTAATTCCGAGCAACAACGGTCGTGCCCAGCGCTGGATAAATTCCGCTTCTTCCACGGGAAGAATGCGGGAATTCGGGGGACGGGAATCTATAACGCGCCCTCCCAAAGGACGTTCATAGATCAGCACCATCGTTTTGGCGTCAAACATCGGTGCTTCGACAACGCCGCTGTCAACCAAAGGCAGCAAACCCTCGCTTTTTAAGCCGCGTAATGCTGCTAATGCCGAATAACGAATCGGTAAATCCGTCCGGCAAACCAATGCATAAATCTTGTGATCCGGAACCTGTTGATCTTCTGCGTGATACGCCTTTGCGCTCGGCATATCAAGCGACGGCAAAGGATGCCTGTAGCTGATCCGATAGCGCCCTTTCAGAACAACCTGAGACTTTAACAGCCCCGTGCTTTCCGTATCAGGGAAATAGTCCCGTTCTTTCTCATTTTCAGCCGGTTCCGCCATGGCTTCTTCCTATGGATAACCTGTAACACATACATAAACGAAGGCGTCGCACGTTCTGCACAACAACCTTCGTTTAATGGTACACGCATTCTTTCTAAAATGCAAACTTATTGATTTTTCACGCTTTCGCATACGGATCGCGAAGAATTATAACGTCTTCGCGTTCGGGGCTGGTCGAAATGACGTCCACGGGAACGCCGACCAATTCTTCCAAACGATGAATATACTTCTTCGCATTTTCGGGAAGCTTTGAAAAATCACGAACGCCGAACGTGCTTGTCTTCCAGCCCGGCAGAGTTTCATAGATCGGCTTGACTTCCGCCTGCGCATTCAGCCCCATCGGATAGGTGTCCAGACGTTTGCCCTTGTGTTCATAGCCGACGCAAATCTTTAATTCGTCCAACTTGTCCAAAACGTCCAGCTTCATCACCGCCAAACCGTGAACGCCGCTGACCGTAATCGCCTGACGTACCAAAACGGCGTCAAACCATCCCGTACGGCGCGGACGACCCGTCACGGTGCCGAATTCGTGCCCTTCCGAACGAATTAAATCCCCCGTTTCATCAAACAATTCCGTCGGGAAAGGTCCGCTGCCGACACGCGTCG
>HF994933.1:11611-22593 GCA_000434295.1 Acetobacter sp. CAG:977 | reverse complement strand
TGCCGACACGCGTCGCGTACGCCTTGACAACGCCGATGACGTGATCCACCGCCTTCATTCCCATACCGGAACCGACAGCTGCCTGACCCGCAATCGTGTTCGAAGACGTTACAAACGGATACGTCCCGTAATCGTTATCAAGCATTGAACCTTGTGCTCCTTCGAACAAGAAGGATTTGCCCGCTTTATACTGTTCGTCCAGCGTCTTCCACACGGGTTCGGCAAACGGCAGTATGACTTCGGAAATCTCAATCAGCTGATTATACAGCGCTTCGCCGTCCACCAAGGGTTCTCCCATGCCTTTGCGCAACGCATTGTGATGCGACAAAAGGCGTTCTATCTTGCCGGGCAGACTTTCTCTTTCCGCCAAATCCCCCACACGTATCGCACGGCGGGCGACTTTGTCTTCGTAAGCAGGTCCGATGCCGCGCCCCGTCGTACCGATCTTGCCTTTACCGGCCGCAGCTTCGCGCATCTGATCCAATTCGCGGTGCAACGGCAAAATCAACGCCGCGTTTTCCGCTATTCTCAATACGTCGGGAGTAATCTTTACGCCCAAATCGGAAATCCGTTTCATTTCATCTTTGAACGCCCACGGATCGACAACGACGCCGTTCCCGATAACCGACAGTTTGCCGCGCACAATCCCCGAAGGCAACAGGCTCAGTTTATACGTCGTCCCGTCTACAACCAGAGTATGCCCCGCATTGTGCCCGCCTTGGAAACGAACGACAACATCCGCTTTTTCGGACATCCAGTCCACGATTTTGCCTTTGCCTTCGTCTCCCCATTGAGCGCCGATGATTACTATATTGGTCATTTGATAAATGCTCCCTGTTTATTTCAAAGCCTGAATCCCGCCGTCGGACAAGATACAGTCACAAGACAGCCGGCGGGCTTCTTCCTCGCCCCCCGACTTTAAGCCCCGCACAACGGCATATCCTTCACGGCGCAAACGCGACGCATCGCCGAACGGATGCCCTGCCGGAACATAAACTCTTTTCGCATGGTCGGGACGGCGGAAATGTTCCAGAACGTTTTCCATAAAAAACGTTACGCCGCATGCAGGTTCAACCGTCGAACCGTCCGACCCCGCCTTGTATCGGCCGCCGCGCCCCAATACCGCGCCGCCCTCAACCGAAAATACCGTAAAGCCCATCCCGCAATGATATTCAAAACCGCGGTTTTCCAAAACATCCAACGTCACGGACATTTCGGGGGCTTGCGTTTTTAAAATTTCCACAATCTCCGTCAATCGACGGCATTCCGCGTTCGCTTCCGAAGGCAAAGTCAGCCCTTTTAAAATATCGCATACGCGGTCGCATTCCCCGTATGCCTGAAACAGCGTTTCGAACAAAGGCTTTGCTTCTTTGCCCTTTCTGCCCATATCGTCCAGTTTTGACGACGCGGCATAGAAGTCTTTCTCGTCCAAAAACCGCCCCAAATCAGCGGCATCATCCCCGTCAAACGAAAACGCCCGACACAACGCGGGAAACAACGTCGGCAAATTTAAATCAAAACTGTATTCTTTTATTCCAAGCTCTTTGACCGCCTCATTCGCCGTCAAAAGAATTTCCGCATCCGCATCCGCGCTGTCCGCTCCGATCAATTCCGCGCCGACCTGCAAAACTTCGCGCGCGGGAGATATCCGACCGCCGCCCACACGCAACACATGACCGCGGTATGCCAAACGCAACGGACGCGCTTCGTTTTTTAAACGCGTTGACGCAATCCGACCGATTTGCGGCGTTACATCCGCCCGTATCCCCATGACTTTTCCCGAATCGGGATCCATGATCCGAAACGTTTGTGCGGAAATGTCCGATTGAACGCCGTGCAACAGAGTTTCTTCAAATTCCGCCAACGGAGGGCTGACGCGCACATAACCGTAACCGTCAAAAACAGATAAAATTTTCCTGACAGCCTCATCTTCGTATAAAGCATAGGGCGGCAAAACATCCGTCAATCCGACGGGCAGAAGTCCTGTTGCGGCTGTCTTTTTCATTTATGAAAGAACCGTTTTCATCCTCACCGTTTTTTCTTTTACCCCGAATCCCGAAGAAAAGAAACAAAAAAGATTATACCGCATGCGTCAGAGGCATCAGGCAAATCCCCGCAAAAGTCGACCACAAGGCTTCTCTGTCGTGTCCGTACTGGCGCGAAGAGGGTATCAGCTCTTCAACGACAATATAAATCATAATGCCCGCCACCGCCGCAAAAACGCCGCCCAAAACGAAATCATCAATGAACGGACGCAAAACCAAATAAGCCGACAAAGCTCCCAATGGTTCCGCAAGCCCCGACAACATCGTATATTTCAACGCCAGTTTCTTGCTGCCCGTCGCATAATATACCGGCATCGCCACCGCTATGCCTTCGGGAATATTGTGCAGCGATATCGCCAAAGCTATCGATATTCCCAGAGCGGCGTCTTTATAGCCCGCCATAAACGTTGCCACGCCTTCGGGAAAATTATGAAGCGCTATCGCCGCCGTCGATACAATTCCGACACGAAACAAGTTTTTGTGCGGCATTTCCCCGTTTTCAGGATCATACGCTTCGTGCGGAACAAAAACGTCAATTCCCGAAGCCGTTAACAATCCCAATATTAAAAAGCCTACGGAACAAAGCACCGCCTGTTTGTCCGAAAGCGCTCCCGACAGCAGCGTTTGCGCCGTCGGAAACAGATCGGCAAAAGAAACGCTCAGCATTATTCCCGCGGCAAACCCCAACGAAATCGACAGCAGCCGTTCATTTTTCGTTTTTGCAAAAAAAATAACCAACGCGCCGACCAAAGTCGCCGACCCTGCAATCGCCGACAAGATTAATGCCCGTACGGACGGTTCGGAAAACATATTTCGACCTCGAAAATTATTCAGGTTGTTCTGTTTCAGTTATAAACCGAAAAAAATAAAATTTGAATATCCGTCGCTTTGCGTTAAAATGGCTTAAAGCCTTTACGGAGATTATGATGGCACAGCTTTCCGATCTGACGTTTGACAAAATGATGGCGCGCATCGCCGACATGAAACCGGAAGATGTTTTTTACCCGCGTTATGAATTCAAAAACGAAGAAGAAGTAAAATCCGCGCTCATCGCCTTAAATAAGGTCGGCGTCAAAACCGTCGGCTTTTCCAATAAAGAACCCCTTAACACGGCTGCTGCAGCTTCGGATGAAGATTATTTCATCAGCGTTCACCAAATGAACTTTGCCTTCGGTGAAAAACAGGCAAAATGGGTCGCCGACAACCTTAATCTGATTCCTAACGTTGAAACGCTTGATTTTTCGGGATGCAAAGTCGGCGACAAAAATGCCGCCCTGTTGCTTAAAGCTCTTCAAAACACAAACGTAACGGATCTGCATCTGGAAAACACATACCTCACTTCACAAATCGGATCCGCATTCAAAGATACGTTGCCTCGTACAAAATTGAAAAAACTCTCCATCGGGAATAACTATTCCATGAAAGACGACGCCTATGCCCAATTGGTTGCCGTCTTGCCCGAAACAAAAATCGAAACGCTGAACCTGTCCAAAGGAAACGTCGCAGATAAATCCGCCGCCGCGTTTGAAAAAGTTCTGCCCGAATCTTCGCTTACTTCACTGAACATCAACTCCGCAGGCTTTAGCAAAGACGGCATGACGGCTTTCGTCAACGGTCTGAAAAAATCAAAACTGACGGATCTGAATATGTCTCAGATGCGTCATACGGAACAAACGGCCGCCATACTTACCGATGCTTTGCCCGAATTACACGTCAAAAAATTACGCTATGACATCTGGCACACTTATTCAGACGAATTTTATGACAAGGCCGCCAAATCCATTCGCGATCCCAGATGCCGTTTGGAACAACCCTTCTTCGGCGTCAGCTATGCTTCACCGCAAAACGCACAAAAAATTAACAGCGCTTGCGAATTTTTAAAAAGCAACGTCGCCTACCGTCTGGCCATTGCTCAGAAGACAAAGGCAAATGCCGGTAAAGAGCCGCCCGAAGAAATGGGGTTGGTCGATGCGTTGGAAAACGGGTTTATTGAACAGGCTTTAAATCGCAGACCGCCTTTGTCTTCTGCCGTCTGCATGACAGAGGAAAAAGACGGCGTCTCCCTCTTGAGCGCCGCAATACGCGCCGAACGACTTGATACGCTGTTTTCCTCGAAAAACTGGAATAATGCAAAAGAATTCGCCGCAGCTTGGGATCACGTCCCGCCCGAACACCGCTGGCAGCTTGACGGCAAAGACGGTCGCCCGTCGTTCCCTAAAATAAAAAACGAAGTTATGAAAAAAGCCGTTCTGTCCGCCGTGCGAAAAAATAACGTCCGAAATTGATTTGAAAAAAAAGAGAGGAAAATCCTCTCTTTTTTTATTCTCTGCCTTTACGGTTTACAGTCCGTTAAACGTCAAAAACACCTCTTTGAGCAGGCGCGTCCCCTTTTCCAAAGACGGCAAATCCATATGCTCTTCGGGCGAATGCATATTGTAAATATCCGCTATGCCGAACAAATACGGTTTAAACGTTTTTCCGAACGCGTTTTGACGATGAGCATAAATATGGGTTTCCGCTCCGGCATGAAAAGACATAACGCGAACGGGGATATCGGATTTTTGTGCCGCCGCCTTGACCACGTCTATCATCAGATTGTCCGAAGAGCGCTCAAAAGGCAGTAAATGAACGCTGAAATCCGCCTGAACCGAAGCACGACCGGCGTATTCTTCATTAAACGATTTGACAATTTTTAAAATGTCTTGTTTTAAACGTTCTTCCGTTTCCGTTTCGGAACTGCGAATCGAATATAATGCAAACGCGTCGGCGTTAATAACGTTCGACATGGCTTCGTTTGTTAAAAAACGCAAATAGTCGGCACCCTGTAAATCCGAAGGCAGATTCTTTACGCCTCCGCCGACGACGGCGCCGACGTTCAATGACGTAACAACGCCCGTTTCGTCCGACTTGTACACGCCGTTCGGCAAAGCCGAAATAACGTCCGAAATCAACTTTACCGCGTTAACGCGGCTTTCGTCCCCGATATCAAGCCCCGAATGCCCGCTTTTTTCACAATGAACCGTTAAAAACAGCTTTGTATAGCTGGCACCCGCAACAGGTAAATCGCCCAATCGGTCGCTGTCCAAAACCAAAACGTACTCCGATTTGATTTTATCAAATTCCAAAGACAGAGCGCCCGTCATATTGTGTTCTTCATCGCGGGTGAAAATAACTTCCAAACCGCCGTGTCTCAGGCTTTTGTTTTCGGCAACGTCCTTTAATACCGACAAGGCCGCCGCAACGCCCGCTTTGTCATCGGCACCCAACGTACGCGTCTTGTCCGTCCCGACGGTTTTTCCGTCTTTTGAAAAAACCAGATTGACGGGAGAAAAATCCCCCACGACATCCGTGTGCGCCGAAAAAGCCAAAGACTTCTTTGACGCATCCGTTGCTTCAACACAGCCGTAAATATTCCCGCATTCGTCCCGACGGTTTGAAATCCCCCAAGACGATAAAAGTTCTTCTATCTTGTCAAGAACGGCGTCTTCATGCATTGACGGAGACGGTATTTTTGCCAACGTGCAAAACAAATCCGAAACAAAGCTCATTTTACCATGCCTTTAAAAAAACAAACTTTAGGAAAGATAGCATAAAAAAAACGGGGTTGGCGCCCCGTTTTTTTATTATCTGGATCCGTTGTTCCTGAAATATTTTTGAGTCATTTTGGCAAGAGTGGTCATTTTATTATTGGCGCGCTCTTTTTCCAAATTTCTGTTTTCTTCGCGAACGGCCTGAAGCACGACCATTGAATGCGACTGAATCAGCCTTTTATCTCCCCGCAAGGTGCGAACGGAAGCTTCTCTGCGTTCCAATCCCGGCTTTGCCGTATCGAAAGCCACTTGCCATTTGCTGCCGTTCGGAGCAGGAGGCAGTTTCCACGGAATATCCGCGTTGTGTGCGTTCATAATGACCATAAAATCGTCATCGGCAGGCTTTCCGTCCTTTACGACGCGTTCGCCTGACAAAATGTACGACAAAGTCTTTGCATACCCGACATTCCAATCCTGAGGAGTCATTTCTTCTCCGTCGGGGCGCACCCATTTGATATCTTTTACCCCTTTGTCATTAACGGGGGTTCCGTTGAAATAATCAACGTTCGACAACGCCGGATGATCCCGCCTCAGGTTGGTGATAAAGCCTATCATATCGGCGGATTTAACGTCCCTGTCCGTGATTTTTTCCCAATTCACCCAGCCCAGTTCGTTATCCTGACAATACGGATTATTGTTCCCTTGTTGAGAACGGTTAAACTCATCGCCTGCCAAGCGCATCGGCACGCCCGCAGCCATCAGCAACGTCGCTTCCAAATTACGAACCATGCGGTTGCGGAATTCGTCCAAAGGTTCGTCCCGATACCCTTCATGTCCCCAGTTTCGCCCTAAATTATTATCGGCGCCGTCCGTATTATTCCACGGATTTGCTTCATTATGCTTTTGTTCATAAGACCACAAATCCTTAGCCGTAAAACCGTCATGTGCCGTCACAAAATTGACGGACACGGATTTTTCGGCACCGTCGCGCCGCAAATCATCGGAACCGGTCATTCTTTGCGCCATTTTTGCCGCATAGCCCGCATTCCCGCACCAAAAACGGCGCGTGTCATCACGGAAACGGTCGTTCCACTGAACCCATTCTTTGGGAAAATTCCCGACCTGATAGCCTCCGGCACCGCAATCCCACGGTTCGGCAATCAATTTTACTTTTGATAAAACGGGATCATCCCTTAATGCTCTGAAAAACGGGTGGTTCGGATCAAAATCACGATTGTTCGGGCTGCCTTCCCGACCGCGTCCCATAACCGTCGCCAAATCAAAACGGAACCCGTCAACCCCCATTTCTTCCGCCCAATAACGCAAGGAATCAATCGCCAAACGGCGTGCCATCGGCTTTGTCATATCCAATGAATTGCCGCATCCCGTTTCGTTGCGGTATTTCGATTTGTCATGAGGATCGTGCACAAAATAATATGCACTGTCTATCCCTTTCAGACTTAGCATCTGTGTATGCGGATCGCCTTCTCCGACGTGGTTATAAACAACGTCCATAATGACTTCCATGCCGGCATCGTGATAGGCTTTAACCATCTTTTTAAAAGAAACGGGATCACCGTAATCCGCATGAGGTGCAAAATATGCAATCGGCTCGTACCCCCAATAATTCGACAACCCCTTGTTCGCAACGGCGCCGTCCGTCGCAAAAGCCTGCACCGGCAAAAGTTCAACCGCGGAAATCCCCTGTTCCTTCATATATTTCAGAACTTCCGGATTCGCCATACCCGAAAACTTCCCCTTATCCGAAGCGGGAACATCGGGATGTTTAATCGTAAATCCCTTCGCATGCGTTTCATAAATAACGGTTTGTTCATAGGGAATGTCGGGCTTTTTCCCCGTATCAACCGCACGCAAAGCTTCTAAATCGACAACAACGCCCTTCGGAGCTATTTTCCCCGTATCGGCTTTATTTCTGTTCTTGCGATTGCCGACAGGACTTGCCAAAAAATCGGAATTCCACTCAAATTCGCGATCCAACTGCTTCGCATACGGATCTATCAACAGCTTGTTCGGATTAAAAATCATCCCCTTGTCCGGATTATACGGACCGTCCATACGGTAACCGTATCGCAACCCGGGCTTCGCATCGGGAAGATATCCCGTCCATATCCCTTCGGGCGTTCTGTCCTTTAATTCGATTCGCGTTTCATTGTCCTGCTCATCAAACAAACAAAGCTCCACTTTCGTCGCATTTTCGGAAAACACCGCAAAATTTACGCCCTTGCCGTCGTATGTCGCCCCTAATTTTTCCGGTTTCCCCGGCAATAGTTCTTGCTTTGTCTGTTCTGCCATAGACGTTTCCTTAAAACAAATGAGAGCTGATTCCTTACGCCCTTTTAGACAATATTAGCGAAAATAGACAGACCTTTCAAGACATACCTGATTTTTTATTCAAACAATCCGAAATATCAGGTTTTTCTGCATATTACCAACATTCCGCGAACAGGCTCGCCCATTTCATAACGCAGATCGACACGCGTTACGGCTTTGGTAAAAAGACCGTTTTCGTCTAAATTCCGAACAATGTACTTTTCCCCGTGCGCAAAACGTCCCGACGCTCCTAAAATATAGCCGTCGCCGTCTTTTATGTTCTCGGTTACCGTAAAAATACCGTACCCCCCAGACTTTAACGAACCGTACATCCCTTTAAAAACGGCGCTTAAATCGCCAAGGTACGTAAAAACATCCGACGACACGATTAAATCATATTCGGAAAGATGTTGCGGCAGATATTCCAGAATGTCCGAACGTTCCAGTACATCGTAACAACCGCGGGAACGCGCCTTTTCCAGCATCCCCGAAGACAGATCAATCCCCGTCAGATGTCTGACGGCGTTTTTGGCGTTCAAACATTTTCCGCAAAGCCCCGTTCCGCACCCCAAATCAAGAGCATTTTCAAAGCTCCCCGTCGGCAAAACGGCATTGCGAAGCGCATCGGCTATCAATTCGGGCGCTTTGTATGACAAGCCGTCCAAAACTTCGTCAAAAGAATCCGCAAACGTGTCAAATAATTCGCAAACATACGCCGCCGAGGCTCGCTTTACTTCCCGATCTTGGAATGTTTCCAACGTATGGCGCGCAATTTCGTCTTCGGGAAAACGATCCAGCCATTCATCCAACAGCTCTAATGCACGCTCTTCATTGCCGGCAACGCGCATTCCGTACAGACAACCCGCCAGACAAATGCGGGTCGCAGAACTCGGCTCTTTTTCCAAAAGCTTCAAATAAATTTCCGCCGCTCCGTCAAAATCCGACTCTCGTTCCCGCAAAACACCCAAAGCCGACAAATATTCCGCATTGTCGGGAAATTTCTTAAGCAAGCGTTCATAACATTCGGAAGCCTGAGAAAAACGCTCCAACATCGTTAATGCCGTTGCTTTGTTAAACAAAATCAAATCATCGTCCGAAGAAAGTCTTTCCGCAGCCTCGTACGAAGACAACGCTTCCGCGTACCGCCCCGTTTCGCAATAAACGTTGCCCCGATGGATATATGCATTAACGTAATCCGAATCACGGCGGATTGCTTCGTTACAAGCATCCAACGCTTCGTCATAACGTTTCATTTCGTATAAAACGCCCGCCAAATTGGACAGCGAAATCGCATCATGAGGCAAACGTTCCGAGCCTTGCTTAAAAAATCCCGCAGCTTCTTCCAAACGCCCGAGCCCCTGCAATGCATTGCCTTTGCCGATTAAAAGAGAGCCGTCTCGGGGATAACGTTTCAGCCCTTCTTCTGCTATCGACAACGCTTCGTCATAATCGCCCGTTTCCGTCGCGCTGTTTAACCGCTTTACATATTCCGAAACGTCCGTCTCCGTCATTGCTTTTTCCGAACAACGTATAAAGCCCCCGTCAGCGCCTCGCCCATTTCATAACGCAAAAGATCCTGACGCGACGTTTCGACTTCAAGGTCAGCATACCGCAAACATTTTTCAACATACGGCAACGCGTGAAAATACTGTCCCGACGGCATCAGAGCATATTCGGAAACATTTTCTTCCGCCGGAGCCTTTAACACGCTGAACACCAGCCATCCGTCATCGTCCAACGCTTTGGAAAAACAGTTGAACAACGGTTGCAAATCACCGATATACGGTGAAACGTCCATACAGGAAATCAGCATATATTCTTTGGGGTGTTGAGGCAGATATTCCAACAAATCAGCCTGTTCCAACTCATCATAAATCACTTTCATCCGAGCCTGATCCAACATCCGCGAAGACGCATCCACCCCGACCAATTTTCCTTCGGGTGCCGCATACGGTCGCAATACGCTGCCGATCAGCCCCGTCCCGCATCCCGCGTCAAGGACTGTCCACGATTCTCCTTCGGGCAGATCCGACTGTTTCAATATCTCTTTAACTCTTGTCGGTCCCGTATATTCAAGCTGACTTAAAACTTCGTCAAAATCGTCAGCGAACAAATCAAAAAACTCGCGCGTGAAATCCAAAGGCGGCGTGGGAGCATCTCTGTCCCCTCTCAACGCGGCGCAGGTATGTTGAACAATGGCATTATCGGGATATTCCCGCAACCAGCGCGCTGCTCGTTCGGAAACGTCTTGTCCCGCAAATTTCATATAATACAATACCTTGCGCTGGAACAGGAACAGGCTTTCCTTAAAAACATAATCGCGCGAAATCGTTTCGACTATATCAAAAGCCTTGGCAAAATCCTTTTTGCCAAGCAACGCATCCGCCCACAAGACTTTTATTCGGTCAGGAAGTTCGGGAGACAACTTTTGCAGTTTTTCAAAAGCTTCGTCCGCTTCGTCATAATCGCCCGACAGCGCATTCGCCACCGCATACGATTCCAAAACGTTTTCATTGTCAGGCTGAATTTTCAATGCTTCTTTGGCACATTGCACCGCTTTTTTTTCCCGGCCGGACGAAATCAGATGTTCATAAAAATAAATCGATTGAAGCGTGTAAGGTCTGTTGATTTTCAACGCCTTTTTAAATAAATAATCCGCCTGCTTGAGATTGCCGGCTTTAGAAGCGTACCCCGCAACCAAACACAAGACGCGTTCATCTTTTTTAAAACGGGGAAATATACTTTTTAAAAGTGCCAGAACCTTGTCGCCTTCGCCCAAAGCCTCCAACAATTCCGCTTTGATAACCCACGCCGTGATGTTTGTGTCGTCGCGTTCCAAAATTTCATCAAGAACCGTCAACGCATCGTCCGTATGACCGAAATACTCCAGTGCATCTTCGTAACAAAACAGCGCTTCGGTCGAAAATTCGTCAATGCGTTCCAAAAAAGGACCAAAAACCGTTTCATCGATTTGGTTCATTTCCGTCAGACACAACACTATGTTGGACAGCCAGGCGATATTTGACGGATCCGACGCAAGCAAATCCTTATATTCTGCCAAAGCTTTTTGATATTG
>HF994933.1:6512-11546 GCA_000434295.1 Acetobacter sp. CAG:977 | reverse complement strand
CCCGTGCCGCCCTTTTCGATTTTTAATGTTTCGTTTTCCGCCATCAGCCGCACATCGCCAGCAAAATGCCCGCCGCCGCCGCGGAACCGATAACGCCGGATACGTTCGGACCCATTGCATGCATCAAAATGAAATTCGACGGATCTTCTTCTCTGGCGACTTTATCGGCAACGCGAGCCGACATCGGAACCGCGGAAACACCCGCCGCACCGATTAACGGATTGACCTTTTCTTTGCAGAACAGGTTCATCAGTTTGCCCATCAAAACGCCCGAAGCCGTCGCAATTGAGAACGCAATCAGCCCCAACACCAAAATTCCCAACGTTTCCGCAGCCAAAAATTTATCCGCCGACAGCTTTGAACCGACCGTCAAACCGATAAATATCGTCACGATGTTGATGATTTCGTTTGCGGCGGATTTTGCCAAACGGTCAACGACTTTGCATTCGCGCAACAAATTGCCGAACATCAGCATCCCCATCAAAGGAGCCGCAGAAGGCACAACCACGATGCACAACAGCAACACCAGGAATACAAAGAAGATTTTTTCCAAACGGGAAACTTCGCGCAATTGTTTCATGCGGATTTTGCGTTCTTCTTTCGTTGTCAGCAATTTCATAATCGGCGGTTGGATAATGGGAACCAACGCCATATAAGAATACGCAGCGACCACGATCGCCCCCATCAGTTCCGGAGCCAAACGCCCCGTCAGGAAAATCGCCGTCGGACCGTCGGCGCCGCCGATAATGCCGATGGACGNNCGATAATGCCGATGGACGCCGCCTGTTTCACCGAGAAGTTCACCAAGCCCCAATCCGACATAGCCAAAGCGCCGCACAGCGTAAAGAAAATACCGAATTGCGCGGCACCGCCCAAAAAGGCGACCTTCGGATTGGCAATCATCGGACCGAAATCCGTCATGGCGCCGATCCCCATAAAGATCAACAGCGGGAAAATGCTGGGCGGAGCAACGCCCAAGTTATAAATATACAGCAAAAAGCCCGTCGTTCCGTCCATAACTTCCGCTATGCCGGCACCCGGCGCATTCGACAATATTCCGCCGAACCCGATCGGAATAAGCAACAGCGGTTCAAAGCCTTTGGCTATTGCCAAATAAATCAGCAATATGCCGACGCCTATCATAATCAGCTGTCCCAATCCCATATCGACAACCATATTCGCCGCTTGCGCGTCTGTGCCTTTTTCCGTCAAAAACAGATAAAGCCCTGTAGACTGAACTAACTGACGAAATGCTTCATGCTGTTCCATATACGCGTTAAACGCCGCTTCTATCCGTCCTTGGCTTAAATGGCAGATAATGTTAAACACCGCTATCAAAGCCAAAACTGAAATCGCCGTCCACATAATGAATTTATGGCGACGTTCGGCTTTGCAAATTTGAAATCCGCTCATGGTTTCTTTCCTTAATTCAACGTCATTAAAACCTGATCGGTCGCAACCTGATCGCCCTGATGAATTAAAATCTTGCCGACCGTGCCGGATTTCGGCGCGGGAATGGGCGTTTCCATCTTCATCACTTCTATCATCGCTACGGGATCGTTTTCCTTAACGACGGAACCTTCCGAAACCAAAATTTTCATAATCGTGCCGGGAACCGGAGCCTTGACGTCAACGGATGCTCCGCTTGATGCCGTCGAAGACGATGCCGGCGCAGATGCTCCGGCTTCTTTGACTTCTACCGTATAAGGCTTGCCAGAAACCGTGACTTTGTCACCGTCCAGAGAAACCTGATAGGCTTTGCCGTTGACCTTGACTTCGTAATTTCCCGAAGCCGATTTCGCCGCGGGCTTTTCTTTGTAACGGACGCCGATCTTGCCTTCGCCCTTCAGGAACGCGATGCCTTTCGCACCGCATGCCGCCGCGATGAAAACGTTTTCATCCGTTTCGGGCAGATTTTCCGCCTTGAGCTGTTCGCGATAGAACGAAACCTGTTTTTTGGGGTTTTCGTCATTGATTTCCAACGGAGAACGCGTCGTCGGTTCCAAACCCAGCTGTTCGGAAGCGATTCTGATTACTTCGGGATCGGGCTCGACGGGCGTCCGTCCGAAATAGCCCAAAACCATCTTGCCGTAACCTTCGGCAATCTTTTTCCATTTCCCTTGCATGACATTGTTAAACGCCTGTTGGAAATAGAACTGAGAAACCGGCGTAACGGAAGTCCCGAATCCGCCTTTGCGGACGACTTCTTCCATTGCTTTGACGACTTCGGGGAACTTGTCCAGAATGCCGTTGTCGCGCATCATTTGCGTGTTCGCCGTCAAAGCGCCGCCGGGCAACGGGCTCCAGGGAACGCGAGGTTCAACCTTTGTCGCTTCGGGCGGCAAGAGGTAGTCTTTCAGCAAATCCTTTAACATTTCTTCGGTCTGCAGGACTTTGTCGATATTAACGTCCATGACATAGTCCGTCCCGCGCAACGCGTGCCACATGGTGACAATGTCGGGCTGGCACGTACCGCCGGAAACAGGCGCCATCGACAAATCCAGCGTATCGGCACCGGCGTCCAATGCCGCCATCGAACACAACACGCTGCATCCCGCCGTTTCATGCGTATGGAACGTAATGTGCTTTTCTTCGCCGATCAGCTTGCGCATCCGCTTGATCGTTTCGTGAACGATCGCGGGCGTCGTCGTGCCGGAAGCATCCTTCAGGCACAAAGAATCAAACGGAACGTCCGCATCCAAAACCTTGCGCAACGTTTGTTCGTAGAAATCGGGATCATGCGCCCCCGTGCAACCGGGAGGCAAAGACATGATGGTTATCGTCATTTGATGTTTCAATCCGGCTTCCACAATGGCTTTGCCGCTGACAATCATATTTTGAGGGTCGTTCAGAGCATCAAAGTTGCGAATCGTCGTCATGCCGTGTTTTTTAAACAGCTTTGCGTGCAACTTGATTAAATCCGTCGACATGGAATCCAAGCCCACGACGTTAATGCCGCGCGCCAATGTCTGCAAATTGGCATCAGGCCCCGTAATGCTGCGGAATTCATCCATGACGTCAAAAGCATTTTGATTGCAGTAAAAAAACGCCGACTGGAACGCCGCGCCGCCGCCGGCTTCAAAATAGCGAATCCCGGCGTCTTTCGCCGCTTCTACCGCCGGAAAATAATCTTTGGGAAGAACGCGCATCCCGAATACGGATTGGAACCCGTCACGAAATGCCGTGCACATAAAATTAACCAGTTTCTTTGCCATTTCTTTTTTTCCTTAATTTTAACCGTTCTTCAGCTTTACGGCCGCTATCGCCGCGACCAATGCTTCGTCTTCAGCCGCGTCTTTGGCTGCTTGTGCCGCAGGTGCGTCTTCTATGCCCAAATATTTAAATGCCGCCGCCTGAGCCTTCATCGCCGCGACCAATAACAGCAAAAACAGGAAAACGCTTGTCATCCCGACTGCCGTAATTACCAAACCTTCCGTGATCATTCTGAAATTCCCGATTTTTTATTGTTATGTCTGTTCCAGACGACAGAGAATCGAGCCGCTTAGCCCGATCTTTTCCGTTATATATGAATTTTCTGAACTTTGCTAAACAATTTGAAAAAGACTCCCTTTTTTCCGCTTTATTAATTTTCAAATGCACTCCGAACCGACTTTTTAGCCAGCCAGACTGCGGCGTTCGTCTTTTTTGCTGGACTTTAATTTTTCTCAACGGCACTGTTTGAAAAAACATACTTGAATAGCTGGAGTACATTTCATGACACGCGGAGTTCTCGAAATCATTGCCGGCCCGATGTTTGCCGGAAAAACCTCGGCTCTGCTGGCAAAAGCCCGTTCCTCTAACGGCGAAACCGTCCTGATCAAGCCTTCTTTCGATACAAGATACGGCATCTGCGAAATTAAAACTCATGACGGTATTTCCGCCGAAGCCTTTAACTTGAGCAACGTTTCTGAAATCTTAGACGACGATATCGTTTCTAAAGCCGAAATCATCCTGTTTGACGAAATTCAGTTCTTTACGGAACCCTTTTTCGGCGGCGACATCATTGCATGCATCGATACTTTGCTGAACAGAGGTATTAACGTTACTTGTTGCGGACTGGACATGAATTGGAAGGGCGAACCGTTCGGAATTGTCTCAAAACTTAGAAAAATCGCCGATAAATATATTTCCTTGACCGCCCGTTGCGCCGTTTGCAACGAACCCGCCATTTATACTCACAAACGATCGGGAACGGGTGAATCCGTCGAATTGGGCGCCGAAGAACTTTACGAACCGAGATGCGCAAAACATTTCCCGTTCAGCCCCGCTTTTGAAAACCCCGAAAACGAACCTCACGACGACCGTTTGCAAGGCGACCTGTTCGTTAATATCGCGTAGATAAAATCACGCCGTTCTGATCCGCCATGCCCCATAGCGCGGAGTCTCCGTCGCCGTTCGTTTTCAACACCGCATATTTTATCCGAAGCTCTTTGGGGCGATCCATCAACTCGGAAACTTTTTCCTTGGAACGCAAAATATATTCGTCCGAAGCAAACTTGACTTTTGACAGCGCCGTTCCGCGTTGAAGTCCCGCTTCGTGCTCGACGTAAAATTTCAGCAAATGTTCGCCGGGACGCAACGGTGTTTGCGAATCATAAATGCGCACATACGATGCCCGCCCGCCGCTGTGGCGTCTTACCACCGCCGTTCCCGATCCCGACAGTATTTCGGACGCCGGAATAAAGCTGTGATACCTGAAAGTTATTTTAGCGGCTCTTTCTCCGACCAGTGTTTCGCGAACATAAACGGGAACCAAAATTTCGGTACCGTTTTCCATAATGTCCCGCCGCGTTTCGTATCGCGAAATAAAAACAAATTCACC
This sequence comes from Acetobacter sp. CAG:977, assembly GCA_000434295.1. GTDB lineage: Bacteria > Pseudomonadota > Alphaproteobacteria > CAAGCB01 > CAG-977 > CAG-977. Next base: position 6,724 of record HF994933.1, on the reverse strand, counting down.
GAAAACCAAAAGAAGGGCAAACAAAATATTTTTCATCGGTTCCTCCCCTCCCGTACACGCTTAATCAAAATTTTCAGGCGGAATTGAATCAAGAACAATATTCCGAAAAGGCTCAGACTTAAAATCGCCGCCTCCCGCAAATCCCAAGTCAAAGCCAGTAAATACAACCCGCAAAACACCGCAGCCGATCCTGCCGCAAAGATACCAAGCCC
>HF994933.1:0-6505 GCA_000434295.1 Acetobacter sp. CAG:977 | reverse complement strand
AAAGATACCAAGCCCCCGCGAATCCGCAAGAAATGCCAGACAAAACAACGCCGCCGCCCCGACAAGTCCGGCAGAAACGGCAAACGAAGAAACCAACGCCAGCAAAACCAAAGAAAAGCACAATGCTTTTTCGCGCCTGTCCGTTTCTTTTCTAAGCGCCCACATCAACAGCAAAAACTCGCAAGAAAAGCAAAGCGACGCCCAAAGCAACGAAACATCCGCCAAACCGCCCCCGAGCTCTGCCGCATCAATCCCCGCCAAAAATGCCAAGGGATACGTCAGAAAAATATAAACGGCTTCGCGTGAAAAAACGTTAAAGCGCGGAAACGCACAAAGGATAAAGCCGCCGAAAGAAAGCGCAAAGATAACATAAGAGGGCATATTTCCGCCCGATGCCAATGCCGATTCCGTAAAAACAAGACAGCAAAGCAACGTCGAAAAAATCCGGCACAGAGGATCATCCGTTTTTTTATGGCTGAGAAACAAGAACAAAAAGCCTGCCGCCATTCCCGCGAAAGGAGCTTCAAAAGAAATTGCCGACGCACACAAAAAAGCACCCGCCGAAAAATAAGCCCAACACAGGCAACGCCCCCAAACGACCGGAATAAAAGAATACAGCTCAAAAAACAGCAACGCCAATCCCAGCCCCGTCCATCCCCAATAATCGAAACCGCGGCAGGACAGCACGGCGGAAACGAAAGTCCCCGTCATTCCGACAAACAGCAACGCATTTTCAAAAAGAGAGCGTCGTTCCTCAATACCGGCAGAACGTCTGTCTTCCAAACGTTCCAAAGCAAAAGCCGTTTCGTCTTTAAATACCGAAACATCCATGCACGCCAACAACTGGCGTACAGAAAGCCTTGAACTCATTTAAGCCCCCTTTTGCGCGATGTTTCGACCAAAAAACGTTCCACGCCGCCCATTGCCAGCACCAATGCGAAAAACAAAACGGAGAACACCCCCCAGACGGTCTGTTTTTCAAAAAACGCCTGCAACAGGCTGAAAACGCCCAGAGAAGACCAAGAAAGGAAAAAGAAAGCATTAACCTTGTGAAATGCCGCTCTCGGGCAATAAAAAACGCCGAATACCGCCGAAGCAACGCTGCAAACCAGCGCCCATAAAAATCCTGCGGGCGCGTTATAAATCCCCAGACACGTTTGCACGGGCAATATCAATGCCGAAAGCATAAAAAAAGCTTCAAAAACAAAACGCAAAGAAAAAACGGAACCGAAATATTCGGGGAACCGCTTATTTAAAAATTCCAATCCGAACACGGCCGCTCCGCTCAAAGCCGAAAAATAATAAACGAACTCTTCCCACCCGACCGTTCCCGTCGGCAAAGCGACCTGAAACGCATATAAAAACAGAAAAAAAGCCGAACAAACAAGGAAAACGGCCTTAATTCCGATTCTGCGCGACAGCATCGCCCACAAAAACAAAAAAAGTGTCCAAAGCCCGAACGGGCGCCAAATCCCCGAAACATTATTAAAATCTGGATCGGGCAGAAAAACCAGAATGGCCGATAAAAAAACGCACATATATTCGGCAACCGCGCTCCAAATCGACGGAAAGCGCGAAAACACGCCGAAGAAAAAAAACAAAGCGCATAAAACATAAAATCCTTCGGCCGAAAACAAAACATGGTATCCGGACGCCGGCATCAAAACCAATCCCGACACCAAAAAAACGGCAGCCAAAAGACGAACCGTCTTTCTTAAGCGCTTTGCCCAGCACAGATCGTCACGACACAGCGAAACTGCACGAAACCTGTAACCGAAAGGCAAAATACCTTCTTTTTCCAAATCCGGAACCATGCCCGAATCTGCAGGACGATCCAGATAATCCCTGATTTTACGGTCGGAAAAAAGCACCCGCTTCTCCTGTTTTCAAAAAATCTTCTTTCGTAATTTTATATAAACTACAATTTTATGAAAATATATTTTATAGTTTTCTCATGAAAACAGTTCTTTACATCGCTTTTGGCGTTTTTTTCGCGTTCTGTCGGGCGGCGCACGCCGACTTGTTCGACGGGGCGAACGCTCATGAAATGAAAAGAATCGCTTATTCTTCAAAACTGGGCGTCGAAGTTTTCGCCGAAACGACTGACGGAAAATGGTGCGACGATATCGTTTCCTTAAAATTATTCGCTCACGACGAAACCGCTTTCGACGAAGCGCTCTTGTCAAAATTGATGGAAAAAGTCGGACGCGTTCTTGAAAACGAATGCCCTTCCGTCAAACAGGCAGTCCTTGACGGTTATAACAACAATACGCTGGTCTATCAGGGAGGGGCGGCAAAACCTGATAAATGGAAACCCGAAAAAGGGGCGCTTAAAGTCCAGATCAGGCAATTGCAGGCCGCCGCCGCAAAAACGGGAAAAGCCCCTGATTGGATTCCTCCCGCAGGCAAAAAAATACTTGCTCGCGTCGATCCGTCCGCCCTTGAACATCGTGTCTATTCCAAAGACAAAAAATGTTCCGTATTCCTGACAACCGACAAACCCGCAAACGTCATCAAAAAATGGTCCATCATCGTCGGAGACAATTCTTGTTCCGAAAATCTGGTCTACGGACGCGCAAACGTTACTTTGTTTAACGAACGCGGAAAATATGCCGGAACCGCCGACGGATACTTTACCGAAGGACGCTTTACGGGTAGAAAAAATTTAAACGTCGTCCTGTTAAACCGATACGGATACGGAAAAAATTCCCAAAACCTCAGCTACCTGATCGAAAGCGATCCTGAATTAAAAATACACTACGTCGGATACCTTAACAGCAGAAGGAATCCGAAAACAGGCCGCTATTCCGTTTGGAACGGATGTTCTCCCTTTACGATCGCCGCCGTTACCGATAACGAAGAACTGTTTTTGGACAGCGCCGTTACCGACAACATCATCAGAACGGCTCAAAGCTATGCCGATATCTTTTGCCCCGGTGTAAAAAAAATGAAATTCTTTGCAACGCGCGTCCCTCAAGGATTGCCGGGAATGGATATGCCTGAAACGAAAGATACGGACTTGTCGGAAGATACCCGTTTGATTTATTCCGCCGTCATGCAACGCGGAAAAAACAAAAAATGGAAATTCGTTTCGGATACGGCTCAGAACCTTGCCCGCCTGCGCGAAATGAAACGGCGCGCCGAAGAAACAAGAGAACATCAGTTGATGATGGCTGATTATAACGAATTAACCCGTTCGGATTATTTGGGCAGACTGGCTTATATGCACGGCGTCGAAAGAATCGATAATCCCGTTTCCATGTTGCTTGCATCGCAAATTATCCAAGCCCCCGTCCCGATCAACAGTTTGGTCAGAATTGCTTCTTTGGGAAAAGATTCGGCTTGGACGGACTGGCCAGCCGTCATTAAAATCACGGGAACATCGGGGCTGTTGAACAGGTCGGGATGGCATATCGTCAGCGGCGCGTTGTCTCCTTTAAACAAAGAAGAACGCAAAGCTCAGAACGTTCCCGACGCCGATTTTGCGGGTACTTTGGAATTAAGCGCCGCTACCGCCTGTGAAGAAGACGGATGCCGCGAAATTTCCGACGTCGTTTCTTTGGTTCGAAAAAGGCACGACAAGCCTTCATGGACACCTTACCACGCCCCGCAACGAACCGACGGAGAATAATTATGACAAAAAGTATGGCCGCGGCCGTTATTGTTTTGCTGTTGCTATTCTCGGGATGCGCTTTTTTTATCGTCCTGTTGCAACGCGATGAATTGGAAAAAGACGTCCAATTCTTTTTGATTAAAAATAAAATCAGGCAAAATATCGATTACGCCGGCATTTCCGTCCCGCTGTCCGATATCGTTACGCTAAACGATGTCGAAATCAAATTCTCGCCCTACTTTTCATTCCCCAATCAAATTAAATCCGTTTCTTTGGCAGCTTACGCCGAAACAAAAACCATTCCTTCTTCTTTGGCGGTTTCGGCAAAAGGCATCCGATTTAAAATATCGGACGCCGTCAAAAGCAAAAAAGAAAATCCCGAAACCGTTATCGAAAACTTAGCCGCTTTTAATCCCGTAACGGGAATGTTCACCTTGCCTTTGGAAACTTTCCTGCTTTCGGGATGCGACAAAGTCAACGCCGATGCGGATGTCAGATACGCTTATATTCCCGATGCGAAAAAAATGTCCCTGTCCTTTAAAATAAAAGACAAATGTTTGGGACAATGGCAGTTCGCCGTTTCTTTAAGCAATATTTCCAATGAACAGCAAGGTCGTTTGACGGCTGCCGTCTTGCACCTGATAAAAAAAGGAAATCCGATCCAAGATTTAAAAGATTTTCTGAAAAACGCTTCCGTAACGGCACTGAGCTTTTCTTATACCGAATCAAAGTTGGTAACGGGATATAAAAAATACGTCGATTCCCTTTATTTGAGGTTGCCCGGACAACCCTCCCCCGCAGAAATCGATGCCAAAGGAATTCAAGACATCGTTTCTTATATGTCGTTTTCAAGCCCGCATCGCATCAGAAACACCGAAATCGCACGAAAAATCGCAGATTTCGTTAAAAAACCGGAAACGATTTCTTTTCACGGCAAAACGGGAAAAGAAGTCCCTTTGAATTCGTTGCGCGGCGATATCTTTAGAAAAATCACTGAACTGTTAATGCGATTGGATATTTCCGTGCAAACGGAATCTTCCGTCTTCGGAAATTTGTAAGAAAAAAGGAACTGTCATGAACGTACCTCCCTCTTGGTCTTTGAACGACCTGTACAAAGGAAAAGATGATCCCGAATTAAAAAACGATTTGGATAAACTGAAAAACAGAGCTGGGAAATTCCAAAAAAATTATACGGGAAAATTAAAGGGCATCTCTCCTGAAAAGTTCGCCATAGCTCTGTCTGAATACGAAAGTATTTCCGAGCTTGACGGGAAAATATCGTCTTATGCACAGCTGTTGTCCTGCGAAAATCTTTCAAACGAAGAAAATGCCCGATTTGCTCAAAGAATTCGTGAAATTTCCGCCGAATGCGGCACTAACATCTTATTTTTCACACTTGAAATCAACAGCTTGTCCGAAGACGAGATTAATTATCTGCTCAAAGACAAAGCCGTCGAACATTACCGCCCTTATATCGAAAACGTCCGACTGTTTAAACCGCACGATCTGTCAAACCAAGTTGAGCAAATCTTAATGGAAAAAGATACGGTTTCTTATGCCGCATTCGTCCGCGTCTACGATGAAACCGTCGCCGCCATGCGCGTCCCGCTTAACGGCGAAAACGTAACTCTAACAAAAGCTTTGGATTCTTTTTTCAGCCCCGATCGGGAATTAAGGAAACAGGCCGGATCCCGAATCTGCGAAACGTTAAACAAAGATCTTCCCCTTATTTCCATAATCTACAACACACTGATGAAGGATAAACAGCTGGAAGACAAATGGCGTCATTATAAGACTCCGGCAGATTTCAGGCATTTAAGCAACCGATTGGAACCCGAAGTCGTCAATGCCATGGCCGAAGCCATTGAAGAAAGCTATCCCGAAACGTCCCACCGTTATTACGCGTACAAAGCCAAACAGCTGGGGCTGAAAAATCTGGCGCACTATGACAGAAATGCTCCGATTTTCCCCGATATCACCGACAAAACGTATTCTTGGAACGATGCCGTACAAGTTGTTTTAAATGCTTATAAAAACTTTTCGCCCGTTTTTTATGAAACGGCTTTGCCGTTCTTTCAAAACGGGTGGGTTGACGCAATCCCGAGAGACGGAAAAGCACAAGGAGCCTTCGCCCACTCTACGGTTCCGTCCGCTCATCCTTATTTGCTGATGTCTTTTTTGGGAAAAACACGCGACGTCATAACTTTAGCTCATGAACTGGGGCACGGCATACACCAAAGGCTTGCCGCTAAAAACGGATATTTGCAAATGCACGCCCCTTTGACCTTTGCCGAAACGGCATCGGTATTCGGAGAAATGCTGGTCTTTCGTTCTTTGTTGGATAACGAAAACGATGTTCGGCGAAAAAAAATGATGATTGCTCAAAAAACCGAAGACATGATCAACACGGTCGTCCGACAAAACGCATTTTTCCGTTTTGAAACCATCGCACACGACAAACGAAAAAAAGGCGAACTGTCCAAAGAAGAACTTTGCCAAATCTGGCAAACCGTTCAAAAAGAAAGCTTAGGAAACGCGTTTGATTTCGATGCCGAATATGATCCCTACTGGTCTTATATTTCGCATTTTTTCCATTCGCCGTTTTATGTTTATGCTTATGCTTTCGCCGATTGTCTGGTCAACTCTTTGTATTCGGTTTATCAGGAAACGGCAAATAAAAAAGACTTCGTCGAAAAATATACCGAAATGCTGGCTTCCGGCGGAACAAAGACTTATCGGGAGTTACTAAAGCCCTTCGGATTGGATGCAACCGACAAAAGCTTTTGGAAAAAAGGATTGAGCATTTTGAAAAGCTTTATTGATGAGTTGGAAAGCACCTAAAACAGAAAAAAGCCCCCGCGAAAGCGAGGGCTTTTCCTTTGGATATTGCGT
>HF994932.1:169510-228940 GCA_000434295.1 Acetobacter sp. CAG:977 | reverse complement strand
CTGCGCAAGTTTTTTATTAACTGGAGCATTTTTCTTCTTTTTGCCGTGTTTTGGGCGATCTATTTGTTGATCGCGTATATTCTGGTAAAATTTTAAGAAACGGCTCTCGTCATTTTCAGGAATTTGTCCTGACGTTCCTGACGAACGGAATCACGATCCATACGCATCAATTCCTGCAGATATTTGAATAGGGCGTCTCCGACGGCGGCGACGGCTTCTTCGCGAGCACGGTGAGCTCCGCCTGCGGGTTCGGGGATGATTTCGTCAATGACGTCCAGTTCTTTTAAATCTTCGGCAGTCAGATGAAGAGCTTCGGCGGCTTTTTGAGCCTGAGACCCGTCGCGCCACAAAATGGAAGCGCATCCTTCGGGCGAAATAACGGAATAGATCGAATTTTCCAGCATCAGAATGCGGTTCGCCGTTGCAATGGCAATCGCACCTCCTGATCCGCCTTCGCCGATGACACAGCTGATCAGCGGCACGCGCAACGACAGGCACGCGTCAATGCACGAAGCAATCGCTTCTGCCTGACCGCGGGCTTCGCCTTCGATTCCCGGAAAAGCCCCCGCCGTGTCAACGAACGTAATGACGGGCAATCCGAAATGATCCGCCATTTTCATTAAACGGATGGCTTTTCGATAGCCTTCGGGCTTAGCCATGCCGAAATTGTGTTTCATGCGGGTTTCGATGTCATGGCCTTTTTCCTGACCGATAACGACGACGGAATATCCCTGAAAACGTCCGATTCCGCCCAGGATGGCGGCGTCTTCGCCGAACAGTCTGTCGCCTGCCAAAGGAATAAAGTCCGTAATCAGACCGTTAATGTAATCAACACAGTGAGGACGATTGGGATGGCGGGCTACCTGAGTTTTTTGCCACGGAGTCAATTTCGCATACAGCTGTTTGACCTGTTTGTCCAGCTTGCTTTGCAGGCGGCCGATTTCTTCGGCAATGCTGACGCCGTCGGCGCTGCTTAAATGACGCAACCCCTCAATCTTGCTTTCCAATTCGGCGATCGGCTTTTCAAAATCCAAATACTGTTCCTGATCCATGGCTGCCACTTCTGTAAAGTTTTTGACTGTTTCAAACGCTTTTTATACCACGTTCGGTGCGCAAGAAAACATAAATATAGCACATCAGGCATAATTTGTAGCAAAATTATAAAAAATCGCTACAATATTTTTTTATTAAGTCTGTCTGTCTGAACGCATGGGATAAGTTAAAGTGCTGGGGTTAATTTTGTTGTTCGGTTTTGCCGTTTCGGCTTCGTTGCTGTGGTTGGGCGGCGTTTTGTTCTATGTCTACGCAAAAATCGGATTCCCGAATTTGTTCGCTTTGCCGATGACGGATTTAACAATGCTGTCGGCAACGGCGTTCTTGCCGGTTATTTTTCTGTGGATGGCCGTCAGCCTGATTTATAACGTGATTACCTTGAAAAAACAGGGAACAACGATAACATTGCTGTTGACGCAGGCGCGCCGATCCGCCGATCACGCCGAAGCCATGGTGCGAACGTTGATGGAAACCCAGCTTCAGTCACGCAGCGCAATGGTTCTGCATAACGCCGATTTGTTCATTAACGAACTGAATGATTTGTTGGCAGATATCGTTGTTCGCTTCGGGCTGATTCAGCCGGCTCATACGGAACTGGTCTGGCAGCGCGTCGGCGACGGTAACCGTTGGGCATTTTGCAAAGTTATCTTAAATAATGCGGATAATTCTCCGAAGTTCCAAGAAGACTTAAAGGAACAAATGCGCAAAGATAAGACTTTGGCTCATTTGGTTCGCACGTTTTGCTACCGCTTTGAACAAATGTTTACGATGCTTGAACGCCACGACATAGAGCATTATTTGACAAAAATATTCGAAGAAGGGGCTTTGGGACGTGTTTATCTGCGCTTTGTAGAGGCGTGCCGCGCCGTGGAACAGGCGGATGCCGTCGCAGAAGAAACGTTGCGCGCCAATCGCGATTCAAAGGAAAACGTATCGATTCCCGAATATGAAACGCCCGTGTACGATGAGCCCGAAACTCATCAAAACAACGAAACAGAATTCGGGACGAAACCGCCTTCGGACAGAGAAAACGTGATTCGCGACAGACCTTCGGAAACGTCTGCTCCGTTCGGATTTTTGCATCCGACACGTTGAATTTCAGCTTTTTTGTGCTTGAGAAAACGGCGGTTGTGTACTAAAACCTTCAAACGAAAAGTTTTGATTGTGTCCGCATGAAAGGGAATGTCTATGCTTGAATTCGACTTTGACATACCGACCAGAATTCTTTTCGGTGCCGGAAAACTTGATGAGCTGAAGCGCGAAAAATTGCCGGGGAAATTGGCTTTGGTCGTCATATCTTCGGGCAAAACAATGCGGGAAAAGGGATACTTGGATCGTGTGCTGGACGCATTAAAGCATCAAGGCGTCGAAAGCATGATTTATGACGGGATTTCTTCGAACCCGACAAAGGCGCAGATTATGCAGGCGGCGCAGTTCGCCAGAGATAATTTTTGCGAATTCGTCATCGGCTTGGGCGGCGGCAGCTCGATTGATGCGGCAAAAGCCATCGCGTTAATGGCCAGAAACCCCGGAGATTATTGGGATTATATCGTAACGGGAACGGGTAAAGGATTGCCCGTCAAACATCCGGCGTTACCGATTGTGGCCGTCACGACGACGGCAGGCACGGGGACAGAAGCTGATCCTTGGGCAGTTATAACGAACGAAGTAACAAATGAAAAAATCGGCTTCGGGGTGCGGTCGACATTTCCTTTTTTGTCGATTGTCGATCCTGAACTGATGTTGAGTTTGCCGCCTTTTTTGACGGCGATACAGGGCTTTGACGCTTTTTTCCATGCGGCGGAAGGATATATCGCCAAAATAGCAACTCCCGTCAGTGATTCTTTGGCTTTAAAAAGCATCAGCCTGCTGGCAAAAAATTTACCCGCAGCCGTAAAAGACGGAACAAATTTGGAAGCCAGAACAAACGTCGCACTGGCGAATACTCTTTCGGGAATGGTTGAATCGACGTCCAGCTGTACGTCGGAACATTCAATGGAACACGCGATGAGCGCGTTTCATCCCGAATTACCGCACGGAGCCGGATTGTTAATGCTTTCGGTGCCGTATTTTAAGTTTTTTGCCAAGTATGTTCCCGAACGTTTTTCGGATATGGCTGTGGCTATGGGGGCGGATGTTTCGTCGCTTTCTGAAACGGAGCAGGCAGAGGCTTTTGTTTCGGCGATGCAGGAAATGCAACGTGCGTGCGGCGTTTCAGAATTGAAGATGTCGGATTACGGCATCCGTTTTGACGAGATGGAAACATTGGCGCGCAATGCCCATAAAACGATGAGCAATTTATTTGCGATGGATCGCTATACGTTATCGTTGAAAGAAACGGTGGGGATATTTGAAGCGGCATATAAGTAAGGCATTTACTAAGGTAAAAAAAAGCGGCTTTTAAAAGCCGCTTTTTTTTATCCTTTTCAAAGTCCTCTACCCGTAGATGCCATTCTTGCATCCCAACGGGAAAGCAGAATTTCCGTTTCTTCGGCGGGAAGAGGTCTTGAAAACAGATAACCTTGAATAATATCGCATCCCAGATCACGCAAGATTTCAAAATGTTGTTTGTTTTCGACGCCTTCTGCCAAGACGGAAAGCTTTAACGCATGAGCCATGGCAATGGTTGCCCGGACGATTTCCAAATTTTTCAAATCGCTGAGCTGTAAAACGAATGAACGGTCAATTTTTAACTTTTTCAGGGGGAAACTGCGTAAAACGCTTAAAGAGGAATAGCCCGTACCAAAGTCATCCAAAGCACAGCGAATATTGTTGTCCAGCAATGTTTGGATAATTCTTCTGGCATTTTTCGGATCGTACATCGCCGAGCTTTCGGTTAATTCCAGCTCTAACAGATACGGCGGCAGCCCCGTGTTTTCCAAAACATGGTCAACCATTTTTAACAGCTGGCTTTCGTTATGGAATTGGCGTCCGGAAATGTTGACCGCCACGGGGATGGAAGACAACCCCATCGCATACCATTTTTGATTCCATGAGCATGCTTGGTTTAAAATGATTTCCGCCAGCGTGTCGATCAAGCCGTATTCTTCGGCTTCGGGGATAAAATCGGCGGGAGGAATCATTCCGTCGCAACTTTTCCATCTGGCCAAAGCTTCCAATCCGATAATCCGTCCCGTTGCGATATCGACCTGAGGCTGGAAATAAGGGAAGATTTCGTTGTTTTCCAAAGCCTGTTTCAGCTTTTTATGCATGCTCATGTTTGCGACGGCGGGCATGGACAGCTCGCCCGTATAAATGCGCATGGAACCTTTGGCTTCGCTTCTGGCTTTTTCCAAAGCCAAATCCGCATGAGAAATCAAATTATCGATATCTTCGCCGTCTTGAGGGCAAAAACAGACGCCGATACAAACCGAAACATCAAAATCCAATCCGTCGACGACCATTGTTTTATCAAAAGCATGTAAGATACTTTCAATTTTGGATTCTGCTTCCAGATTGAATTCCAGTCCGCACAATAATACGACGAAATGGTGTCCGCTGGTTCTAAGCAGGATATCCTGATTTGTCAGGCAATTTTGAATGCGTTTTGCCATTTCGGACAGCAAATGCGTTCCGACGGCATGACCGGCGACGGCATTGATTTGTCCTAAGCTGTCCGGAGCAATGGATAGAACGGCGATTTGAGTTTTAGACGTTTTTGCCTGTTCAAGGATTCTTGGGAAATTTTCTTTCAGGTAAGCATAATTTCCGACGCCTGTTTCCGCATCGTGAAATGCCAGATATTGTAATTGCATTTCTTTTTGGCGTCTTTCGGTAATATCGCGGAACTGAGCGATAAAGAAATCATCTGCTTTGCTGAGGGATATTTCCAAAATGACATCGTTGCAGTCTTTGCCGTGCATGGTTGTAACAAAGACGGCTTTTCCGTCGGTTCCGTTATACGGATTAAGGAGAAACTGTTTCAGTGTTTCTGCGGTTCCTGTGTCCGGGAATAGGGAAAAGACGTTTCCGTTTTCCAATTTTTCGGGCGGGCAATTTAACAAATCTGCGGCAGCGGGGGTGCAAATCAGGATGGCGCCCTGACGGTCAAAAGCGATGATGCCTTCTTTGATATGTTTCAGGACCAAAGTTTGGAGCTGATCTTTTCTTTTATCTGCGGAGACATCGACCCAAATTCCGTTCCACAGGACGGAACCGTCTTTTTTAAAGGAAGGTTTAGCGTAGCCGTAGAACCACTTTGTTTCACCGGAAGGTAATACGGCGCGGAATTTTTCTCTGGAGACGTTTTTATCTTTTTCAGATCTTGAGATTTCTTCGGCGAAAGCGTCTTTATCGCCCCAGTGGATGACATCGAGGCATCCGTCGATATCGGTCAGGATGTTTTCGTTTGGAGAAAGTCCGAGCAGGCTACGACCTTTTTCAGAGACGAAGGGGTATGAGATTTTGCCGTTTGGTGATTTCAGACGTTGGAAGGCGACGGCGGGCAAGTCTTGGACCAGCAAGGCGTAAGAAAAAGCTTTTTGAGCGGTTTTCGGAGCTTTTTGATTAGTTTTCGGCATCAAAGAAAAATCCTTTAAAAAATTTTTATTAGTGTATCATTCCCTCAAAAGCAGGTCAAACAGAGTGTATGTGTTCTTTTAAGCTTTTTTAAGCGAGAATAATCGCAGATTTTGCATTGCGCCAATCTTTAAAAAAATGTAAGAATTTAAGTCGTTGTTTGGGAGGATCTTAAATGGACCAATATGTGTTACAAAGGCACTTTTGGGAAAACGAACAAATGAAAAACAGTCTCTCTTCCCGTGTGCGCCCGGTTCTGAAATGGGCAGGGGGAAAAACACAGCTTCTTCCTCAAATAGCGCAGAGGTATCCTCAAGAATTAGGTAAAAAAATATCAAAATATGCGGAACCCTTTATCGGAGGCGGCGCCGTTCTTTTTGATATTTTATCCAAATATAGCTTGGATGCCGTTTATATCAGTGACATCAATGAAGCTCTGATTAATATGTATGTTCAAATCAAAAAAAATGTTGAAAATTTGATTTGTGAGCTTTCTTCAATAGAAAAGACTTATTGGCAGTCGGATGAAGCCGAACGGAAAAGAATCTATACTCAAAAACGAAATATTTTTAATCAGCTCATATCAAACCCCGATGAAACAAATGCTATTCAGCGTGCCTATCTGTTGATTTTCTTGAATCGTACCTGTTTTAACGGTTTGTATCGTGTAAATCGCCGGGGTTTTTTTAATGTTCCGATAGGATCTTATAAAAAGCCCTTGATCTGTGATACTGAGAATTTACGAAAAGTTTCTGAAGCTTTGAAAAACGTTGAGGTCGTTTGTGGTAACTATGCTCAGTGCGAAACGTTTGTTGATCAAAATACATTTGTGTATTTTGATCCTCCTTATCGTCCGCTGAGCACGACATCGAATTTTACATCATATACGGAACAAAGCTTTGATGATAAAGAACAAAAAAAATTAGCTCTTTTTGCGAAGAAGTTGTCAGAAAAGAAAGCATCTGTTCTGTTAAGTAATTCTGATCCGAAAAATACAGATCCGAATGATTCTTTTTTTGATGATTTATATTCAGATTTTCGCATTTCCCGTGTTTGTGCGTCACGAATGATTAACAGCAACGCTCAAAACAGGGGGGCTGTATCAGAGCTTTTAATTATGAACTACGCCGTTTAATTGATTAGGAGTGCGCGTAATGCCAAGATCTTTTCAAGATTGGTTCAAAACATTTCATCCATCAATGGCAAATTATTCATATTACGTTGATTTTGAAAAAGTATATAAAAATGTAGATGAAATTAAAATAGAGCTTAATATTTTAAATTCTCTTGTCGGGGAGGAAGATATAGAAATAAAGTTTGAAGAAATTTTAGAAAAATATCCTTGTGTTCTGAAAAGTATCCCGATTTTATTGGCTGTGAGAGGATATGAAATTCCTGTTTTTGACGATAGTGATGGCTTTTCCGTTTTTAATTTTTCGTCCTTTAGTCCGGCTGATATAGAAAAATATAAATTATTTATGCGAAAATCCGGATTATTTGAGCTTTTACAAAGACGCTTAATTCATAGTACCGTTGATTATGTGACCGGTGTTGAAACTGGGCTGGATTCAAACGGGAGAAAAAATCGCGGCGGACATTTGATGGAAAATTTTATAGAGGACTATATTCAAAGAGCCGGTTTTGAAAAAAACGTTTCATATTTTAAAGAAATGTATATTTCAGACATTCAAAGTCGCTGGGGGTTGGATTTATCGGCAATTTCAAATCAAGGGAAAACAGAAAAGCGTTTTGATTTCGTTATTAAAACGTCTTCAATGGTTTATGCAATAGAAACGAATTTTTACGGGAGCGGCGGCTCTAAGCTTAATGAAACGGCAAGAAGCTATAAAACGCTTGCTTTAGAATTTAGAAAAGTTTCAGGAGCTAAATTTGTTTGGTTTACTGATGGAGAAGGTTGGAGGTCGGCGCGTCATAATTTAGAAGAAACATTCGATGAGCTAGATGATGTTTATAATATTTGTGACGTTAAAAACGGAATTATGTCTAAAATTTTTATATAGATCACATGAAACGGATTAAATGCTGGCAGCCTGAAAATTTTGAATTGGAAATGACCTCTGTTTGGAGCTTCCCAAACAGAGGGAAATGGGCAACGCATGACGCCAAATGGCGTGGAAACTGGTCGCCGTATATACCGAGAAATCTGATATTACGATATTCGCAAGAAGGAGACGTTGTTTTAGATCAATTTGTCGGAGGAGGAACTACATTAGTTGAAGCAAAATTGCTTAACCGAAACGCGATCGGGGTAGATATTAATGATGCGGCATTGGAGCGGTGCGCTGAAAAAACCTCTTTTCAGTACGAAGGATCAGAAGGGGAAATCAGTATTGTTAAAGCAGACGCTCGAGATTTGAGCTTTATTTCAAATGAAAGTATAGATTTAATCTGTACCCATCCCCCTTATGCTAATATAATCCAATATAGCGATGATTTAGAAAACGATTTATCAAGACTTTCTCTTAAAGATTTTTTAGCAGAAATTCAGAAGGTTGCATCCGAAAGTTATCGTGTTTTAAAAAAAGGGAAATATTGCGCGGTCTTAATGGGAGATTTGCGTAAAAAGGGACATGTATTTCCGTTGGGTATGAACGTTATGCAGATTTTTGAAAGTGTCGGTTTTTCCCTTAAAGAAATTATAATTAAAGAACAGCATAACTGTAAAGCAACGGGATACTGGAAAACGAGCAGTATCAAATATAATTTTTTCTTGCTGGCTCACGAATATCTATTTGTTTTTAAAAAGAAATAAAAAAGACGCTATTTTCAAGCGCCTAAAAAATAAAATCTGGCGGAGAGGGGGGGATTCGAACCCCCGGACCGGATAAACCGGTCAACAGATTTCGAGTCTGCCGCATTCGACCACTCTGCCACCTCTCCTTTTCTGTTTCCTTTTTATATCAATCCTGCCGCTTGTCAATCGGAAAGTATCATTCGCACTTCTTTTTATCCGAAAATTTTATCCCTTCAAGTGGCGGCTGGCGCCGTATCCTTGGCCGACCGTACGCCCTAAACGCAAAATCTTCTCTATCGCTTCGGCTCGAGCATCCTCGGATGGTTTTTGCGGCGTCTTGCCGGGGTAAATGTCGTATCGACGTCTCGTCCCGATGTCAGCCGCATTCGGCATGATGACGTTCGCTCCGCTTTGCAACGCTTTGGCTTGACCGTTCGGCGCCAGCGTTTCCATCGCCGTCGTCGCAGGAATGTTTATCGTCGGAAGCAAAAGACGCGTTAATGCCATAACTTTGACGGCTTTCATTAAATCTCCGCCTTTCTCGTTCCTTAGCGGCGTTTGCGGATGCGGAATATAAGGTCCTATCCCGATCATGTCGGCTTCGATTTCTTTGAAAAACAAAATATCTCCCGCCAAATGACGGCTCGTTTGGTGCGGAAGTCCTACCAAGCACCCCGTTCCGAGCTCGTAACCCAAAGATTTTAAATCGTGCAGGCATCTGACGCGGTTTTCAAAGCTCATGTTCGGATGTACGGATTCATACAGGGCTTTGTCAGAAGTTTCTATGCGCAACAGATATCTGTCCGCCCCCGCTTCTTTATAAGCTTTGTATTCTTCGTAGCTTTTTTCTCCGATGCTGAGCGTTATTGCAACGTCTAAAGCTTTTATCCGCCGAAGAATGCGGCAGAGCCTATCCGCATCAAAAAAAGTATCTTCTCCGGATTGAAGGACGATTGTTTTATAACCTGCGTTTGACGCTTTTCGGGCGGTGTCGACGATTTCGTCTTCGCTCATGCGGCGGCGTTCCAAACTTTTGTTTTCGCAGCGGAGCCCGCAATACATGCAAAAACAGCGGCAGATGTTTGAAAATTCTATCAACCCCCTCAGATGTACTTCGTCGCCGACATATTTTTTGCGTACTCTGTCGGCAGCCGAAAACAGTGCTTCGTCATATTCGGAGCTTTCCAGCAAAGCCGTCAGCTCGTCAATATTTAAAAGATGTTCATTTTCCGCTTTATCAATCAGGTCTTTCATATCAAAACGCTTTGTTGTTTGAGGGTTAAGCGGTATATTAAAATCGCTTGAACTGATTGAAAAGGAAAAAGCTATGATAAATCGCGAAGTTTTCGATTTGAAATTAAAAGGCGTCGATCCTCAAGGAAGCGAACGGGTTTATTCTTTGTCGGATTTTCTGGGACGTCCTTTTGTTTTATATTTTTATCCCAAAGACAATACGTCGGGCTGTACTCAGGAAGCTTGCGATTTTCGCGATAACATGAACCGCGTCAGCGCAAAGGCCGCCGTCGTCGGCGTCAGCCCGGACAGCGTAAAAAGCCACAGAAATTTTCAAGAAAAGCATTCTTTGAATTTTGTTTTGCTGTCTGATACCGAACACAAACTTGCGGAATATTTCGAAGCTTGGGGCGAAAAATCAATGTACGGGCGGAAATATCAGGGAATTATCCGATCGACTTTTTTAATCAACGCAAAAGGCGAGATCGAAAAAGAATGGAAAAACGTCAAAGTCAAAGGGCACGTGGACGAAATTTTGCAGGCTTTGGAACATCAAGAGGCTTGATATGAACGACCGCGAAATTGAAGAACGTTTTATTGATTTGGAAATGATGGCAGCCGATCACGAACGGATCATCAAAGACTTAAATCAAATCGTTGCCAAGCAAGCCGATGTCATTGACCTGCTGAGCCGCCAAGTCAGATATTTAAGCGAAAATTTTGATGCAAGCGGTGCGATCAAGCCCTTGTCCGAAGAAACGCCGCCGCCGCATTATTGATAAAGCAAACGCTTTTAGCGACCGATATTTTTCTTGGTTACGGCGGCTTGAGCCGTTTTCAGGCTGATTTTTTCTTGTTTTCGCTTGTTTTGAATGATTTTTGCCGCATTGGTTTGTTTGTTTTGAAGCAAAGCATTTTTGGCTTTTTCGCTGACGGCTTTGACTTTTCTCTTGCTTTGCGGGCGGGGCTGGGTCGGAACGGTCGCTAAAGACAGGTCGGGGAGCCGCCCTTTGAATTTGTCGCGAGCGGCAAAATACCGTTCAAAGCCTTTTTTAATGTCGTCATAAACGACGGCATATTTTCCGCTTTCCAAAATTACGGGATCTTTCGTAAAGTAAGACGGCGCGTTCGGATCTTTGCACGTTTCCGCGATAATTTCGCTTGAGGATGCTTTATTTAATTTTTTCTTTAATTGTTGGGGCGGCATGCTTTTTAATTCGTCCAAATGAGTACAGTCATAGCTGTCGCGACGGGCATCATTATCGTACCATCCCAAAAAAGCGGCCGTTCTGGCTTCTTGCATCGTTCCGCCTTCATTTAAAACTTTTTCAAACGGAGCAACGATTTCGGGATAGTCTTTCATAAATTCGTTCCACGGCGCAGGATTTTCCGCTTGTTTAAGTTCCCAAGCCACCAAACAGCCGTAAGCTTCGGCATCCGCTTCCATGGCGCGTTCGGTGATAATATTTGTTTTCGTGTCGTATGTTTGAGGCACAATATCATAAATCAAACGGCTTTGAAACTGATGGGCATGGCGTAATTCATGCGCCAATGTGACGATGGATTCGGCAACGGTGTTTCGCGGATTCAGAGCACAGTATCTTTCTGTCGGTTCTGCGTAACCGAAAGTATTGTCTTCAACGGTACTGCGGTCAAAACACAAAGAGTAGCCGGCTTTTGCCGCGGCGTCTAAAATCATCCGTCCCGCATCGGATCGGCACATTTCATTAACAATGTGCGTCAACTTTCTTTTTTCGGATCTTCCGCCGTTAATCTGAATGGGGATGACGGGGGCTTCTTCTTTATGAGAGGAAGACGGTCTGTCGGGACGGGAATTTTTTCCCGCGTGCTTGCGTGATGTGTCTTGCAACCCTTTGGCCAAGGAAGGCAGAGAGGGAACGTCGTTAATCGGTTCAAACGCGTTTAAGTTTTCTGACATCAAAGCCTCCGGTTATCTTAATCTGGGCCGTTGGACGGGCAAGTCGGAGAAAAGGGGCGTTTCGCTTTTGATTTCGACGGTTCCGTCTTTGGCGACCGACAGTTCGGATCGGAAAAGCGACGTCGCGAATAAAACGTTTGCGCGGATTTCAAATCCTTTGGGATTTTCGGTAATTTCGGGGGCGGCAATCATTTGTTCCAAGGCTTTTAGAGTTTCCTCATCAACGTTCGCCGTAAAAGGAATGTCCGCAACGTTGCGAATAAGTTTGAAACGTCCTTGCGGGCTTCTCAGGCGTTCAAAGAAAAAAGCAACGTAATCTGGAGCGTTTTTCTCATCAATTTTTAAAGAAAACAAATCGTTTGCTTCATAAACGGCATCAGAGGTTCCGTCGGTTTCAAAGACATTGTCGTTTCCGCACAAAAAGGCGCGCGTAACGTTGGGGATGGTTGCAAAGTTCATGACTTTGACAAGCTCTGTCGGCGTTTCATAGAACGGCAACAAAGATCTTGAAACGGAGTATTTTCCGCTTTTAAAAAAAGGACGGCCGATGAAATCGTTGATTTTATTAACCAGCTTTTGATTTTCGGCATCTGCGCCGGATAGGACGACCGACATATTTTTCTCCGTATTTCCGTACTTTGAAAATATTAAACTATTTTCTTTTATTTTTGTCTATAAAAAAGACAAAACCCTCCGGAAACGGAGGGTTTTTGTTTTCTTTAAATTTCTTAGACGGGAGTTTTGTGGCGGAACGTGATTCGACCTTTTGTCAAATCATAGGGCGTCATTTCGATATCGACTTTGTCGCCGACCATGACGCGGATGCGGAATTTGCGCATTTTTCCTGCGGTGTGAGCCAAAATTTCATGATCATTTTCCAATTTGACACGAAACATGGCATTGGGCAGTTTTTCAATGACGGTTCCGCTGAATTCCAAAAGTTCTTCTTTAGCCATTAAGACAAATTCTCCCGTAAAATAAGATAAGTAGGGTTATACCTTTTTTTATCCGTCTGTTCAATCAGAAATCGAAACCGTCCAGATCATCGTCTGCCAATTCCTGTTCGGAAGTGTAATCGGAAAAGATATCCGCGCCTTCTTCTTCCCATTCGATGCCGCGGATGACCCAGCTGCTGATTTGTTCCATTTTTTCGATGGGGATGTTTAACGTCAGGCCGACTTTGGAAATAAACAGGATTTCGGGATCGGAAAGGTCGCCGTCTTCGTATCCCAAATAGAACATTTCGCGGATCAGAACCAAAGCCAATCCCGGATCTTCGATTTGTTTGACAAGTTCGAGAACCTGTTCTTCCGAACGGACGCGGATGGCTTCTTTGGCGGCGTCTTTGGAGAGCATATACAGTTTTGCCAAATCGACGAAGAATTCTTTTTCGTCCTGGTCAAAATCCCCGTCCACGCGCGCCAGATACGCGATTGCCGCCAAAAAGGCGATGCGTTGATTGATGTCGACGTGTTCAAAAAATTCCATCATTTTCGGGAACTCCATAAAATCTTCTTTAAGCCTTATATACTCTTTTTGTCGATTTTTGGAAAGAAAAAGTTTATTTTTCCTTTTTAAAAAATATAAACGTGAATAAGCAAGTAATGCTTTAAAACTTTTTTATACGATTAAAGGATTAAGTGACATTTTATTTTTTCTATGATATATATATTAAGTCTTTGAATGTTTCCTTGGCTGAGGCGGCTTCGGAGAACGGGTCGGGCTCCGACTTGTCTTGTTCCTTATAGTTACAGAGAGTAGTACAATGAGTGTTGGTACGGTAAAGTGGTTCAATAATACAAAAGGTTACGGCTTTATTTGCCCTGAAGACGGGTCAAAAGACGTGTTCGTTCATATTTCCGCCGTTCAAAAAGCCGGCATACGAGGCTTGAAAGACGGACAAAAGGTCGAATACGAACTGGTTCCGGGGCGCGACGGCCGTTCTTCTGCCGAAAACCTGAAAATCGTCGAATAGGGCTTTTGCAAATATAATCAAGGGGGAGAGTTGATGCTTTCCCCCTTTTTTATTATAGTAAAAAATATTGAAAATAACGGCGGAGAAAAAAATGCCTTCTTTTGATATTGTTTCCAAAACCGATATGGCCGAAGTTAATAATGCCGTTGCGGGCGCTGTGCGCGAAATCTCGCAACGCTTTGATTTCAAAGGCTCGAAAAGCTCTCTTGAGCTAAAAGAAAACGATATTATCCTGTTAGCCGACGATGCTTTAAAACTTAAACAGGTTCAGGATTTGTTGAAAACCTATATTACGCGCAGAAAATTGGATGTTTCCGCTTTGGATTTCGGAAAGGAAGAAAAAGCCGCTGGCGCAATGATTCGACAAACCGTCAAGGTCAAACAGGGCATTGATCAGGAAACCGCCAAAAAAATATCCAAAGCCATTAAGGATTCCAAAAAGAAAGTGCAAGTTTCCATCCAAGGCGACGAGCTCAGAGTATCGGGGAAAAAACGCGACGATTTGCAGGATGTCATCGCTTTTGTGAAAACGCTGGGTATTTCGCAGCCTTTGCAGTTTACGAATTTTAGGGACTAACCGATAAAAACAAAAAAGCGCTTCTTTTTACGGAAGCGCTTTTTCTTTATTTCGGATTTTAACCCATACTTTTTGTAATTTGTTCTTGCATGGCGAATGTCCCCATAACGGACCATGCGATAACGCCGGAAACGAACAGGGTTGCGACCATGTTCAAGACGCCGGCTTTTTGTTCGATGCCGGTTACGCTGTTTTCCAGCCATTCGTTAGCCATCTGGTCCAAAGCGCCTTGGAAGTTGTCCATTTCGGAATAAATGCGCAAGTCACCGATAATTTCGGTATCCGGGAATCCCAAATCCGCTTTAAACAAAGCTTCGCCCAAGTTATCACCGTTGTTAATGTAGACCAAAGCACTGTCGATTCGATAAAGCAGGTAGGGGCTTGCATCGTGGCGCAGGGAACGCAGAGCTTGAGAAACGGGGGTTCCGGCGCGCACCAAAGCGGCCATTGCCAGCAACCACGTCACGCCGACGAAGATTCGATAAAGCGACCATGGCGGGACATTATCGAACAGAGCCCGTGTTTTTCCCTTCCATCGGCTAAGTGACAGGAAGATTAACACGAACAGCGTCGGCAGGATGGAAAAGGCAATCAACCAATTTTTTTGGATCCAAACGGATAAAGCCACCAGGTCTTTTGCGGAACCTGTCCATCTTGTATTCGGAGCGGCGTTCATCATGGGCGGCACCATGTAAGCGCCGATTGCGTAAATGATCAAGACGGTCATCATGGACAGGAACATCGGGTAGCTGACGGCGCCGATCAGAGGAGCAGTCATTCGGTTGGTTCCTTCAGTAACTTTGATCAGGTTTTCCAAGGCGCCTTCCAAGTGAGAAACGTCACCGACGGACAGCATCAAGCGTTCGCGAGCCGGCGCCCAACCTTCCAGAGCGACGGAGAACGGATTACCGTTTTGCAGGGATCTTGACCAATAAAGGATAGCCAAAGCCATAGGTTCGTCGGGATTTTTTCCGTCGTTTGTAATAATGCCGCGGATTCGGTCCAAAGCATCCATCAAAGAGAAACGGTTGTGCAGCAAAGAAATCAGTTTTCTGTAAATTTTTAAACGGGTGCCGCCGCTCATACGGCAAATGATTTGGGCATATACACGGTTGATGTCCGTTAATGAAAAGCCATTTTTAGCCATATTTTTTCTCCGTTAAGACCTTAGTAGACGGGGCGTTCATCCAACAATCCGCACCAACGTTCGACTTCTTCGATATCCAGCAATCCGCTAAGCATACGTTCAACGGCGCAATCTTTCAACGTTCTTCCGTTTAAATCTCCGGTCCAGTAATCAATGGCTTTTTTTGTTTCGCCTTTGACCAGCAATTCCAGGAATGTTGCATCGGGTAACAGGATTTCTCCGACGACGCACCGCCCTTTAACGCCGCGGTTATCGCAATACGGGCATCCCGGACCTTTTAAGAAGCTTTGCTCCATGCCGAAATCTCCGAAGGCTTTTTTTAAACGTTTAACGGCGGGATGATCCGGCTGTTGCGTAACGGGGATACGGCATTTCGGGCAGACACGTCTAAACAGGCGTTGCGAAACCATGCCTTTCATAATTTCGGGGTCAAGCAATTTAAAGCTTTCAACGCCCATATCGCGCAAGCGCATAACGACGGCGGGCGCACTGTTGGCGTGCAAAGTCGTCCACACGCCGTGTCCGGACAGGGCGCCTTTAAAAGCCAGCTGAGCCGCCGAAAGCGTACGGACTTCGCCGATCATCAACATATCGGGGTCTGAACGCAAAGAAGCGGCAAGAGCTTTGGTGAATTCCTGTTCTTTTAAGGCTTCGGTGTTTGCGTTGGTCACGGGCATTTGGCGTGCGCCGGGAATCGGGTATTCGGGAGGGTCTTCCACGGTAATCAGGTTCAGTTCATAGTTACGTTCTTGCAACAGACTGATCATATTGCGTTGAAGTGTGGTTGATTTTCCCGAACCTGTCGGACCCGCGACGATAATAATGCCGATAGGGACGGCGCGCAGACGGTAGAACATATCGGCTTCGCGCTGAGTATATCCCAAAGCCATCAAATCACCGGCATTATCGGGATCGTCATCGGCATACAACAAACGCATAACCAGGTAACGGGATCCGAACGCGATGGGGTTGAATTGCAAGCGCACGCCCAAAACGTTTCTGGGCAGGCGCAATTTTCCGTGAGAACCGCGGAAAGGCGTATCGCCGACTTTTTGAGCGGCCTGATATTCGTTTTGAGCGTAGTTTGCATCGGAAATATCGGAGGACGCAAATGCGGCGCGAACAAAAGCTTCGCCCCATTCTTTGGAATTTTCGACTTCGACCTGCATCATACCGTTTGTGCGGAACATGATTTGAGTTTTATCGGTTCCGACGACGACGTGAATATCTGACACTTTAACGCTTGCGGCGCGTTTCAAGATATTCAGATAGTCAATTTGCATTTGCAATTGAGTAAGATCTGTCGGTCCGTCATCATCGTCTGCGGCAGAGACGGCAGGCGCATCTTTTTGAGCCCTGTCATAGATGGCTTTAATGAGGTTGACGGGGACATATTCGGGTTTTCCGACCTGAATGCGCCGTTTTCTTGCCAGAACTTCAAAGCTTAATACGCGTCCGTCGAATTTATGTTCGGCACTGACCAGAAAGCGTCCGTTTGAGAATAAAGCCAGCAAAGCACGCGTATCGTCTTTGACGGGGAACGATCCGTTGGCAGCTGTTACGCATGTAACGCCGTGAGAAAAGAGTTCATTTAAGATTTCCGAGCTTTTTTTGGGGGCTTGCTTTTCTGCCGGA
Source organism: Acetobacter sp. CAG:977 (assembly GCA_000434295.1). Taxonomy (GTDB): domain Bacteria; phylum Pseudomonadota; class Alphaproteobacteria; order CAAGCB01; family CAG-977; genus CAG-977. Next base: position 212,108 of record HF994932.1, on the reverse strand, counting down.
GCTGCGGAAGCGTTTTTTTTCTGTTCGGAAGCCGTATTCGTATTTGTATTTGAGCTTGCTTTGGCGTTGGCATTCGCGTTTGCATTTGATTGTGCGGACGCTTTTTGCGTGCCTGCGGCTGCGCCCAGTTGTTTTTGCGCATTTGCCGCAAGAGCCTGTTTTGTTTTTGCTGGTATAGGCATTTAAGCGATCCCCGACATCAAAGCATAAGACGTAATTTATATATGTTTTTTAATGATGCATCAAACAAGAGGATGTGTTTGATAAAATTCCGAAAGGCGGATTGACGGTCCGCCTTTCGGGTTAATTTTATCTGGCAAGAGCCGCGCCTGACAGAGAGGCTCTTCCGCGTCCCGACGAAGGAGCACCTTTAGTCGCGGGGGGGCGAGCCGTACGCGGACTAAAAGAAGTGTTGCGCGGGCTTGGAGCATTAGCCGGATCTTGAGGGGCTTCAGGTTTTTGTTCTTCTGCCGTATCTTGAGGGGCACTCAGCAAACCTGCGGACGGGAAACCGATCATTTCTTTTGTTTTGCCCAACTGCACCAAAACGAAATCCTTGTCTATGTCAATGACGGTATGTCCTGTGGGCAAGATGGTATTCTTTTTGGCGTAGAAAGTCATTTTATCTTTTTTAGACACCAGCTTTGCGATCAAAGTTCCCGCAGTACCTCTGATTTCTGAGACGGAATAAAGTGTTGAAGCCGGCTCGGATTTTTTTGTATCGGAATCGTCTTGAGCACTGCCTTTGGGAACGTCTGCGCCGCTGAAAGAGACACCCGTCAAAGCCTGTCCGGCTTTTTTCTTGGTCAGCAAATCTTCACCGATTGCCGTCAAGTTGATGTCCGCACGGGAAGACGGAGAACGTTTGACTTTGGGCGGGCGTGTTACAGCCATCAAAGTCGGCTTTAATTCATTGAGCTGAATTAAAGCAGCGGCGTCATATTTTAATTTTAGTTCTTTTTGTTCTTTTTCTTCTTTTTGTTTTATTTCTTCTTCTTTTTTGCGACGTTCTTCTTCTTCTTTTTTAGCTTTTTCTTTACGTCTGTCTTCTTCGCGTTTCAGAGCCGCTTCGATTTGCTTTTGGCGAATTTCGGCTTTTTGTCTGCGTTCCAAGGCTTCCTGACGTTTTAGTTCCTGAGCCAATTCCCATTCCAAACGGGCTTGGGTCATTTTTTCGCGCCGTTCTATTTCGTCAAACAGCTGTTGGCGGTTTGCCGTTTTCAAAGCGTCAATTTCGGAACGAAGCTGCTCGCGTTTTAACTGGAGCATCAATTTATTGTTTTCACGTTCCATATCGGCCATTTCGCGGAAAACGTCACTGGACAATTTTCCCAAGAACTGGTCGCTCGGAGATGCCGTCAAGCTCATTCCCGTATTGGCAGTTGAAGAATCTGTCGCCGGCGGGGGAGGAACGTCCATAGTATTATTTTCTGTCGGGGCGGGGGGCGGTTGAGGAACATCCATGGCGAACGGATCAAGCGCGGGAGCCGGCACTGTTTCAGAGGACGGCGCAGGCGCCGGGACGTCAAGCGACGGAGCCGGAGGGGGAACATTTGCTTCAGCCGTATCTTGAGTTGTTGCGGGGACTTCGGGGGCGGGTTCTGGAGCCGGAGTCGTTTCAGGGGCGGAAGCATTTGTTTCTGCAGGGGGTTGAGCCGCGGCAGGTCCCAGATCGGGCAAAGGCAAAGCAGGTTCGGTATCGGTGCTTTCTTTTGCATCGCCGTCTTTTGGTGCAACGGGGTCTGTCGCGTTTTCGGAAGTTCCCGTCGCGGCGGCGGGTGCTCCGGACGGATCCGACGGAGCAACGGGTACGGGCTCGCCTAAGAAGGAGGCGTCAAACAAATCGTCCGCATTTGCCTGAGGAACCAGAACGGCGGAAAGAGCAACCGCCGCCAGCTGAATCTGTTTTTTAACGTATCGCTTCATAGATTTTTCCCTCATAGTTCCAAATTGATTTATCCGGAGTAAATGTTAAGTTTAAAATTTCCAGTCCCGGAAATTTTTTAAATAAGGAAAGCCAATCTCCCGGCGGATATTCGGAAGAAAAGCTGAATTTCAGATTTGAATAAACGCGTGTTCCGGGGACAATTTCCGTATCCAATCCGTTTGCGCTTGTTTTGTACTGAGGAGGCTTCCCGCGTTCTTCGGTCATGCGAATATTGGCTTTCATGGCTTGAAAGATGTTATTAAGCTCTTCTCTGGCTTCATAAACGGAATATTTCGGCGTTGACGTATGTGTCGGAATTTCTCCGATTGAAATGGTCGCAATGGCGGATTTGGCGTCTTCGGAAACAAAGTAATCCATTCCTTTTGTCGAATATTCTTCAAAAGCGCGCTTTACCCATCCGATATGTCCCCACATCATGGTCCAGTTCGCGGTTACGCCGGAAGCATTGCAAGAAACGTTGTCAAGTCTCCAACCGGGAATTACCATAGTTCTGACTTGTTGAATGCCGGCATAGCAACGGAACAGAACATCATCCAGAACGTTCAGTTTCTCCCAAGGCTTTATTTCGACGACTTTTTTTACGGGAGCTTCTTCAACCAAAGCCGGCAGGGGAACGATAGGTTTGATGCGTTTAGGCGCCGACGGGGTAAAAAGACCGCTGACAAGCTTGTAACCGATCAGCAAGACCAGCAAACCTGCGCCGCCGGCGATCAGTAAAGTTTTTTGATCTTTTCCGCCGCCGCCGATACGAATCAGCTTTGACTGTCCGGGGGATTTTAAAATATCCCACAGATCGACTTCTTCCGTTCCGTCGATTCCCCAAGACGCCGGCGCAATTTTTCGTCCCCAGTCCGGCACGGCCATCATGGCAAAGAAAGCTCTTTTGGCGTCTTCTTCATTAAGATAGAGGATATCTTCTTCGGACAAAATCAAATCGTTACGGACGGCAATAAACCACCATCCTTCATCGACTTTAAAAACGGCGACCGAAGAAGAACGGTCTGCGAAAATATCTGCGACGGCTGCTGCTGCTGACGGTTGCCCAGGCTTATGACCTTCCTGTGAATTTCCGATGCCGTATTGAGAAGAAGCCCCTTTGCGCAAACAGTATAAATCAGCGCCTTCCATGACGCCGTCGGCGGTTTCTTTAACTTCCGGCAACGGGTCGTCAACGTCCTGTAACGGCTGCCAGAAAAGACTGACGGCATACGTGGTATCATTGATAACCATCGTTGCGCCCCAAGGGGGGTCTTCGTCTTCTTCGGACGGCAAGGGCAAATCGCCGGCGTCGTCTTCCAAATCGTCTATCGTCAGTTCTTCTTCGTCGTCAACGGCCATGAGAAACCTCTCAATTTATCATCTGTCCTGCATGCGCGTTTCGGGAGACAGCGGAGAAATCAAAACTTCCGGCGTCAACAGAATGACCAAAACGTTGCGATCACGCGAAGCTTCGTCAGAAACCGACGTTATCCCTTTGGATTTGTTAGAGGACGTATTGACTTTTTCAAATCCTGTCAGAATCAGTGTCGATCCGGAACTCATGGCGACTTCTTGGACAAAGCCGCGCGTTTCAACCGTCGGCAGCTGAATCATGGTCTGGCTGTCGCCTGAACCGAACGTTTGCGTATCCATTTGCGTCAATTCGGTAATCGTCATGGCGAACATGATTAACAAACGCCCGTGATCCAAAATACGCGGCAAGACTTCCATCGTGAAACCGGCGTTGATGTTTCCGGGGGTCGCCGTTGTCGTAACGGTGTCGCCGCTGGTCGTCGTTTCGGTTTGTTCGATATAAGACGTATTGGTAGACACCTGGACGGGGGCGACTTTGTTGTTCAACGTTGTTACTGTTGAACTGGTTACCAGAGTTGTCGTTCCTTGAGAAGACAACGCATTGAGCAACAATTTTGAATCATTGAACTTTTTCCATCCGCCGGAAGTCGCATTAACGATACCCATATGCATGCCGGCGGCTGTTTCGGAAATGGTTTCGTCGGGAATGATGCTACCGGTTATGCCTTTTCCTGACATGGCGTCAAAGACCATATTCAGATCCAGTCCGAAGTTTTGTTCGTCTTTTAAAGTAACCTGCAAAACTTTTACCGAAATGGCGACCTGTCGGGACAGTTTTTCATTTAAGCTTCTGACGTATTGAGAAACGCGCTGTAACGTGTACGGCGGTGCGGTAACGGTCAGCGTTCCGTTTGCACGACCGGCGGTCATTGTCGCATCGGGCGGCAACATATTGGTGACGGCGTCTTCGATTTGCGTCCACAGATCGACTTCGGCGGTTGAATCCGTTGTCGCGGAAGTGTTTCCGCCCGTTTCACCCGAAGCGGTTCCCGCGATGTTCGCATTCAAAGACGACGTAACGGGCAACGCATAAATCGTAAAGACACGCGTCTCCATTTTATAAAAGGTAATGACGCCGTTTTTATATCTCCACCACAAAGCAAAGCGGGAAGAAATCTGATCAAGCAATCCGCTTAATTTTCCGGAATACGCCGGCATAAACATATCGGGAGCGCTGGTCTCTCCTGCGGTTTCGTCCAAACTTTCGCCCTGGTTTGCATTTTGGGCTTCCTGTTGGAGCATATCGTCAATACGGACGGTAATGCCGGTCAAAGACGTAATTTGTTCTGAAATTTGTAACAGGCTGACGGGTCTAGTGCTGACCAGCGTGATACCTTCGTCCGTTTCAAATCGGGCGGGTAAGGGATCGCCTTCGTTAATGCGAACGCTTTGATTTCCCAACCAAATGTCGTCTTTAATGGCGATAGTGTCCATTCTGTATTGATCAGAGGGCTTATGAGGTTCGTTTAAGGTTCTTTGCACCTGATCCAAAGTTCTGTCGGTTTCCTGTTTGACGGCTTTTGACAGGGTGCAAGACGTTAATATGATCAGGGAAACGCCCAAGAAACAGGTTAATTTTTTAGTCAGCATTTTCGTCCTCCTGGGTCGTTACCAGCAACACGCGGTTACCTTTATAGAATGTGCCCCACGGTGAAGGTTGGGCGCGGGCAAAAGATCGTATCAAAGCGGACGCAACGTCCATGAAACGTCCGCGGAACATGGCGCCGGCTTCCAGAATATATTCGCGGTCGGTGCTCCAAATAACGCGCCATCCGGCTTTGTCGCCCCATTCGGTCAACAGGGTTCGCACGGAACTGCCTTCCGTCGCCAGCCAGTCTTCAACGGGATCTGCGGGGTCGTATGTCGCATCCAGAGCCGTTTCTTCTACGGAATTTGCGCTTCCGGGAGTTGCCCCCGTCGCAGAAGATGATGAGCCGCCGCTTCCCTGTCCGGAACCGTCCGAGATGTTTTGAAGCGTTGATCCGTTTAAAGCGGTATCCTGAGAACTGTCATAGCTGTACAGGTTTCCTTCGCCTCCGACGGAAGAAGGACGGGCGGCGGCAAGGTCTTCGCCGCGATAGCCGTATTGGTTTTGTAAAACGTCGGGGGGCGTTCTTTGTCCGAACTGGCCTCCGGCAACGGGCGCCGTAAAATCGGGCGCCGAAGAAATCGTCCCGGCCGAAACGCCCGGCCAAGCCTGATCTTCATATTCAGGCGTCAGATGAAGACATCCGCTTAACAGCGCCGTTGCGACAAATACGGCGGGTATGCTTGTTTTTATGCCGGGATGTGCCATGAGGTTCTTTCTCCAATTCTAACTTTCTGTACCGTCGGTTCTGAAAAACATTCTTCAGAGATTACATTAAAGCATTAAATTCTTTAAAAAATCCTTTATAAAACGGTTGCGAGCCCGTTTTTAAAAAGACTTTTTAAGTATTAGCAAATTTTTGTGCGGCGTTCAATCCGTATCGTTTTACGCGAATCCTACCACTGTTTGAAATAGATGCGTTCTTCAACGCCGTTGCCCGAAGACGTATATTCTTCATATCCTTCTTCCGGGATGTCAAAGGCGCGCAAAACAATGGTATGAGGTGTCCTGTTCGTCATGACGGGGAACAGCTGGGTCGGTTCCATACCCGTTCCCAACAGGATGCTTCGGATGATGGCAAAGCGTTTTTCCTGAATATCGCGGATTTGATTGCTCATGCGGACTTCGATGCCGCGTTGTATGTCTTTTTTGGCGCGGTTGCCGAAAGCTTTGACCCATTTTACGGAGGTTGATGTCAATTCCGCGTTCCCCGGCTTGAAAGTCAGGCGCAGTTCAGACGGGAATTCGTCTTCGTCGTTTCTTTTTGCGTTACGTTCCATCTTTGCGAACGCGTCTTCGCGCACTGAAGCAGAAGATGCTTTTTTGCTTTTTTTGGAAGCGGTTTTTGTTGAAGTTTTCGGCTTTTTATTTAAATCCGGCAGGGGTTCCGACGATCCGCCGCCCAGATCCGGCAAGGCAGGAGCGGTATCCGATGAACTGAACAAAGCTTTTATTTTTCCGACGATGCTGTCGTCCTGTTCGTTTTGCGCTTCATCGGCGAATGGAGCGGGCGCCGGCAAGGCATGAATTACCGGCTGAGACGGAGAGCTTTGATTCGTTTTCCCCGCTGACGAAGAAGGCATTACCGCTGCCGGCAAAGGCGCCGATGTCGATACGGGTTCCGACGACCCCAACGGCAACAATAAAGGCGATTTTTTCGCTTCGGGCTTTTTTTCTTCGCCGACGACGCGAACTTCCGCCGATGTTAAAACATTGTCTTTTTCGTTATCTTTTTCGGTTTCGGGCGTTTTTTGCGGAGCGGGTTCCGAAACGTCCGCGACTTTAAAAGCTTTGGCTGTTTCGGGATTGTGCGGCGTATCGTTGGATGAAAGTGTCCATACCGACGGCGTATCCGATTGAGCCATGCTTGTCCACACGGCGGCTTGTTGGCGATCCAGCCAATTCAGCGAAGAATCGCTATTGTCAGCCGTTTTTTGTTCTTTTTTTTCATCCGCATTGAAAATTTTGTGCGGTTTTCCGTTTCTGTAAATAACGGTTTCGGCCGGCTCTTCGAAAGAATTTTTCACCTCGATATATTCTTTTGACGGTTTTTCGTTATCGGCTTCTTCTCGAGCCAGATTTTTAATGGCGATGATTTTTTCATTTTCCGTTTCGGGCTTTTTGACGGCCAGCTTGTTTTTCGGTGTTCCGTTTGCAACGGCGATTTTCCACAAGCTTTCCGTTTGAACAAAGCTGTCGTTGGCTTTTTTCTGAGCTTGTGCGACTTTTGAACGGACGGCTTTTTTTACGTTTTCGTCTTCTTTTTTCCCGACGGCTTTAAGCGGCGGCGTATTTTCGGTTTCGGTCGTTTTGTTTTCGGGTGTTTTTTGCGATTTGTCCGAAGCGTTGAGTTCCGTATCTGAGGAGATTTCGTTTTTTAAGGAAGCAAGCTGTTTTGCGCCGCCCATGTTAAGCAGAGCATCGTTTTCTTTTTTAACGGCTTTCTTTTTTTCTGCGGCGGCCAAAATTTTTAAAGCGCTGTTTTCCTGTTCTTTTAAAGAACGCCTTAACGCGGCGACATCGATCCAAACGGTTTTTGCGGGGCTTTTTTTGCGAATGGTCGGCGTAAAGGGAGGCTTATCGGGAGAGGCGACGTCTGCCGGCAATTCGGGAAGGATCTTTTTTTCTTCTTTCGGTTCAAAGATTTCGGCTTTTGCGGCATCAAAGGCGAAAGCGTCTTCGATTTCGGCGGCTTCGGCGATTTTTTCGTCTCCGTCGTCTAAAATTTTTGTTCCTGAAATGATTAAATCGTCAAGGGAGACGGCGTTATCTCGGATATTTTCTTTTTTCAAAGAAACGGCGGCGACGGAGATCGGGGCATGTACGACGGGGGCGAGCCTTTTTGCGGGTATTGCGCGCAAGGTGGGCTCGTGTTCGGCGGGCGCCGGAGAAACGGAAGCGTATACGGGCAGAGGCGGTTTATGATTTTGTTTTTGATTTGCGCTTTTTAAAGATTCGGGGCGTTTATTTTCAAAGAAGACGGCCGGAGCGCCGTTTTTAAAAGAATCCAACGCGATATAATCGGCGTTTTTATATCCGTTATAAGGCTGTACGTCGATATAAGTTTTTACAAAGGCACTTTTATCCACGGCGTTTCTGTGGTTTTTGAGCACATAGAAAGAAAAGCGGCACAGCCCTGCGATCAAAAAAAGGCAAGCGGTAAAAAAAGCGACGGTTCCCGCAGTCAAAGACAGCGCCTTTTTTTTATCGGTCTGAAGCGGAGCCGAAGGCGATGTGGTGGTAGAGAGGTCTTTGAGTTCAGGTTTCATTGTTGACCGCCGTTTGTTTAAAGGAAGCATTCTGCTGGCATAATTATAATAAAGTCTATTCGCAAAGTACTTAACTATCGGTAAATTTTAAAAGCGATATTTGAATTTTTAAGGAAACTGGGGGAAAAGAAGTTTTTTAACAGCGTTTCAACTTCGTGACAGTTTTTTTACGGAAGTGTCATTTTTCAAAAAAATCGTTTATTTACAATATGATGTTCAAAAAAAGCGAGTTAATTTTTCATCTGGACATTAAGACGTGTTTTTTTTATTCTGAAAATATCGAGATGGAAAGTTTTTAACTTTGGACAAGGAGAATCGATATGTTGAAACTTTTATTCCTGGCTTTGGCAGCCATGGTCGCCACGACCCCCGATGCCTATGCAGACGCTTTTGCGACGGTTGTCAGCAAAGGTAAATCATTGTTCACGAACGTTCGTACGGTTGTGTTCGTTATGGGCGGTTTCGGTTTGGTCGGTTTGGCCGTCGGCGCGATTTTCGGTGCCGTAAAATGGAAATGGTTTGCTTCTTTGGCATTCGGTCTGGTCATTTTGGCTATTGCGAACGCCGTTGTTGAATACTTTACGTCTGGCGGTGCCGGTTCGGAAAGCAGCGCAACGGGTATGTCCGGTGTTGCCGATACGATGTAATCACAGATGTAATTGCTTTCAGATATTGCCGCGGAGCTTTCCGCGGCAATATTTTTTTGCGGGGTCTTTATTTCTAAGGAACGATTTTCTATAATTTATTTATATTTTTTTCAGTTTTTTGACATATGCTGAAAAAGAAAGGACGCAAAGAATGAGAGAACCGCTGTTAAAAGCCGTTGCGATGCCGCCTCGTTTGTTTTGGGCGCCGTTTTTGCCTGCGGCGGCGAACATGGCATTGCAGTTTCCGTTTATGTTTATCGGTATGGGTTTGTTTAACGCGAACCCGTTATGGTTTTGCGTAACGATTCTTTTTGCGCATATTTTTTTAATTGTTTACGGAGCGCGCGAACCGCATTTGTCGACGATGATGCAGACGTACGGCCCGATGGCAGGCGGATCGCATAATATGTATAAGAGTAAAGGAACGAAACTTGCCCCCTGAAAGTATATATACCGTTTTTGTTCAAAGTTTGGGATCAGGCGCCGTTTTGGTCGGTCTGCTGGGGATTGTTGCGGCATCGGCGTTTGCCGGTTTGCTGGCGACAAAGCTGGGTGAAATTATCTTGCCCAAGCCCAAGGAAACTCAAGTCAGCGATTTTTTGCCTTTCGAACGGTTGAAAGAAGACGGGGCAACGATAGAATGCCATAACGGGTCTTTGGTGCGCGTTTTTTCGGTCAAAGGTGCCGATGTGGCGATGATTCAGCCCGAAATGCGTGAAAATATGCTGGTTGCCCGCCAAAGTTTCATTGATGCAATGGCGGATTTGAACGTTACGGTACGCGTCATTACCATACGCGAAATGACGCCTTTGGGCAACGAAACGAAACATGAAAACCCGTTGTTGCGCCGAATCGCCGAACAGTGGTCGGAAAGCTTAAGCCGTGTTTTCAGAAACAAACATTATATTGTTCTTTCCGTTAAAGAACGAAAAAATCATGCCAGAGATTTGGCTCAGGCGGCGCAGGCTTTGACGACGATTTTGGATATGTATGAGCCGACGCAGATGTTTGAAACCGGCGAAAGCGATTTGGATCTTAGTCCGTTTACTTTTTTTGCCCGTCTGTGCAGTCCCATAACCTGTCCGCGTCCCCGCGTCGGGTCTTTGGAAGGGGCAGAGCTGAAATCCATGTTAACTGCGGATTACATTCACTTTACGGGTGATGAAGGTTTGATCCGCTTCTTTTCCGGCGAACGCGAGCTGTTCGGAATCGTGATGGGGTTGCGTTCTCCCGGCGACTATATGGATGAACAGATGATTTCCGATTTGCAGGCCATTGACGTCGAAGTCACGATGTTGCATACGATCACGCCCATTCCGAAAGTCAAGGCTTTGGCAATTTTGATGCAACAGGAACGAATGGCAAAAGTGACCAGTTTTTCGGGATCTGTCGCCGATCAGTATGCCGAAGCCGTCGAAATGATTGACAGTGCCGACAGCGACACTCAGACGCTCTGCCATTATTCGCTAAGCTTGTTCGTTTTCGGCGAAACAATGGAAGAAATTGAATTCGGACAGATGGAAGTCGAACGTATTTGCCGTCTGTACGGTGTTACGCCCGTTCGGGAAGGTTGGGTGGCTCAGGCTTGTTTCTTTACCCAATTTCCGACGTACGAAGTTTATCCCCGCACGTATTCGTTTTTATCTCGTGCCGTTGCGACGGCGATAGGCATGGAAAAAACGGCGGAAGGCAATGAAAACAGCGACTGGGGTCCCGGACCGATTACGATTTTCCGTACGATCAGCGGGACGGTGTACCGTTGGCAATTCCATGTAACGGCGGCGGCGAACGCGGTGGCACACTGTATTTTGTTGGGTTCTACCGGTCAAGGTAAAACGACATTGCTGGCGTTTTTGGCGGGGCAATCCATGCGCCACCGTGATTTGCGCGTTTATTTCTTTGACCGCCACAGAGGTGTGGAAGTCTTTTGCCGCGCCATACAAGGGGCGTATGTTAATTTTGACGGCGACAAAGATTCTACGTCGATGAATCCGTTCTCATGTCAGGACGTCCCCGAGAACAGAGCTTTTTTGCGTCGTTGGTTAAAAGCGATTACGATGGTTGACGATGCGCAGTCCGAAAAAGAAATTGCGCGTGCGGTAACGACGGCGTTCGAGTATTTGCGTCCCGAGGAAAGGACGTTAAAGAACCTGCATAAAAGCTGTTTTTCTCCGACGGGTGCGATGCGTCGCGAGCTGTTCCGTTGGGTCAATGACCAGCAATACGGTTTAATTTTCAATTCTCCGAACGACACGCTGGACATGACGGCGCGCTTTATCGCGTTTGACTTTACGCATATTTTCGAAGACGAAGTTTTGGCGCCTGCGGTCATCAGTTACATTATGCAGCGTATTCACAGCGTTTCGGGGCAAACGGGGGATCCCAGCCTGATTATGATCGACGAAACGGCGCCGATGTTGAAACATCCGATGTTCCGCGAAAGCTTTATTATCGGCTTGCAAGAAGGGCGTAAGAAGCGTCAAGCGTATCTGTGCGCGTTCCAACAGCCGAATATCGTAGACAGTTTGGGGTTGGGCGAGGTTATCCGCGGTCAATGTCAGACGGTTATTTTCTTCAGGAACCCGCAAGGGACGGAAGAAGACTATGAGAACTGGCGTTTGACGCCCCGTGAACGTGATTTTATTTTCGGCAGAGCGTTCAAAGAGCTGAAATACGCGATTTTGGTAGCACGTCCCGCGGTCGGCGAATCTGTTATTTTGGATGTCAGCTTAAGCGGATTGGGACCGTACTTAAAACTGTATTCTTCGGGACGCAAGCACGTTCTTTTGGCGGAACAGCTGATGAAAGAATACGGTCCGGAAGCATTTGTGGACAAGTATTTGGAAGTTGCCTGACAAAGAAAAAAAATTATTCGAAGCGGCAAAAGTTATTTTTGCCGCTTTGTCATATTTTTGTCTTTTTTTTGTCATAATTGCCATAATGAAAACCGTTGTTTTGCCATAATTATATGTTTAAAATTTAAGTATAGATAGGAAAAGTACCTTAACACCGGCAGAAGTTTCAGGGAGGCCTCAATGAAGATTTTCAAGAAAACCACGATGGTCGGTTTAGCGATAATTTCGGCGTCAATGTTGCCGACCGCGGCCAAAGCGATTCCCATTCCGACGATAGGCATGAGCGAATTGGTTCAAAATTTGGAAATGGTTAAACAAAGCATCGAACAGGCGAAACAACAGTTTGAGCAAATTAAGAACGGTGTGGAACAGGCTAAGAATATGGGCGGCAAACTCAGTCTGGACGGCTTGAAGGGCATGATTGAGAATGTAGATAAGATTTCCAAGTCTGTGACGATACCGCCGGCGGCGAAAAAGATCGGTCTGACGGAGGAAGTCGTCAAAGAACCTGAAAAGGTGAAGGATTGGGTTCAAGGGTTATATAAATCGAAAGAAGGTGAATTTGATCCCGAGCAAACGCAGGATTGTCGTACGGCGGTGGCTCAAATGATTGAGGAAAACACGACGGCCAGCTTAAGCGAGAGCTTGGCGACGCAAACGGAACTGGCTTCCGGCGCGGATATGAAGGAGGCTCAGGAAGCTGTTAACAGTTCCAGCGATCAGATGCAGATGCTGGGGGCAAATTCCAAGATTTTGCAAAAGATTTTGAAATTAAAGGTCAAAGATACCAAGATGCAGGCAAATGATACAACATCGGCATCGATAGGAGACGTGTGTCGTTAAAAAGGTTGAGCATATCAATCGAAGAAGATGGAGAAAGATCATGTTTCGTAAATATACTCTCATTTTTTTAGCGGCGGTTGTTTTCTGTCCCGGGCGGGCATCGGCGCAAACGACGATGGATGCCGTTATGAAGCTTCAGGCGATGTTGAATACGTTAAGTGAAGCCCGCGGGACGATAGAAAAGATTGCTTCGTCGGAAAATTTTATGTCGATGACTAAGAACTTGGGCAATCCGGCCAAGTTGATGGAAACTCTGAAGAAGGGCGGAATATTTAATCAGGACGCCAAAGACGAACCGATAGGCAAAGCTGCACCGGTTTTGCCAGCGGAATTGGCGGCAAAGGCAGATGATCCGAACGCTTCGGCGGAATGGATGCGCAATAATATGCGTGCCGGGACGCAAATAGAGAAACTTCAGCAAACTCGAGTGAACCAACAGGCCATGACGTTTGTCGCTCTGGCGCAAGCATACGGTAATGCTGTCGCGACGAGAAAAAAGCTGGATAAAAGCCTGTCCGAAATTCCGGCTCTGGAAGAAGACGGACAAAAAGCGGAAGAAACTTCGGAAACGGCGTTGTTGGGAGAAATCAATCGTGTCAAGTTGCTGACTTTGGAGCAGGCGGGATACACTCAGTTGCTGAGATCGGCAGGGACACAGGCGAAAAAGACAATAGATTTCTTCAGTATTGATACGAATACGCCGGAATAAAGGAGAACGGACATGTTAAAGAAAAAACGCTTAATGATAATGGTTGCGGCTGTCTCCGTTTTTCTTTCGTGCGGAGAGGCAAAAGCCCAAGGGTGGCCGGTGTTTGACACGACAAAACTGGCATCGCTTGTCAGCAGCTTAGCCGCAAAGTTGCAGGGTTTTCCGACGGCGTTGCAAAACATTAAAGGAATGCAGGATTTACAGGCGGTTGTCAATCCTCAAAAACTGCTGGATAGCCTCGGAAGCCTTCAGTCAATGGGCAAAAGGCTTCAAAATATTTCAGGAACCGAAGCTTTCAGTTTTGGCGAAAGCATAGTTGCTGCAGCTGGTAGTAGAGGTCCTGATGAAGCGGCGCGTGTAGCCAAGGCATCGTATTTTGTTGAGGGCGAAGCCAGTCAGGAAGATTTAAGCAAACTGCTTGAAAACCGCGATAAAGCAAAAGATTTGGCAGAAAAACGCCGGATTGCGACCAGCCTTTATATGATAACCAATCACGGTAAAGACGTTGAGGAACGGGCGAAAGCCGTTAACGATGCTTTGGAAAAAGCAGGTCAGACGGGGGCGTTGGTGGATCAAATGAATGCCAATACGTTAGCGGTGATGGCGAATGCGTATGAAACGATGGATCAAATTACGCTACTGATGGCGGATATGGAAAAACAGGTCGCAAATGTTATCGGAGGCATTTCTCCGGGCGGATACGAGAAACCTGTGGCGACCGTAATCAACGGGCAGAGCATAGACAAAGGAGAGGCCAATGTTGTACTGGAATAAGCTGAAAAAGACGCTTTTTATCGTACTTTTGTGTTCGGCGTTTCCGATGCCGTCTCAGGCGTGCGTTCCGTTGAACCCGATTTGTTTGTTTAAGATGTTGCTGAAGGCGACACCGGGTTTTCCGGTTATGGATTTTGTTTCTATACCGGGCATTATTCCCCATGTTCCGGCGACTTTGCAAAAGGAAGCTCAGGCTCAACTTAAAAAACTGGCGGATCAGAAGATGAAAGAAATCCGCGGTGATAACGCAACGTCGCCCGTATCGACGGATAAACCCGATTACCCCGAATTGGAAACAAAACCCGAAAGCCAACCCTATCTCTCTTTGGAAGGCTTTCCCGACATTGATACGACGGATCCGATGGCCGTGGCAAAAGCAATAGAAGTGCTTTTTGTTCGCCCCGCATGGGAAGAATCGGAAAGCTTGTCTGTTCATGACAGAGGAATCATGCAATATCAGGCAGGAATGTTCAAATACAACAATGCGGTAGAAATAGCCGGATTTCTGGCAGCGTTCCAGGATAAATTTAAGAACGTATCCGTTTATGCCGAACATGTGACAAACCGTTTGAAAGAAGCTTCCGACTTTAAGAAATCATTAAGGGCAAATTACGCGGCGACTCAGATGGAGTACCAGTTGACCCTGTTGTACAACGAATTGTTGGCAGCCAAACTTCAAATGGAAATGGCAGGACAATTGTCAAATGGAGGCATTATCTTGAACAGACCTATTTTGGGGGCAATGTAATTCAACTGCTTTTGGCAGAACAAGGATAGGAGAATGGACATGAAAAGCTCGTTAAAAAAGACACTGGCGGCCTTTACGGTCATCTCGGCAGGCTTTCTGCCCGGTGCCGTATCTGCAGCTCAGGATTTTTCATTTAAAGCGGTTGAACCAAAGCCCGCCGTGGAAAATAAAGCTTTGGAACAATATCCGCGATTGAACGAAGCAAAGGATGAAGTCAATGATGCCATCTCATTGCATTCGGCAGCCGTGTCACTGCTTTCAAACCAAAAGGTTTTGAAAAAACATAAAGAGACGATCGATCAATACAATGAAACGGTCAATCGTTTAAACCAAAATATTTCATGCAACAAACAACAGCTGTCTCAGTCTTTTTCAAATCCCGACGAAGTATGGGAAAAAATGTCGGCATGGGCTGAAGACAGTGCGGCAACGGCATTGGCTGATGCTTCCGGGGCTATGGATAACGGGGTTGATCCGGAAAACGTAGATCTTTCAAAAATGTCGGAAGATGCATTGAATTCGGATATGGACGATTTGGATCAGTACGCGAAAGTCCGTTGGGACGTCGGAGCCGAAGTCTTAAAAGACGTGTACGCTCATCCGTCAAAATGGGGCAAGGTCAAGGGCGAATTCAAGCCGTGGGAAGACCAAAAGCACGTTTATGACGTTTATTTGCAAAAGAAGTATGCCAAGATTATCAGGGCGTATCTTATTCCTGACGATGTTACGATAAAAATTCCTTCCGTCAGCGACAGCGAAAAAGGGTATTTACCGTCTACGTATTATAGCGGCGAAATTCCCGCGCCGACGGAAAAAGGAAGTAATTACAGTGCATCGTCATCAAATATTGATGAAGTTTGGTGCGGGGCTTCTGCAAACGGAAAAGCCCAAAACTGCCCCAGAGTTCAAAAAGGCTCTTTGGCAACTCAGCATCAGCAGTTGGTACAACAACTGTCTCAGCTGACATTAAAGCCGGGATATTCTCAGCCTGATTTGTCGGCGCCGGCTTTGCCGCAGTCTCCGTTGCCGCCTTGGCGCGAGATCGTGTACATTACGACGACCGAAAAGCAATTGCCCGAATTGGGTTCCGCTTTGCCGGATCCGTGGCTTAAAGTTACGCAGTCCATAGACAACTTTAACAACGGCGGCGAAATGGCGAATCTGGTCGAACGCAGCGGCAATACGGTTCGCTATCGTCCGAATACGTACGACGCGGCGACGGGCGAAGTGAAAAAGGATTCTAAAGGCAATCCGATGTTGCCGATACCTTTGACAACGAACCGCATCAGTTCTTATCTGGCGCTGAAAAACGCCGAAGAACAACTGTTGCCGATGAAAGAACAGGCTGAAATTGCTGTTAAAGAAATGAATGAAAGCGTGGTTTCGGTGCTGACTCAAAACGGTTATACGCCGCGAGCCGGCTTTGATTTGTCGAACGATGCCGATTATCAAGAAGCTTTGAACCGGCTTGAAATGTTGCAAAAGAACAAAATCTCTTCGGCTCAGGCGATGATGGCTAAAATCCAGAGCGATTTCGCAAGCGACTTGTTTGATTCGGTTAAACAGATGATTGCCGAAGAAACTCAAACGCTGAACGCGTTGTCAAAAGACAGCGAATTCATGGTTTCCGTATCCCGTGATAATGCCGAAGAAATCGATTCTTTGATAAAAACGGCAATCGCGGACGCCGAGGCAAATAAAACTTATGAAGAAAGTCTGACCGCAGATAACGAAGATGCGGAAGACTTTGATCCCGTGCCTCCGGTCGGATGCCCGGTCATCTGAGTATGAATGCAAAATCCCCCGCTTTTCGGCGGGGGATTTTTTATGTCAGAATTCTTCCGTGTTTCGTAAAATTCCAAGCAAGTTATGAAAATCATCCGTCCAGATCGGCGTTTCGTCCGTGTGTTTTGCGGGGCGCCATGTTGATTGTTTCAGCAAAGAGCGTATTTCCGGAATATTTTTATTTCCGAAAACTCCCCAGCGCGGAGCCGTTTTTTCTCCGTAACTTTTACCGCCGGTTCTGACGATAAAGATGTTTCCGCTTTCTTGAGCCAGCTTTGACAAAATGCTTTCGACGTCGAACAGGCGTGCGCTGATATGGAACAAAATCAGACCGTTCGGTTTTAATTTTGACAGATAAACCTGCAAAGCTTCTTTGGTAATCAGGTGGGCGGGAATAAAATGAGAGCTGAACGCGTCAAATATAATCAGATCATACGAAGCGTCAGGTATTTTGGAAATTTCTATTCTGGCGTCGCCTTCGTAAATTTTTGCTTTTGGCGCGCATTCGTCCATGAAGGTAAAGAATTTTTGCTCCGTTGAAATCTTGATGATGTCCGGATCGATTTCAAAGACGGATTGAGTGTCTTCAGACTTCGGGTAGCACAGCAAAGCGCCTCCGCCCAATCCCATCAAGGCAATGTTTTGCGGGGCGGAGCGTTTATTGAAAATCGTAAAAAAATCTTCGACGGGGGACTCTTTTCCGTAATAGACTGCGGGATCGGCGAGTGGTTTATTTGCGAAATCCAGCTGTTGCCTGCCGTGAACGGTTGTTCCTTGCAACAATTCGACGGTGTTGGGCAAAATCATTTTTGTTATTTTGATTTGGCCGAAGAAAT
The DNA here is from genome assembly GCA_000434295.1 of Acetobacter sp. CAG:977. GTDB lineage: Bacteria > Pseudomonadota > Alphaproteobacteria > CAAGCB01 > CAG-977 > CAG-977. The sequence goes on along the minus strand of HF994932.1, from coordinate 194,753 downwards.
TCCTTGTTGCGAAAAGCTCGATATGTCTCCACCCGTTGTTCAGAAAGAACAGAGACGAGCAAAAAGCAAAAGGAATCAGTGCAACGGATTTTTTTGTTATTACAAAGACGGCCATAGACAGGAACGCCAAAGCTGATGCGACAAATATCAGGTAAGGGTACTTTTTAAAGATGCCGACGGCAGAAAGCTGGAGTTTATATCCGACGAACAAAGCCGCTGCGGTTAAAAGGGAATATACCAGCGGTTTGGGTGATTTTCCGAACAGGAAGGGAGCCGTCATGAACAGCAAGAGCGGATATTCCGCATAGGAAGAAAAAAGTACCGGAGCCGCGAACGTATTGAACATACCGCCCAAAGCGCCGCCGACCGAGAGGCACAAATAGAACAAAGTCAGTTTTTCCGGGGCTGGTTTTCGCCCGGCCAATATCCCGTGACAATAAACGGAAAAAACGAAATAAAAGGCGCAATGAATGACGATTAACAAGACATTATGAGGCAACGAGCTTGTAAAGTCCTGAGTATAAAACATATACGGGACTGCGAACAAACCGACCAGAGCCAGAAAACGGAAGCAGCTTTCGACTTTTGCCGTATAAATTCCCGAGAACGTCAAAATAAAAGAAAGCAAATAAAGGGATAAGGGAATAACCCACAAGAACGGCAATCCGCCGATATCGACAGAGATATGGTTTGTAACGCCCAACATCAGGCTTGAAGGGATAAAAGCGAACAGAACCCAGCTTCCCATGACGGCGACAGGACATTTTGACGTTTCGGAAGATTCGGTTTTTTTAACGTTTTCTTCGTTTAATCCGCGTCTGTTCAATAAAAAGGCCGTCAGGCAAATCAGAGCAACGAAAGCAAAGAAAGAATAGTGCCAAGTTTTTCCCTGAACGGAAAAAGTCATAAAATGTTCGATGACGGCGGGATAGAGCAACAAGGAAACCAAGCTGCCTATATTGCTGGAAACATAAAGGGAGTAAGGTGTTGCGCTGTGTTTTGAATTTGACAGGGACAGCCATCTTTGCAACAACGGCGAAGTTGCGGACAGCAAAATGAAAGGAACGGCGATGCTTTTAAACAAAGCCGTCAAAACATCCGAAACGGGATTTAAAGAAGAAACGTCCAGCCCCTTAAAATCCGAAGACATTAAAAATGCGGCACAAATCAAGATAACAGAATGAAGCAGGAGCTGTTTTTTAACGTTCAGTTTTTCGGTAATAAAGTAAGAATAAGCGTAGCCGAACAGCAGCGCCGTTTGGAAAAAAACCGTGCAAGCGTTCCAAATATTGGGCGATCCGCCGACTTTCGGCATTAATATATTTGCGCTCATCGGTTGTACGACGAACAGCAAAAAAGCGCTGACAAAGACCGTCAGGTTAAACAGGGCGAACATAGCCAACTCCTCAAAAACAAAAGTTTCAGGAGTTTAGCAACAGTCAAGCGGGAATGGCAAGCGCTATTTGTTCGGCACGAATCTCAACAAAATATGGTTAATCAGGACATTCAGGAATGTTCCCGTTACGACGGCCAGAATGATGCTGTTTGAAAGCAACAGTTTAGCAAAAACGGGGAAGTCACGAATCAGCGCCGCATGTTCCGGCATATTGAAATAGGCGGGTGTACCCAAAGCGAAAAGCAGAGTTAAACCGATGACCATTTTATTGGCGTCCGTTTGCGGCACGGTATGCAACAGCTCGAGCCCCGCGACGGTAATCGAACAGCACACCAGAACGAACACGCCGCCTTGGACGGCCTGAGGGATTACGGCGAGCAAAGCCGCGAATTTCGGACACAAACCGTAAAGGATGATAAAGCAGGCTCCGATTTGTATGACGAAGCGGCTGGCGATTCTGGTATTTGCGATTAACCCCGAATTTTGGCTGTAGCTTGTTACGCTGACGGATCCGAGCAAGGGGGCGATCATATTGCACAAACCGATGGTTCTGACGCCTTTATTGATATGGGAAACGCGATAAGGGACGCCGCAAACGGCGGAAGTTGCGGCGAAATCGCCCAACATTTCGACGACCGAACCGATAATGGCGACCAACAATCCCAATATGGCACCTTCGACGAAGGTCCAACCGTGAAGCGGCGTTCCGAAAGGAAAGAGTTCGGGCAACGCGAACCAAGGTCTGACGGCGACTTCGTGCCAGTTAATGTTTTCCAAAAACGGCGCGACGCCCAATCCGATGATCAGGATGGAAAACAGGATCGACCCTCTGGACAGGATGCCTTTTAATATATTCGGGCACAGAAATCGCAGGATGCAGGTTAAGATAATTACGGCGGCGCCCAGAAACATATTTGTCGCCTTAGCGCCTTCGACGACCCAGCTGACGCCCAGCATGCCGAGGTTCAAGCCGATGCAGGTAATGACAAGCCCTGCGACGGTCATCGGGAACAAGACGCGGATATATTTTAACAGTCCCGACCATCCGACGACGAATTCAATAAAGCCGCAAACGAAGATGGCGCCCCAAATGGCGGAAGGAGGAAAAATGGCAGCCATGGAAATGATGGCGGCGCCTGTTGTGCTGCAAGGTCCCTGAATGACGGGCAGCCTGTTTCCGAAAGTTGATTGGAGCAATGTGCTGATTCCCATGACGAACAACGTCGCACTGATCATGGCGATACTTTGTTCCGGGGACAGTTTAAGAGCGGCGGCGACGGCGATGGGCAGAACCAGGGGTGTTCCCATATCAATAAGGGTGTGCTGCCATCCGTAGAGCAAAGATTCCCAAATGCTGTCGGGACGTTCGTCGATTTTATAGATCGGGTCGATCAGGTGAGGGACTTCGTTCCAGACGAGTTCGTCATCGTTTTTTTTCGATTTTTCGGCCAAGGGCATTTTGATCCTCGCTCAAGTTAATGATTTTACAGTTTATCCTTTTCGGCGATGCGGTGTAAATGCGTAATTGGCAAGTGTACTAAAAAAGGCGTAAGAAAAAATCTGGATTTTTGGAAAGTCTTTCTCTAAAGTATTCAGTTTGAAGACCGTCTGATTCTTGGTATAACCGGGTCGGTCGGCTTTCAAAAAGCCTGAAACAGGAAGGGATTAATGTCTTCTAAAGCGATAAATAAAGCGGAGTTGGCAAAGCGATATGCTTCGGCATTGTTCGGCTGTGCTTCCGAAAAAGGACAAACAGAACAGATTTTGGAAGAATTGCATGCGGTTCAGGGATTTGTTTCGGAAAGTGCGGAATTAAAGGAATTGATGAATTCCCGCGTATTTTCCGAAAAGGATTGCGTGTCCGGCATGGCGGCATTAAGCGAACGGGCCGGGTTTAGCGAAACGACGGCGAATTTTTTGGGTGTACTGGCGCAAAATTCGCGTTTAAACGTATTTGACAAGATTGTTGCCGCATTTGAAGCGATGTATGAAGAACAGTGCGGGATACTGCCTGTCCGCGTTGTTTCGGCTTTTCCGTTGGATGACGGGCTTCGCCGGCGTTTAACGGATGTTTTGGCAAAGTTTTTTAACAAGAAAATCCGTTTGGAAACTTCGGTTGACAAAGGGTTGATCGGCGGTTTGACGGTTCAGGTCGGTTCGCGGATGGTTGATGCGTCCGTACGGACTAAAATAAAAAGGCTTGATTTAATAATGAAAGGTGTCGGCGTATGAATCTTCAAGCGACGGAAATATCGTCTTTATTAAAGGAACGCATCGAAAATTTTAATGCCGCGGCGGAAACATATGAAATCGGTCGTGTTTTGTCGGTCGGGGACGGTATCGCGCGCATCTACGGGCTTGATAAAGTCGAAGCGGGGGAATTGTTGGAATTTCAAAGCGGCGTCAAAGGAATGGCGTTGAATTTGGAAACGGATAACGTCGGCGCGGTTGTGTTCGGCGAAGACGCCGACATTCACGAAGGCGACGTCGTTAAGCGTACGGGAACGATTGTCAGTGCTCCCGTCGGACCGGCTTTGCTGGGGCGTGTCGTTGACGCTTTGGGAAATCCGATTGACGGCAAAGGAAAGATAGAAGCGGCTGAAATGCGCGCCGTTGACGTCAAGGCTCCCGGCATTATTACCCGCAAAAGCGTGCATGAGCCGTTGCAAACTGGCTTAAAGGCGATAGATTCTTTGATTCCCATCGGACGCGGGCAGCGCGAATTGATCATCGGCGACCGCCAAACGGGCAAAACCGCGATTATTTTGGATACGATTCTGAATCAAAAGAAACTGAACGACGCGGCAAAAAGCGATAAGGAAAAACTGTTCTGCATTTATGTTGCGGTCGGACAAAAGCGCAGTACGGTGGCTCAGGTTGCACATACGTTGGAACAGTACGGGGCTTTGGAATACACGATTATCGTTTCGGCATCGGCTTCCGAAGCGGCACCGTTGCAGTTTATCGCGCCGTACACGGGGTGCGCGATGGGCGAATATTTCCGCGATAACGGAATGCACGCCGTTATTTTTTACGACGATTTGTCAAAGCACGCCGTCGCATACCGCCAGATGTCCCTGTTGTTGCGCCGTCCCCCCGGCCGCGAAGCGTATCCGGGCGACGTGTTTTATTTGCATTCCCGTCTTTTGGAACGCGGAGCAAAGCTGAATGACAAGCTTGGCGGCGGTTCTTTGACGGCGTTGCCTGTCATTGAAACGCAGGCAGGTGACGTTTCGGCGTATATTCCGACGAATGTTATTTCAATTACGGACGGTCAGATATTTTTGGAAAGCTCTCTGTTTTATCAAGGGGTTCGCCCAGCAGTGAACGTCGGCATTTCGGTGTCGCGCGTCGGTTCCGCGGCACAGTTAAAGGCGATGAAACAGGTTTCCGGCTCGATCAAGCTTGAATTGGCGCAATATCGTGAGATGGCGGCATTTTCGCAATTTGCGTCGGATTTGGATCCTGCGACGCAAAAGCTCTTGAACCGCGGGGCGCGTCTGACCGAGTTGTTAAAGCAAAAGCAATATCATCCGATGCCGGTGGAAGAAGAAGTTGTTTCGATATTTACGGGTATTCGGGGATACCTTGACGACATGCCGGTGGACAAGATTGCGCGTTTTGAAAAAGAAATGCTGGAAGCGCTAAAGGCGTCGGTTCCTTCGGTTTTGGAAGCGATACGGGATGAAAAAGTCATTTCTCCGGATACGGAAGACGACCTGCGTTATTTTCTGGATGATTTTGTCAAGACGTTTTCTTAAGGGACGGAAAGAATGGCCAATCTGAAAGAGCTTCGCAACCGCATAGCCTCGATCAAGTCGACGCGCAAGATTACGTCGGCGATGAAGATGGTTGCGGCGGCGAAATTGCGCCAATCGCAGGAAGCGTTATCCGAATCGGGTTATTTTGCGGCCAGTTTGGCACGCATTATCACCCGATTGGCAAAGACGATAGATTATTGCCGCGAAACGGATATCGCGAACGGCAAACCGCCGCGCTACGAAATGCCCCGATTAATGATAGGGGCGGAAAATGCGGAAAAGTATTTGATTATCGTATTTTCGTCATCGCGCGGCTTGTGCGGCGGATTTAACATTAACGTTGTTAAAAAAACCGTTCAGCTGATTCGTCATTTGGAAAAGGAAAAGAAAGAAATCCGTCTGATTTGCGTCGGAACCAAAGCTTATGAAATGCTGAAACATTCCTACGGGGACAGGATTGTATTTCGCACGGACGCTTCGTCGAATCCCAAGGAACAGCGTCGAAATGCGGAACGCATCAGTATGCGTGTTCTTGACATGTACGAAGACGGCGAGATAGACGCTTGTGCCGTTTTGTATAACCAGTTTCATTCGGCGATATCTCAGGAAGTCCGCATTGATTCTTTGTTGCCGTTAAAGCCGTTAAGCGTATTACAGCCTTTTACGGATGAAACGCCGTGGGGATTTGACGACAGCCCCGAACACACATACAAAATCGACCGGCCGTCGAAACAGGCGGCGCGGGGTCGTACTCAGGGAGGTTTCGGAACGTCCCGAACGAACAAAAAGAGCAATGCGCAGGTTCGTGCGGCGGCGGTTAAAGGACGCTACAGAACGACACAGGTTAATTACGTGTTGAATTCCGAAGCTGAAGAAACCCTTCATGTCAAGGATCCCTTGGAATACGATTTTGAACCTGCGAATCCGGAAATACTTTTAAAAGCGATGTTGCCGGAACTGATGACGACGCTGATTTATCGTTCGACGTTGGATTCTGCGGCTTCGGAGAACGGAGCCAGAATGACGGCAATGGATAACGCGACGGATAATGCGGGCGATATCATAGACGATTTGACGCTGTTGTATAACAGGCGCCGCCAATCTCAGATTACCAGCGAGCTGACGGAAATTATTTCCGGAGCCGAAGCGCTTTAATAAAAGAATAAAGAACACTCAAGGAGCTTAAGAACAATGGCAAAAGGCAGTATCGGACATATCACTCAGGTTTTGGGCGCTGTTGTTGACGTGAAATATGACAACGAAAAAGATTTGCCTGCGATTTTGTCGGCTTTGGAAACACAGGTGCAGGGCAAAAAGCTGGTTTTGGAAGTCGCTCAACAGTTGGGAGAATGCGTCGTACGTTGTATTTCGATGGACTCGACGGACGGGCTGACTCGCGGTCAGGACGTTGTTGATACGGGGGCTCCGATTTGTGTTCCCGTCGGTCCCGGAACTTTGGGGCGCATTATGAACGTGTTGGGTGAACCCGTTGACGAACGCGGTCCGATAGAAGCGGTAACGCGCAACCCGATTCATCGCGATCCTCCTGCTTTCGTGGATCAGGCGACGACGACGCAAATGCTGACGACGGGTATCAAAGTCATTGATTTGCTGGAACCGTATGCGCGCGGCGGCAAGATCGGTCTGTTCGGCGGAGCCGGCGTGGGCAAGACGGTTTTAATTCAGGAATTAATTAACAACGTTGCGAAAGGGCACGGAGGCTATTCGGTTTTTGCAGGCGTCGGCGAACGTACGCGCGAAGGAAACGATTTGTATCATGAAATGATCGAATCGGGCGTTATTGATCTGAAGGGCAAAGACTCCAAAGTTGCGTTGGTCTACGGACAAATGAACGAAGCGCCGGGAGCCCGTGCGCGCGTTGCGTTGACCGGTCTGACGGTTGCGGAATATTTCCGCGATCAGGAAGGTCAGGACGTGTTGCTGTTCGTGGACAACATTTTCCGCTTTACTCAGGCGGGTTCCGAAGTGTCGGCTTTGTTGGGACGCATTCCGTCGGCGGTGGGATATCAACCGACGTTGGGTACGGACATGGGAGCGATGCAGGAACGCATTACGTCAACCAAGAACGGCTCCATTACCTCTGTTCAGGCGGTTTACGTTCCCGCGGACGATTTGACGGACCCTGCGCCTGCGACGACGTTTGCGCACTTGGACGCGACGACGGTGTTGAGCCGCCAGATTTCCGAATTGGGGATTTTCCCCGCAGTTGATCCGTTGGAATCGACGTCGCGCATTTTGGATCCCGCGATTGTCGGGGAAGAACATTATGCGGTGGCTCGCGAAGTCCAGCGTATTTTGCAGTCGTATAAGGCTTTGCAGGATATTATCGCGATTTTGGGTATGGACGAATTGGGCGAAGAGGACAAGCTGACGGTATCTCGGGCTCGTAAGATACAGCGTTTTCTGTCTCAGCCGTTCCACGTTGCGGAAGTATTTACCGGCATTCCCGGCTGTTATGTTGATCTTTCGGACACGATCAAAGGATTTAAAGGAATTGTGGAAGGCAAGTATGACGATTTGCCCGAACAAGCGTTCTTTATGGTCGGCACGATAGAAGAAGCCGAAGAAAAAGCTAAAAAGATGTCAAGCAACGTCCGTTTAGGAAAGGCGGCATCTTAATGGTGGCGGAAGAAACGATATTCGTCAAAATTCTGACGCCGCAAAAGCCGTTTCTGGTCAAAGAAGCGGTTTCGGTTGAAATTCCTGCGTATGAAGGGCCTTATTTGGTTTTGCCCCGTCGTGCGCCGTCTTTGATGTTGCTGAACTGCGGCATTGTTGACGTCAAGGATGCCGAAACGCAAAAATCCGAGAAGTATTTTATTTCTGCGGGTTATGCGAAAATCAGGGATAACGGCTGTACGATACTGGCACGCAAGGCGGTCAGCGTTACAGACGTTGATCTCGGCGAAACAAAAAGCAGTCTGGCCGAGCTGGAGAAAAAAGAAGCCGAGACGGATCCTAAAAACCATACACTGACACTGATCAAAGAAAAAATCGCATATCTGCGTATGGTTGTAGGTTACTGTGAGAAACGAAATATATCATAGTACGAAGCCTGATGATTTAATGCGTTCCGACTATGCGGCAATCCGCGAAGAACGAAAAGAACGCGTTTTTAAGCTAAAAATCATCAGGTGCTTTCGTGAAACATTAAAGTTGGCGATTCCCGTCGTTATCGCAAGAACGGGCAGCGTCGGCATGAATCTGGTCGATACGATTATGGTCGGCCATTACGGCACGCAGGATTTGGCGTACCAAAGTATCGCCAATACGGTTGCCGTTTTATTGTTGGTTATCGGCGTCGGTCTGATTCAAGGCACGATCGTGATGACCGCCAATGCATTCGGACAGGGCAAGTTTTATGAATGCGGCGCCGTGTTGCGTCGTTCCATTCCCTATGCGTTTTGGATAGGCTTTGTCTTGATGGTGATATGCCTGCCTTCCGAATTTTTGATGCATTTGTTGGGGCAGCCCGAAGACGTTGCCGAAGGCAGCGCAAAAGTGTTGTCCGTGTACGCTTTGGGCATTCCCGCCGCAATGATGTTTACGGTTATGTCTTCTTTTCTGGAAGGCACAAAACGTCCTTTGCCGGGAATGATTATGATTCTTTTGGCGAATTTGCTGAATATTTTGCTGAACTGGATTTTCGTGTACGGGCATTTCGGCTTTCCCGAAATGGGTGCGGCGGGATCGGCGGTCAGTACGACGGTAATTCGCTATTTCCTCGCCATCGGAATGTTTATTTGCGTTTTCTGTATTGATGAAAACGATATTTACGGCGTTTGGATCAAGCCGGAACCGAATTCGCGGGAAAATTCAAAGCTGCGCAGCATCGGTTACGGAGCCGCCGTGACGATGGGCGTTGAAGAAGGGGCTTATTCCGCCGTCAACGTTATGATGGGATGGTTGGGTGCTTTGGCATTGGGGGCTTATACCGTCGTTTTAAACGTTATTAACATCGTGTTTATGATGGCGGGGGGAATCGGAACGGCCTCATCCGTTTTGGTCGGCGTCGCCAGAGGGAAAAAATCCGTGCTGGATATGAGAATCGCAGGATGGACGGGATTTGTCTTTAACACCGTCCTGATGCTGATTTGTGCGTCGATAATGTTTTTCTTTCCGGAAAAAGTCGCTGCGATTTATTCTTCCGACCCTGAATTGATAAAATTGTGCCTGCCGATGATAGCGTTTTGTTCCTTGCTTTGCTTGGTTGACGGAACGCAGGTGGTCATGGTGAACGTTTTACGCGGCGCCGTTGATATTATGGTGCCGACGATCGGTCAGGGGATCGCGTTCATCGGCATTATGATACCGTTGGTGTGGATATTGTCTTTCCATGCGGGGTACGGCGTTATGGGAGCGGCGTACGGCATGGTTGCTTCCAGCGCGTTTGCCGCAGTATTTCTTTCCGCGCGGTTTTATTATCTTTGCCGTCGGTTCGAAAAAGAAGGGTTTGTCTTATAAATCCCGTTTAATGCCGTGTTGCAGGCAAAAAGCGTCAACGGTGTTGTCTAACAGCATTGCGATGGTCATGGGGCCGACGCCTTTGGGGACGGGCGTGATGGCAGCGCATTTCGGCAAGACGTTTTTAAAATCGACGTCTCCGCACAAAGTGCCGTCTTCTAATCTGTTGATACCGACGTCAATGACGATCGCGCCTTCTTTGACCATGTCCGCTTTGATGATTTTGGGCGATCCGACGGCGACGACAAGGATATCGGCTGTTTTGCATACTTCCGGCAAAGCCAGAGTCTTAGAGTGAGCAACGGTTACCGTGCAATTCTCATTAAGCAACAGGTGAGCCATCGGTTTTCCGACAATGGTCGACCTGCCGACGACGACGGCGGATAATCCGGTCAGATCGTTTCTGAATTCTTTGATCAGCTTCAGACAGCCTTTCGGCGTACAGGGAATAATGCCTTTTTCTCCGGTCATCAGTCGTCCGAGATTGACGGGATGAAAGCCGTCAACGTCTTTTGCGGCGAAAACGGCTTCGACGGTCAGCGAAGCGTTGATCGTTTTTGGAAGCGGAAGCTGAACCAGAATGCCGTTGACTTCGGGGTTCAGGTTTAATTCTTCGATTAAGGTTAACAATTCCGTTTGTGTCGTTTCGGCGGGCAATCTGTGTACGGTGGAACGGATTCCTGCTTCGACGGCGGCTTTTTCTTTATTTCGGACGTAGATTTGGCTGGCGGGGTCTTCGCCGACGATGACGACGTCCAAAGCCGGTTCTTTTCCCGTAGCGGCTTTTAATTTAGCGACTTCGTCACGGATTTTTAATCGGTAATTTTCGGCGATCAGGTTTCCGTATATTATTTCAGACATTTTTCCACCTCCAAGCAAATCCGGTTCATTGCATCGGCGTCGATTCCGTCAATGGCTAAGACTTTGTTACGGTCGGTTGTTCCGCAAGAGATTTTAAAAGAGCTTTTCGGAATTTTCCAGAGCTTTGACAACAAAGCGACCAAAGCTTTGTTTGCTTTGCCGTCGACGGGCGGCGCATTCACGGCGACTTTTAAAAAGCAAAGACTGTCCGCGTCCGAATAAAGCCCTTCAATACCTTCTCTTTTGGCGTTGGGGGACAGGCGGATGCGCACGGTAACGCCGTTTTGATTTTTTTTGATAAAGTCCATTATAAACGCATTAAAATCCGAACAATGACCTGCTGGGCAAACTGAATGGCGATCAGGGCGAACAAAGGAGACAGATCAATGCCGCCGAAGGGCGGGATTAACCTGCGGAAGACGGCAAAAAACGGCTCGGTTAACCGTTCCAGAGCATTATTCACCAGATAAACCAATCGGTTTGAAGGGTTCAAAACGTTAAAGCCGATAAGCCAAGATAAAATAACGGCAATCAGGATGGCTGACGAATACAACCCCAGCAAGGAAAACAAAACCTGCAACAACGGGACAAGGACAATATCCATTTTATGAATTCTCCAAGGTTTGAGCCATAAAGCAAAACGCTTCGGGGGAAACTTCTTCGGCGCGTGCGGTAACGGGGACGCCTGCGGCTTTGCACAATTCTTCAGGGTTCCCCACGGATTTTAAGGACGAGCGGAGCATCTTTCGCCGTTGATTAAATGCAGCGGCGGTCACGCGTTCCAGCAAATCGAAACGGACGGGAACCAACGGTTTTTGTCTGGGGGAAAGATGGACGACGGCAGAAGTTACTTTCGGCGGCGGCGTAAAAGCCATTCGGTTCACGGTGAACAGGATTTCCGTTTCGCACAGCCATTGAGCCAGAACGGCCAAGCGTCCGTAAGCTTGTGTTTTTGGCTTTGCGGTGATGCGTTCGGCGACTTCTTTTTGAAACATCAGGGTCAAGCCCGAAAAATCACCGATGCGCCGTAACCAAGCGATCAGCAAGGGCGTGCCGACGTTGTAAGGCAGGTTTGATACGATGCATCTGGGAGCATTTCCCAATTCGGCGGCGTTCACGGTCATCGCATCCGTATTCAGGACTTCAAGCCTGTGGGGAAAAGCGTTTTGAATATCACGGAGAATATCGAGGCAACGTTCGTCCTTTTCAATGGCGACCAGCTTTTTTGCGCCGTTTTCCAATATGGAACGCGTCAATCCTCCGGGACCAGGGCCGACTTCGATAACGGTGCCGTTTTCAAAAGCTTCGGGAGACCTTGCTTTTGCGGCGCGTACGATTTTATCGATCAAGTTCGTGTCAAAGATAAAGTTTTGTCCCAAAGATTTTTTTGCGGCCAAACCGTATTTTTCGACAACATCGCGCAAAGGAGGCAGACAAGACGTCATATGCGGATCTCCGTAATGGCTTCGCGGCGCAGTTCCCGCAACCTGCGTTCGGCGGTTTTTTCCAGCCGTTTGGTTTCGATTTGGTCTCTGAGGCGTTCTTCGGACGGCAGGGTTGAAATTTTTTCTTTTGAACACGCCATAAAGACCAGCTCGCCTTCGTTGATTTTCAGCGGGTCGGTCGGCTCCGTCAACGGCGTTTCGTTTAACAAATCCAAGATCGGTTGAGGCAATTCCGTCAAAGGGATGTTGCCCAAATCGATTTTTGGTGTTTTTTTCTCCGATTGAGCCAAAGAAATAAACTTCAGGCAAGACCCCTTGGTCAAAGAAATCTTTTGCAACAACTTTCGCCGTTCTTCCGGAGACGAAGGGGGAATCAGAATTTGAGCGATATGATAAGCGTCTTGTTCTTTCACGTCTTCGGGCATTCTGACGGCGCGCACGGCGTAAAGCGCATAGCCCGTTTTCGTACGGACGGGGGTTGTGATTTGCCCTGTTTCCGTTAACGCCAGCTCTTCTTTGGTTGCGGGTTCCAAAGAGGATTCTGCCATCCATCCCAACAATCCTCCGTTTTGTGCCGACGGAGCCTTTGAATATTGCTGTGCCATGCTTTCGAACGAAGCGCCTGATTTGATTTTCATAACGATTTTGACGGCTTGCCCGTAGACGGCGGCATCATTGTTTTCTTCATCAACGGGCAAAAAGATTTCGGAAATCAGATATTGTTTTTCTTTGGTGCGTTCTTCGATTTCTTTCAATCTTGATTTGATTTCGGCTTCGGATATTTCCGAACGCTGCCCTGCAATTTTGCGAATGGTCTTGACAAACAGCAGGTCGGTTTCGATTTGGTCTTGCAAGACGGAAAAGGGGACGCCTTTTTCTTTCAGACGTTTTGTCATTTCTTCCTGTGTCGTTCCGTTTTGTCGCATTGTTATGTCAACGGCGTTTTGCAGTTCGTCTTTTCCGACGCTGACGCCGTAATAGGCGGCGTCCTGACGTTTCAGGCGTTCATCGATCATCAGCCTTAACAGCCGTTCTTTGTTTTCTTTTTTTGAAACGTCCAATCCGCCGACGGCTTTAACGAAAGCCAGACGCTGTTCATAATCCAGTTTTGAAATGACGTCGTCGTTAACGACGGCGACGATGCCCGTTTGAGCGTAAGCGCCGGCGGCAAAAAAGTTCAAGACGAACAAGGACAACAAGAACCGTATCACGCCATTTCCCTTAGTTTATTACATTTCAAATCCGCCGAACGGTTTGAATTCCAAAGCCAGCCTGAAAGACAATCCGCCCGAATAATCCCGGTCATACGTATAATCTTTTTGAGCGCCGGCTTCCAAGGCAAAGCATTCGTCTTCATACCTGAGGAACCCGCCGATTTCGAGCAATCCGCCGCCTTTTGCCAAATCGATGCGCTGATTATATCCGATTGACCAATATCGAGTCAGGGCGGAACGCACCCAGAAAGTTAATTCTTCGCGATCGTTATAGACGGCATTGACGTCTTCGGAGCTTTTAAGGTTAACGTAGTCGGCGCCGATTCTGAACAAAGCGTTTCCGGCGGACAAGCTGACTTCGCTGCGGTTTAATTCCCACGTTTTATGATCCAGCCTGAACGCGTATTCCAGATTTAAGTACTGGTTCGGGGCAAGGGTAATTCGTCCGACGATATCGGACATTTTGTCTTCCAATCCCGATCCTGCGGGATAAATATCGGTATCGTTAAATCTGTAGCTTTGCCCGATCAAAGTCGAGATGTAGCCTGTTTTTTGTCCGAATATGGTCCACTTTAACCCGTAGTTCACGCGCGATCCGGGTTCAAAAATATCATATCCGACGAATCGGCTTTCCGAAAACAGGAAGGTATCGTCAAAATCCAGGTCTTGGCTGTCCAGGTTCGGGATTTTATCGTTTTGTTTTGAATTCGGAGCGACGACGCCCATGACGATGGGTTCCAGAATTTGGCTGTACTGCTCACCCGTGCTGACGAAGGGATAGCTGACTTTTAAGGAGGCTCTGGTATGAAAGTCGCCCGTGCTTCCGGAAAAGAGTTTGTTTTTTTGAGAAATATAGTAATCATCGATGCGGTAAGCGTCGCCGCGCACCATGGCATTCAAGCTGTAAGCGGCGCCCCAATCGGAGATTCCCGGTAAATGCCATCCTGCGGTAACGGAAGCTCTTGAACTTTCGCTGCCTGTTTTTCTGTTCAAGACGACGGAAGACACGTCAGCCGTCCAATAAGAACCGTTTTCCGACGGAGCCGTTTCATGAGAAAAAGTCAGGATCGGGACATTTTTAGCGATGGTATCGTCATTGACGTCGAAACGCATATTTTGATAATTGACGGCCTTTGCCGAAAAATAAGTCCTTGAGGTCAAGGCTTCGGCGTTTACAAAAGATTCAAGCCACGGAGAATAATCGTCGGCGCCGTCGATGTCATAGCGGCGCAGATAGGTATCGTCGGAAACGCGGTCGACGTTCATTCTGACGCGCCAAACGTCATTGACGTTCCAATCCAAAGTCGAACGCAGGTTATATCTGGATTCACCGTCCTGATAGATATGCGATCCCCACAAAGCAAAGGGGCCTTGTGAAAAGTTATGTCGGAACTTTCCTGACATCAAGACGCCGTTGACGGCGAACAAAGGATCGAACAAAAAATCGGTATAAGGACTGATTTCCCAATAATAGGGGATGCGGATGCCGGCATCCAGCGCCTGAGTTGACTTATAAGAGGGCAACAGGAATCCGGTTCTTCGTTTAACGGTGGGGTCGGGATACGTGAAATAAGGGACATATGCGACGGGGACATCTTTAACGACCAAAGTTGCGTTTTGAGCGGCCATTTCCTGAGCGTCTTTGTCGTGAGTCAGCTTTTTGCTTCTCAGTTCCCAGAATCTTGAACCGTCGATACAGAAATCGCAAGACGAATAAGCGACATCGTTAAATTCTGTAAAAGAGGAATTAATATGTCTGGCATCATTGGCGGTCAGGACGGATTTGTCGGCAAGCGTGAAACGGATTTGACGGATGAATCCGGCTTTGAGGTCGCCGGAGAGCTTTGCGTAATTTGCATGAACCAACCCGCCGTCGGGAGTATCGATTTCGACGCCGCCCGAAGCGATGACGACGCCGTCGGTCATGTCATAATTGACGTGGTCGGCGCGCAAAGTTGAATCGCCTTGTGTAAAGACGACGTTTCCTCTGGCGATGACCAGGTTCATTTCCCTGTCATAGACCAGTTCGTCGGCGGAAAATCCGACGGGTTTTTCCGCGTCTCCGGCACGGGCGGAAAAGGGAAAGACCAGACAGCACGACAGAGTAAAGAGCAGGCGTTTCATTTTGCCGGAAGACTCCGTTGCGGGGTAAAGCGTTTTTTGACGTTTAAAAGGAAGGAATAGCCTTTTTTCAATCGTTCAAAAGAAAAGCTTCCGGCGTTTTTAAGGATATAGATGCAAATAAAGATCGGGGCGACGGCAAAGAAATAAATGAGCGGGACAAAGGAAAGGGATCTGACGCTCAGGTTTTCTGCGCCCAAGGATGCGATTTGCAGCGCCGCCATAACGATGACGGTCCAAATAACGCGTTTGGAATGTCCTCTTCTGTTAAAGGATCCCGTTAACAGCCCGACGGCGGCGATCAGCATAAAAGAAAGGTTATAGAAGGGCTGAGCCAGACGTTTATAAGCCTCGACTTTGTATTCTCTGACATTTTTTTCGGTAAAGACGTCTTTGACGGTAATGTTCAGCAATTCGAACAAGCCCATTTCGGCGCGGTTTTTCAACCGTCCGAAAGTTTGTTTGTTTAAAGTTGAAAAGTCCAGATTGTAAAAATCAAAGTACAGGATTGAAAACCGTCCGGTTTTTTGGGCAAATTCCTGTCGGCTTCCGTTAAACATGGAAATTTGAGGAACGCCGTTTCGATAAGTGACGGCGCCTTTTTCCGCCAGCAACGTTACGCGGGAATTACGTTTTCTCTGATCGTTTAAAATGATGCCTTCCAAAGTATTATCGTCGTTTTTTTTGCGGATATAGACGGTAATTCCGAAACTGACGTCGTTAAATTCGCCTTCTTGCAACAGCAAATGGGAAACGTCGTTTTGAATTTTCCATCGTAGTTCGCGAAACCCCGTTACGGCGTTCGGGACGACGACAAGCGAGATGTAAAAGCCGATCAGGGTAAAAGCGGTTCCCAAAATGAAGACGGGTTTTGCCAATTGTAAAGGGCTCATTCCCGCGGCGCGCAGGATAATCAGTTCGCGGTCGGCAATCATGCGGTTATAAGTGAACAGGGCGACGGCGAACAAGGCTAACGGAGAAATCGTTGAAAGGTAGCCCGGCACCATCAGCATGGTCATTCGAATGAACAGCCAGACGGAAGCCTTTGAATTTAAAAGCATATCCAGCAGTCGCAAGGATTGCGACAGCCAAACGATCATCAACAGTCCGGTCGTTACGAGCACGAAACTGAGCAGCATTTGTTTTAAGATATACTTCGTTACAATTTTCATGAGCGGGATTATAGCGGTTGCAGGCAGTTTCGTCTTTATTTTTTTATCAAATCTTTGAAAAAATCGGCATTGGCGAGAGGATGACTTTTTTCGACGGTGCTTTTCAATCGGTCGTCCAGAATATGGGTATAGATTTGGGTTGTTGAAATATCGGCGTGTCCCAGCATTTGTTGGACGGTTCTCAAATCTGCGTCATGGGCGACAAGATGGCTTGCAAACGAATGCCTGATGACGTGCGGAGACACGCGTTCGGGCGGAATGTCCGCCAATACTGCCAAAGTTTTCAAGTCGTGAAAGAACGCGGCTCTGGTTAAATGTCCCGATTTTCCCGCAGAAGGAAACAACCATCTGGAATGGCGTCCTTTCGGCAATATTTTTTCGCGTACGGGCAACCATTCGGTTAATGCTTTTTTTGCCGCATCGGTCAAAGGAACCATTCTGTCTTTGTCGCCTTTGCCGCGTACGATAAGGTAATATTCTTTTGTGACGGCGGCGCCCAAAGGCAACGATACCAATTCCGAAACGCGCAAACCCGATGCGTACAAAACTTCAAGCAAGGCTTTTGTTCTGGCTTTTTGGACGGGACGCAGCTTTTCAACGGCATCCAGCAAAGCGTTGATTTCCTGTTCGGACAGATATTTCGGCAGAGAACGCCCCAATCTGGGAGTGTCCAGAGCATCGGAAGGATTGTCTTTTCTGATGTTTTCAGTGAACAGATATTTAAAAAATTCGCGTATGGCAGACAATCGTCTGGCTTGTGTTTTGGGGGACAATCCCTGATTTGCCACGAAAGCCAGATATTTTCTCAGTTCGTCCGTTTTTGCATTTTCCAGAAGCGTTCCCCTGCTTTTTAAAAAATCTTCGCAATCGGAAAGGTCTCGGGAATAAGCGGCGACGGTATTGGGGGAAGCGCCGCGTTCGGCCGTCATCATTTCGGCAAAAGAGCGGATGATTTCCGACATTATCTCAACCCGGCAATCCTGCGGCGACGGCTTGTGCGGCGATTTGGCGGGCTTCTTCGTCCAATCCTGCGGCTTTCAGGCGTTGTACGGTTTCCAGCATGCCGACGTATGATCCGTCCAGATGTTCCAAAGCTTCCAACGCCTGTTCGCCTTTTGCGGCGGGGACGCCTTGCAACGGAGCGTTCGAGTGCAGGGCTTCAAGGAATTTTTTTTCGGGCGAATTGTCGGCAAAGGACGTGTACATCCACGTTTCGGTCGGGTGTTGTTTCCCCAGCGTTTCGAAAATCAGCATAAGCCTGTCGACTTCTTTAACGATATCGCCGTTTTTGGGAGGATGTTTTTCTTTATAAGCCATCATCCGTTCAAATCTGGGCAAAAGGTAATTTTTTCCGGGCTTAGTCATTTTTACGATATGCCAGCTTTCGGCTTCGGTTTCGTTCGGAGTCAGGTTTTGATAATAGTCGTCCATGATATTTTCGGCTTTAAACAATTCTCCGTTTAAGACCAAAGCCTTCATAATTTCGGCGTTTGCCGTTATGGGGGATATGTCGTAGAAGCCGTCGAAACCGTCAAGAATTTCTCCTGCGGCCAAAGCGCTTCCGACAAAGACGCCGTTATTTCGCGCATGAGCGAGGAATACGGTCAGACGTTTGGCACGTTCGACGTCGTCTCGGGGTTTTAAGGCCTGTTGAAACAGGTAAGCGCGCAACAAATAAGGCGAGGAATCGTCGGGGACAAAGTTGTCAAAGGAGGGCGTTTTATAAAGCGTTGCCAGATTTTCGGGAGGTAAAACGCCTCTTTGTACCAATTTTTCGGCGATTTCTATTTTTTTATCAACGGGTGCCGAATCCAATATGACCAATGCGTTTAAGACATTATCCGTTTTTGATTTCCAGAAAAAAGCGGGCGGTTCTTTTTTGAATTTCGCCAACAGGAACAAATTCAGGGGAGTCGGCTGTTTCGGGGAAGTCGAGAGGGTGTTTTTTCCTGCGATAAGAGCATCTGCGGCGTCGGTCAGGAAATCGTCGTTGACTTTTTGTTCTTCCAGCATGGCCAGCGGCAGCAAGGTTTTATTTTCGTCTTTTTGCAATGCGGCGCAGATGACGTTTTGTTTTTGGCGATCGACATCGTCATCGGGGGATTTTTTTACGATTTCGCAGGCGCGTTTAGGGTTATTGACAAAGAAATTTGTATTGATTTCGAGATCCGCGGTTGTCAAATCCAGGACTTGGGGCGGCAATTGGGCAAGGATATCAAGGATATTTTGAAAATATCCTTTTCTGTATAATTCTTTAAGCCTTGCTTTAACGAAGGCGCCTTCGGGAGTTCCTTCGGGCGGCGGAGCGGCCAGCAACAGCAATT
This sequence comes from Acetobacter sp. CAG:977, assembly GCA_000434295.1. Lineage (GTDB taxonomy): Bacteria > Pseudomonadota > Alphaproteobacteria > CAAGCB01 > CAG-977 > CAG-977. The sequence goes on along the minus strand of HF994932.1, from coordinate 175,974 downwards.
TTCGGCGCAGGGCTTCGGCGGCGGGGAAATCATGCAGGTTTCTTGTTTTTCTGAAACGTCGAACGACATTGGCGTATTTGGAATTTTTCCATACGTTATCGTTCAACAGCTGATGATCCGAAGACAACAAAAGCCCTACGGCGTCGGGTTTAATTTGCCTCAAAGAAGACATTTTGACGCTGGGGATATTAAAGATATCGTCCTCTTCCAAAGAGATGTCTTGAGCTTTTGCGGGAAAAGCCGCTGTCAGGCACCCGATCAGGACGGCGATCGTTTTATTTTTGCAGCTTGTCATAAGGGATTTCTCTTTCGACCGTTTCGGTTGGGACATCAATATCCCTGACGGCGATAAAAGCAGCAAAGCCCAGTACGATAATCAAGACGGGATATATATACCAGCGTGAATTCCGACGCATCAGAGTCTCCTTCGTAGTTACGAAGAACAGAATCTGTTTTATTTAAAGCTTAGTCAAGTTAAAATCTTAGGATAAACAGTTGTTATTTTCAGGGGTATTCGTTTATTTTATAGGCGAAGTTGCAACGAACGTTTTAAGAGGCGGACTTTTATGGCATTAAAGACAGGTAAAGGAACGGATTTGTTTTACCCGTTGGATTGCAGCCTTCTTTTAATCGGAATGATGGGCTGCGGGAAAAGCACGTTGGGCTCCCGTTTTGCCAAATGTTGCCGCATGCCTTTTGTCGATGTTGACACGGAAGTGGAAAAAGCGGCGGGCTGTTCGGTTTCGGATTTGTTTTCTTTGTACGGGGAAGCCGAATTCAGGCGGGGCGAAGAACGCATTATGGAACGTTTGCTGAACGGTCCGAAATCCGTTATCGCGGCGGGCGGCGGGTCTTTTTTGTCGGAACGCACGCGGGCGCTTTCCAAACAAAAAGCAGTATCCGTTTTTTTGGATGCCGATATGGCAACGCTTGTTCGCAACACGTCGGGACGCACGCACCGACCGTTGCTGAACGCCGAAAATCCCGAAGAGCGTTTGGCGATGCTGATGCAAGAACGCCGTCCGATTTACGAACAAGCCGATCTTATATTGCGCTATAAAGACGAAAATATGTTTTCCCTGATCAGCTCTTTGATGAATTTACTGAACGATTACGTAAGGAAAAACCGGAAATGACGGAAATTCGAATCGGGTTGGGCGAACGTTCGTATCCCGTTTATATCGGGACGGGTCTTTTGGATCGGGCGGCGGAACTGATTTTAAACCGTGTCCGTTCGAAACGGGCGTTTGTCGTTACGGACGACAATGTGGCGCCGTTGTATTCGGAAAGGTTGGAACGCAACCTGACGGCGGCGGGGTGTGACGTTTTTTTGTTTCGGATTCCCGCGGGCGAATCTTCAAAGGTTTTTTCAAAGGCGGGAGAGCTTTTGGAAAAAATGCTGGAAACGGGATGCGATCGCAAAACGTTTATTGTGGCTTTGGGGGGCGGCGTTGTCGGCGATTTGGCGGGATTTTGCGCGTCCGTTTTGTTGCGCGGCGTCGATTTGATTCAAATTCCGACGACTCTTTTGGCTCAGGTGGACAGCTCGGTCGGCGGCAAAACGGCGGTGGATTCCCGCGCGGGCAAAAATTTGATCGGTACGTTTTATCAGCCCAAAGCCGTATTGATAGATCTTGATACGCTGAAAACGCTTCCGCCCCGACAAATCAGAGCGGGATACGCGGAAATTGCCAAGTACGGATTGATTTTGCGACCGGACTTTTGGCAATGGCTGGAAGAAAACGGTTCAAAAGTACTGTCTTTGGATTTTGACGCGTGCCGCTATGCCGTAGAACAAAGCTGTCTTTCAAAGGCGCAAATCGTCGAACGTGACGAACGTGAAGAAACGGGCGAGCGCGCTTTGTTGAATTTGGGGCATACGTTCGGACACGCGTTGGAAGCGCAAAGCGGTATGGACGGCAGCATTTTGCACGGCGAAGGCGTTGCCGCAGGTTGCGTTTTGGCGGCGCGTTACGGTGCGTTAAAGGGATTGTGTCCCGCATCGCTGCCCGATTTAATCGAGAATCATTTTAAGCGTAACGGCGGTTTGATTTCGTATTCTTACGATCCCGAATCGCTGGTATCTTGGATGTATAAAGATAAAAAAGCCGAAGGCGGAAAAATCAATCTGGTTATTCCGACGCAAATCGGTTCGGCGTCTGTTTTTGACAACGCCGATATTGAAACAATCAAGCGCGTTTGGGCGCAAGGGAGGACTTAATATGCCGTTATCCGTTCCCGAAAGCGGGCGGGAAGAGATTTATTTCCGCCATATAGATTACACGGGCTACCGTCGCGAAGGGGTTCTGTGGGATATCGAAGGGCATTTAAAGGATCTTCGTTCGGCGGACTTTCCGTGCGTCGAACGGGGCGGATTTATCCGAGCGGGCGAAGCGTTTCATGAAATGCGATTGCGTCTGACCGTGGACGATGATTTGAAAATTCACGGCATAGAAGCCGTTGTGGAAAATTCTCCGTTTAAGATTTGCCCCTGCACGCAAGCGATTTTTCAAAAAGTCGTCGGACTGACGATTTGCCGCGGATTTATCAAGGAAGTCAGAGCGCGCATACCCGTAAAGCTCGGCTGTACGCATTTGTTTGATTTACTGTTGGGAACGGCGTCTGCGGCGTTTCAGACCGTGGGACAGGTCAGGTACTTTAAATACTGCCGCGGGTTAAAGCCCGATATGATAGACACCTGCCTTGCCTGGGACAGTGCGGGGGACGTCGTAAAACGCGAATGGCCCGATTACTATACGGGGGCTCAAGAGGACAAAGCGGGATGAGGCACGGGACGTTTCCTTTTGAGGAACCTGTGCGTTCCCAGGATCCGCCGCATCGCAAATGCGACAAACCCGGCTGTGACAAGGCCGGCGAATACCGCGCACCGAAAGACAGAACCTTAAAGGAATACTACTGGTTTTGTTTGGAACACGTTCAGGAATATAATAAAAATTGGGATTATTATGCGGGAATGTCTCCGGACGAGATCGAGGCGTATTTGCGTCATGACGTCGGTTGGCAACGCCCGACGTGGAAGCTTGGGGAACGGGCGTCTCAGATGTATCATTACGTTGATCCGTTGGGGATGCAGTCGGAATTTTCGCCGGAACGGGGCAGTGACGGGCGGGACAATGCGCCGTCTGCTCCGAAAATAGATCCTGCGGTGGCGGCGGCCGCCAGAATTTTGGAATTGACGTTTCCGTTGGAAATCAAGCAAGTCAAAATCAATTACAAACGTTTGGCGAAAGCTTACCATCCCGATTCGAACGGCGGAGACAAGGCGTCGGAAGAACACTTTAAAGACGTTTCGGAAGCTTACAGACTGATAATGAGTGTTTTGAAGGCGTAAAAACAATCTTTTGAATGTCGGCGATCCCGACGCTTCCGAAGAATAAAGCCGATCAACGCCTTTAAGTGCGGCGTTTTGCGGGACGGATTTTACGCGTTAAAAAGCGGTTTTCAATTTTGGCGGTTTTCAATTTTGCGTTTGCGAAACAAGCTCAGATGCTGCGGGAAGAAGAAAGCAGTATCGCTTTTGTCAGCGCGGCGGCGTTTGTTTTTGCCTTTGCCCTTCCTGCGACCATTTTCATGACTTGTCCCAGCTCGTCGGGGTTTTTGACCGAAATGTCGGGATGGCAGGAATCGTTTTTATTCGTAATCCTGTTTTGTTCGCCGTTCATGACGTGAAAAATAAAGACGCGGTCTTCGGCATTTTTGGCTTTGAAAAATCCGCGGACGGCTTCGACCATATCTCTGTCGGTTCCGTTTTTGCCCAAGCTGTCGCCCATGACCAGAACGGGGCCGCCTTTTGCATAGGCTTCTTCCAAAAATCCGGATTTTTCGACACCGTTTCTTTTGGACTGGTTCTTGGAACGGATTTCCATCGCGCCCGTCGGTTCAACGGCGTAAATCATGGCGTTGTCGGGATTTTCGGGAGCGGACGGGTTCTTTGTGCCGTCGGGGTTTTTGCCTTCAATGATGTTTTTCATTTGCGCATCGATAAATGCCAAAGCTTTTTGCCCTTCCTGCGGGTCGCGTTTGACGAATTCGGAAATGTCGACATAGCTCAGGTGTTTTTTGTATTCGGCGCGAATGATGCCGCGCATTTGCGGCCATTGTTTAAACATTTCCTTTTTCAAATCCAAAACGCGTTCGCCGACATAGCGTTCGAATTTTTGTTCTTTGAGCGTGTTTTCTTCATTGGCGTCGCGGCGCAGAACGGTAGTTTTTCCGTCTTTGATTAACAAACGCCCGTGTCCGGCGACGGCGTTAAACGACTCGAATTCTTTTGCGCCGCCCAACAGGTCGTGGAACGCGCCGTCGGGCATTTTTTCGCCTGTCAGGTCGTTTTCGCGCTTGTCCGCCCAATGGCGCCCCGTGACGATGTAAACGTTTCCGCCGTTTCCTTTGATGTCGGTAAAGGCGCGGCGCAGATCGGGCTGCATATAGCAACCGGAAACGTTAATCTCTTTTGCATTTTCGGCGGCGTAAGCGGTATTGCCTTCAATACAGGAAGTTTTGTCCAAATCCGTAAAGACGGAAGGAGAGTTTTCTTCCAACAAAGCAAACAGTTTCTTTAAGTTTTGGCGGGAAAAAGAATCCATGCGGCGCCTCGGTTCTCTTGATTGAATTTTGTCTATTTTACGAGTGTCCGAAAAAGAATGCAAATTTTAAATTTTTTTTAAGGGCGGGGAGTCAAACTGAAAAGCGAAAGGAAACCGTATGGACGAACCGAAACCGAAACGCACCGTTGCCGTTGCTCTGGAATACGATCCGGAAGCTTCGGGTGCGCCGAAAGTTACGGCAAGCGGTTACGGCTATATTGCGGAAAAAATACTCGAGATGGCTTTTGCCTGCGGGATAAAAGTTCGCCAAGATGCGGATTTGGCGGAAATTCTGGCAGCCGTTGACATCGACAGCGAAATTCCGCCGCAAGCTTTTGCCGCCGTTGCGGAAATTCTTTCTTATATTTATCAGCTTAATGCCGCCGAAAGCAAGGAGAGTATCGCGCCATGACGGATACGGAATATATCAGCGAAGAACTTTTAAAAGCCGTTTCTTTGGTTTCGACGGCGGATTACCTGACCAAACGCGGACAGCTGGTCAGCATTGCATCTTTGAAAGAAATGGTCGCCGATATTTGTCGCGACGTCGCCGAAGCCGGATACGAAGAATGCGCTCCGCTCAAGCCGATGATGAAAGATTTGGCGGAACGTATCGAGGCGTTCGGTAACGAATTGGAAGAACGGTACGGATTTTTGAATTCGCAACCGACGGACGGAGAATAAAAAATGGAACATTTGCTGTCGGCGTTTGCGGGGCTGTTGTTTGTCTTAGGGCTGTTTTTTTTGTTGGCGTGGCTGTTGAAAAAATACGGCGGTCATATGCTGACGGGAACGATGAGAAACGTTTCCAAACACGAAATAGAATTGCTGGACGTGCGTCCCGTTGACCCCAAAAACCGTTTGGTTTTGGCGCGTTGCAGGGGCAAAGACTATTTAATCGGGGTCGGCGAAAGCGGATTTGTCGTTGATTCTTATCCCGTTTTAGAAGATGATTCCCGAAAATTAAAGGAAGAAGCTCATGCGCCTTAAAATACTGTCGTCGGCATTTGCGTTGATTTTGTGTTCAACGCCCGTTTTTGCTCAAAGCCTGAATATCGATTTGGGTGATGAAGGCGGTTCGACGACGGCACGGATTTTCCAGCTGATTTTGCTGATGACGGTTTTGTCGTTGGCGCCCAGCATTTTGATTATGGTCACGTCCTTTACGCGCATTGCCGTCGTTTTGTCGATTACGCGCCAGGCTTTGGGGACGAACCAGTCGCCTTCCAACATTATTTTAATCAGTCTGGCTTTGTTTATGACGGGGTTCATTATGACGCCCGTTTTTGAAAAGGCTTGGGATAACGCGGTTTATCCGTTGATAGAAGAAAAAATAGAACCTCGCGAAGCCGTGGAAAGAGCCGCCGTTCCTTTTCACGATTTCATGATGAAAAACGTTCGTCCGAAAGATTTGGAACTGTTTATGGGGTTTTCTCAAACGCCGAAAGTCGAAAAACCCGAAGACACGCCTTTGACGGCATTGGTGCCGGCGTTTATGATCAGCGAACTGCGCCGCGCGTTTGAAATCGGTTTTTTAATTTATATTCCGTTCTTAATCATAGATATGGTCATTGCTTCCGTGCTGATGAGCATGGGTATGATGATGTTGCCGCCGTCAATACTGGCTTTGCCGTTTAAGCTGATCTTTTTCGTAATCGTTGACGGATGGTATATGTTGGTGGGCAGTTTGGTTAAAAGCTTTAACGTCTAGCGTTAAATGTCGTCCCATTCGTTTTCTTCGGCATTATAGGCGAACAGCGTTCTGGTTTTAATGTCGAACATCATCAGGGAAACGGAAAAATCCTTGTCCGACAAAAGGGCGAATTTGACGGCGGGGACGGATTTTAAAGCGTTCAG
>HF994932.1:136915-169489 GCA_000434295.1 Acetobacter sp. CAG:977 | reverse complement strand
TTCAGACGTTTAATGCCGCGTTCGCGAATGGCTTTGTCCTGCAATCCGGAACAATCGGAATGTTCCAAAATGACGATATTTTTGATTTTTAAAGTATTGACGGCGTAATCAACGGCTGCCGAGACGTCCGTATCCGCGGACGGCATTCGCAAAGAAAACAAATCGCCCGCCTTTGCGTTAAAGATGTATTCCGGAACGACGCGGCTGTCGGAACAGGCGATGACCAGCGTGTGGGGATTTTGGGTTTTTGCCAGATCCTTGTACAACGAAGAATCGGACGTTTCCAAAAAGGCGTCATATCCGCTGTTCAGCTTTTCCAACGCGGTTTGTGAGCAGGCAGACAACAAAAAACACAGGGAAAGAGCAAAACTTTTACGCATTCAACGCCTCCGCAGATAAAAGAAAACAGCTTTTTCCGCGAAAGAAAAAGCTGTTTTTAATATATCAGGGAATGTCGTGATTAGTCAATTTTAACAAAGACATTACCCGCGGCGCCGCAGACGGGGCATTTTTCGGGAGCGCTGCCGACGACGGTTTCGCCGCAAATCGGGCAGACGAAGATATCGGCTTCGGCATTGTTGCCCAGATTTTCCAAAGCTTCTTTATAGAGCTTTGCGTGCGTTTTTTCGACCGTGTTTGCCATGGTGAAGGAGCGTTCTGCGGCTTTGTTTCCTTCGGCTTTGGCATCTTCGATCATCGGGGGATACATGCTTTCGAATTCGTAGGTTTCGCCGTTAATGGCTTCCTGCAGGTTTTCTTTGGTTGACAGGACTTTTTCGGCGGCGCGCAGATGGTTTCCGGCGTGGACTTTTTCAGCTGCGGCAGCGGCGCGGAAGAGTTTTGCGACCTGCTTAAATCCTTCTTTGTCGGCCTGAGCGGCAAAGGCGGAATATTTTTGATAGGCTTGGGATTCGCCGGCGAAGGCGGCCATTAAGTTTTCCAAAGACTTAGACATTTTAAAATGCTCCATCATAGTTTAGAAAGGTTTTAAACTGGAGATGATTATATTCGATTTCGCGTTTCGTGCAAGAGAAAAAAGAAAATTTTTATAAAACGCCTTGTTGATAAAAAGCGCTTGCCTGAATCGGGCAAAAGAGATAAAAAAAACCTATGCGGTCCCGTAGCTCAGCTGGATAGAGCAACAGCCTTCTAAGCTGTGGGTCACAGGTTCGAATCCTGTCGGGATCGCCAAAAAAGCTCTCGAAAAAATCGAGAGCTTTTTTTGTTGACCTGATTTTGATATTTCTATATTTCTGGAATTATGGAAATGAAAGGAGCGTATATACATGAACGCACTTACGGATAATGATTTAATCAAAGCCGCCGCCGTCCTCGACGCTTTGGGAAACGATGTTAGATTGCGCATCTTTAGAATTTTGGTGCAAAACAGCAATACGGGCATTACGCCGACGGACATTTCAAAACAAATGGACGGTATGCCCCGAAATACGCTGTCTTTTCATTTGTCGCTGTTATCCAATGTCGGATTGTGCTCGGTCGTAAAAAACGGCAAGCAGGCTTTTTATAAACCCGATTGCCGAACGGTGCGCGAAGTCACGAAATTTTTGTTGACCGATTGTTGTGAAGGCGGGTGTCAATGCTAGAAATATTTTCGCGTTTTGCCGATTGGGCGATTTTGCACATGGGGCTTACCAAAGAAACTCATTTGGGTTCTTCCGTACACTTTTTTATTGAAGACAGTACAAAAATTTTTGTCCTTTTGTATGTGTTGATTTTCGTGATTTCTTTGTTTCGATCCCAGCTCAGTCCCGAAAAAGTGCGCGATTATTTGTCCGGAAAATCGCGCTGGAGCGGCTATTTCTTAGCCGTCTTTCTTGGTGTGGTTACACCGTTTTGTTCTTGTTCCTCCATTCCTTTGTTCATGGGATTTTTATCGGCAGGTGTTCCGTTCGGTGTAAGCGTCGCCTTTTTAATTAGTTCTCCGCTGATTAGTGAAATCGCGGCAATTATGTTGCTCGGCATGGGAAGTTTCGGTGTTTATATTGTTTCAATTTATATTATTTCAGGAACAATCATTTCTGTTTTGGCCGGATATTTGGCGGATAAATTTCATATAGAAAGATATTTAGCTCTTAACATTCCAAAAACAACACCATCGGTGTGTGCGTGTTCATCTATGAAAGAAAAGGCCGTTGCGTTAATTAAATATGCTCATGCGTTTTCTTGGGATTTGGTTAAATCTTTGTATATTTATATCTTAATCGGATTAACGGTCGGTGCATATATGCACGGCTATATTCCTCAAGAGCTTTTTGTAAAATACATGGGAGCGGAAAATGTTTGGGCTGTGCCTTTTGCTGCTATCGTCGGTATTCCGATTTATGCGTCTCAGGCGGGAATCGTTCCTTTGGTGCAGGTTTTGCTGATGAAAGGCGTTCCGGTCGGAACGGCGTTGGTCGCCTTTATGAGCATTGCAACAATTTCATTGCCGGAAATGATGATATTGAAAAAAGTCTTCAGCACAAAACTGTTGATGATTTTTATCGGCTATTTGTTGGCGGCCTTTATCGCGACGGGATATCTGTTAAATTTGATGTAGGAGAAAAATATGAAGGAAATAAAAGTATTGGGAACAGGGTGCCCCAAATGCAAAATGACGATGAAAATCGTTTCCCAAGCGGCGGGAAAAAGCGGTTTTTCGGGAAGCATCGAAAAAATAGAAGATCTTTCTTCGATACTTTTGTACGGCGTAATGACAACGCCTGCCGTCGTTATTGACGGGCGCGTCGTTTTTTCGGGCGGCGTTCCGTCGCTTGACGAAGCCGAATCGTGGTTTAAAGAACAGGCTTGAAAAAAACGAACAAGTCCTTCATCCTGCCTTTTGTTTCGGGGGTGGGGCATGAAACGCTTGCTTAAAATATTTTGTTGTTCGGTATTGCTGTCGATGCCTGTCGCCAAAGCCCGCGCCGAAGCCGTTTTTGCCGGGGCGGATTTGGGCTTTTCTTCTTTGCGCTATGAACATCAAAGCGGATTTTCGAATTCAAGCTTTTCGGAAACGGATACATCCTACGGCGGGACGATAGGCGTACGGTTTAACCGTTATTTCGCCGTTTCCCTGTTCGGCATCATGTCGGGCGAAAGCTCTTTTACGGCGGCGGATAACGTTTTAAAAGGCAAAATCGATTATTATTATTACGGCGGCGGCGCAGATGCTTATGTTTTTTTGCCCGTGTCCGCTCAAACGTCTTTGATTGCGACGGCGGGCGTCGGTAATTACAAAATTCATTTCGAATATCAGCCTCAGACCGGAAATACGGACGGTTTTGAAGCCGATTATTCGAAAACGGGCATAAGGTTCGGGTTCGGTACGGAATACAAAATTTCCGACGATACGGCGGTACATGCCGTTTATCGCAGGACAGAGTTCGATTCCGGTCTTTCAAAAGACGGATTTCGCTTTAATACGATCGACGAATATACAATCGGGTTGCGCTGGTTCTTTTGATGTGCCTTTGCGGTTGTTTTTTTTAATAAAAAAAGTAACATCAAAAAGGAAAAATTTTTTTTAAGGAAAAATCCATGATTGAAGGAATTATTGTTCTTATTGCGGCGGCGGTTTTATTTTTGATTTTCCTTTATAACCGTTTTATCAAATTAAAAAACATGGCTGACGAAGCGTGGAGCGGCATCGACGTTCAGCTAAAACGCCGCTACGACTTGATTCCGAATTTGGCGGCTTGCGTCGAAGGGTATGCAACGCACGAAAAGGAAACGTTGACAAAGGTTGTCGAATTGCGCAACACCGCGATGAAAGCGTCTTCCGTTTCTGAAAAATCAAAAGCCGACAATGCGTTGTCCGAATCGCTTAAATCCGTTTTTGCGTTAAGCGAAGCGTACCCCGATTTGAAGGCGAACCAAAACTTTTTGGATTTGCAAAAGCAGTTGGGAGACATTGAAGACACTCTTCAAAACGCCCGCCGTTATTACAATGCGACGGTAAGGGATTATAATATTGCCGCGGATTCTTTTCCGTCCTGTCTGATTGCCAAACAGTTCGGTTTCGAGAAAAAAGACTTTTTTGAAGCAGCCGAAAACGAAAAGGAAGCAGTAAAGGTTTCTTTTAAATGAAACGTTTTTTTACGGTTGTTATTGCTTTTCTTTCTTTTTTTGCTTCGGCGGTTTCGGCGGAACCTCTGTCAAATGAAGAAGAAATTACGAATTATCATGCCGTTATCGAACCTCAGCGCGACGGGTCTGTCATTGTTTCGGAATTTATTACGGTCAATTGCTTATACAAAAACATCAAGCGCGGCATTTTCAGGGATCTTCCCGAAAAGGACGGCGTAACATACAAAGTCTTATCCGTTCGTCGCGACGGTCGTCCCGAACCGTTTTTTACGGAAAAAAAAGGAAGGAATAAGCGCGTTAATACGGGAACCGACGCCTTTTTACCGCAACGCGGACTTTATACTTATGAAATCAGATACAAAGCCAATGATGTCATCCGCGGCTTTGACGACTTTGACGAAGTGTATTGGAATGTGACGGGGAACGGTTGGGATTTCCCGATATCGAACGCATCGGCAGAGATTCGGTTGCCTTTAAATGTCAAGGTGTTGCAAAAGGCGGCGTATGTCGGTTTTGCAGGCTCTAAAGAAGAGGGAAAGCTTTCGGGGGGATATTTTTCGGCGGGTCGACCGTTGCGTGCGCACGAAGGTTTGACCGTTGCCGCAGGCTTTGAAAAAGGTTTTGTTACGGATCCGATTCAGGGCAGTCGTCCGTTTGAAACGCCTTTTCCTCCGGTTTGGGGCGCGGTCGGTCTTGTTTTGATTTATGCTTCGGTGGCGTGGTTTTTATTCGGACGCGATCCCGCGTCTTTGACGGTTATGCCGCAATTTACGGCGCCCGAAGGAATGACGGCGGCTCAATCGGGATATGTTTATTTTCGGGGAAACAACGAAGAAACGTGCTTTGCTGCCGCTTTGATTGAAGGGGCGCAAAAGGGATTGTTGAAAATTACGGAAGAAACATCCGCCTTTTTGGTTGAACGGCTGCGGCACGGTGAAAACGGCGAAGAAAAATTTTTGGAAAAGAACGTCAAATTCCCCTTAAGACTTTATGAAACCTATGATTCGTCATTGGTCGTCAAAGTGGCTGATTTTGAAAGGTTTTTAAAAGAGAAAACGGCGGATTATTTTGACAAAAACACGGGCTTTGTCGTGTTCGGCGTTTTTTTGATTTTAATGCTGACGGTTGCCCTGTTGTATTTGGCGGACGTGGCTTTTTCACAAGAACTGTTAGCCGGCGCGATATTTCTTTTTTCGGGAGCTTCAGGGGTATTCGGCGCTTTGCGCCCCGTGCGCGCCCGCAAAAAAAGATACCTGCAACGGGCGATTTCCTTGCTGCTTTCCATACCGCTTTTGATGATGCCTGTTTTGTTTTTGCGACCTTTGTTAAACAGTCCGCAGGCGGTATCTGCTTTTTTCTTTTCGGTGGGGAGTTTGGTGCTGTTGCCGCTTTATGCGTATCTGATGCATCGTCCGTCCGTAAAGGGAAAAAGGTTGGAAGAGTACTTGGACGGATTAAAAATGTTTATGACGGCAGTGCATCAGGATTTTCCCAAAGAAGCGACCTTTGAGAAAATGGATAAGTTACTGCCCTATGCCGTTTTGTTCGGCATTGAAAAGGAATGGATCGAAAAAACGCAACAAATGATGTCAGGCGCGCAGTATCAGCCGACGTGGTATGTTTCGTCACGTCCGTTTTCATCTTCGGATATTTATCTGGTGCGCGGATTCGTTTCATCGACGCTTACTCCGCCCGCGTCTTCGGGGAGATTTTCGGGCAGTGGCGGCGGCGGTTTTTCGGGTGGCGGTTTCGGCGGCGGAGGCGGCGGAGGCCGTTAAAACAAGAGGGAGATATGAAGCCTGTGTTTTTATTGTGCGTTGCTTCGGGCGGTGCTTTGGGAGCCTTGTTGCGCTATCTGATTACGTCTTTGGTGCCGTCTGAAAATTTCCCGTGGCATACGCTGAGCGTCAACCTTTTGGGGTGTCTGATCATGGGGTTGTTTGCGGGTTGGATTTTCAAATTCCCCGTCAGCGAAGAAGTGCGTTTATTCGTTATGACGGGTTTTTTGGGCGCTTTAACGACATTTTCTTCGTTTGCTTTGGATGTCGGGGTGTTGGCGGAAAAAGGCGAATGGATGAAAGCAAGCCTTTATGTCGCGTTGTCCGTTATTGCGTGCGTATTTTTGTTTTTTGCGGCGTTCAAGGCGGGAAAAGCGTTTTTTTAAAACGGCTTTCCGGCTTTTTTCAAAGACGCCCAGCGTTTGCGGATACATTCCACCGCCGTCTTATGAACGCCGTTCGTAATATTGTAAATCATAAAACGCCCGTCGCGTCGGTATGTAACGAACCCGTCGTCTTTTAAGCGTTTCAGATTTTGGGAAACCTTTGTTTGATCGGATTCGAGGGCTTCGGCAATATTGCAAACGCAGCTTTCTCCGTTCACGCTCAGAAATTCCAAGATTCGCATTTTGTCGTAATTTGCGAACAGCTTGATCTGATTGGCGACCATCATTGTATAGTCGGCGGGCAGGACGGCTTTGACGCCGTCTTTCAGAAATAAAAAAGAATCCGTCATATAGCCGTAAAGCCGTCTCAGGCAAACAAACAGGCTGGCGGGATATTCTTCGCTGTTTTCGTAATAAATGAAAATGCCGCGCCGCTTTGTTTTAACCAAATCGGCTTCGCGCAGTTTGCGCAGGCTTTGGGAAACGATGGCCTGTTCTTCGCGGACGCCTTTCGTAATGGCGGAAACCGAAGACGCTCCGTTCACGTCAAGATATTCCAAAATTCTCAGCCGCAAGGGATGCGAGATATAACTCAATCCCTTAACGGCTTTTTTCATTGCTTCGGGCGGCATTTGCGACGTGTTGGTCATTTTTTCTTTTGTTCGTTTAAAAAGGCTTGGATATAAAGGTCAAAGTCGGGTTCAAATTCCTTTGTCCACCCCATGATATGGTTTTTCCCGATACAAAGCAAAGGAGTTCCGACATTTCCCGTTAATCCGAATTTGCGGCATCCCGCAATGAACAGCCGATACCCGTCCGGACGTTCAATGTTGACCATTTCCATATCAAGCGTTTTGTGGTTTTCATTGATATAGCGGATGGCTTCATGACAGTGCGGGCATCCCGAAGAATAAAAGAAAAAGATTTTGTCATTGGGAAGCGTATTCGGGATTCCCGCTTCGGCATTTCGAATCCCGAGCGCTCCGGACAGAAGAATCAGCAAAAACAGAAAGTACGTTTTTTTCATTGATGCTCCTTTCTTGAAAAGACCAAAGCGCGGCTTTTACTCGATACAGCAGTCGACGGCTTTTCTGACGAAAGCTTTCATTTTTGAAAGAGTTCCCTTTGCTTCGGAGTTTTCTTTCTCATTTTCTTGAGAAGGCGTTTTGTCTTCCGAATCCGCATCAGCGGTTTTGTCGGGCAAAGCGGGGACGGCTTTGGCGATTTTGTCGGACAATTCGCGGACTTTTTCAATGTCGTCCTGTATCCAACTTAAATCTTTGGCGTCCAGCATATTCATGTTCAGCCCCCAAAACAGGCAGTAAAGTTCATAAGCCTGATCAAACAGCTTATAAGCTTCTTTTTTGTGTCCCAGACTTTGTTGTTTGGTGCCGACTTCCATCAAACGCATGGAAGACGCCAACAGATGTTTCGAAATGCACCAAACTTCGCCTTCGTATTCGGGAATGACGCGCTGCATCAGCGTTTTTCTGGTTTCGCGGATTTCTTCGATTAAATCGTAAAAGGCGGTTTTTCCGGTTTTAGCCCCCGAAAAGACCAGATGTTCTTCAATGCTGATCAGATTCATGATGGCAATGGTTAAATCCTGATCCGAAGACAGGTCTTTGGGATTGGCTTTTTTTGTGCTGTCGATTTTTTCGACGAATTCTTTAACGCTTTGAGCTTTTTGAGACATATCAGTTACCTCCTATATTCCGACGGAGAAAGTGGGCAAGGGAAAGAAATGGAACAACGCGCTGACGATGGCCAGCGAAGCCACGGGAACGACGACCTTTTCAAAGGGGAAATGGGCATGGCCGCCGTTCCTGCGCTTCATCCACTGGTAAAAATCGGAACTGTACGTCAGGACGAACGCTCCGGCCAGTGCGCTGAACAAAAAAGGATCCATATAAAAAATCCACAAGATTTGAACGGGGGCGTAAACAAAGATTTGCGACCCGGCGATATCGTAATACAAAGGAATTAACAGGCTGAACGTCAAAGCCAAAAGAATCGGGTTTCTAAGCGGAAAGTTCCATCTTTTTTTATCGAACCAGATTTCCAGCCAGTAATACATCAGCATTAAGAACGCACCGCACCACACGCCGACGACCGTATCGGACACGCCGAATCGTCGGGCGATTTCAAGTGTGGCGCCGACGGCGACCGTACAAACGGCGCAGGCGGGGTTTGCAAAAGCACGCGCGGGAAGCAATGCGGCAAACAAGAAAAACAAAAGAAAGGTTTGCATTGGCGGCTCCTTGGTTAATATATTTCAAAAACTATATATAGCATAAACACTATATATTAAATTTGTCAACTATGATTTTGACGTTTCGGGCAATGAAAACGTTTCGGTTATAAAGGGAAAAATTCACGGACAAAAAAAGACTTCGCCGTGATAGAATGGGGAGGCGAAGGAGCCTTTATGAATTTACGTATTTTGGGATATTCGGAAGAACGTCAGGAAGAAGATTTGGAGCTTTTTTTAAAGCGCGGAGTCTACTATCCGTCTTATATCGATGCGGTTAAGACATTCGTTCAAGAGGATTTTGAGTCTTTAAGGGAATCTTTTCCGCGTCGGACGTACTTTTTTTGTCATTTTTTTGATGAACTGATGCGTATTCCGAAAGGGATGATGCCTCAGCCGAATACGGCGGACGTTAAAAAAATCAAACAAGTCGCCTCAAACGATTTTCAATCCGTTCGGGCGGATTCGTCCGAAACGCAGGATTACGCCGCCCTTCTTTCTCGAATGTATCAGGCGAACCGGAACGGTGTTGAAGAATTGGTTTTAAGAAACGGACGGACTGTTCTGGCGTCGGTTTGCCGTTTTCACCGCACGCCGCTTTATACGGTTTGGCTGGCGGCGGGGACGTGGTGCGAGGCTTTGGGAATGTCATACGGTTTTTCCGAAGCGCCGTTGCCGATTTTAAAAGGCGTTTTTGCAGCTTCCTATCTTTACATAAAAAGCTTTGAAGCAAACAGTGAGCAGATCAAACAACGCATCGGGGAATGGTGTTCGGACAATTCGGCGGCAGAAAGCCTGTTTGAGGGCGAAGACGCCTATTTTTTCGAATATCCCGCAGTCAAAAAGGCATTGGAAGTCATCGGTCAATACGGTACGGAGGGCTTTTATGATGATGCCGGCTTGAATTTCAAAGTTCTTTTTGATTTCAGCGTTTCTGTTTGCGAAAACGTTGATTTTTCGCCGTCTGCCGAAACGTTGGAAGAAGCTCAAGCCCGTGTAGACCGTCAATCTGGATTGCGACGCACGGTTATGGAAGACATGTGCGCGCAATTGGCGAACGGAATGAACGAACGTGAGGTGTTTGAGCGTTTTGAAGAACGTTCGCCGTCATTGAAACGTCAAATCAAACAATGGCACGATATGGCTCAGGTCAGGGATTTCGTAAAGGTAAAACTGCACGATCGAACGCGCGAAGCCATGTTCAGGACGCGCGGCGAACGGCAAAGGGGCGGTTCGTAAAGAATGTTGCGCTTTGTTCAAGCGGACGGGTAAGCTAAAACAAAGGCGTTCCGTTAATGTAGCGGACGTTTTTTAACAGTTCGGGACGCAGCTTTTTCAAAATGGCATAAGCCGTTTTAACGCTGTTCCCCGATCTGCAATACATTAAAATCGGGCGGTCGGCAGGGATGGTGTAAATTTGTGAGCCCATCTCCGAAACGGGGATATTGACGGCATCGGGGTAGTGTTTTTGGGCGAACAGCTCCGGTTTTCTGACATCAATCAGGAATAAATCCGGCGTCGAGGCAATGATTTTCCGACCTTCTTCGGGGGATACGGCAACGGCTGGGGCATTTTCAAAACACGCCGCCGTTATCAAAAGCATTAAACAAAGGAAAATTTTTTTCATGTTATTGCCTTTCAAAGCGTTCGGGGAACAGCTTTTCTTCAATCAATCGCGCAGCGTCTTCGACGCATCCGGAACACGATCTCAGGCGCGGTTTGCCGCCCGAACCGTTTAAGTCTTTGCAAACGGTTGAACCGTTCAGTTTTTCAAAAGCTTCGGACAATTCTCTGACTTTTGCATAAGAGGAGGGACGTGTTTTTTTGCTGCCCAAACAACCGTCGGAATTTTGAATTCCCGCTGCCATGAACATAGCCGTGACGGCGCCGCAGGTTTGTTGCATGCCGCCCGTTCCCGTGCCGAAGGCTTCGGCAATTTTATAGGCGTCCGTTTCCGAAAAACCTAACAAATCGGCATAAGTGCAAAAAACGGCTTGAGCACAGTTATAGCCGTTTTCCTTTTTTTCTACGGCTTGTTGAACGCGGGATTCCATCGTCATACCCCGATAATGTTGAATGAACTGAAAAATAATAGGCTTTGTGCGTTAAGGGTCAAATAAAAACTTTCCTTTAAAGTTCTTTTTTTGGTTTAATGTCAAAAAGGCAAAGAGAAACGGAGGGCGTTATGGAATTTTTTGAAGTTATAGAAAACCGTCGCAGCATTCGCCGCTACAAACCCGAACCCGTTGCGCGCGAAGACGTACTGAAGGTAATTGAAGCGGGGCGTCTGGCTCCGTCATGGAAAAACGGACAGTGCTGGCATTATTTGGTTGTCGGCGACCAAAAGTTAAAGGACAAGCTTGGCGAAATAACGAACAACAATCCCGACGTGACGGCATACCAAAATGCGGCTTATGTCATGGCGTTGTGTGCGGATCCCGCATTAAGCGGAAACCATAACGCGCAAAGTTATTATTTGGTGGATGCGGGGATCTCCATGGAACAATGCGTTTTGGCGGCGGCTGATTTAGGGCTTGGAATGTGCTGGACGGGGATTTTTGACGAACCCGCCGTAAAAAAACTGCTAAATATTCCAGAAAATATCAGGGTTGTGGCTTTGTCTCCGTTGGGCGTTCCCGACCAACAACCCAAACCGCGCCCTCGCAAAAATATTCAAGACGTCTTGTTCGAAAATAAATGGGGAAACGTCTTCGAAAAATAAACAGTTAAACGGAAATTACCGAATACGGGGATGAATTAAAAGATGATATTGGAAGCGTTTTTGGCGGTGGCAGGCGTTTTAATTTTGTTATGCGTTTTTGCAAACAAAATTTCCAGCCGTTTCGGAATACCGTCTTTGTTAATTTTCTTGGCTGTCGGAATGCTGGCGGGCAGCGACGGCGCGGGTATTCAGTTCTATGATGCTCATATCAGCAATTATGCGGGATCGGTGGCGTTAACGTTTATTTTGTTTTCGGGCGGGCTCGAAACGCAATGGAATTCCATTCGTCCCGTTTTGGCAAGGGGAAGTTTGCTCTCAACGCTCGGCGTTGCTTTGACGGCTTTGTTTCTGTTCGTGCCGGTTCATTATTTGTTGGGATTGGATTTTACGACCGCGCTATTGCTCAGCGTGATTGTGTCTTCAACGGATGCGCCCGCCGTTTTCAGCATCTTGCGAAACAATAACCTGTACCTGAACAACGAAAAATTAAAATCCGTGTTGGAATTTGAATCAGGCAGTAACGACCCGATGGCCGTTATCTTGTCTACGGGCGCCATCGCCGTTTTGACGTCTCACGGCGCAGGGTTTTCCCGTATGTTTGAAACGTTTGCCTTGCAGATGGGGCTGGGAATCTTTTTCGGCGTCTTTTTCGGCAGGACGGTCTTGTTTGTCCTGAAACGCTACCCGTTTCAATATCAGGGGCTTTATCCGGTCTTCGGCATCGCCGTCGTGTTTTTGATTTACAGTCTGACGCAAATGATGGGCGGAAACGGATATTTGGCGCTGTATTTGGCGGGAATCGTTTTGGGAAACGCGTCTTATGCTTATCGAAACCCGTTTATTCAATTCCAAGACGCCATGGCTTGGGTGATGCAGATCGGAATGTTCCTGACGCTCGGGCTGCTGGTTAATCCCCACGAATTGAAAGAAGTGTTTTGGGTCAGCTTGGGCGCTTCGGTTTTTCTGATGTTTTTTGCCCGTCCTTTGGCGGTCTTTATCTGTTTGGCGAAAAGCGATTATACAAGAAGCGATAAAGTATTCATCAGTTGGGCGGGATTAAAAGGATCCGTTCCGATTATTCTGGCGACATATCCGTTGATGGCGGAAATCCCGAATGCGCGTTTTTTGTTTAACCTGATTTTCTTTTTGGTCATTCTGTCCGTTTTGTTCCAAGGCAGGACGCTTTCGCCTTTGGCAAAGTTTTTAAAGCTGAGCCATGACGAACCGTCCAGAGAAGAAATTCACCAATCCGGAAATGCGCCGGGACTTCCGACGGGACAGCCTCAGGAACAGGAAGCCGACAACTATAAAACGACATATCAATATCTTTCGATGGCGTGGCGCTGCTTGACGGATCATCTCAATGCTTACTGTGATGCGGAACTGCCGGCGGATCAAAAAGACGGGACGTTCAGGAGCTTTTTGCGCCGCCTCAGAACTGCCTATCGCAAGCAGGTGTGCAAACTGCGCAATTATTGTTTGGCGGACGAACAAAAAGAAGAAACGGACAAAGAAGCGCCCGAAGAAGAAAAGAAAGTGTCATAAGCCTAAAAAGGAAACCCCCGAAAATCGGGGGTTTTAAATTATTTTTTTGCGTCATCGCGCTTAGGTTCGCGTAAAACATAGCCGCGTCCCCAGACCGTTTCGATATAGTCGTCGCCGCCCGTTGCGTCGGCGATTTTTTTGCGCAGTTTGCAAATAAAGACGTCAATGATTTTTAATTCGGGCTCATCCATACCGTTATACAGATGGTTCAAAAACTGTTCTTTGCTTAAGGTCGTTCCTTTGCTGAGCGACAGGCGTTCAAGAATGCCGTATTCGCGTCCCGTCAAATGCAAAGGCTTTCCGTTCACAAAAGCGGTGCGGGCATCCAAATTGACTTCGATGGCGCCGGTGCGAATGACGGATTCGGGATGTCCTTTTGATCTGCGAACCAACGCGCGGATGCGGGCAACCAGTTCGGCTTTGTCAAACGGCTTTGTCAAATAATCGTCGGCACCCGTAGACAGTCCTTTAACTTTTTTATCCGTTCCCGACAATCCCGACAAAATCAGAACGGGAGTGGCGATTTTAGCATCTCTTAAACGTTTAAGGACTTCGTAACCGTCCATATCCGGCAGAACCAAATCCAGAATGATAATGTCGTAATCGTATAATTTTCCGATTTCCAACCCGTCTTCGCCCAAGACGGAGGTATCCACGACCATACCTTCCTTTTTCAGAACGGTTTCAATCATTTGAGCCGTTGCTTTATCGTCTTCTACCAATAAAACGCGCATAAAAGCCCCTCTTTCTGTAAGACAGAATTAACATTTTTTTAACTTTATCGTCTATGAATCTTTAGTGCAAGCCTCTATCTATAGAAAAGTGGAAAAAAAAATAAATTCGGTACAAAATGGTCAAAAGCCGAATCAAGGGTTGCCATGGATGAATATTTAAAAAATCTGGTCAATGACGTCAGTGCGATTTCCGAATGCCGCAGTTTCGGTTCCGTTTCTGCGGTTCGAGGGATGCTGATAGAGATTTCGGGCGTCAGGACAGAGCTGTCCGTCGGCGACCGATGCCGCATACGGGCGCGCGGGGGGAAACGCATTCCCTGCGAAGTCGTCGGGTTTAATGCCGATAAAGTTTTGCTGATGCCGTTTGTGTCTTTGGACGGCGTCGGCCCCGGAAACAAGGTTGACGTTTCCAACGCCCAGCCCGTTTTATATCCCGATCCGTCGTGGCTCGGTCGGGTAATCAATGCGATGGGACAGCCCGTGGACGGCAAAGGACCGCTGATTAAGGGAAAGAAACCTTATCCGATACATAATTCCCCTCCGCCCGCGCATTCCCGCCAACGCGTCGGCGGCAAAGCCGATTTGGGCGTTCGCGCCATTAATACGTTTTTGACGATGTGCCGCGGTCAGCGTATGGGAATTTTTGCTGGTTCGGGCGTCGGAAAATCATCGCTGATGGCAATGATGGCGCGTCATACGGTTTTGGATGTGTCCGTGTTGGGCTTGATCGGCGAACGCGGCAGGGAAGCGCGCGAGTTCATAGAAGACGATTTGGGTGCAGAAGGCATGAAGCGCAGCGTCGTCGTCGTGGCGACTTCGGACGAAAGCCCGTTAATGCGCCGTCAGGCGGCATATGTTGCCATGACGGTTGCCGAATATTTCCGCGATTTGAAAAAAGACGTTCTTTGCATGATGGACAGCGTTACGCGATTTGCGATGGCTCAGCGCGAAATCAGCCTGTCGGCGGGGGAACCGCCCGCGACGAAAGGCTATACGCCGTCGGTTTTTGCGGAACTCCCGAAATTGTTGGAACGCGCAGGTCCGGGGCAGATCGGATCGGGTTCCATCACGGGGCTGTTTACCGTCTTGGTCGACGGGGACGATCATAACGAACCCATCGCGGATGCCGTGCGAGGTATTTTGGACGGTCACATCGTTCTGGAACGTTCAATCGCGGAAAGGAACCGCTATCCTGCGGTTAACCTGCTTCGCAGCATTTCCCGTACGATGCCCGGATGCAATTCGGACGAGGAAAACGCTTTGGTCAATCGGGCGCGCGCTTTGATTTCAACCTATGAAGACATGGCGGAACTTATCCGCTTGGGAGCCTATAAAAAAGGAGCCAACCCGCAGGTGGACGAAGCCATCTTTTATTATCCGAAGCTGGAAGCGTTCCTGTCGCAAAAAAAGAAAGAAAAAGTGGATTTTGCGACAGGCTATGCCCAATTAAAAGCTTTGTTGAACGAAAAGCCGCCGGCACAAAAGCCTCAGGGATAGCTGACAGATGGCTCAAAAAGATTTAAGAACGCTCATTCGCCTTCACAAATGGGCTTTGGACGACAAACAGCGCAAGCTGGGACAGCTGTTACGTTTCGAAGCGGCACTGTATAACCGCAAAAACCTGATTGCCCGCCAATACGCCGAAGAAGAACGCGTTGCCAACGAAAATCAAACGGCGGCGCTTACATTCGGCACCTACGTCGAATGGTACATTGCCGAACGCGACAGGGTCATTCAGGCGATAGAAGAAAACAAGCTGGAAATTTTAAAGGTTCGCGACGAAATTTTGGACGCGTTCCAAGAATTAAAGACGTTTGAGATTACGCAGGAAAACCGCGACAAACGGGAAAAAGAAGAATTGGAACGCAAGATGGGTGCCGTTCTGGACGAAATCGGGCTGAACCTGTATCGCCGCAAGAAAAGCGAAGAGGCGGAGCTTCAAAAGAAACCCGCCTCGTCTTCGTAGAAATCAGATTTTGTAACCGAAGATCCGCCGTCGGTTTAAGCGGCACTTTTTTGAACGAACGCGGTCATTTTTTCAACGGCGCGGTTTTCGATTTGACGGACGCGTTCGCGGCTGATTCCCAGACGTTCGCCCAAAACATCGAGAGTTTCGGGATTTTCGGTCAAACGTCTGGCATTGATAATCAAACGTTCGCGGTCGTTCAAGCTGTTTAAAGCGCCTGCCAGCATATTCATGCGGGCTTTGTTTTCCTGACGTTCCGCCAGTTCTTCTTCAATGTCGGTGTCCGCACGGATAAAGTCCTGACGTTCGGCATAGCCTTCGTCATAAGCGGGCGTATTCAGCGAAACGTCACCGTTTAAGCGTTGATCCATTTCGATGACTTCGTTTTCCGAAACGTTAAGGTCTTTCGATATGGACTTGACGCTTTCGTCGTCCAGCGCCGTATCATTGTACAGCCCTAATTTGGCTTTGAGTTTTCTTAAGTTGTAGAACAGCTTTTTTTGAGCGGCGACCGTTCCGATGCGCACCAAAGACCACGATTTCAAAATGAATTCGTTAATGGCGGCTTTGATCCACCAAACGGCATAGGTCGACAGTCTGGTTCCTTTTTCGGGTTCGAATTTTTTGACGGCCTGCATCAATCCGATATTGGCTTCGGACACGATGTCTTCCATGGGCAAACCGTAGAAACGGTAAGAGAAGGCGACCTTCGCCGCCAAACGCAAATGGCTTGCAATCAGCTTTTTGGCAGCTTCCAGATCACCGTATTTTTTGAAACGGGTCGTCAGCATGTACTCTTCTTCCGCCGATAAAACGGGGATGCGGCGAATCGAGCTCAAGTATCCCTGTAATCCCGCGGCGTTTGCAACGACGGGAAGCAATGTTGTTGTCGTAGCCATATTCATAACTCTCCTCTCCTTGGATTGTCTTTATCTTTATGAAGGAAGGAACAGGGCGTTTTCATAGCCTTTGTCATATCCTTTCGGTTAAGCAACATGACCTTAAGGGGAAGTCCCTTAAGTAGTAAAAGAACCTCTGATGAGCATCCTTTTACAGAGCCAGTATACAAAAACTGTTATAGAAATCAACAGAAATCGGAAAAATTTTTAACAATTCTAAAAAATAAGATATATCCCTTTGAAATAAAACGTTTTAAAAAAAAGCCCCGATCAGGGGCTTTTTTTAAAGCAAGCGGTATCAAGCGTCTTTGTTAAAGACTTTCGAAAGCAGCATATACAGCCGTCCCGCTTCGGAACCCAGCAAAATTCCCAACAAAACGTCGCTGCGTTCGTTTGATTCGGCTCGGGACAGGACGCTTTCAAATTCGCTCATGTATTTGGACACATAGTCGCGGAATTCGGAATCCGACGTGAACATATCGCAAATCTTGCGAACCTGATTTTTATCAACGGCGCGGGACAAATAGCGGATAAAGGCGCTTCTGTCGCCGTTATAGTAGCGTTTCCACAAATCGTCTTCGACGTTCGGAGCAAACAAACGCGTGATGTCGACGCCCAAAGACTGCAACCGTTCGAAAATAAACGACGTGTCTTTCATAAAGCGTTCGGTATCGGCTTCTTCGCGTTTTTTATCCAACTGGGCAATATAATCTTCGGCGGCTTTGGAGGCGGAAATCAACGCCTGAACCTGACGGTTGAAGGCGCCGCCCAGCTTGATGGATTGAGCCGATATCTTTTCGCCCGAATCATGAATTTCCGCGGCGTTGTCTTTCATCAGCTTTAACAAATCGCCCAACCGCTTCATCGAATCGTCGGCAGCCAAAGTCAATAAGTCGGATTGTTCGACAAACTGTTCGCCCGATTTTTTGACTTCGGCGGCGATGCGTTCCGAATTTCCGGCGACTTCGGCGATCATTGAACGCAAACGTTGTCCCGCCAAATCGATTTGAATGACGCCGCGGTTCGACATTTCTTCAAATTCGTGACCGAGCTGCGCAATGTTGTCGTTTAAGGTACGCACGCGGGCATTGGCGCTTTCCGCCGTCTTGTTAAAGTCGGCGCCGCGTTCGCGCATGGCGGCGGTAAAGTTCTTGATGGCTTTTTGCGCTTCTTCGGAAATTCTGTTCAGCTGGTGGGATTGAACCAGGAAAGTTTCTCCCGCCGTTCCGAGCTGTTCTTTCGCCATATCCGAAGCGGCTTCCATTTGAACGGTGCGGGCTTTGAATTCCTGTGCCGCCGCGTTCAGCGACGCAATAACCTGTTCGGTCATTTTTTCCAACAGGTCGGCTTTTTCTTCCAAGAACTGGGCGGCCGTCTGCGAACGGTTCAGGCTGTCTTCGGCGGCTTTGGCGGCTTCGTCGTTCCTCTGGCGCAGGTTTTCGCCCATGGCATCCAATTCAAATCCGATGCGCGAAGACGCCGTCAGCAAATCGTTCGTATTTTGCCGCACGGCTTCGTTGACCGAACGGATGTGCGCCATGACTTCTTCCGCCGCTTCCTTCATATATCTGGTCTGCTGTCCCAAAGACGCTTCGCCCAAACGGGATTGCGTCGAAACAATGTTGGCAACGTCGCTTAAATCAATAATCTGGCGTTGCAGAGAATCGCGTACCATGACGGCTTGTTGTGTTGACTTGGCGGTTTGCTTTTGCAGGCTTTCCGTTTGCTCGCCCAGCGCTTTTGTCAAATCGCCGATGCGTGCCAGCAGTTCTTCGGCGGAACGGTCAAATACGGAACGTTCTTTCGCCATATATTCGGACGTTTCGGCGGCTTGAGCGTTTGTGTCTTTGAGCGCGTCGGAAAATTCGTGCGTTTTGACGGACAAAGCATCCGTGACGTCGGCGATTTTTGCCTTTGCCGTTTCGGCGGCCAAAGCCAAAGCTTCCGTTTGCTTTGTCAGTCCCGCGCCGACGGTTTCAAGCTGGCTGACCGTCATTTCCGAAGCGTTCGACAGTTCTTTGGTCTGAACGTTTAAGCCTTCTTCAATCAGCTTAATGCGGGAAACCAGACGTTCCAGATCTTTGTCGATTTGTTCGGACTGTTCGCGCAGCATGGTGACGACCTGCCCCGTTTGTTCGTTCAGCTTGTCGGCGGCGGCGGTCAAAGAGGACCCCTGACGTCCGAACAGAGAATCGATTTCTTCGGTTTTTGCCGACAGCGTTTCGGCGGCGGCGGTGATTTCCTGAAGCGAGCTTGCCGCACCGGCGCAAACTTTGCGGAACTGTTCTTCCAAAGAGGCAACATTGTTTTCCGTTTTGGAACGGATGGATTCGGCGGAAATGTCAAGCTGGGTAATCTGAGAAGCAATCCTTGCGCCCAATTCTTCCGTATAAGCGGTAATCTTTGCGGCGGTTTCGTCCAAAGCCGTTTTATGGCGTTCGATTTCTTCTTTCAAAGCGGCGTTGACGGAAACCGTGCGTTGTGAAGACGCATTCAAATCATTCAGCTCGGCGGTCATAATCGTATTGATTTCGTTGATTTTATCAACGATGCCGTTCGCCTGTTCAACGGTGAACGTCATTTGTCTGGACAGTTGGTCGGCTGACTGGGCGGTTCTGTTTTCCAACAAATCGGCAATGGCGGACAAATCGTCGGCCTGTTCTTTCAGGGACGTTTTGATTTCTTCGACGCGCGTTGCGGCATTCGAAATGTATTTTTGCTGTTGCGCCAAAGACGTTTCGGTCATCATGGATTGCGAAGACAAAGCGCCGGTCAGATCCGACAATTCCGAAGCGTGCTTGATCAGGCGAGAACAGAATTCGCCGGATTTTTCGGATACGTCGCTTGTTTTCGCGTTGAAATCGGAAATTTTTTCTTCAATGGCCGAACTGCATTCTTTAATTTTCTTGGAAATATTCTGAATGCTTTCGGTCAGGCTTTGGACGTGCATGGTAAGGGATGCGGCGGCGTTTTCGGAAGTCGTTCCCAAAGCCAGAACGGAACCCGACATGGTATCCGTTTTTGCCGATAACAGATCCGTCACGTCATTGATTTGTTCTTTGGCGGCATCGGCGGCGGAAGCGATGACGTCTTTTTTGGCGTTCAGGTTTTCTGCGACGCCGTTGATTTGTTCTATGGCGGTATCTGCCACTTCGCCGATTTCTTTGGTATAAAGATCCAAAGTGCCTTCGACGGTTTTAAAGCGTGCCAGAATTTTTTCGGCTTCCTGATCCAGCAGGGTATTTTGGTCTTTAAAGGTTTGCGAGATTTTTTCGGCGGTTTTTGCCAGAGATTCGTCTTTTCCGCTGATGAGTTCGTTTTGTTCGTCAAAGATTCGTTCAAGCTTTTCGGCTCTGGTATCCAATCCGTCGGCGATGCGTTCGGCGGTCAGTCGGGCTTTTTCGGAAACATTGATTAACGAAGCGGTTTGTTCTTCAAGCTCCAGATTGACGGCGGCCATGCTGTCCCGAGCCGCGGTGCCTGCATTGGTCAAAGCGGAAACAAAGCTTTCGGATTTTTCGGCAATATCGGCGATTTGTTCGCTCAACATATCGTAAATTTTCGTTCCGGCTTCGCTCAGCAAAGCGGTTTGTCGGGATATTTCCGCCGTTACGGCAGACGTTTGTTCGGTCATCATCGCGCGGGCATTTTCCGATGCGTTTCGCATCAGGCTTGTTTGTTCGCGCAGTTCCTGTGAAATCCTGTTTGTTTCGTCCGTCAGCGCGTCCTGAGTTTGCTTCAGGCCGGTCGTGTTGGAAAACAAAGTATCGTTCAGCTTGTTCATGACGGCGGAAATATTGTCGGATGTTTCATTCATGTCCGACACCGACGTTTTCAACAGAGTGATTTTTTCATCGGCGTTTTCGGCAAGGAAATTCGTCGCCATCATGACCTGTTCCGAGCTTTCCGTAATTTTTTCGACGGCATTTTGCGTTTCGTCGTTCATGTGTTGCGAAAGCTTTTCGACTTCTTTCAGGCGTTTTTCGACCAATTCCGCGCTGTCTTGAATTTTTGCATAGACGTCGTTTAATTCGGCGATTTGCTCTTTCAGTCCTTCGATAAGCGTTTTTGAATAGATTTTATTTTTGGACGACGGGAACATGAACGCATGCATATAGCGGCGCAGTTTTTTGGCTTCCTGTTCGTTTCTGGCATAGCCGGTCAGATAGCTTCCCGCGATCCAGATAAACGCGACGGGGAACAAAATGCCGGTAATAAAGCTGAAAAATTCCGGAGGCGTCATTTCATAGCGCATGGCCCACCACCCGGAAGACACCAGATAATGGATTGTCGCGCCCGCCCATGCGACGGATAATCCGATCATGCCCAGAGTGCCTTTGTTTTTATACCAAGGCTCATCGACGTTTTGCGGAGCTTTGACATCTTCGCTGAACATCAGGTTATCTTTTTGGTTTTCGGCGACGGCGATTTCCGGATCAGGGCGTTTTGACATCGAGTCATCCTTATATAAAAGAGATTCTTTGTTTTAGAGAATTCCGCAAAAACGTTGTTTCGTCAAGGATTGTGTTGACATTATCGGACATCTGTTTAAAACAGAATATCTAATATTGAAGTCTTAAGATATCTTTGAGGCAGAGACGAAAATGGCAGAAAAAACAAAATATTATCCCGAAGTTCAGGCAAAGGCGGATTTTCCTGCGCTGGAACAGGAAATTCTGGCGTACTGGAAACGGGACGACACGTTTAAAAAAAGCGTGCAACACCGCGATGCCGGAGAAAAAGGGAACAACGAATACGTATTTTACGACGGGCCTCCGTTTGCGAACGGTTTGCCGCATTACGGCCATTTGGTGACGGGCTACGTCAAAGATATCATTCCCCGCTATCAAACGATGCGCGGTCATCGCGTCGAACGTCGTTTCGGTTGGGATTGCCACGGGTTGCCCGCCGAAATGGATACGGAAAAGTTTTTGGGTTTTTCGGGCAGGGACGCGATCACGAAATTCGGAATCGGCAAGTTTAACGAAACCTGCCGCGAACGCGTGCTGATGTACACGAAAGAATGGGAAAATACCGTAACGCGCCAAGCTCGGTGGGTTGATTTCGACAACGACTATAAAACGATGGATCTTTCCTATATGGAAAGCATCATTTGGGCGTTCAAAGAGCTTTATAAAAAAGGGTTGATGTACGAAGGCGTCCGCGTATTGCCGTACAGCTGGGCTGCGGAAACGCCCGTTTCCAACTTTGAAACGCGCATGGACAATTCCTATCGCGAACGCGAAGACCCCGCCGTGACGGTTATGTTCACGCTTAAACCCGAAGCGGGCGACGACAAACCCGTCAAAATGCTGGCATGGACGACGACGCCTTGGACATTGCCGTCGAATCTGGCTTTGGCGGTCGGTCCCGACATTGATTACGCTCTGTATGAAGAAGACGGAATCCGTTACGTTATTGCCGAAGCTTTGGCGGGAAAATACAAAAAGGAACTTGCCAAAGCCGAAAAGGTCGGCTCGGTAAAAGGCAAAGACCTGATCGGACGGCACTATGAGCCGTTGTTTGACTATTTCAAAGATCTTCCGAACTGTTTTCAGGTTATCGGCGCCGATTACGTTTCGACCGAAGACGGTACGGGCATAGTTCATATCGCTCCCGGTTTCGGTGAAGACGACTTGAACGCAACGATTCCGTACAAGATTCCCGTTGTCTGCCCTGTTGATTCAAAAGGGCGCTTTACAAAAGAAGTCCCCGATTACGAAGGAATGCAGGTTTTTGAAACCAACCAGCCGATTATCGAACGCCTGAAAAAAGAAGGAAAGCTGGTCAAGCGCGAACAATACCGCCACAGCTATCCTCATTGCTGGCGTACGGACACGCCGTTGATTTACAAAGCGATCAACAGCTGGTTCGTCAAGGTAACGGATTTCCGTGACCGGATGGTTGAATTGAACCAGCAAATCACGTGGATTCCCGAACACGTTAAGAACGGTTCGTTCGGCAAATGGCTTGAAAACGCCCGCGATTGGTCGATTTCCCGTATGCGTTTCTGGGGAACGCCGATACCCGTTTGGAAATCCGACGATCCGCGTTATCCGCGCATTGACGTGTATGGCAGCATTGCGGAACTTGAACGCGACTTCGGCGTGAAAGTAACCGATTTGCACCGTCCGTTCATTGATTCGCTTGTCCGTCCGAATCCTGACGATCCGACGGGAAAAAGCATGATGCGCCGCGTCGAAGACGTGTTTGACTGTTGGTTTGAATCGGGGTCCATGCCCTATGCGCAGGTGCACTATCCGTTTGAAAACAAGGAATGGTTTGAAAATCATTTCCCCGCGGATTTCATTGTTGAATATCTGGCTCAGACACGCGGTTGGTTTTATACGCTGATGGTGATGTCGACGGCATTGTTTGACCGTCCGCCGTTCAAAACGTGTTTGTGCCACGGGGTCGTTTTGGATGAAAACCAGCAAAAGCTTTCCAAGCGGTTGCGCAATTATCCGGCTCCCGACGAAGTGTTTGACACTTTGGGCGCGGATGCTTTGCGTTGGTTTTTGGTTTCTTCGCCGATTTTGCGCGGCGGAAACCTGTCAATTGACCGCGAAGGCAAAGAAATTGCCAAAGCATCGCGCAAGGCATTGATTCCTTTGTGGAATGCTTTTCACTTTTTCTGCCTTTACGCCAATGCGGAAGGATTGAAAGCCGAAATTACGACCAAGCCTTCGGATGTGTTGGATCGCTATATTTTGGCAAAGCTGCATGATTTGGTTGCCGATTTGACCAAAGAGTTGGATGCGTGCGATATCGTGTCGGCGTGTGCGGAAGTTTCCGATTTTCTGGAAATTCTGAACAACTGGTACATTCGCCGTTCCCGCGCGCGTTTTTGGTCTTTGGATCAGGGACGTGAGGCTTTTGACGTTCTTTATACGGTACTGCATACTCTGTCGAAAGTTTTGGCGCCGTTATTACCGTTGACCTGCGAATACATTTATCGCGGTCTGACGGGCGAAGAAAGTGTCCATTTAACCGATTGGGTCGATGTGTCGGTTTTTGCGGCGGAACCGCAATTGGTTTCGGATATGGACTTTGTCCGGGCGGTTTGCTCGACGGCAAAGGCCGTTCGCGAAGAACGCAAATTGCGTAACCGTTTACCGCTGGCGTCGTTGACGGTGGCGGGAAACAATGCGGAACGTTTGTCGGCGTACGTGCCTTTGATCGAAGACGAAGTCAACGTCAAAGAAGTCGTATTGAAGCATGACGTAACGTCGTTGGCAGACTATACGCTTTACGTGTTGACGCCGATTGTCGGCAAACGTCTGGGACGTTACATGAAGGACATTCTTGCGGCATCAAAGAGCGGAGAATGGACGAAGAACGCGGACGGGACGCTGTCAATCGCGGGTCAGGTTTTGAATGCGGACGAATTTGAACTGCGCCTTGTTTTGAAGGAAGGAACCGCGGGAATGGCATTGCCTGACAATACTGCGGTTGTCGTTTTGGACGTAACGCCGCATCCGGAATTGGAACGCGAAGGGATTGCGCGCGACTTTGTCCGCGTTGTTCAGGAAACGCGCAAGAACAGCGGCTTTGACGTGTCCGATCGTATCGAGGTTGTTTATACTTCAAAAGACGCGGCGGTTTTGGAAGCTTTGAAAGAAAACAAAGACTACATTTCCGAACAGGTTTTGGCAGTATCGTTCTGCGAAGCGTCGAACGTTGAAAACGCTCATACGGAAGAAGTCGGTGATTCGACGGTAACGTTTGCTTTGAAAAAAACGGCATAAACTTAATAAAGCTTGAAAAGTTAAAGCGCTTCTTATACTTTTAAGAAGCGCTTTTCTTTTTAGGAGAATAAAAAATGGGCTCGGCAACTCCTTTGACTGATATGATAAATTCAAAGTTATCTGAAATGACGCCTGTTTTTGCAGTATTGATTTTGATCGTAATATTAACCGAATGCTTCAAACGTTTTGGCAAAGGGAAAAAAGCAAAAAATATACCGGATTGTTTCGTAAAAACTGAAATTTTGACTCAAAATGAACGGGAATTTTTTAAACGTCTGAACGAAGCTTTAAAAGAAGAATTTTATATTTTTCCTCAAATGGCTTTTAGCGCTTTTATAACCCATACAGGGCGAGACGGATTTCGTTATCGCTATATGTTTAATACGAAAAGGGCAGATTTCGTTGTTTGTGATTTGAATCTGAATATCATTTGCCTGATTGAATTGGATGATTCTTCACATAAACGGGAAAAGGATTTGCAAAGGGATACTCTTCTTTTTTCAGTCGGCATCCCGTGTTTACGCTATGAAAGCCGTAATAAACCAAAAATTGAAAAAATTCGAACGGATGTATATGATTGTATTCAAAAGAAAGAATGAAAAGGATAGACGATGCAAAATATGGAATGGTATGCCTTGTTGTCAAAACCTGCGCTGACTCCTCCCGATGCCGTATTCGGAATGGTCTGGCCGGTTTTGTATGTTATGATTTTCGTCGCACTTGCCGTTTATTGGAAAACAAAATCAGAAATCAAAAAAACGGCAGGCTATGTTTGTTTTTTCATTCAATTGTTGATGAATTTGTCTTGGACAACGGTGTTCTTTTCAATGCGATCTCCCGTGGCGGCTTTAATTCTTTTGGCGGCAATGACCGTCGTTGCCGCTAAAACCGTGTGCTTGTTTTTTAAAGTTTCAAAAATTGCAGGCGGATTGATGGTTCCTTACGGGATGTGGCTTTTGTTCGCCCTGTACTTGAATGCGGGAATTGCCGTTTTAAATTAGTAGCCGATGATTTTAATCCTTGTCCCGTTTATGCCGATGTATTTCGGACGGACGGGCAAGTAGCTGAAATATGTCATTGTTTCCAAATCAGGAGTCAGACACGCCGTAAAGCGTGCTTCGGTTTCCTTGTATTCGGCATTCTCGGTCAAGTAAGACTTTAAACGGTCAGGCGTCGCGCTTTCGCCCGTTAAGCAAACCGAATTTTTATCAAAACTCAGCAAAGTCGGACGGAAATCGTCCAAATATGTAAAAGCCTTAAAGTCCTGCGTCTTTATGTCATATAAAGCAACAAAAGCACTTTCTCGCGTGATCGGCAATTCCGATTCGAACGCTTTTTCAGTCGCCTGACCTTCTTTTTTCGTGCGTCCCGTGACATAAAAAAATCTTCGGCTTTTATCTGCGGGGACAAAGGTTTCGTATTCATTGCCGCTTGGCAGGAAAAACGCGTTTTCATATCCTTCGGTGCGCGTGTTAAAGAAAATAAAAACCGTCCTGTCCTGATAATCTCCCATCATTGTCAAATCTCCGATGGGATTGACGTAAAAATCAATAAAACGCGAAAACAAATTAAAAGGACGGATGGTTTTTATTTTTGTGCCGTCTGGATTCAGATGCGCCAAAAAATACGAATGCCCGCTTTTATTAAAGGGCAAAACGGCGGATTGACGGGCTTTTAAAGAATTCATCCGCCCCGAAATCCAAAGGCTGTCGTTGGCATCGATTCTGATTTTCAAAGGAAAGTCCGCCTTTTCGCCTTCGATATACGCAATTGATTCGTTCGTCCTGCCGTTTTCGGCATATCTTGTCAGAATAAATCCTTTGTCGGAAGACGGGGCGTTCCCTTCGTTCGGAACGGGTTTTCGCGCAGACAGAGAACGGGGGCGGACGGTTAAGAATATTTTTCCGTCTTCGTTTACGGTAACGGTGGTCGGGCTGAAGGGAAAGTCTTCGGATTTTATTTCATTGCCGCTGAGCTTTATCAGCTCTGTCCCCGTCGGAGCCAGTTTTAAGAGTCTTTCTTTTTTCTTTTCAAAAACGTCCAGCAGGCATTCCGGATTTTTTTCGGGGCATTGCGAGAATTTTTCCGTTTTTTTCAACCAGTTTTTTCTTTCCGTTTTCAGCGGCATCGGTTTTAAGGAAGCCTTTTCCAACCGTTCGTACAAATCGTTGATATCCGTCAGCAAAGCGCTCAATTCCGGATCGGCGCAGACGACTTCTTCAAAAGGCGTTTTCGGCGTATCGTCAAAGCAATCCGCCGCGGCGGCGGGAGCAAAGAACATCAACGAAACAACAAATAAAACGGCAAACATTTTCAAAGCTCCGCTATCAGGAATCCGGCGAGATTTTTGAACGGTAAGGCAAAGGCCGCGCTCCTTTTCCTTTTTGAATATCGGCGGTTTTGACAAAGACGATTTTTCCCAAAGGCGTCATAACCTGCACCCAATCGGGTTGCGGAAGCAATCCCGTAATGCGCACGGTGGTTCCTTCGGGCAACAGGTCGATGATTCCGCAATCCAGACAAGGCGCCTGATAGACGGGCGTTTGAATATCGACAGTATGGAACAGTGTTGAGGTGTCTTTCGGGTCGAAACGGACGGGAATGACGGGTTGGTGCTTATAATCGGCAAAGACGGTGCGGGAACGGTTTAATGAATCTCGGATAACGGGAGTCGTCAGCACGGCAACAACGACGATTAACGCCAAAAACAAAGGCAAAAATACCCGAAAAGTATCCGTCCAACGAACGCGCCACGCATCGCCGTCTTTTCTTTTCACGGTATCGGGCAAAGCCGAGATAAAAGAAGCGATGCGGGAACGTTCAGCGGAATTTTGAGTAAAATTCAATGCCTGTTCCGCCAAAAACCGTGCGAGATCCGATCTTTTTTCGTGACGAAACGCCGCCGCATTTTTCATCAGAAGCTCTAAATTCCTGTAAGCAGGCTTTTCGCCGACGTTTCTGTTATTGATCAGCGCTTTGACGGACAAAACGGGATGCAATAACAGCCTGCGCCAATTTTTTAAAGCGGATCGGAACTGTTGTCTGGACGCACAGGGACGGCAAAACACGCCCGAACGGAATATGCTGCCTTCGTCAAACAGGACATAGCGGGGCTGTTTGGCATGGATGCCGCAAACACTGCACGGAACGAAATCAAAACCGTCTTCGGCCGTGTTGTCATAGGCTTTTCTGGCTTCGGGGTCGCTGAGGACGCGGTAGGCTTCGTTGATTTTTAAATATTTTTCGGCGGCTTGGGGAGTATTGTTTTTATCGGGATGATACAGCTTTGCCTGACGGCGAAAAGCGTCTTTGATTTCTTTTTCGCTTGCCGTTTGGGCGACTTCCAAAATTCTGTAAAATCCTTTGGCGTCCATTTTTCAGACCAACATCCCCCTTTTTGCCGTGTCCGTTTCCGCCGCGGGGCGCAAGTCGATAAATTCTTCCGTTTTTGAGATTTTCAAGTTTCCCGCATACGACAAAGCATCCAAAGTTTTGACGAACAAAGCCCTGACGGTCGGTTCAAATTCGGGCGGCATATCGTTTCTGTGCCGGATAATCAGGTCAAAGCGCTGTTTTTGGCGTCCCGCGATGCCTTCTAATTGTATTTTTCCCAAACGCGACAGGTTCATGTCCAAAACGAACCTGACGGCGTTTTGCAACGGAGCATATTTTTCGTGCCGTTCCGCGTCTTCCGGAGGGCGTTGCAAAAACAAAGAAACGGGTTCGACGACACTTCCCGACAACAAAGGAATATCCCATCCTTTCCAAACGTTTTGTCCGTCGGTGGCTTTTTTTGCCGATGTTGAAAATTCGCGTTCCAAGCGCTTTAAAATCTGTTGTCCCGAAGCCGTTTTTTGCAAAGCGGCAATATTTGCTTCGCCCAGCCAGGAACGGACGGTTGCGTCTTCCCGTACGGCGGCTTGCATAAAAGAAATCATCAGGGCGGGCAATTTGTTGCCCGCTTGCGGCAAAACGGCTTTAAAGGCGTCATATGCCGCTTCGTCGGTTTGTTTCAGCGTTTCCAAAGCATGATTCAGTATCGTCCACGTATTTCGTTCGGCAGGCAGCGGGTCGCGTTCCAGCAAAGTCGGCAATCGAACGTCCGTAATTTTTACGGTTACTGGCGTCAGATCGGGCAGTTTGACATTGTTTTCCAAAGCCAAAATGCCGATTTTCGTCGCAATGACGGCAGAACTGTCCGAGCCGTAAGAAAAAACTGTGCCTTTTAAAATCGTTCCCGGTTTCGGCACGAACAAAGGACGGGGAGAGGCTTCTTGATTCCTTTTTTGCGTGCCGTCTTCGGTTTCCGTCGGCAAAGGCAGCGTGTCTTTTGCCGCTGTTATGCGCGCGGCGGCACCAAGCGCTTCTTTCGGCGATTCGGAAAGGGATGAAAGCACGCTTTTTTCAAAAATTTGTTCGGAAACGGGCGTCGCTTTTCCCGATGCAGGCTGAACCTCCCTCATTAAAACGGGGGAAAAGTCTTCCTTTTGTGCGGACGGTCTTAAAATTTTATCAACGGCATCGTAAATTTTTTGTTCCGTTTTCGAAAGAGAAAGGTCTTCTTTTCCGTTTTGTAACAATGTAACATTTCTGACGGAACCTTCCGTTTGAGGTGCGGCAATTTTATTGTTTGCCTGAGAAGGTTGAACAAAATTTTCAGAAGGTTGAACTTGGGGCAAGCCTTCTGTTTCCTGAACGGAATCGGAAACAAGGACAAAGGAAATTTTTACGTTCGGATCCAAAATGCGCGATGTTTCTGCGACTGTTTTTGCGATTTGCGGCGGCAGGTTTTGAACGGCGCTTTCGGGCAAAGTCTGAAGCGGTGTCGCTTCAAAAATCGTTGAAGAATAAGGATGCCCCGCACCTGCGGAAGAAACGGTTTGTCCGGTTTCAAGCGCTTTCGGCGCATCGGGAACGTTCGGCAAGTGTTTGATTTGTACGGATAAAAGGTCTTTTGCTTCTTTGGCGGCGATTTTCAAAGAAACTTCAATCGGAGCGGTCGGAATTTTATTTAGCTTGACGGGGATTTCAATCACGGAACCGTCAGGCATGGTAACGTTTAAAACGGGAAAATCCGCCGAACTTTCGGGCGGCATCAAAACGGCAGGCAATTCCGTTCCGACGGGCAACGCCGCCAATTCTTCGGGAACGCCCGAAAGCAATAAATTCGCGTTTAAAACGCTTTGAGCAGGCAGGGCAAAAGAAGACGGAAGGGAAACGGTGCTGCTCATGAACGAATCCTTTTATAAAGACTTTATTCCCGTTCTTTATTTAATCTGGCGGCGACGGCAAGAACGTCTTCCGCGGCTTCCGTCGTCGGGTGGCGCGTCAGGATGGACATTTGGTTTCTGATGGAATCGCGTACGCGCGTATCGCGGCGGATAACTCCCGCCAACGGCGGCGAAATGCGCAGAAAACCTTGGCAAGCCTTTAACAAAGTCGTATAAGTCCTTTCGCCTTCGCGGTTCGAATTTGCCGAATTGACGATAATGCGGATATTGGGTTGAGGTTGTTCCAAACAAATCATTTTTATAAACGCGTAGGCGTCCGTCAAAGACGTCGGTTCGTCCGTACAAACAATCAAAAGATTAGCGGCGGACGACGCAAACAGGCGGACGGGTTTTTCGACGCCTGCACCCAAATCGACGATGACGCGGTCGTATCCTCCGGAAAGGATTCTTAGGTCATCGTTAATCAGCTGCAAACGGCTGACGGGAACGTTGGAAAGACTGCCCGACCCCGAACGTCCCGCAATAATGTCGAAACCGCCTGCAGGATAAGGGGTAACGGCTTGGTTCAGGGTGATTTTTCCCGCAATGACGCTGCCCAAATCATAGGTCGGCATCAACCCCAGCTGAATATCGATGTTGGCAAGCCCCAAATCGCCGTCAAACAACAGCGTTTTTTGTCCGCTCTGAGCAAAAGCATGAGCAAGCGTGATTGAAAACCACGTTTTACCGACGCCGCCTTTTCCCGAAGCGACGGCAATCATGTTTCGCGCCTGAGGTCTGGCGATTTTTCGCGGAGCAAGGGCAAGTGTCGGGGTTTGCTGAGTTGTATTCATGATTTTTTCCTTGTTGTAGGCTCGGTTTCCTGACCTGATGACGTTAAAAGCAATCTGGCCAAAGAAACGGCGTTAATCGGGGACAGACCTCTGGCGACGTTAGGGCTCATGCTGGCTTCGCAGACGGTCAGCCTTCCACCGTTTGCGGCAGCCAGAACGCCTCCGAACCGGCGGGCGGCGTCCNNNNCCCGGCGGGCGGCGTCCAATCGGGTCGCCAACAGATACACGGCGCCCGCTTCGGCAAAAGATTCGGCGGCTTCTTGCGCTTCAAACGGATCAATGCCCGCAGGCACCGTCAACACGGGCAGGACGTCGGCGGCTTCCGTATAGGCGGACAGGTACTCCATGTCGTCCGGCTGAAACGGGTTCAGCCCCGGCATGTCAATCAGGATGATTTCGCACGTCCTTCTCAGGGATCGGATATGCGTATTCAAATTTTCGGGCGAACGCGCTTTAAGCAGGGTTACGTCCAAAATGCTGGTAAAGGCGGCTAATTGTTCCGTTGCTCCGGCGCGCACGGAATCGGCAGAGATAATGCCGACTTTTCGTCCCGCCATGCAAGCGCGGGTGGCCAGCTTCGCAACCGTAACGGTTTTTCCCGAACCCGAAGGACCTATGACCATAAACGCCTGTCCTTTGATTTGTTCGGGCAAAGGATGAAACGTAAAGACGGTATCCAAAGCGGAAGCAAAGGCTACCAGCCTGTCTTTTTTGCGCGCTTCTTTAACCTGAGATAAAATCCGTTCCGTCAAATCGGGCGGCAAAGCGTGGTATTCCAAAGCCGCGCGGATGATTTCCTGTATTTCTGTTTGTTTCGGCGCGTCAAAAGAAAATTCGTCGTCGTCGCGTCCGTCTTCAATGGCGGCGGTTAAGCGCACGCCCGCACCCGCGCCCAAACGCTGGGTCGAAACGATAATGGCGTTTTCTCCCAGTTCTCGGCGCACGCTGTCCATGGCTTCGGACATTGTCGGGGCGGTGTACGTCTTTATTTTCATTCAAAGATCCGTCGTTTAAATTTGTCCTACCGTGCGGATTTTCGCCCGCGGGTGAATTTCATTTTGAGATATTACCACAGTTACGGGGCGAAAGCGCTCAATAATTGAACGCACATAAGGGCGTATCCCCGGACTGGTCAGCAAAACGGGCGATTCTCCGCGCTTTGCAAGGTCTTCGAAAACTTGGCGCACGCGGTTGATAAAACGTTGAATTTGCGTCGGAGGCATGGAAAGCTGCTTTTCGTCACCGTTGCCCATCAAAGACTCGGCAAACGCCTGTTCCCATTCTCCCGACAGCGTAACCAGAGGAATAATCCCGTCAGGCCCCGCACAAGCCGCCGATATTTGCCGCGACAAGCGCGTGCGCGCGTGTTCCGTAATCAGCATCAGGCTTTGCGTAACGGTGCAAGCTTCGGAAATGCCTTCCAAAATCGTCGGCAAATCGCGTATGGAAACGCGTTCTTGCAACAAATTTTGCAAAACGCGCTGAACGCCGCCGACCGTAATGCGCTTGGGAATCAATTCCGAAACCAGTTTTTGCTGGTCCTTGTCCAAATCGTCCAAAAGCTTTTGCGTTTCCGTGTATGACAGCAATTCGGACATATTCATTTTGACCAGTTCGGTAATATGGGTCGTAATGATCGTCGGCGGGTCAACGACGGTATAGCCGCGGAACATGGCGTCTTCGCGCGCTGTCAGGTCAATCCACATGGCGGGCAGACCGAACGTCGGTTCTCTTGTTTTTTCGCCCTGCAAAGCGATTTCTTCGCCGCGCGGATCCATGACCAACAGCTTGTTCGGGCGCAATTCTCCGCGCCCCGCTTCGGTTTCCTTGACATAAATGACATAAGTGTTGGGCGGCAGCTGCATGTTGTCCTGAATACGCACGGACGGCATGACAAAGCCCATATCCAACGCAAGCGCGCGGCGCAAAGCTTTGATTTGGTCGGTCAGACGGCGGTTTGAGGCTTCGTTAATCAAAGACAACAGGCTGTAGCCCAGCTCTAATCGAACCAAATCCATCTTTAAAACGTTCGAGATCGGTTCTTCGACAATCGGCGGCGGTGCGGGCGGTTCTTCCTGCAGCTTGCGTTCCGCCTGTTCCTGCAGTTTCTTTTTTTGATTGTCGAGCAAGACGGCGGTCGCGCCCGATATAAAGCTCAGGAACAAAAACGGCGCGGCGGGCGTTCCGGGCAACACAGCCAGCATAAAAGACAAAAACGACGTCATTCCGAGCGATTTCGGATAATGGGACAGCTGTCCGAACAGCACTTTTTCCGTTCCGCCCGAAATGCCTGCCTTGGACACCATAATACCGGCGGCAACGGAAATAATCAGCGCGGGAATTTGAGAAACCAACCCGTCGCCGACCGTCAGACGCATATAAGTGTCGGCGG
>HF994932.1:131386-136909 GCA_000434295.1 Acetobacter sp. CAG:977 | reverse complement strand
GCATATAAGTGTCGGCGGCTTTCATAAACGGCATATTCAGCTGAACGACGCCGATTAAAATGCCGGCGATAATGTTGATGGCTGTGATAATCAATCCGGCAATGGCATCGCCGCGCACGAATTTCGACGCACCGTCCATCGCACCGTAAAAGCTGCTTTCCTGAGACAGTTCGTCGCGCCGTTTTCTGGCTTCGGCTTCGTCGATCAATCCGGAAGACAAATCGGCGTCAATCGCCATTTGTTTTCCGGGCATGGCGTCCAATGCGAATCTGGCGGCAACTTCGGCGATACGTCCCGAACCTTTGGTAATAACCATAAAGTTCACCAAAACCAAAATCGCAAAGACGATCACGCCGATAATAAAATTACCGCTCATGATGAAATCGCCGAACGCCTCAATGACGTGTCCCGCGGCGGCGGTTCCTTTATTGCCGTTTGCCAGAATCAAACGCGTCGAAGACAGGTTTAACGCCAGCCTGTAGACGGTTGAAATCAATAAAATCAAAGGAAAAGACGTGAACTGTATCGGTTTTTCGATAAAGATTGACGTCATCAGCACCAACACGGAAAAAGTCAGCGACAACGCCAAAGCAATATCTAACAGCCAAGGCGGCAACGGCAAAATCAAAATGACCAGCATCAAAACGATGCCTAATGCCAAAGCGATATCGCCGCGTTTTCCCATAGAAAACAGGCCCTGTTTTAAATTGACGGGGCCGTGTCCGGAACTGTTTGCGGGAACGGGTTGCTGCGCCATTTAACCGCCTTTAACCGAAATCGTTGGGAGCGGGAGGGACTTCGGTGCCTTCTTCAGAATACTGTTTCAGCTTGTTACGCAAAGTCCTGATGGAAATGCCCAGAATGTTTGCCGCGTGAGTCCTGTTGCCCAGCGTATGTTTCAGCGTGTCGATAATCAGATTTTTTTCGACATCCGCAACCGTGCGTCCGACCATGCCTGCGGTTCCGCCCGTTTCCGAAGACTGTTGCGAGGCAGGCTGAGGCATTTCGGTCAGCATGACGGCTTCTTCTTTGATTTCATTTCCCGTCGACAAGATAACGGCGCGATGGATGGTATTTTCCAATTCACGGACGTTTCCCGGCCATGCATAAGCCGTCAGCTTTTTTTGTGCGCCGTCGGACAACGGCTTGACGGGCAAGGCGTTCAAATCGGAATATTTACGGATGAAAAATTCCGATAACGGCAGGATGTCTTCTTTTCTGTCTCTTAACGGGGGAATGGCGATATTGACGACGTTCAATCGGAAATACAAGTCTTCGCGAAAGATTTTGTCTTTGACGGCTTCGTGCATATCGCGGTTTGACGTTGCCAGAATGCGCACGTCGACGTTAACGGGGGCTTTGCCGCCGATGCGGTCGATTTGGTGTTCCTGAAGGGCGCGCAACAATTTAGCTTGAAGCCGGATGTCCATTTCCGTGATTTCATCAAGCAACAACGTTCCGCCGTTGGCTTCTTCGAATTTTCCGATGCGCCGTGCGACGGCTCCGGTAAAGGCGCCTTTTTCATATCCGAACAGTTCTGATTCCAGCAGGTTTTCAGGAATGGCGGCACAGTTCACGGCAATAAACGGTTCGCCCGCACGTTTGGAATTGGCATGAATGTATTTGGCAATGACTTCTTTGCCGGTTCCCGATTCACCCGTAATCAGGACGCTGGCCGTTGAAGGAGCGACCTGCTTTGCAAGTTTGAGCAGATTTTCCATGGCGGGGTCTTTGCAAATGACCTGAGCGCTTTCCATGGAAACCGCGCTGAGTATTTCGCCGATCAGTTCGGCATCGGGCGGCAGAGGGATATATTCTTTTGCGCCGGCTTTAATGGCTTTGACGGCGGCTTTGGCGTCGGCGGCAACGCCGCAGGCGACGACGGGAATGCTGATGCGTTCTGAATTCAGGCTTTCGACCAAAGAATAAATGTCAAGCCTGACGTCAATCATTATCAAATCGGCGCCTTTTCCCGAACGCAACAAATCCAAAGCTTCGCCGACGTCAACGGCATGAATGACCGAACCGCCTTTTTTAATGGCGATTTGGCTGGCAGCTCCGATTTGTCCGTCCATGGTTCCGATAAGCAGCAGACGCATTCTTTCTTACCTTAAATTTTTGTTTCGTTTACAGCTCAGCCTCTTTCGGCTTTGATGATTTCCGTCATCGTTATGCCCAAACGGTCATCAACGACGACGACTTCGCCGCGGGCAACCAGACGGTTGTTCACGTAAATGTCAATGGCTTCGCCGATCTTGCGATCCAATTCAACGACCGCACCGCGTCCCAGCTTTAACAATTGGTGAACCTGCATGCTGGATTTTCCCAAAACGGCGGACACCTGAACGGGAATATCGTACACGGCTTCCAATTCGGCGGACGATTTCGGCTTTTCGGGAATTTCTTCGTTGTAGCGGTTGTTGGTTTCCTCTGACGGTTGCGGAACGGGTGTTTCCGAATCCAATTCATTCAGATTTAATTCCGACGTATTCGGATTTTTATCCTGCGGTGTTTCAGCCATGCTGTTCTCCTTTGTTTGTCGAATCCGGCGAAGATTGACCGTATAATCTTAACAGTTCTTCCGTCTGATTCAAAATATCTTGAGTATTTCTTTCCAATCCGCCGTTTTTCCATTCGATGCGGCAATCGCCCAAAGCAATGTTTTCGTCGCGGATAACGGCGATTTTCCCCGGATAAGATTCTTTGATGACGATTTGTGCGATGTGTTGTTTGATCGGGTCTGCCAAAGCGGGGTTTAAGCGGATGCTGATTTTCGGTTCTTCTTTTAAGAAACGGAAATTTTGTTCCAAAAGAGCGCGAATTTCGTTTAAGCCGTCGCGTTTATTGAGCGCTGGCAGAATTTTCTTGCAAACGGCAAAAGCGAATTCGACCGCCGTTTCAAAAGCCTGAGCACTGACTTTTTGGCAAAAAGGCTCCATTTCCTTTAGTAAAGAAGCGATTTTTTCCAAAGTATCCGCCTGTTGTTTTTCGACGGAGAGCATGGCTTCGTCCCAAGCGCTTTTACGTCCTTCTTCCAATCCTTTTTGATGACCTTCTTCAAAGGCGGCGTCGCGAGCGGCTTGCATTTCCTCTTCGGTAAAGCCGGGAGGCGGCGGAGGGGGCGGCGGCGGAGGCGGAGGAGGAGCCGGCGTTTCTGTCGGCTGATTTTCCTCTTCTTGCGGCTTTTCGGAGACCGGCGTTTCAAGATTCAAGTCGGGCACCTGTTCGCTTAAAGTGTCCAGAATCTCGGAAATAGAGGGCACCGGAGCCGGAATATCGTCAGGAACGTTTCGTTCGGCAGGTTCGGCGGGGACGGAAGCTTCTTCTTTTTCTTCCTCTTCGGGTTCGTCGAAGCGCCGGTCGAACATAAATTTATATTCCTTAGCCATTTTTCCCGCCTTTTAACAGCCCGCCGCCTTAGTAAATCAGCTCGTCCTGAGAACCGCCTTCGGAAATGGTAATTTCTCCGTTGTTTGCCAATTCTTTTGCCAGCTGGACAATTGCAGACTGGGCTTCGTCCACGTCGCGCAGACGGACGGGTCCCATGGCTTCCATATCTTCTCTCATCATCTTGCCGGCGCGTTCGGACATATTCTTGAAGAACAGATCCTTGATAACGTCGGAAGCGCCCTTGAGAGCAACAGCCAGCTTTTCTTTGTCCGCACTGCGCAGCAAGACCTGAATGCCCAAAGAATCCACGCGGGTAAGGTCTTCGAACGTGAACATAAGGGATTTGATGCGTTCGGCGGATTCGCGATTGCGTTCTTCCAACGCCGACATGAACCGTCCTTCGGTGTTGCGGTCAAGGTTGTTAAAGATTTCCGCAATAAGTTCGTGAGAATCGCGTCTGGACGAACGGGCAAGGTTGTTCATGAATTCGGCGCGAAGCGTTTGTTCGACGCCGTCCAAAACGTCTTTTTGAATGGCTTCCATTCTCAGCATGCGCATAATGACTTCCATCGCGAAGGATTCCGGCAACAAAGAAATAACGCGCGCGGCATGATCCGATTTGATTTTTGACAAAATGACCGCAACGGTCTGAGGATATTCGTTTTTCAGGTAATTCGCCAACACCTGTTCGTTAACGTTGCCCAGCTTGTCCCACATCGTGCGTCCGGCGGGACCGCGGATTTCTTCCATGATGGCGGCGACGCGGTCTTTGTTCAAAGACTTCATCAACAGGCGTTCGGTATTTTCATAGTTACCGATCAATCCTGCCGGATTGGCAAACGCGTCGGCAAATTCCAAGAATAATTTTTCGACGGTAGACGCGGGAATTGATCCCAGTCCGGCCATAATTACCGAAATTTCGCGAATTTCGTCGTCTTCCATCAAAGCAAACAGTTTCGCGGTATGTTCTTCCTGTAACGCCATCATCAGAATGGCGGCTTTTTGGGGGCCCGTCAGATTGCGGTAATCTTCAATCGCCGTTTTTGGCATGATGCGTTACTCCTATCGCTCGTCGCTGTACAGCCAGTTGCGGATGATATTGACGGCTTCTTCGGGATGCTGGTCAATAATTTCTCCGATCTTGCGCACGGAAGACGCTTTGACCCGCCCTTCAACACGGGCAATGTCAATCAGCTCTTCCAACTGAGACGTCGAATCGTCGACTTCGCCTTCGGGGCCTGTCAGCTGCGGGGGAAGGCCGTTCTGTCCTGCCATCAGCAATTTCTCCTCTTCTTCGATTTCTGCGGGTTCAAACGCCTTGACAATCAGCGGGCGGACAACCAGAAGGATGACCAGTACGGCAACCAATGCCACGCCCAGCCCTTCTACCATTTTTATAATCTCCTGTTTCGTAAAGCCCATAAACAAGACGGGATCTTCTTCCCTGAGCAAGTCTTCCGGATTAAAGAACGGCAAATTGACCACTTCGATCATGTCGCCGCGGTTGGCGTCGTATCCGATGG
Source organism: Acetobacter sp. CAG:977 (assembly GCA_000434295.1). Lineage (GTDB taxonomy): Bacteria > Pseudomonadota > Alphaproteobacteria > CAAGCB01 > CAG-977 > CAG-977. Next base: position 131,996 of record HF994932.1, on the reverse strand, counting down.
CGGAACGAACCAAAGCCGCCAGCAAATCCATTTCTTTTTCCGATCGGGGCGAATATTCGCGCGTCCCGTTCGGCAAGGTCGTGTATATACCGTCAACGATAACCGCCGCGGAAATGCGTTTGATCACGCCGTTCTTGCGCGTTTGACTGATAACCTGCTTGGATATTTCGTAGTTAACGGTTTCTTCCGTTCGGTTCGCTTGAGACGTTACCTGATTTGCGTTTTTGACTTCGGCATCGGGCAAATTCTGTTCAACGCTGACGATCGGTTCTTTTTCATCTGTCTTGGAATTTTCTTCAATCGTCGTCGACGAACGCAAAACCTGAGCGTCGGGATCAAACAGTTCTTTATTCACGGTAACCTGATCGAAATCCATTTCCAAAGAAATATTGACGCGGACTTTGTCCTGACCGACCGATTTTTCCAACAGCGTTTGAACGGATCGGGTCAGCCGTTGTTCGTAATCGCGCCGCATTTCTTCGTTCGTCGACATCGTGCGCTGTTCTTCGGAAATGTATTCTTTTGTCAGCAAAGTGCCCCTTGTATCCAAAATGGAAACGCTTTGAACGTCCATCTTGGGAACGGCGGCGGCGACCAAACGTTGAATGCC
>HF994932.1:130492-131347 GCA_000434295.1 Acetobacter sp. CAG:977 | reverse complement strand
TTCAGACGTTCCTTGTCGCTGTCCATTTTAACGATGACGGATGCCGACGGTTTTTGTTCTTCGCGGGAAAACATTTCGCGCTTTGGCAAAACCAAATGGACACGGGCGGCTTTGACGTGATCGATGGCTTTGATGGTTCTGGCCAGTTCGCCTTCCAAAGCGCGGAGCATCTGCAGGTTTAAAACGTCGTGTCCTATGCCGGGAGATTGCGCTTTGTCAAACAATTCGTATCCGACGACGCTGCCGGCGTTTGCCGTTTCTGCCAGCTGAACGCGCAATTTCAAAACGTCGGCGATGGGGACTTGAATTTCCGTACCGTTCTTGAAAAGCTTGTAAGGAACGTTTTGTTCTTCCAAAACGGAAATAATTTTCTTGGCTTCGGGGGGCTCCAATTCGTTAAAAAGGATGCCCATTTCCGTTGTTCCCAGACGGGTGGCCAGATAGATTAAAAATCCCATCAGAAAGACAGCGACGCCGCCCATCGCCGCAAGGCGGGCGGTTCCAAGGCTTTTAAGGGTTTGTATCAAAGAATTCACAACGGTTGCCCCGAATTTTATACACAATTCAGCAAATCATAACAGAATCATAAAAAATGAACATAAAAAAACGGTTAATAAGTAAAGATTTCGTAAAATTTTTGTATTCATTCGCGCTGTGCCGTCCGTAAAAAAAAGCCCCCGAAAAATCGGGGGCAAGTATAAAGGGATGAGAAAACCGAACGGATTACCGTTTAATGGTCATCAGTTCTTCCAGCATGGTATCTGCCGTCGTGATGATTTTGGCGGCGGCGGAGTACGCACGCTGAGTGGTGATCATGTTCGTGAATTCCGTTGCGATGTCGGCGGTGGAGTTTTC
>HF994932.1:120941-130411 GCA_000434295.1 Acetobacter sp. CAG:977 | reverse complement strand
CGGAAGCGTCGGTTTCGATCCACGTGTTGCCGGTCAAGGCTTCCATGCTGTTCGGATCGACAAAGGTCGCCAGAGGAATTTGAGCAATCGGGCGCGTTTCGCCGTTATCGAACAAAGCCGTTACGATGCCTTCGGCGCTGATGGTTACGCCGGTATAGCTGCCGTACTTGGCGCCGTCCTGTTTAATGTAGTTTGACGTATAGTCGCCCGACAAAGTCGTTAAACCGTTCGCCGTATTAACGTCGCCCAGGAACAAAGACAATTTCTGGGATTCATCGTAATTGCCCGTCATATCTTCGGCGCCCGTTGCCCATTCTATGGCAATGCTGTCAAGGTTGATGTACTTGGGCGTACCGTCGGCGTTAAAACAGACGGCAGGCACGCGGCATCCCGTTTCGGCGCCTTCTTTGGCGTTAAAGGTGAACGTGTTCGTAACGACCAAAGGATCGCCTGCGGCCAATTCGTCGATAACGCCTTGCTGACCGTTTGTTTTGCCGCGTCCCTGAACGGCGTCGCCGATGCCTTCAAAGGTTTCAAGCGTGTCGCCGATGCTGGATGCCGTAATCAGCTGTTCGGTCGAAATCAGGGTTGATCCGCTGACCTGAAACAGGTTGTAACGGTTCGGATCGGGATCGTTGGCATAAGATTTTTGAATGGCGGCGTTCAAAGCATTCATAACGTTTGCCGCGGTTGTTTCTTCACCCGTTGCGATGCCGCTGATGTCGATTTGCAAGGGGTTGGTGGGATCCGTACCGCCGTTCATAAAGGTGTACGTTTTTCCGTCCAAGGTTACCGTTTGGTTATAGTAATCAGCCAAGTTGTTGCTCGTAAAGTTGATACGGGCAGAATTTGCCGAAGAAACCAAAATCGGCGTTCCGGAAGTGCTTTGATGAATTTCGATGGACGTGCCGCTGGCAACGAAGCGGACGGGTTCAACGGCGGATTCCGTGATGCCGACGTTAAGCAGGTTGACCAGCTTTTGCAAATCGACTTTGCCGTCTTCTCCGATGGCGCCTTTCAGGTCAATGCCGATGTTCGGCACATCTGCGGTTGTCGGAGGAACGCCGGCTGAATTGTAGAATTGAAAGATCGTATTGCCGAGCGTAATGGTTTTTTCATCATAAGCATCAACATCCGTGCTTTTAAAGTCGACGGTCGCGACGTTTTTGATGTCCCAATCGATTTCGGGCAGTTTAAAGCGCCCGGAAGCAATGCCCGTTTCGGGGTCGGGGTTGGTTGCCGACTGGACGCAAGACAAGCATTTGCTGGTATCAAAAGTAATGGCGGAACCGCCGATGGATTGTTCTACGGAGATTTTTGAACCGTCCGCCGTAAATCTGCTGCCGCTGGGAACCGTTGCCTGGATGACGTCGGCAAAACGTTCGATGGCGTCGGCGATGGTAACGATGCCGCTGCGGATATCGACTTTGACCAGCGTTTCGTCCGGAGACGGAGAATACGTCAACGTATCGTCCGTCGTGAATTCAAAGACGTATTTTTTATCGCCTTCGACTTCCATGGAAATGGTCGAGTGGTTTGACGGGATTTTTGTAAATTCCATCTGGGCACGGGCGGAATAGACGTCATCCGTCGTGTCCTGAGAAATTTCGCGTCCGCCGTAAGTTACCAAAGTGGCGGCACCCGAGGGCATTTGAATATCCATGCCCCAAGCGTTTGATTTTTCTTTGGTGTACTGGAAGTTGATGTTGTGAGAATTTCCCAAAGAATCGTAGATCAGAACGGCCGTTTTGTGGCGTCCGCCCAATTCGGGAGCGCTGGCGTCAAAGACGGGGTCGCTGGAAGGCAGGTTTGCGCCGACTTGAATATTGCGGGTTGCCGCGGCGCTGCCGCCGATGGTGGCAAGGCTGATCGGTTTCAGGTTCGTGCTGTCAATGATGTTATCATTGATGTACACGGTATCGCCCAAATCGTTTTTATAGGCCTTCATGTAATAGCTGTCGCCGACTTTGACGACCGAAGCGTTCGGAGAACCGTCATAAGGCAGCAACGTCCACCCTTGCAGGTAATATCCGCCCGTGTTGACCAGATAACCGTTATTGTCTTTGGCAAACGAACCGGCGCGGGTATAGCCCCACATATCGTTGGCACCGGGGTTTGCGGCTTCGTTCACGACAAAGAAGCCCTGACCCGAAATGGCCATGTCCGTCGAATACGAAGACGAAGACAGCAAGCCTTGTGCATCAATGCCGGCGCTGGGGCGGCATTGGANNNGGCGGCATTGGACGCCGCCGCAGGAATACTGCGTCGTCGATACCTGTTTGGTAACCAGCGTTGAAAATTTTGCCGTTGTGGCTTTGTATCCGGTCGTGTTGATGTTCGCAACGTTATCGGAAATAATTCCCATAGCGCTCGATTGCGACGTCAATCCGGAAACGCCGGATTTAAGAGCTCCAAATAAACTCATGATTTCTCTCCCTTTGATTAGGCTTTCAAGCGGCGCTTCTGTCCGAAAGAAAGCTTAATGCGTGCCGCGAATTATTTCTGTCCGCGGCGTTGTTATTTTTTATGCCGCTTCGGATTCTGAGCTGTCGCCCGTTCCCGTGCCGCTGTTGTTTTCTCCTGCAGATCCGTTTCCGTCTTCTGTCGGAGGAATGACTGAATCTCCCGTACTTTCGGGTTTTAAAACGTCTTTCCCGTGTATGGCCAAAACGCTGTTCATGTTCACGACGACGTCTCCCATGCCCAAAGCGATTAAATCACCGTCATAAGCAACGCCCGTAACTTTACCGTATGCCGTCGTCGTGATACCGACGTCTTTGCCGTCGGCGCCCGTCGCCGTAACAACGATTTTATAAGCTCCGTCAGGCAGTTTGTTGCCTTCGTTGTCCGTACCGTCCCAATCAACGACGTGACGTCCGGCGGGAAGTTCTCCCGTGAAGGTTTTGACAAAGTTGCCTTCGCTGTCTTGGACGGCAACCACGCAGGACGTCGCATCGGCATCCGTGATATAAGCAAATTTTCCAAACCCGTCCTGTAAAGGAACATAACTGGTTTGCGCCTGAACGACTTTGTCCATATAGCTGACGGCCTGACTGGACATGCCGGCGTTGTTTTGCATGATGATCGTTTCCAAATAGCTGTTCGTCTGAATGGTTTGTTCGACTTCGGCGTATTGGACAAGCTGGTTCGTAAATTCCGTCGAATCCATCGGTGACAAAGGATCCTGATATTTCAACTGGGTCGTCAGAAGGTACAGAAAAGAATTCAAGTCTTCCGACAACTGAAGCGCCGAAGACGAAGAATCTTTGCCTTTTTCAACGGCATCCGTCAATGCCGCCGTTCCCGACAAAGCCGATGTGCTGGATACGTCCGTCATGGCTTACCTCCTTTAAATTAAACCCGAATGTTCAAAGCGTGGCGGGACGTCCAGCCCGAAACAATAATCGCTTCGGTCAAATCGTCCGCTTCGGCGTTCGGGGCGTCGGAATTGTTAAAGGCAGATTCCGATCCGTTGCGATGTCCGTTGCCGTTTTGGGCAAAAGATTCCGCATTTTGCTGATGTTCGCCGCGATAGCTGAAACTGAACGCGTTATCACCGGTTTTTAAGCCCGCATCCGCCAAAGCCTGGCGCAAAACGGAGGCGTCTTTTTGTAACAGATCCAGCGTTTCGGGGCGGCTGGCGATGATTGACGCTTTCATGTTGCCGTCGTGATCGACTTCCAGCTTGACTTGGATATTGCCCAATTCTTTAGGCTTGAGGTTAATGTTGATTTTTTCCAACCCTTCTTTTGCGGCTTTGGAAATGCTGACCTTTATTTGGTCGACCAGCTCGTTCGTCGGGACGGTTTTCGCGGAAACTGTCGAAGCGTTACCGGCAACGGCTTTGCCTTTTAAGGTGTTGCCCTGCACGTTAAAAAGGCTTTGCCCGGCTTCGCCCGTTCCTTGACTGCCCGATGTCCCGGATACGCCCGAAACGCCATCAATTCCGCCTTTTAGCGCCGATTGAAATTCCGTCAGCTGAGATGCGGAAACGTTGGCGGCTGATGCGCCGATGTTTTGAACCGTGTTTGCGGACTGCTGTTGCTGTTGAGCCTGTTGTTGCTGAGCCTGAGCTTCGGAACGGCTTTGAGATTTATCCTGAGAAGAAACAGCCTCAACACCTTGAACGTTCACGGAGTTTTCGCTTTTTAAAGAATTTTGGAAAAAGCCCGTTTCATCAACACCGTCACCGTTCCGTGTTTCGGAAACGCCTTTTTCGGCGGCGGAGGCTTTTTGTGTCGTCGCAGCGACCGATGCCGTTTCGGAAACAACAGAAGTTTCAATTTTGACGTTGTTTCCTTTCGGCAAAGCTTCGGAAAGCTCTTCCGCCTGAATATCCGCTTCCGATTTTTGAGCGTCGGCTTTTACGGAAAAGGCGCCGTCGGAAAGTTTCGATTGAGCCTCTTGGCCGGAAACGTCAACGGTTTCCGATCCCTGTTGTTTGGCGGCGTCCGCGACGGAGGCGGAAGAAATGTTTTTCAAATTCAATTCCGTTTCGTTTTCGCCGGGTTTAGCGTTCTGTTGTGAATTTTGATTCGTTCCTGCGATTGTTTCGGCGGCATCCGGAGCGGCAACGTTCGTTTCCGCAGCACCGTCTTTATTCGCGGCGGGAATTTTCAAACCGTTTTCCGAAATGTCCGTATCCTGAGCGTTTTCTTGCGTTGCGTCGCTTACGGAACGGGCGATCTGACTTCCCACAACGACGGCGGCGTTTCCGTAAAGGGCGTCATCGGAATCCGAAACATCGGTTTTTTCCGTCTCATCTGCCGCATTGTTTACTTTGTCCGATTCGGCACCGTCAACGATTTGTTCGGCGGCGGCATCGGCTTTTTCAGAGTTGTCGGTATTTTTATTGTTTTCCGCAGCTGTCGTTCCGGATTGATTTTGAACGTCATCAGTTGCCGTCGGGGCAGTATTTTCTTTATCGGGAATCTTTTGCCCAGCGCCATCGTCTTTTTGAGCGCTTTGTTGAGGCTTTTCGTTTTTTGGGGGTTCTTTGTTATCCGTTATGTCGTCGCGAGAGCTCGTCTGCGATGCCGACGCAGCGTTTTGAGCCGTATTCTTAAAAACGGCAGGGGCGTTAGCTTTTTCGCTGATGCGTGCCAAAACGCGGTTCGAGCTTTCTTCCGCAGACCCCGAAGTTCTGAAATTGTCCAATAAAGACAAAAAGGCGTCGCCCGTGTCTTGGACGCTGATTTTCGGAGCGGCAAAGGCATTTAACTGCTTATTATATTTAACGGCGGATACATCCATGTTTTTATCCCCTTAAATGATGACTGCAAAACAATATGCAATCATCGTGCCAAGTTTTGGAGGAGTAAAAACAGGAATAAAAAAAGCCCTCCGAAACGGAGGGCTTTTGAAAGAGATGTCTCGAAATTAACGAGAATAGAATTCGACGACCAGATTCGGTTCCATCTGTACGGGGTACGGAACGTCAGCCAGTTTCGGCGTGTGCAGGAACGTTCCTTTGGAAGCCTTCTGATCGACTTCCATATATTCGGGAACTTCACGTTCCGTAGAAGCCTGAGCTTCAAGGACGCTGGCCAACTGGCGGGATTTTTCACGGACTTCGATGACGTCGCCTTCTTTAACCAGATAGGAAGGAATGTTGACGTGTTTTCCGTTGACCAAAATGTGGCCGTGGTTGACGAACTGGCGTGCGGCAAAGACGGTCGGGACGAATTTCATGCGATAAACGACGGCGTCCAGACGCGTTTCCAACAAACCGATCAGGTTTTCCGAAGTATCGCCCGAACGACGGATGGCTTCGGCGTAGTATTTACGCAACTGCTTTTCGGAAACGTTGCCGTAATAGCCTTTTAATTTCTGTTTTGCCAGCAATTGTGAGCCGTAGTCGGTGGGTTTGCCTTTGTGCTGACCGTGCTGACCGGGACCGTATTCACGTTTGTTGACGGGGCTTTTTGCGCGTCCCCACAGGTTCAGTCCCAAACGGCGGTTGATTTTGTATTTAGCGGATAAACGCTTAGACATGTTTTTATTCTCCGATATTTTTGTTGTTGTTCCGATAGTCCGACCCGCGTTATTGCGGCGGCGGGGCTGTTTCTTTACAGTCCGCATTCTCGGAAGTACGGGAAGAGTACCAAATTATAAGGCTTTGTCAACGAAAAAAGCCGCTTTGTTTCCAAAGCGGCTTCATTAAAGATTATTTCTTTTTCGGCGGGTTTCGCAAAGCATCGTTTTTCTGGTTCAGCAAATTGATCAGCGTTTGCAAATCGCCGCCGCTTTGTTGCAGGACGGAAGCGTATTCGTTGCGATAGCTCATAATCATGCTGACGCCTTCGACGACCAAATCCATCAGCTTCAGCTGATCGCCCTTTGCGCTGATGCGCCAAATGATTTCGACGTCGTTTTCCGTGTTCGGCACGTCCAATACGGACGAAACGTAGAAATCGTTTTTGTCCTGACGGACGCTTTTAAACGTAAAGGCTTTGCCCGCGTAACCGTCGAATCTGTCTGCCCAGGTCAGGATGACGTTGTCCGTAAAAGCGTTCGTAAAAGCTGCGATTTGTTCTTTGGATGCCGTTCGGGCATACCGTCCGAGGGTAAAACGCGCGATTTTGTTGATGTCCGTTGCGTTTAAAAAGACTTCGCGGAAAGCGGCGCGTTTTTGAGCGGGCGACGTCTTTGCCAAAACGACGCGTTCCATGATTTGGTCGGCAAGGCTTTGAGCAAAGTTTTGCACCTGTTGTTCATCGGCGGCATTTGCCGGAAAAACGGTTAAAATCATTAAAAGGGCAAAAAGAAAACGTTTCATTTAAAGATCCTATTCCCAGTCTTCTTCTTCATCGAAAGAAAATTCGTAAGAAGCTTTTTGATTGTCTTCGCCGCCGCCTCTGAGCTCCTGGATGGCGGCTTTTCTGTGTTGTTGGTACATCGTACGCATATAAGCGTAAAAATCCAAAGAATTTTTGCGGGCGTCATCCATCAAATCGACGATATTTTCGTATTGAACGATGGCTTCCAGCCCGTCGACGCCGATGGAAATGGCAAAGAGGGTGTCTTCGCCGTTTGCGGCGGAAACGTAGGTAATCGGGTCAAGAAAGATGTCCGTTACCATGCCCGAAGCGTCGCGGATGCTGGAAGGGCCCAGCAACGGCAACATCAGATACGGTCCCGACGGCACGCCCCAATACCCCAAAGTATTGGCAAAGCTTTCGGTGTGCGGAGCGATTCCCAGTCGGTCGGCAACGTCGAAAAATCCGAAAAATCCCAAAGTCGAGTTAATGGTGAAACGGGACAAAGCGAGCCCTGCATTAGCGAAGTTTAATTGTAACAAATCGTTGACGACGGTCAGAGGCGTTTTAAGGTTGGCGAAAAAAGTTCTGATGTTTTTGCGAAAATTCGGAGTTGTTACGGCGCGGTATCCGTTAATGACGGGGCGCATGACGTATTTGTCGGCGCGCAGGTTAAACGTAAAGATTTGGCGGTTTAAGGGTTCAAGAGGGTCATTATTGGCTTCATAAACGGCGCGTGCGGCAGGATCCGTCGGGACGGTTGCGCACGACGAAACAAAAAAGCATGAAATGAACAGCGCCGTAAAAACAAGAGCCCGTTTCATATTTAGATTTCCAAATTCCGACCTAGCCCAGAATATAAAAAATTTTTCCAAGAGGGAAGATGAACTTTCGGAGAAGAGGAGTCAACATTTTTTATAAACTTGTATAAAAACCGTTTTACAAAATGCGTATGGCAATTTTGGCGATGACGGAGTAATTTTACAGTTAAGTCGGTATTTATGCAGGGGGCAAACACGCATGTCGGGCAATGAAGAAAAGAACGGCGGGGACACATCGGCGCAAGAGCTGGTTGACACGTTGTTCGGGCAGAGGGAAGAGCTTTCCGTGCACGAAAAGAACTCGCGAGCCGCTCATAAAGAGCTGCCGGATTTTTTATTCGGTCGTTCGGACGTGCAGGATGCGTTGCCGTTATCCGACGTTTCATATTACGAAGCGACGGTCATAGAAGAAGACAATCTGAAATTTTTGGCGCCGTACATAGACGAATTAAGTCTGTTTGAAACGCAATGGGGATATAAAAAAGGCGGGGAAACTCGGGACGAATGGTGCCGTCGCATGGAAATGCAGGCTGTTCCGGTATTAAACGAGCTGACGAAAGTTTGCGCCGAAGAAGGATTGTTTCATCCTCAGGCGCTGTATTTTTACGTTCACTGCACGGCGGACGGAGAAACGTTAAAGATTTTGCCCAAAAATGAAAAAGACGCCAGCCCCGAATTACATTTTTCGCGTTTGGCAAACGGCTGTTGCGTATGCGACAGGTTTAAGCAAACGGAATCGTCGGGAGCATGCGACGTTGCGGGGCTGATAGCCGTGAATCTGGGCAAAACGGTATCGGAAACCGTCAAACAGTGGCAAAAGGAGGAACGTTTCGAAGAGGCAGGACTGTTAAGCGGTTACGCGGCAGAGCTGTTAAAGGCGATGACGGAATACGCCGCGACCGTTATGACCAAAGAAGGCGTTTGCGTCGGTCCGCTTCATTTTTTCGGAACTCCCGAGACGTGTCCCGCAAAAGTTCAATCCGATCTTTTGGGGATACTGCCTTCGGAACTGATCGGCATATCGTTCAGCCGCAGCTATCTGATGATGCCGGAATACACGGCTTTGGCGATGTTATTGCCGCGTTAGCCTGCTTTTTTGTGTTCGTTTTTTTCCAATTCGGCTTCGATGGCGGGCAGAATTTCGTCAACGCTGTCGACATAAGTTACCAAGTCGGCATGTTCGGGGCGCACAAAGCCTTCTTGAATTAACGTGTTGATGATTTGGCGGTAGGGTTCCCAAAAACCGAACGCGTTATACAGAATGATGGGCTTATTATTTTCGCCGATTTGCTTCAAGGTAACGATTTCAAAGACTTCGTCCAGCGTTCCGATGCCGCCGGGCAGGACGCAAAATGCGTCGGATGCTTCGAACATGGCGTCTTTTCTGACATGCATGGAAGGCAAAACTTTTAATTCGGTCAGCTTTAAACGTTGGACTTCCCGGCTTTGCAACAGATCGTTGATAATGCCGACGACTTCGCCGCCCGCATCAAGAGCGCCTTCGGCAACGGCGCCCATCATGCCGGTATGTCCCGCGCCGTAGATCAGACGGATTCCTTTTTTGCCCAACAACTGTCCCAATTCATAAGCCGCTTTGATAAAAGCGGGGTTTTTCCCGTTTGCGGAACCGCAAAACACGCCTAATGACCTGATTTTTGACATATTTATTATTCTTCCTGTTTAAAAAAATAAAGGGATATGCCTATAATCATAAAAATTGATGGTTAAATCTTTCCTTAAATTCGGGCGGGAGTAATGAAAAAGTTTTTTATTTTCGGACTATTCCTTTGTTTTTCCGGATCTCTTTTCGCCCAAAGCCTGGACGATCTGTTTGACGAATCCGATTTTTCTTCAGAGCCCGCTTCGGAAGAAAAAGAAACAAAGCCCGCGT
>HF994932.1:98668-120853 GCA_000434295.1 Acetobacter sp. CAG:977 | reverse complement strand
CGTCTTTTGCCGCGCCGTCGCCCGCAGCGTCGCCGGATCGCCCGCAACAAACTTCTCAACCGCCGGCTTCTGCGCCAGAACCATCAACAGTCGGTTCAAAAGGAATCCCGATGACTTTTGACGTACCGCAAACGTCGCCGTCGGCTTTGACGTTGCCGTATTCGGGCAGGTCTTCGGCACCTGCCGAAACGATAGCTCCCGCAACCGGGGCGGGGCTTTTATCGCGTCTGGCCGCCGATTCTCCTGCTCCAGATTTGCCCATGCTGGGAGCCAGAGCCAAGGCAAAAAAAGAGGAAAACCTGTCTTTGTTTGAACGCAGAAGACGCGAAATCGGTGACAGCGATATCAACGTCGAATCTTTTGACATTGCGGGGATGATGTTGGGGATGACGCCTTCCGACATTATGGAGGTTGCAACGGCGAACGGCTTTTCCGTGAAATTCCAAAACAGGAAAATTCCGCCCTTCTTACAATGGAAGTATAAAAAAGAATGCCTGAAAGAAACGGCATTCTCCTATGCGGCATTAAAACAATGCATTCGGGAAACGGCATGGAAAAGCCAAGAAGAATATATTTCAAGGCTTCAGTTTGAAAAACCCGAAATGAAAGAAAAAATAGTCGTTGAATTTACCAGTACGTTCGGCGGCAATCAGGCTTATCGCATCCATTATGTTTCGAAGGGGGATCACTCTTTGGGCTCAACGTCGGAAGCCCGTTACCAAAAAAGCCGCCGCCGTCGTGATTTTCTTTATGCCGTCATGCAAAAATACGGTCAGCCCGATGATGAAGATGCTCTGCTGTGGGGCATGAAAGACGAGGGAGCGTATTTGGAAGCGGATATTTCTCCGGCATTAATGGATGTGTCTTTGACGTTGGAAAACATGGATTTGACGGACGAGGATTCGGACAATATGTTTCTGGCCGACAAAAAAGACGGCTTGGGAAATAAATTCAGCTTTTGATTATTTGCGGACTAATAAGTCCCCAGCCGGATGCGTCCTTCACCCAAAAGAACGGAGCGCTGTTTATCGAACGATCCCGTTCGTTTTAAGGCTTTGACGGTGGCTTGATACGTGCTGTTTGTCTTAAAACACGGCGGCAGATAAGCATAAGGTTTTGCAGGGTTGGCGCGATTGACTTTTTCTTCAAAAGCGAAAGAAGGCAAATCGCCTGTTTCGCCCGGTACCGGCAACAAAGTGGCGGTTTCGGAACCGTCGTGGTAAAAGCCGATCGATCCCAATCCGCCGTCAACGGCCAAAGCGGGATTGCTGAGGTTATTCATTTCAAGGATGATAACGTTTGTTTCCGGAGGGATATTTGCGACGGACAAAGCGGGAGTGCTTCCTGCGCCGCCGACGCCGCTGCACATTTGTACGGCAGGGAATACTTCGCCGTCCCATTCCGACGGCTGAATAAAGCTGACGGACAATTCCCGGACGCCGTTATAGAAAATTCCCGTGGTGCAGGCTGAAAGGAGACCCGCCGTCAAAGCCGCCAAAAACACTCGTTTTGTCATCTTTAAAATTCCTTATTAAAAAGGGTATGTTACTATTTATAACAGATTTTTTATTAAGGAACAGTTTTTTATGGCAAAGAGTCTTTTGGATGTCTTTTTCCCGCCGGTTTGCATTTGCTGCGGTGCTCGAATTTCCGAAGCGGGAATGTTGTGTTCCGAATGTTACGGGCGATTAAGATTTATCGAAGCGCCGTTTTGCCGCATTTGCGGAAGACCGTTGCAGATATCCGACGATGATGCCGTTTGCACCGAATGCAGGGCGGGAAAAAAAGCTTTTGAGACGGCGCGTTCCGCATTTGTGTACGGCGATATCGTAAAAGATCTGGTTTTGTCTTTAAAGTACGGAGACAAGACGGATCTTGCTTTTTGGATGGCGCGCATGATGGTCAATGCGGGGCGGGACATTTTGGACGGCGCCGATATGTTGGTTTGCGTGCCGTTGCATCCGCTCAGGCTGTTGGACAGAAAATACAATCAGTCGGCGTTGCTGGCGGAAAACATTTCAAAACTTTCGGGTGTTCCGTTTTCTCCGTTTGTGCTGAAGCGGGTGAAGAGAACGGCAAAGCAGGGGCATTTTTCCAGAAACGAACGGTATTCAAATCTGACGGGAGCGTTTGATTTTTTCAAATCTGCCGAAACGGCAAGAACGTATGTATTGATAGACGACGTTATGACGTCGGGGGCGACGGCGGAATATTGCGCACGCGCATTGAAACGGGGCGGCGCCCGAGAGGTGCGCGTTTTAACGTTTGCGCGTGCCGTTCGCTAAAGACGTCCGCGGAAAAGATCAGACGAATTTTTACGACGCCTGCGACCGTCGGCGGCGTTGTCGGTCAGGCGCTTTTGCCGGCAAAGCGTCGTTTCGAATTAAGGTTTAGACGCGTCCGTAAGCGTCTTCGTATCGAATGATATCGTTTTCATCCAAAAGTTCGCCGGTCTGCACTTCGATAAAGACCATGGGAGTTTTGCCGGCGTTTTCGATGCGGTGCAATGTTTTTGCCGGAATAAAAAAGGGCGTGTTTGCATTGGCGACGACGGTTTTGTCGCCGATTCTGACTTTTGCGGTTCCGCAGACGATGATCCAATGTTCGTCGCGATGGTTATGGCTTTGCAAAGAGAGGATTTTTTCGGGCAGGACGGTAATTTTTTTAACGGCGTAAGTATCACCTGCGTCCAGGACTTCCCAAGTTCCCCAAGGGCGTGTATCGGAATCGGATTTTTTATAATTAGCGGTCATCGTTTGCCTCGTTTTAACAGCGGAAGATGAGAACAGTTTTATCGTTCTTTTGTAAAAAGGCAATATAATTGTCAGCAAATTCTTGCTTTAAAGGAGAGAACATTGTATGAATATTCGTTTTTATCATTAGAACTATGGAATTTGGGTAAAACCTGAATGGTATGCATTGTACAGAAATTCGGCGGTACGTCGGTGGCGGACACTGCGCGAATCCGAAACGTTGCCCTGAAGGTCAAATCCGAATACGACGCGGGGAACAAAGTTGCCGTTGTTGTTTCGGCGATGGCGGGGGTAACGAACCAGCTTGTCGATTATTGTCGCGAGATTTGCGAAAATTACAGCCCCGAGGAATATGACGTTGTCGTATCGACGGGCGAACAGGTAACGATAGGGCTTTTGGCTTTGGCGTTGCAGGCGTTGGGTATTCCGGCGCGTTCATGGACGGGGTGGCAGATCCCGTTGGTAACGAACGGTGATTTTTCAAAGGCCAGGATACAGCGTGTGGAAGTAGATGCTTTAAAATCTGCGATGGACAAGGGGATAGTTCCCGTGGTTGCGGGTTTTCAGGGCGTGACGGAAGACGGTCGCATAACGACGTTGGGTCGCGGCGGATCGGATACGTCCGCGGTGGCATTGGCGGCGGCTTTAGGGGCGGACAGGTGCGACATTTATACGGATGTCGACGGCGTTTATACGACGGATCCCCGTATTGTCAAGACGGCGCGCAAGCTGGACAAGGTCACGTACGAAGAAATGCTTGAAATGGCTTCTTTGGGGGCGAAGGTTTTACAGACGCGTTCGGTGGAACTGGCGATGAAGTATCAGGTTAACCTGCGCGTTGTTTCAAGTTTTGAAGACACACCGGTCGGGACGACCATTTGCGATGAGGAAGATATCGTGGAAAAAGAAATTATCAGCGGCATAACCTACAGCCGTGATGAAGCAAAGATTACTTTGGCGGGGGTACACGACAAACCCGGAGTTTCTGCGGCGATTTTTAACGCGATGGCCGAAGCGAACATCAGCGTTGACATGATTGTTCAAAGCGATTCGGCGGACGGAAAGTCGACGGACATGACGTTTACGCTGCCGGAATCGGAATTGAAACGCGCGCTGTCGATTTTGGAAAAGGCAAAGGAAGAAATCGGTTATCAATCGCTTCTTTCCGACAGCGATGTTGTCAAGATATCTGTTGTGGGCGTCGGGATGCGCACGCATGTGGGTGTTGCGCGCAAGATGTTTAAGGCATTGTCGGACAAAGGCATAAACGTTCAGGCGATATCGACTTCTGAAATTAAGATCAGCGTTTTAATCGCCAGCGAGTATGCGGAATTGGCGGTTCGTGCGTTGCATGCGGCATTTAATTTGGATAAGAAGGAAGAACAATAATGGCGGTAGAAGCAGCTTCCCGTGATATTTTAGACGCTTTTTGGAAAAGAGGCAGAGAATTTTTAGGAACCCGTTATGCCATTTTGGGCGGGGCGATGTCTTGGGTTTCGGAACACCATTTGGTATCGGCGATATCGAATGCGGGCGGTTTCGGCGTTATTGCCAGCGGCGCGATGCCGGCGGACTTGCTGGATAAAGAAATTGCGGCGACGCGCGAACTGACGTCCGAGAATTTCGGCGTTAACCTGATTACGATGCATCCTCAGCTGGATTCGTTGATTGACGTTTGCATTGAACGCAAGATTACGCATGCGATATTGGCGGGCGGTATTCCGACGGGTCAGTCGATTAAACGGTTGAAAGACGCGGGCATAAAAGTCATGTGCTTTGCGCCGGCGCTTGTTTTGGCAAAGAAGATGGTGCGTGCCGGAGCCGATGCGCTGATTATAGAAGGGACGGAAGCCGGCGGACATATCGGACCCGTAGCGACGAACATTTTGGTTCAGGAAATCATTCCGCATATAACGGAGGTTCCCGTTTTTGTTGCCGGCGGGATCGGGTCGGGTTCGATGATGGCGGCATTTTTGGAAATGGGCGCGTCGGGATGCCAGCTTGGGACGCGTTTTGTTTGCGCGACGGAATGTATTGCGCATCCGAATTTCAAAAAAGCGTTTATTAATGCGAATGCGCGCGATGCCGTTCCGACGGTTCAGATGGACGCGCGTTTCCCCGTTATTCCCGTTCGTGCGATAGCAAACGAGGGGACGCGGCGCTTTATGGCATTCCAGCTTGAAACGATTGAGAAGTATCGCCGCGGCGAAATAGAGCTTAAAGATGCTCAGATGGCGATAGAACATTTTTGGGGCGGAGCGTTGCGTCGTGCGGTAATAGAAGGCGACGTCGAAAACGGTTCGCTGATGGCGGGTCAGAGCGTCGGATTGGTCAAGGACGAACGTCCGACGCAGGACATTATTGATACGCTGGTTAACGAAGCGGCCGATGCGTTAAGAAAGACCCGCTCGGTTCTGTCTGATTAAAGATTAAGGGGTGAAAAATGGCAGAAAAAGAGGAAAAGACAGTAGAGACGTCATCAAACGGAAAGGATGTTTCTTCCGAAACTTCTGCCGCGTCTTCCGAAAAGCGGGAAGAAACGGTCGGCGAGATTTTGCGTCGAACCCGTTTGGCAAAGAAATGGGAGATACGCGATATTGCATCATATCTTTGCATTCGCGCCCAGTTTTTGGAAGATATTGAAGAAGGTCGGTACAAAGATTTGCCCGGCACGGCTTACGCCGTCGGTTTTGTCCGCAGTTATGCGGCATACCTTGGTCTGAATGCCGCCGATATGGTGTCGCGGTACAAGGAAGAGCTGTCCGAAACGCAAGAAAATGAAGACGTCTATCCGTCTTATGCTCCGGAAGATGTCGAAAATTCTGTTCCCGGGATAAAGCTGATAGTGTTTTCCGTTTTGCTTTTGGCGGTTGTTTTCGGATTGTACAAGGCTTTCTGGGAACAGGAAGATCCTTCGGAATATGCTTCGGTTGAGACGGTAACGGTTGTGGAAGACGTTTATCAGGATGACGGTGCTCCGTCTCCGTCCGTTTCTCAGGAAACGGGGACAGAAACGGCATCGGAACCTCCTTCGGCGCCCGTTCCGCCGAAAAAGCCCGAACAGGCCGTTCAGGAAACGGTTGCCGATACTTCCGTTCAGGGCAAGCCGTTTGTCGCAGAATCGTTTGAAGTTGCCGAAGAAGTTCCGACGCGCCATATATACGGTCAGAAAAACTATAATGCCCGCGTCGTTTTGGTCGCGACTGCCGATGCTTGGATAGAAGTAACGCGCGGGGATATGGTCTTGATTTCGCGGACGTTAAAGGCGGGAGACCGTTATCAGGCGTCCAGAGATTCCGACGATTTGTATTTAAAGACGGGAAATGCCGGCGGCTTGGACGTTTATGTCGAAGGGCTTTTGGTTCCTCCTTTGGGGCCCAAAGGGGCGACGCGCAAAGTTCCTCTTGATCCGGAATATTTGCTGCCGAAAACGGCTGAAGATTAAGGTTTGCTGAAAAATGAAGGCGTTAGAGATCAAGCGGCGCAAGTCGCGCCGCATCTATGTCGGGAACGTTCCCGTCGGTGACGGGGCTCCGATATCGGTGCAATCCATGACGAACACGTTGACGTCGGATGTCAAAGGGACGGTTTCCCAGATTTTGGAAATGGAAGCCGCCGGCGTGGATATTGCGCGCGTTTCCTGTCCCGACGAAGCGTCCACGGCGGCTTTGAAAGAAATCGTCCGCCAAGTCCATGTTCCCATCGTGGCGGACATTCATTTTCATTACAAGCGAGGGATAGAAGCGGCGCAAGCGGGAGCCGCCTGTCTGCGCATCAATCCCGGCAACATCGGTTCTGCGGATCGGGTTCGCGAAGTCGTAAAAGCGGCAAAGGATCATAATTGTTCGATACGCATCGGGGTGAACGGCGGGTCTTTGGAAAAGGGCTTGCTTGAAAAATACGGGGAACCGTGTCCCGAAGCCATGGTTGAAAGTGCGTTGAATCAAGCCAAAATGCTTGAGGACGAAGATTTTTATAACTTTAAAATCAGCGTGAAATCTTCGGATACGCTGATGATGATGAAGGCGTACCGTTTATTGGCGGCGGCATGCGATTATCCGTTGCATTTGGGTGTGACGGAAGCGGGCGGTCTTCGTGCGGGAACCGTAAAATCCGCGTTGGGAATCGGCACTCTTTTGTCCGAAGGAATAGGGGATACGTTGCGCGTATCGTTGACGGCGCCGGTTTCGGAAGAAGTCAAAGTCGGTTTTGAAATTTTGCGTTCTTTGGGGTTGCGTTATCGCGGGGTTCGTATCGTATCGTGTCCGACGTGCGCCCGCAAAGGGATAGACGTGGAAAAGACGGTTCGCGAGCTGGAAGAACGTCTTGAACATATTTCGGTGCCGTTAAAAATATCGGTGCTGGGGTGCATTGTGAACGGCATCGGGGAAGCGCACGAAGCCGATATCGGCGTGTGCGGCGGCGGAAACGGAAAGGCTTTGCTGTTTGTCAAAGGAGAACAGATCGGTCAGATAGAAGCGACCGAAGTCGTTGACAAGATTGCGGCTTTGGCGGAAAAAGCGGCGCAGGAACGCCGGACGGAGGAAAAGAAATGACGATACAGCCGGCGCGCGGGACGCGGGATATTTACGGCGAAGAGCTTCGGGCTTTTTCATTTGTGGAACGGACGGCGAAAGAACTGGCCGAACGTTACGGGTACGGCGAAATCCGCACGCCCGTTTTTGAATTTACGGAAGTTTTTTCGCGCGGCATCGGAGAAGCGACGGATGTCGTCAGCAAGGAAATGTACACGTTCACGGATCGCGGCGGGGAAAGTCTGACGCTTCGCCCCGAAGGGACCGCGGGCGCGGTGCGTGCGTTTATTTCCGAAGGCATGGAACAAAATCAGCCCGTTAAACTGTTTTATTCGGGATCGATGTTTCGCTATGAACGTCCGCAAAAGGGGCGTTACCGCCAGTTCAACCAAATCGGTGTCGAATTGTTGGGGGCGTCTTCGCCTCAGGCGGATATAGAAGTTTTGTCTTTGGCTTGGGAATTTTTAAAGGCTCTCGGGCTGAAAGACTTTATCCGTTTGGAACTGAATACTTTGGGCGATTTGGAAAGCCGCGCGGCGTACCGTGAAGCGTTGGTATCGTATTTTTCGGCGCATAAGGACGAACTTTCGGAAGACAGCCTGAACCGTTTGGACAAGAATCCTCTGCGCATATTGGATTCCAAAGACGAACGCGACAAAAAAATCGTTGAAGGCGCGCCTGAAATGACGGCATACCTGAACGAAGAATCGCGCAAATTTTTTGAAACCGTCCAAGAAGGTTTGAAGGCTTTGGACATTCCGTACACCGTCAATCCCCGTTTGGTGCGCGGATTGGATTACTATCGTCATACGGTATTTGAATTTATTACGGAATCTTTGGGGACTCAGGGCACCGTTCTCGGCGGCGGGCGTTATGACGGTTTGGTGCAGGAATTGGGCGGTTCTCAAACGCCGGGGATCGGTTTCGGATCGGGTGTCGACCGTTTGGCGATGCTGTTGGTTGAAACGAACCGTCTGCCTTCGGCACCGCGTCCGATCGCCGTTGTTCCCGTCGGGGACGATGCGGTCTTTCCCGTTATGAAAATAGCGCAGGATTTGCGCCGCAACGGTTGCATTATAGATATGACGTATTCGGGGAATATGGGCAAACGGTTAAAGAAAGCAAACAAAATCAATGCTTGCGCGGCGATTATCGCGGGGTCGGACGAATTGGCGAAAGGATCGGTTTCGGTTCGCGATTTGGACAGCGGCGAACAGGCGGAAGTGCTGATAGAAAACCTGCCCGAATATTTGTCAAAGTACGTTCGGGGGTAACGGATGAGCTTTGAAGAAAAACTGAATGTCGTGTTGTCGCGCCATGAGGAATTGGAAGCTCTTCTGGGATCGAGCGAAGGCGTCGACGGGGAAACGTATGTCAAGCTGTCGAAAGAGCTGGCGAATTTAAAGGATGTTGTTGCCGCGATAAAAGCGTATCAAGCTGCACAGCGCGAATTGACGGACGCCGAAGCGATGATGAAGGACGAATCTTTGGACGCCGACATGAAAGCGATGGCGGAAGAAGAATTTTATGCCGTAAAGGAAAAGCTTCCCGAATTGGAACGAAATTTAAAGATTCTGCTTTTGCCCAAGAATGCGGTTGACGAAAAGAACGCCATATTGGAAGTCCGTGCCGGTACGGGCGGCGAAGAAGCGGCATTGTTTGCGGCGGAACTGTTTCGCATGTATGAACACTATGCGGCGGAGCAGGGATGGAAATTTGAAATGCTTAGCGTGAACGACACGGGGCTTGGCGGATTTAAGGAAGCGTCGGCAAGCGTAACGGGCAAGTCCGTATTTGAAAAGCTGAAGTTTGAATCCGGAGTGCACCGCGTCCAGCGTGTTCCCGAAACGGAATCGGGCGGACGTATACACACGTCGGCGGCGACGGTTGCCGTTTTGCCCGAAGCGGAAGAAGTCGATTTAAAGATTGATCCGAAAGATTTGAAGATAGACGTTTATCGAGCTTCCGGTGCGGGCGGCCAACACGTTAACAAGACGGAAAGCGCGGTTCGCATTACGCACATTCCGACGGGCGTCGTTGTGGAATGTCAGGACGAACGTTCTCAGTTTAAGAACAAAGACCGCGCGATGACGATTTTGCGTTCCCGCCTGTACGATGCACAGCGTCAGGCATTGGAAAGCGAACGGGCGACGGATCGTAAGAATCAGGTCGGTTCGGGCGATCGTTCCGAACGCATCCGGACGTACAATTTCCCTCAGGGACGTGTTACGGACCACCGCATTAACCTGACATTGTACAAGATAGATCAGGTTATGAACGGAACGGCGTTGGGAGAAATAATCGACGCTTTGATTACGGAAGACCAGCTGGCACGCTTGTCCGAACTGGAATAAGATGCGCGTTTTTGAAGCTTTAAACGAATTGACGCGCCGTTTTTCGGCATGCGGGATAGAAAGCGCCCGTACGGATGCGCGGCTGTTAACGGCGTTTGCGATGAAGCTTTCTCCCGTAAGCCTGAAGATGCATCCCGAAACGGAAATTTCCGAAGAAGCTTTAAAAAAACTGCAAGAATATGCCGCGCGCCGCGAAAATCGCGAACCCGTTTCAAAGATATTGGGCACGCGGGGGTTTTGGAGCCTTGATTTCAAAGTAAGCGCGGACGTTTTGGATCCGCGTCCCGATTCCGAAACGATTATTGAAACGGTTTTATCTTTGTTTCCCGACCGCTCGTCGCCGCTTGAGGTTTTGGATTTGGGAACGGGGTCGGGATGTTTGGCGTTATCTGTTTTGGCTGAATACCGCAATGCGTCGGCGACGGGTGTCGATGTTTCGGACAAAGCCCTTTCGATTGCGGTTGAAAATGCGAAAACGAACGGTCTTTCGGACAGGTTTTTTTCTGTTTGCGCCGATTGGCGGAAGGACGGCTGGACGTCTTTTTTAAAGAACCAAGGCTATGACCTGATTATATCGAACCCGCCGTATATTGCGGAAAGCGAGAGGGAAAGCCTTGAACCCGAAGTATTGAATTTTGATCCGCCCGAAGCATTGTTCGGCGGTGCGGACGGGCTTTTTGCGTACCGGCGTTTGGCACCTTTTTTGCCGGTTTTGCTCAAGCGCGGCGGAACGGGGGTTTTTGAATTCGGCAAAGGTCAGGAAAATAAGGTTAAGGAAATTTTTGAATCCGTCGGTTTAAAATTCGGCGGTTTCGGGACGGATTTAGGGGGGATTGTGCGCTGTATAACGGTTTTTTGTTAAAAAAGGAAAGCTCAAAGCAAAAAAACGTTGAAAAGGGCAAAATATCCCTTTAGGGTACAAAAATCAGCGGGATGAAAAGTTTCCCCGCCCGTTACTGAAAATTACGGCAATTATTTTTAAACACTCTCGAAAGAAAAACAAAGATGGGCATGAATCCTCGAGGACGTTCGCGCGGACGGAACCATAATTTTAACAACAACCGCCGTTTTAACAACAACGGCTTTTCGCGGAACACGGTTTTTGACAGCCAAGGGCCTGCGGGTCGTTTGCGCGGCACGGCGTACCAGCTGATGGAAAAATATTTGGCGGCGGCAAAGGATGCGATGTCGACGGATCGTGTTTTGGCGGAAAATTGTTTGCAGCATGCGGATCATTATATGCGGTTGAACGCGATGGCGATGGCTTCCGAAAATCAGAACCGTTATCCCGTGAATCAGCCTCAGCCTGCTGCGGAAGAATTGACCGAATCCGAAAATACGGAAGAAGAAGCGTCAGCGGAAGAAGAGAATGAAGAAATTTCGGTTCCCGAACCTGTTTCGGTTGAGTTTACGGAAACGGTTTCGGAAGAAAAGCCCATAAATTTGGACGAGATTGCGGGTGCTGATTTATCCGTTCCCGTTGCGGTCATGGCGGAAAATCATTCGCAACAGCCTGCTCAGCGTCGCCGCGGACGTCCTCCTGTTCAGAAATCGGGACGGGAAGAGGCAAAGGAGGAAACGTCGCAATCCGAAGGGATACCGTCAACGCCGCGCCGCCGCGGACGTCCTCCGAAACATACGGAAGAATAAAATGGAACGTTTTTTAATACATTTAATTTGTGCGTTTATCCCTTTTAAAGAACATAGGAAGGCTGTCAGGGATAAAATAGTGGCAACCCTTACTCGTTTTAAATGTCGTATGCTTGGGCTTTCGGCTGCGGATGCTCAACGTATATTAGAGGTAAGGGGGGGGGGTATCTCTAATTAAATACGCGTTAATGCGCAGACGTTTGAAGAAAGAAAAAAACAGCGAGTTTCCCCAATATTTGTCGCTGTGCGCGATTGTGAAGAACGAAGCGCCGTATTTGCCCGAATGGATTGAGTTTTACAAATTAGTCGGTGTTGAAAAATTTTATATTTACGACAACGAATCTTCGGACAATACGAAAGAGGTTTTAAAACCTTATATTGATACGGGCGATGTTGTTTATACGTATCAGCCGGGACAGGCGCAACAACTTGTTGCGTACAATGATGCGGTCAAAAAATATAAGAATGAAACGAAATGGCTGGGCTTTTTTGACTTGGATGAGTTCGTTATGCCGTTATCGACAAAGACGATACCCGAATTTTTAAAAGATTATGAAGAAGAATGCGGGGTTGTGATTTATTGGCTGGTGTATGGAGACAACGGGCATAAAACAAAGACGGACGGCTTGGTTCTGGAACGTTTTACGGCACATTCGGAAGAAGGTTTTGGTGTAAATAAGTACTTAAAAACGATTGCAAATCCGAGAGAAATAAAAAGAATGGATGTTCACTATGCTGTTTACAGAGGCGGGTTTGCAAAGGATGAGAACGGAAGTTTCAGACCCGGCGGCATGGGGGAATATCCTCAAATTAAAAAAATCCGAATGAATCATTATTTCGGCAAATCATTTGAAGAATTTATGCAAAAAAGAAACAGAGGCATGGCTGACAAAGTTTTGGATGCAAAAGGCTTTCGCCCGCTCAAAGATTTTGAAAACAATAATCGCAACGAAATCAAGGACGACAAAACAGCGGAAAAATACATTTTGCCGATCAAAGAAGCTTTGCGCAAGAAAGATTTTGACGACAGCGGGCGTCTGATAAAGCATTAACGCCCGTTTTTTGAACGTTTTAGGTCAGCTGATTGTAATCGCAATTTGTTTTCTCCGATCCGTCGGGCGGTTTCGTGTTTGACGCCGCTTCGCGTATAAAACTCATTCCACTGTTTTTCGGCAGAATATTTTTTGATTTTCTCCGACATGTCAGAGAAATCGGGGCACTGCAAAAATTGCTTTTTATCCCGAAATACCTGTCTTTTTGCCAAAAAATTTTTATTAAAGAAAGCGGGATAAACTTCATCATTATTCTTCATAACATCACGAAGCGCGATTTATTTCAAAGCCTGTCTTGCGGGCGGCGGCAGACTGACCTATATAAAAGGACAGAGTTTTAAAGTTTCGGATAATAAGGTGAAACATAATGAATTTTGACAAATTGACGGACAGAAGCAAAGGCTTCATCCAATCGGCTCAAGGGTCTGCCGAACGCAACGACAACCAATTTTTAACGCCCGAACATTTGCTGAAGGTTTTCTTGGACGATCCGCAAGGCATGGCGGCGGGGCTGATTTCAAAAGCGGGCGGCAATCCTAAAAAAGCTTTGGCTGACGTAACCGAAGCGATAGACCGTTTACCCAAAGTTTCGGGGTCGGGCGTTGAAAGCCTGCCCAATCAGGAATTCGGTAAAATATTAAATCAGGCGGAAGAGATTTCGGTAAAATCCGGCGACGAATACGTAACGGTGGAACGCATCTTGCTGGCGATGCTGATCGTGCCGAACACGGCAGTTCATAAGATTTTGACGGACTGCGGCGTCACGGCGCAAAAGCTTAACGCGGCGATAGAAGAACTGCGCCAAGGCAGAAAAGCCGATACGGCAGGCGCGGAAGACCGCTACAACGCTTTGAAAAAATACACGTTGGACTATACCGACCGTGCCGAAAAAGGAAAACTTGATCCCGTTATCGGCAGAGACGAGGAAATCCGGCGCACGATACAGGTTTTGTCGCGCCGCACCAAAAACAATCCTGTCTTAATCGGCGAACCCGGCGTCGGAAAAACGGCGGTCGTGGAAGGTCTGGCTTTGCGTATCGTGAACGGCGACGTTCCCGAAAGCCTGAAACACAAACGGCTTTTGGCTTTGGATATGGGAGCGTTGATCGCAGGCGCGAAGTACCGCGGCGAATTTGAAGAACGCTTGAAAGCCGTCTTGCAGGAAATTCAGGCGGCGGAAGGCAAGATTATTCTGTTCATCGATGAAATGCACACAATCGTCGGAGCGGGCGCTTCGGAAGGATCCATGGATGCTTCAAACCTCTTAAAGCCGGCTTTGGCGCGGGGCGAAATGCACTGTGTCGGGGCGACGACGCTTGACGAATACAGAAAGTACGTTGAAAAAGACGCGGCTTTGGCGCGTCGTTTCCAGCCCGTTTTCGTTGACGAGCCCACCGTTGAGGAAACTATATCGATTTTGCGCGGTATTAAAGAAAAATACGAACTGCATCACGGCGTTCATATTTCGGACAGTGCGCTTGTTTCGGCGGCGACGCTGTCGAACCGTTACATTTCGGATCGTTTTTTGCCCGACAAAGCCATTGACCTGATGGATGAAGCGGCCAGCCGCCTTCGTATGGAGGTCGATTCTAAACCCGAAGCGTTGGATGAAGTCGACCGTCGTTTGCTTCAATTTAAGATTGAGCGCGAGGCTTTAAAGAAAGAAACGGATCCGGCTTCCAAAGAGCGTTTGGAAAAGCTTGAAAGCGAAATTTCGGAACTTGAACGCGAGTCCGAACGTATGTCTGCGGAATGGCTTGAAAGCAAAGCGGTTTTGGCAGGAACGTCCAAAGTTCGCGAACAGCTTGACGCTGCGAAGATCGAGGTTGAAAAAGCCATGCGCGACGGGCAATACGAACGCGCGGGCGAATTGCAATATAAGATTATTCCTGATTTGGAAGACCGCCTGCACAAAGCGGAAACGGCGGCTAATGCGTCAAAGGCGTCCGTCAGCAAGACGGTAACGCCCGAGATGGTTGCCGCGGTTGTTTCCCGTTGGACGGGGATTCCCGTTGACAAAATGCTGACGGGCGAACGCGAAAAACTTTTGAACATGGAAGCTCATATTCAGGCGCGCCTGATCGGTCAAAACGACGCGGTCAAAGCGGTTGCCGATGCTGTCCGTCGTTCGCGTTCCGGATTGCAGGATCCGAACCGTCCGATGGGCTCGTTCTTGTTCTTGGGACCGACGGGTGTCGGCAAGACGGAATTGGCGCGTTCTTTGGCGGAATTCCTGTTTGACGACGAAAGCGCGATGGTGCGTATAGACATGTCCGAATTTATGGAAAAACATTCGGTATCGCGTTTGATCGGTGCGCCTCCGGGATACGTCGGCTATGATCAGGGCGGATCTTTGACCGAAGCTGTGCGCCGCCGTCCGTATCAGGTTATCCTGTTTGACGAAGTCGAAAAAGCCCATCCCGACGTATTTAATATTTTGCTTCAGGTGTTGGACGAAGGTCGTCTGACCGACGGGCAAGGCAGGACAGTGGATTTCAGGAACACGATTATTATTCTGACGTCGAATTTGGGTGCCGATATTCTGGCGGATCAGCCCGAAGACGAAGATGTTGAAAAAGTTCGTCCTCAGGTTATGGAAGTCGTTCGCCGTGCGTTCCGCCCCGAATTTTTAAACCGTTTGGATGAAATTTTGCTGTTCCACAGATTGAACCGCACGGATATGACGGGAATTGTCCAAATTCAGTTGAAACGTTTGAATTCCCGTTTGGCGGAACGCCATATTGTTTTGGATTTGGATGACAAAGCTTTGAACTGGCTTGCGGATACGGGGTATGAGCCGATGTACGGCGCCCGCCCCTTAAAGCGCCTGATTCAAAGAGAGCTGGAAAACCCGTTGGCGATTGCGATTTTGGAAGGCAAAGTCAAAGACGATTCAACGGTTGCCATCCGTGTACGGGACGGGAAGCTGGTAATCAATCCTTCGGAGCCGCAGGAAGAAAAAGAGCAAAAACCTGCTCAGAAAACGGTAAAGCGCCCCGTTGCGCCGAAACCGCTTCCCAAAAAGCCCGAGTAAAGCGGCAAAATTTTTAAAGTAAAAAACGGCGGAGTGAAATCTCCGCCGTTTTTTTTTAGGGTTGTTTCAGTTCTTGAATATCCTCGTTTGAAAAACGCATACCCGTTAAGATGCACATTTCGGATAATTCCAAGCTGGTTCTTGGGGAATGTTGTCCGTAGATATAGGCTCCGGCGAATTTTTTAAAGTCTTGGGAATGCAAAGTTCTTCCGGGCCCCAATGAAATCCATGTCTGTTCGGGCAAAAGCATATATTTCAGGCTGCTGTAATATTCCAACTGGCTTCGTCCGAGTGCGGTTTTTTCCAACCGCGAGAAAGAAGGATCTTTTGCCAGAATCAAGGAAGCGTCAGCCAGTCCGTAAGCCAGGCTGCAACTGTTAACGGCGGTGTCGTGTTGCGTATAGATATCGTTAAGCAGCAACGAGGTTTGTTTGACGGTAAAGTTAATCAGATAAGAGTTTTTAGTTTTTTGATAACGGATATAAGCAGCGGCCATATCCCAGGAATAATCGCGAATATCCCGAATGGGGCGATATTTTCCGGTATAAGCTTCGTCTGTTTTTAACATCAGGTCGTTAATTTCTTTGTCTTTCGGGAAAAAAACGTTATAGACGGCCAAGGCAAGCCATGCTTCGGGTTGGAAAAAGCTTTTGTCCGAGGGGTGTTTTAAACAATCGTTTAAATGAAAAGCAAGGGCGTCGCGCCATTTTTCGCGATCGGGAGCAAAAGTTGCGTCGCTGGTTGCTTCCCAATAAGTAATTTCAGCCAGCAACGCAAAAGCCGTTGCGGCGACTTCGGCGTTCAGGCGTTGTTTTTTTTGTTCTTCGGAAGCCGCTTCCGCGCGCAGGGGAGGCAGCATGATGGAACCGCCTTTGTTATAATAGAACGAGATCAGCTGACCCGGCATATTTTGATGGGACAAAGAGGCTGAGACATAAGCGTTTAAAGCTTTTGCGACGCTTTCGCGCACGACGGGAGCCACGGCGGGATCGATATTGTTACGGATTAAAAAAGAATAATATTTAGCTAAGACGTATCCGGCGCGGGTTTGATGAATAACGTTATCCCAATTAGTGTAGTTTCCCGTAATGAAATTATATTCGTAATTAAAGAAGCCGTCGTTTTTTTGCTGGTTCATCATATATTGGACGGACAAAGAGAGGTAATCCAAAACTTTTGTCGGCGGAGCGGGAAGATTTTCGTTTTCGTTTTTCGGTTCCGGCGCCTTCGGGCAAGCGCACAAAAGCATAATAGTCAGCGAACAAAGGACAGATTTAAAAAAGCGGTGCGTCATATCCGAAACTCCGTCATCAGGGAACCGTAACCAGTGTACGGGGGGGAATAGGGAAAATCAAAACAAAATGACTGGTTTGTTTTTTCAGATATGCTATAAAGAACGTCTAAAGTTTTTTAAGCCGCCAAAAGAACGGGATTTTTGCATGTTAAAAAAAATCGGCAGCAGCGCGTTTGTTCAGGAATTACTGGGATTTTTGTTTTACCTGTACACGGTTTTTGTAATCAAGACCAGCCGATGGACGATAGAAGGCTGGCCGCAGGATCGCGATGATGCGGGGGAATCTTTTTTGCTGTTGTTTTGGCACGGACGGATATTTTCCGCGCCTCCGATTCATTTTATCAAAAAACCGAAAATGAAGGCGTATGTTTTGTCGTCGTTGCATCGCGACGGCAGGATTATGGCGTCGACGAATGCGCGCTGGGGGGCGGACACGATAGACGGTTCGGCGTCCAAAGGAGGAATCGGTGCCGCGTTGACCATTCGTCGCGCGTTAAAGAATTCGTCTTTTATTGCGATGACGCCCGACGGACGCAAGCCGGCGTATAAAATGACGAAAGGAGCTATTATTATGGCTCGAGATTCAGGATGTCCGATCATTCCGTGTTCATATTCGTCGTCCAAAGCGAAACAGCTTAAGACATGGGACAGCTTTTTGGTACCCCTCCCGTTCGGCAAAGCGGTAACCCTTTTGGGCGAACCGATTTTTGTTCCTAAGGAAACGGATGAAGAAGGCATTGAAAAATATCGCCAAATCGTGGAAAATAAATTAACCGGGCTGATGGTTGAAGCCGATACCCGTGTCGGCAGGAATACAGGCTCTTCATCGGAAAACAAGGATAACTGAAAATGAATATGATGTCCCTTTCTTTGTACCGTGCGGCGACTTATGCGGGTTATCCTTTGATTGCCGCGTATTTGGCATACAGAAAAGCCAAAGGTAAAGAAGACTTGGAACGTTTTCCCGAACGTTTGGGGTATTCTTCCAAACCGCGCCCCGAAGGACGTTTGGTTTGGATTCACGGTGCCAGCGTCGGCGAAACATTGTCGATTTTACCGCTGGTGTCGGCGTTGTTGGAAACGTATCCCGATGTTTCCGTGCTTGTAACTTCTGGGACGGTAACGTCGGCGAACCTGATGG
Organism: Acetobacter sp. CAG:977; assembly: GCA_000434295.1. Taxonomy (GTDB): domain Bacteria; phylum Pseudomonadota; class Alphaproteobacteria; order CAAGCB01; family CAG-977; genus CAG-977. Next base: position 103,040 of record HF994932.1, on the reverse strand, counting down.
AAAAACGTTTGCCCGCCCGCGCGTTTCACCAGTATATCCCAGTTGATTGCGTTTCCTGCGTCAAACGGTTTGTCGATCACTGGAAACCCGATTTGGCGTTGTGGATTGAATCGGAATTCTGGCCGAATATGCTTTCTGTCGTTGCCGAAGCAAAGATTCCGCTGATTCTTTTGAACGGGCGTATTTCCGACCGTTCTTTTGCGCGTTGGAAAAAAATGCCGAAGTTCAGCGGGCAGATTCAGGCTTTGTTCACGGAATCGTTCGGTCAGACGGAAGCGGATGCCGATCGTTTGAAGATATTGGGCGCCAAAAAAACGGCATGCGTCGGCAATTTGAAATTTGCCGCTTCCGATTTGCCGTATGACGCCGAAGAATTTAAACGTCTGTCCGCAAAGATCGGCGCGCGCCCCTGTTGGATTGCCGCCAGCACTCATGCGGGCGAAGACGAACCCGTTGCTTATGCTCATACGGAATTGCGCAAAAAAATTCCGGATGTTTTTACGATTTTGGCGCCGCGCCATCCGCAAAGAGCCGACGAAATCGAAGGCGTTTTGAAATCATGGGATCTGAATGTCTCCCGCCGTTCCCGCGGCGATGAAATTACCGATCAGACGGATGTTTATTTGGCTGATACCATCGGCGAAATGGGGCTGTTTTACCGTTTGGCTTCCGCGGCATTTGTCGGCGGATCGCTGATTCAATTCGGAGGACAGAACATTATAGAGCCCGCTAAATTGGGCAAAGCCGTTTTGTGCGGTCCCTATATGATGAATTTCAAGGAAATTACGGCACGAGCAAAGGCAGCGGATGCTTTGACGGTTGTCGAAAATAAAGAACAGCTGGTACAGGCGTTGGAAACGCTGCTGACGAATCAAGAAGAATTGGAAGCCAAACAAAAAAATGCTTTGGCTTTTGCGACGGCGGAATCCAATGTTTTGGAGCGTGTCATGTCTGCTTTGGAACCGTACCTGAAGCCTGCCGAAGAGGTCAAAGATGCCGATTAAATCGCCTGATTTTTGGCAAAAACCCGATACCTTTCTTTCAAAGGTTCTTTCTCCGTTTTCAAAGCTGTACGCTTTGGTGACGAAGGCGCATATGAAATCGGTCAAGCCGTACCGTTCAAAAGTTCCCGTTATTTGCATCGGAAATTTGGTTATGGGAGGCGTCGGAAAAACGCCTTTGGCGATATCGGTTGCGGAATTTTTTAAAATGAACGGCAAACGCCCTGTTTTTTTAACGCGCGGTTACGGCGGCGGCATGTCGGACATTTTGGTTGATTTGGACAAGCATACGGCACAGGATACGGGCGATGAAGCCATGCTGTTGGCGCGCGTTGCGCCGACGGTTATCGACTATAACCGTGCCCGCGGCGCCAAAACCGCCGAAAAAATCGGTGCCGACGTCATTATTATGGACGACGGTTTCCAAAATCCGAAATTGTATAAAGACGTTTCTTTTGCCGTTTTTGACGGCCGCTACGGTTTTGGCAATGCCAAAGTTTTCCCTGCGGGACCTTTGCGCGAACCGTTGGAACAGGGGTTGAGCCGCGCCGATGCTTTTATCGTCGTCGGTCAGGATAAATCCGGCGTCAAAGAATGGATAAAAGAACATTTCCCCGATCTGCCTCATATTGCGGTGCACATTGAACAGCCGCTGGAAAAAATTCAACAGTTGGCGGGAATGAAAGTCTTTGCTTTTGCAGGCATCGGTTTTCCCGAAAAGTTTTTTAACATGCTTCGGGATTACGGTTGCAATGTTGTCGGGACGCAGGCTTTTAGCGATCATTATCCGTATACGGACGCCGATTTGACGCGTCTGTTGGACGAAGCCGAAAAAGAAGACGCCGTTCTGGTGACAACCGCCAAAGACAGCGTTCGCGTTCCGCCGCGCTTTAAACCGAAAGTAACGGTCGTTGATGCTTACAGTGTTTGGGATACGCCCGATACGATGATTTCGTTCCTGTCTTCCGTGTCGCACAAAGGCTAAAAACGTGTCGTCGGATCAGGACATTTTTGTATATCGCACCCGCAAAAGCGCTTTTGACAGGTTTGTACGTTATCCGTTGGAGTTTGTCGGCGCCGTTTTCTTTTGCGTGATTTTCAGAGTGATGCCGTTGGATTTGGCTTCTGCCGTTTGCGGCTTTTTGGTGCGGCATATCGGTCCCCGCATGAAAGTGTCTTGGGTCGCCCGCTATAATATGATGAAGGCGTTTCCCGAAAAAACGCCTGCCGAAATCGACGGTCTGGTCGTCAAAATGTGGGATAATATGGGGCGCACGTTCGGCGAATATCCGCATTTGCGCGTTTTAACGCGCCATTATAAAAAACGGATAGAAATCGTACATCCCGAACGTTTGCAACAGTTGGCTGACGACGGGAAACCCGGAATAGTCTTTTCCGCCCACATAGGAAACTGGGAAATGTCCTCCGTTTCTTCCCGTGCGGCAGATTTGGAATATCACCGGATTTACCGCTTTGCCAACAATCCTTTGGTCGAATGGCTTTTTACTTACTTTCGCAAAGACGTGAAGGGAGAGCTTTTGCCTAAGGGAAAAGCCGGCATGAAACGTATCGTCAAACATATGAACGAAGGCGGACATCTGGCTCTGTTGATTGACCAAAAAATGAACGACGGCATTTCCGTGCCGTTTTTCGGTTTTGAAGCGATGACGACGCCGGCTTTGGCGCGCTTGGCAATGAAATACGATTGCCCCGTCGTTCCGATACGTTCCGAACGGTTGAAGGGGGCTCATTACCGTTTAACGGCACAAGAGGCTCTTTCTTTTGAAAAAACGGGTGACGCAAAGGCTGACAGCCGCGCTTTGATGATCAAAGCCAATAAAGTTCTGGAACGTTGGATCAGAGAAAAGCCCGAACAATGGTTGTGGGTTCATAAACGCTGGCCTGATTCGAATATGGGGTCGATGCGCCTGTACAAAGACAGAAAATTATGGAAACAGGGAATTAAACCGCCTGAACTTTTTAAAGAATCGCAAGAGGGCAGAGTTCCCGAATAATAAAAAAGCATGTATTAAAAAGCCTCCGATAAACGGAGGCTTTTGCGGTTAAAGGTAAAGGCTCTGCGGAATAAGGACTCGGGGGAATCGCCGAAAAAGAAAGGTGCGGTCAGTAGTTATCCGCTCCAGCCTTTAAACGACAAAGAAGTAAGCGAACCGAAAGATACCGGTGCCGTTAAAGAGATTTTTTCTTTGCCGTCAGATTTAGGAGTTTTCTTGCAACGGGACGTTTTATCGCGTATGAAGGAAAGAAGCCGGGAATTGAAACGGCGGTATGACTGTCTGCCGCAATTTTCCGAAACGCAGATACGTAACTTTAAGGAAAAAACAAAATGGCTCCGCAAGCCGTTTTTCTTCTTTCGCCGTCGCGGACGGCAGCCGTTCGTTTTAAAGGCGAATGGAAAATAAGCAAGGGTATGCCCGAGAACAGGGAAGAACTGATTGCTGCTTTTGAACAGCCGGCTTTTGATGCCGTTTCTTTTGACGCCGGCGAAGTCGAAGGATGGGACAGCTGTTTCGTTGCTTTTTTGGTTCGTCTGGCGGGGCTGTGCCGTAAAAACAACATTTCCTGTAAATTTGAAAATATGCCGGACGGGGTTCAAAAGCTGATAGATTTGGCGTTTGCGGTTCCGCCCAGGAAAAACGGTTCCCGACAGGTTCCTTTTGTGCCGATGTTGAACCGAATCGGCGAACGTACGCTGGAAATTTGGGAAGCCTGCGTGTCCGCTTTGGAATTTTGTGTTCAGGCCGTGCGTTCAATCGGGCGGTTTATCCGAAAAGATGCCGTGTTGAGGCGGGCGGATTTGGAAGCGGCGTTTCAGGAAGTCAGCTTTGATGCGTTGGGCATTGTTTCTTTGATTTGCTTTATGGTCGGTTTGATTTTTGCTTTTGTCGGAGCAATCCAGTTAAAAATGTTCGGCGCCCAGATTTATGTTGCCAGCTTGGTTGCCATTGCCATGACCCGCGTTATGGGCGCAATTATGGCAGGCATTATCATGGCGGGGCGGACGGGGGCTTCTTATGCTGCCGTGCTGGGATCCATGCAGGTTAATGAAGAAATTGACGCATTGGAGACGATGGGAATCTATCCTTTTGATTTTTTGGTGTTGCCGCGGTTGCTGGCGTTGTCGCTGATTATGCCTTTGATGACGGTTTATGCCGATTTGACGGGAATTTTGGGCGGTGCGTTTGTCGGCGTTTTTATGTTGGATTTGTCGCCTCAGGAATATTTTCAGATGACGCTCAAGGTTCTGAATATGCGCAATATCTTGGTTGGTATTGTACACGGGACGGCATTCGGCATTATTATCGCGTTGTGCGGATGTTACAGGGGAATTCGTTGCGGGCGCAGCGCAT
>HF994932.1:70865-98598 GCA_000434295.1 Acetobacter sp. CAG:977 | reverse complement strand
CATTATTCTGGCAACTGCCGTGATTACATTTATATGTAATTTGCTCAAGGTGTAAGCGATGCCCGAAAAACAGCCGCATATCATTGCAGAAGGGTTGAAAATCGCATACGGCGATTTTGTCTTGATGCGCGATTTGAATTTTACGGTTAACAGGGGCGACATCTTCATCATTATGGGCGGCAGCGGATGCGGCAAAAGCACGTTATTAAAAGTAATGGTCGGATTGAAATCTCCTGCGGCGGGAAAGTTGATTTTTGACGGCAAAGATTTTTGGGCGGGGTCTCGGGCGCAACGGAACGCCGTTATGAGGAAAGCCGGCATTTTGTATCAAAGCGGTGCGTTGTGGACGTCTATGACTTTGGCAGAAAACATTGCGTTGCCGCTGGAGCAGTATACAGATTTGTCGGAATCCGAAATCAAGGACATCGTTTCATTAAAGTTGGATTTGGTCGGTTTGGCGGGGTTTGAGGATTTTTATCCTTCGGAAATCAGCGGGGGCATGAAGAAGCGTGCCGGCTTAGCCAGAGCATTGGCGTTGGATCCCGACATAGTGTTTTTTGACGAACCTTCGGCGGGTCTTGATCCCGTCAGCGCCCGCCTTTTGGACGATTTGATACTGGAAATCAAAGAAAGCCTGAACACGACGATAGTGATGGTAACGCACGAATTGGCATCGATATTTGCAATCGGGACGAATTCGGTATACTTGGATGTAGAGACGCGAACGGCGATTGCTCACGGTGATCCCAAAGAGCTGTTGAAGAACCCGCCCAATAAGACGGTAGAACGTTTTTTAACCCGCGGAGAAAGGGGAAATTAAAATGAGTCCGAAACCAAACCCCAGGCTGGTCGGTATATTTGTGGTTGCCGCTTTGGCAATTTTTATCGGGACGTTCCTTTTAATCAACAGGGACAAATTCTTTTCCGAAAGCAGCAAAAGCGTCCTTTATTTCGAAGGGTCGGTCAAAGGGCTGAACGTCGGATCTCCCGTTGTGTTTAACGGGGTTCCCATCGGCAGGGTTGTCGGGATATCTTTGGTGACGGATATTCAAAATTTAAGCATTCGCATCCCCGTTTATATCGAAGCCGACGAAGGCAGCTTTATCGTTTTGAACAAAGACGGGCATCGCAGCAAAGATCGGGACGAATTGATGGAACGCCTGATTCAAAAAGGATTGCGCGCGAAACTGATTACGCAAAGCGTTTTGACGGGACAAATGATGATTGAACTGGGATTTTATCCGAATTCGCCGATGATTTTGCACGGTAACACGCGTTTTCCCGAAATTCCGACATTGCCGTCCACGATAGAAGAATTATCCAAAACGTTTCAGGATATGCCGATTCGTCAAACGGTTACGCGTATCAACAGCCTGTTGGAGCAGATGGATCGTTTCATGACGTTGTTGAACAAAGACGGACCGAAAATCGTTGCCGATGCGGGCGAAACGGTTGCCGTTTTGTCAAAAACGACAAAAAAAGCCGATAAAGTGATGGATTCTTTTTCAGAAAATTCCAGAACAATGATAGATTTAAATAAAATGATTAAAGATTTCGGATATGCGGCTCAATCAATCCGTTCATGGGCGGATTATTTGGAACGCCATCCGGAAGCGCTGATTAGAGGAAAAGGAGGAAGCCGTTAATGTCCGGTCGTTTTTTATCCGTTTCAATGTTGTTCTTTTTATTGGGAGCCTGCGGTTTTTCGCCTGATTCGACCTTTTATGTTCTTGACGATTCACCCCTTCCGACCCGCAGTTTTACGTTGGATAACGCTGATACCGTCATTATCGGCGTGGAAGACATTTCCATTCCGACGTATTTGGATCGTCCTCAGATCGTGATTCGCGAAAAGGAAGACGATACATTGGAAATGGCGGAATTTCACCGTTGGGCGGAACATTTGGGTGACGTACTGCCTCGCGTTGTCGGGGACGCCGTTTCCGAACGTGCCGGATATCCTTTGGCAAAGCCGGCAACGTTAAACAGAGACGTGTTCACATACCGTCTTTATATCGAAATTATGCGTTTTGATGCTCAAAAAGACGGGGCGGCAATGTTGGATGCCTGGTGGACGATTACGGATGCTTCGGGCGAAGTGTTGTACCGTACGCGTTCCGTGTTGGTCGAACCGACGGGCGATTCCTATCCCGATATTGTCAAGACCGAGCATTTTTTGGCTAAGAAATTGGGCTTTGAAATTGCCGATTACTATGTCAAAAACTTGAAAAATGCCAAAAAGAAAGGCGCTAAATAATGACATCCGTTTCTGCGGATAAAATATCATCGTTTTTTGATACGCCCACACCGGCAATCCCGTTCGAGATTATCGGCGATAAAATAACGCAAGCCAGAATTTCAAAAATGATAAACCGCATTGCGGCATCGCAAACGGGACGGGACGTTTTGGAAACGGCTTGCAAAGCCGGATATGCCGTGGCATGGAATTTGTTTTGGGGTGCAACGGCGGATGCAGTAAAGAAAAAAAGCTGATTATTTTAAATCCGCTGAGCAAAGACGAAGAATTGATCGGCGTTTTGGTTCATGAAGCCAGACATGCAGGTCAGTTTGTTCGCGGCGAATACGATGCCAGCGATGACAAACGCCCCCGCAAAGAAACGTTAAAAACGCAAATTATGCGAACCCGTGCCGTTGAAGCCGATGCTCAGGCGACGGCCGTTCAGGCGTTGGGAGAAATGATGGAAGCCGGAGACGTTACCCCGCTTCAGGTTTTTTCCCGCGCAAACGGAGCAATCGGAAGGGCATTCAGCAAAGCCGTATACCTGGAAGACGACGCTTTATCCACGGGGGCGGCACGCACTGCGGCTTTTATGGCATGGTACGAAAACGATGCCATAAAAACGGCATACGATTTGGCTTATCAGGTTGAAATGATGCAGCGCCGCGCCAAAAACGGAAAAAATAAAGAAGACACCTATTCCGAAAGCCAGTCCGCCGAGAAAATAGTTTCGGATTTATGTCTGGCAAGCGACGGAACCTGTTATTTTAAACAGGATCCCGCCGTATTGGAAGATCGCTATTTTATCAATGTTGACCGTAAAACGTCGGACGAATTGAATTATTTGATGAAGCATTCTGCGCCGTCGGCAAAGGATCATCCGGATAATATGTTGCCGTTTTTACCCCGTCCGCGCCGAACGGAACGCCAAAAAACTTCTTTGCCGCTGATGAAACGGTTTGAAAACGTCAGGTAGCCGCGTTCTGAGCCGCTTTTGTCTTTAAGATTTTTGCCAGCCGTTTTTCAAGGGCGGCGGGAGATATCGGTTTAATCAGATATTCGTTGACGCCGGACAGTTTTGCTTCTTTAACGGTGCGTTCTTCGGTATTCCCCGTAATGATGATGATGGGGATTTGAGGATCAAGAACGCCTTCGTTTCCCTTTCGAATCAATCTGGCCAGCTCCAATCCGGTTACGCCCGGCATTTCGTGATCCAGCAACAAAACGTCGAACGTTGATTCTTTTAATTGTTCCAAAGCTTCCACGGCGGAAGAAGCGTCTTTGATATGGTATCCGCCCAGTTGCATCAAAGTCGTTTTGATCAGCGATCGAAAAAATCGATCGTCGTCAACGACCAAAAAAGAAGCATTTTCGATGGCTTTTGTTGTATCAGAAACGATTTTGGGCGAAATCATGCCCGTATCTCCCGCGAAATGGATAAAAACCGGTCAAGTAAGTATAAGCGAAGACAGTTTTTAAAAACAAGTTATTTTGAATTTTGCTGTTTTGTTCCCGAACGGGTAATGTCCGTTACGTGGAATCCCAGAGATTCAATCGCTTTTTTAACGGTATCGTCACTAAGAGTCTGTCCGTTTTTGACGGCGACAAAGGCGCGTCCGGTCAAAGCATCGACTTCGGCCATTTCGGTTTGGGGCAGTTTTTCCAATTCCTGACGAATAATGATCTGTGAGCCTTCACCGGTCATGCCTTTTAAGCGTACTTCGATTAAATCCGAAGCATTAGCTCCCGAAGCGATTAAGAACGGCAATAAAAACAAAAAGCGTTTAAACATGGGATACTCCACAAGAAACAAATAAGAACCGCCGTTATTTTATCGGAGTTTCCTTAAGATAAGAATAATTTTTCACGCAATTTGCCGTCCCCATGGATGCGGAACGCATTTCTTCGGCGAAACCGTCCAAAGCCGAAAACGGCAAATCGGCTTTCAGTATGTCCCATCCGCGATAAACAGGGTCGGGTATGATTTCCGATATACCGGCTTTTCTTTTGGCAAGGACGGTGCGCATATTTGTCGTAAAAGCCGACGGGACGGAAATTTCTATTTTCCACACGGGTTCCAACAGCACGGTTCCCGATTCTTTTAAAGCGTCTTTTAATGCGGTTTCAAGAGCGTTTTTAAACAATTCTGCGGGGACGTCTTTGTTCATGTTCAGGGACAGGATTTTGACGTCAACGTCAGTGACGGGGTGTCCGCTGTTTCCTTTAAGCAGAGCTTCATAAACGGCGGAATTGAGAGTTTCTTGGTTTATCGGAACGTTTTTAAAGGCTTTACCGTCAAAGGCAACCGTAATGCCGGAATTTTGGTCGGCAGGCGAAATTTCCAATTCGATTTCAATGCCCGTACCGTGTTTTCCGCTTTGTTTTTTAGCGGACTTGCGCACGGTTTTTAAGGGTTTTTCTTTTAGCGGAGTTTTTACGTTAACGGTTTTTGCGCGAACGTTGAATCGGCTTTTTAATCGGGCAAGGAACAGCTCTGCGTGACGTTTTCCCTGAGCCCACAACAGCATTTGTTCGGTATCTTTGTCATATTCGATAAACAGGGAAGGATCTTCTTCGGCAAGCTTTGCGGCGGCAGAGGTCAGTTTGACTTCATCGCCCGCCTTTTCGGGTTCCAGCGCCGCGGCGTACATACAGGAGGACAGCGCCGGCAGGAAAGACGATTTTGATTTTTCGGTTAATATGTCGCCGGTATTGATTTCGTCCATTCTGCCCAAAGCGACCAGAGCGCCTTGAGTTGCTTTGTCGATTTTAAAGGAATTGACGCCTCGGATATCGTAAAGCCCGTTGATGCGGACATTCCCCAAAACCATGCCGTCGTTCAGGGTTCCTTTCAGGACGCGGGCGACGGATTGTTTTCCCGTATGAGCGTATTTTGTTTTAAAGACGCTGACGGCGACGCGGGCGTCTTTTAAAGTTTCGTTTTGTATTTTGCGGCAAGCGACGTCGTGACGCAAAGCTTTAAGCAGCCTGAAGATACCGGCATCTTTTTCCGCCGCGCCGAAAAAGACGGGCACCAAAGCGTTTTCGCGCACGGCATTTGCCAAAGAAGAAAACAGTTCCGATTTGGCGGGCAAAGCGTCTTCCAATATTTTTTCCAAGACGGCATCGTCGCGATCCGCCAGATTTTCCAATATTTTTTGACGTGCCTCTTCGCGTTTGGCGTCGACGTTTTCTGGGATTTTGACCAGATGAGCACTGACGTTTTCTTTGTATTCGCCGTCTTTAAAGGCATAGGCGCGTTCGCTGATTAAATCGACAAAGCCCGTGACGGCACCGTTTTCGCGAATGGGGATTTCGCGCAAAACCAAAGGCAGGTGAGAAAATTCCTGCAAAGCGTTAATGACTTCCCGAACGGGAAGAGTTGAATTTTCGACTTTATTGATGAAGATAAAGTGAGGGATGTCAAGGTTTTGCAACAATTTCAACAAAGGAGCGGCTGTAACGGCGCGTTCGGGGGTCGGATCGCAAACCACGACGGCGGCATCGGCGATGTTCAAAGCAAGATATGTTTCGGCGCCAAGCTCCGGAGCGCCGGGGCAATCTAAAAACACCCACGGTTCGCCCAAAAAACGAGTGCCGGAAGCGACGGCTTCGGCACTCATGGCGAATTTTCTGCATTCGGGGGAAGCATCTCCGGCGCGGTTGGCTTCTCCTGCGGTACCTTTGCGGTCGACGGCGCCCGTAACGTATAACAGGCTTTCCGTCAGGCTGGTTTTTCCCGACCCGAAGGGGCCGACAATCGCCGCAACGCGGACTTCGGTGTTTTTTGATGTCATCGACGCCCCCTCGAAAAATTGCTATCTCTTTATAGAATAACGCTTTTCACGGGGGTTTGCAATTACCCTTTCAGCGATGCGCAGAAACGGACGATACGGTCGCACGCTTTTTGCAACAGTTCCGTTGATGTCGCGTACGACAGGCGGAAATAAGGCGACAATCCGAACGCTTCGCCCTGAACGACGGCGACGCCTTCGTTTTCCAACAACGCCGTTACAAAATCGCCGTCGGTCTTGATTTCTTTGCCGTCAGGCGTCTTTTTGCCCAGACATCCCCGAACCGAAGGATACAGATAAAACGCCCCTTCGGGAATCAGACAGGAAATGCCTTCGGCTTCTTCGTTTAATCGTTTGGCAACCATGTCGCGGCGTTCGCGGAAAATGTCGTTCCGTTCTTTTAAAAAGTCCATCGGAGAATTCAACGCGACGACGCCTGCGGCTTGACAGAACGAAACCGCGTGCGACGTGCTTTGCGATTGGATTTTATTGACGGCTTTGATGATTTCTGCGGGACCTGCCGCGTATCCGACGCGCCAACCCGTCATGGAAAACGATTTGGACAAGCCGTTGACCGTCATAACGCGGTCTTTGATTTCAGGAACGACGGCGGCAATGCTGTAAGATTTAAAACCGTCATAAACGATATGTTCGTAAATTTCGTCGCTGATGACATAGACGTGGGGATGACGGATCAGGACTTCGCCCAAAGCGCGCAGCTCTTTTTCGTCATATGCGGCACCCGACGGATTTGACGGAGAGTTGATGACGAACCACTTTGTTTTGGGTGTTATGGCTTTTTCCAAATCTTCGGGCGTGATTTTAAATCCGGTTTCTTCCTTGCCGACGACAAAAACGGGTTTTCCGCCCGCCAGTCTGACCATATCGGGATAAGACACCCAATACGGAGCGGGGATGATGACTTCGTCATCGGGATTGACGGTCGCCATAAAGATGTTGAAAAGCGTTCCTTTCCCGCCGCAATTTACGGTGATTTGGTCGGGGGAATAATCCAGATTGTTTTCGCGTTTAAGCTTGTCGCAGATGGCTTTGCGAAAAGCAAGAGTTCCCGGAACGGGGACGTATTTCGTTTCGCCGCGATCCAGGGCGGCTTTGGCTTCGTTGCAAATATGTTCCGGAGTGGGGAAATCGGGTTCTCCGACGCCCAAATCGATGACGTCCACGCCCTGAGCTTTCAGCTCTTTTGCCTTTTGCGTAACGGCAAGGGTGGGCGAAGGTTTAACGGCTAAAAGACGATCGGCGACGATACTCATATTTTTTGTCCCATATTATGTTGCAAAACGTTACAAAGATTACCTAAATAGAAACAAAGCGTAAATATAAATCTGACAAAAATAAAGGTCTGCCATGAGCACGATTTTGCCTTTGTATCAACACCCCGTTTCTTTTGAAGATGCCGAATTCAAACTGCATTCCGACTATGAACCCGCAGGCGATCAACCCGAAGCGATTCGCGAACTGACGAACGGGTTGAGAAACGGAGCGAAAAACCAGATTTTGCTGGGCGTTACGGGCTCGGGCAAGACTTTTACGATGGCGAAAATCATTCAGGAAATGAAAAAGCCCGCTTTGATTATGGCGCCCAACAAGATTTTGGCGGCGCAGCTGTACGGGGAAATGAAGTCTTTTTTTCCCGAAAACGCCGTTGAATATTTTGTCAGCTATTATGATTATTACCAACCCGAAGCGTATATTCCGCGTACGGACACATACATTGAAAAAGATTCTGCGATTAACGAACAAATCGACCGTATGAGGCACGGAGCGACGCGCAATATTTTGGAACGCAGGGACGTGATTATCGTCGCGTCGGTTTCGTGCATTTACGGTTTGGGCAGCGTAGAATCTTATTCGGGCATGGCGTTTTCCCTGCAAACGGGGATGAATGCAGATATCAGGGATTTGGCGCGCCGTCTGACGGATTTGCAATACCAGCGCAACGATTTGGGGTTTGCGCGGGGAATGTTCCGGCTGAAGGGGGATGTTTTGGATATTTTTCCCAGCCACTACGAAGACTTGGCGTGGCGATTGTCTTTTTTCGGCGACGAACTGGAATCGATATCCGAATTTGACCCGTTAACGGGGGAAAAGAAGCTTGAGCTCAAAGAAATCACGGTTTATCCCGCCAGCCACTACGTGACGCCGCGTCCCGCTTTGTCTCAAGCCATGAAGACGATCAAGGAAGAACTGAAAGAACGTTTGGATTTTTACCGTCGCAACAATCAGCCGTTGGAAGCGGAAAGGATTGAACAGCGGACGCGTTTTGATTTGGAAATGCTGGAAGCGACGGGGCATTGCAAAGGCATAGAAAACTATTCCCGTCACCTGACGGGGCGTGCGCCCGGAGAACCGCCTCCGACGTTGTTTGAATACTTGCCGAAAGACGCCGTTCTTTTCGTGGACGAAAGCCATGTTTCCGTTCCTCAAATCGGCGGGATGTACCGCGGCGACTATAATCGCAAAAGCACGCTGGCGACATACGGTTTTCGTCTGCCCAGCTGTATCGACAACCGTCCTTTGAAATTTGAAGAATGGGATCGCATGCGTCCGAATACGATATTCGTTTCCGCAACGCCCGGTCCGTGGGAATTGCAACAGACTCAAGGCGTGTTCACCGAACAGATCATTCGTCCGACAGGGCTGTTGGATCCCAAATGCGAAGTTCGCCCCGTCGCAACGCAGGTGGACGATTTAATGGCAGAATGTCGCGCTTGCGCACAAGCGGGGCAAAGGGTTTTGGTCACGACGCTGACAAAACGCATGGCTGAAGATTTAACGGATTATCTGGCGGAAAACGGCGTTCGCGTGCGTTATTTGCATTCCGACATCGATACGTTGGAACGTATCGAAATCATCCGCGATTTGCGTTTGGGCGTTTTTGACGTTTTGGTGGGCATTAACCTGCTTAGAGAAGGTCTTGATATTCCCGAATGCGCGTTGGTGGCGATTTTGGATGCGGACAAAGAAGGTTTTTTGCGTTCTGACCGTTCTTTGATACAAACGATCGGTCGTGCGGCGCGAAATGCTCAAGGGCGTGTCATTCTTTATGCGGACAAAGTTACGGATTCGATGAAGCGTGCGTTGACGGAAACGGCGCGCCGGCGCGAAAAACAGGAAAAATACAATGCCGAACACCACATTACGCCGCAAACCATCAAGCGCGGCGTTGCGGATATCCTGCAGAATTTGTGCGACAAAGATTATGTGGATGTTGATACGGACGCTTCGGACAAAGAGATTTTGACGGCGGGCAAAGCCTTGAAAGACCGTATTGCGAAGCTTGAAAAACAAATGCGCAAAGCGGCGGAAGATCTTGAGTTTGAAAAAGCCGCCAAACTTCGTGACGAAATCCGGCGGCTTGAAAAGGCAGAGCTGAAATTTTAGCGCGGCGGGAACAGGTCGTTATAGTCAAGTCCGCGATAATAGACATACTTTGGCGGTATGATATCGATTTCTTCGGCTTCGGTCAGTTTTCCCTGATTTAACAGCGACCAATGCAAACTGTCGAGCATTTCGCGGTACTGGGGGCGTTCGGCGATTAAGATGTCGAACCACCTGTATGCGGCCAGCGGATTATAGACGGGAGCGGAAGAATCCTGATAAAGGAAGGCCAGCTGAACCTGAGCGGCGGTATGCCCGGCCTGAGCCGCCATTCCGAACCATTTTTCCGCCATATAGCTGTTTCTTCGCCCGTCTGCCAGCCCGTTGATGTAAATCAGCCCGAGCAGGTATTGCGCATCGACGTTTCCGTTTTCGGCGGGAGCTTGCAACATTCTCAGCGCGGCTTGATAATCGCTGGTATTGAATGCGACGACGCCTTCGTCGAAACCGTCGGCTTTTTGCCCGTAGGAAATCATGTCCGTGTCTAAAAAGGCACAGCCGGCGCTCAGGGTTAAAAGACAGCAAATTAAAATACGGCAAAGGGATTTCATGGTTATCTTCCTTGGATTTTATTCATTAAAATTGCGGCAGTCACGGGAGATTTTACTTTTTCGTCAGAAGGGAAACGGGCGCACACTTCGGTAATGGCGTTCAGCCTTGAACGGTCGTCTTTTGTCAGCTTGCGCAACTTATGCCACAACGCGGCGTGATCCTCGCGCGAAAGATAGGTTGAATCCAACAAAACGGTAACGGGTTCTTCTTTCCCCGTTAGACGGTTTTTATGGGTCATCTCCAGTTGTTTTAAGATGGTTTCCGCGTTGCCGAGCGGGTCAAATTCCCATTTATCGCCCTTTGAAGGGGACAGGGGCGTTTTAACGTCAACGGGATGTCCGTGTCCGTCATAAAAATCGATATAAGGATCGTCGGCGCGGGTGACGGGAGCCGTTAATGCACCGCTTAAGACGGCTTCAACGGCAGAAACGGCTTCGCGAATGGTTTTCGGTTCGGGGATCATCCCGTGAGCGGGGTCTGAAGCCAGATCGTCAAAACCCGGAAAAGAACGGTATTTCGGCGGTACGGCATCCAGTGTTTTCAGCTTTTTTTGCAGCTCTTGTTTTTCGCCCGGTGCATTTACGCGTTTCGGCGGTATCAAATCTTTCATAGCAACCTCATATCGGCTATACTTTTTTCCAGTTTGGGTCAAAAAGAAGCGTTTGTCCATAAAAACAAGGGCTTCCCTTCTTGATTCGGGCGAGTTGGCTGCTTAAATTCTTTTAGGGGCGAAGGATGCCGTTAATACCCGACGATCTTGGCAAAGAAGAGTTGCTGGCATTGTTAAGGCCGTTATATGCGAACGGGATATGGCCGTTGGCGGACGGATGGAAGCTTTTGCTGGCGTTGGCGGCGGGAACGGTTGTCTCGGTCGCTCTTTACCGCCGGTCTTCGCGGGTGCTCAGACGCCGTAAGGCGCTTGCCGCCTTGAAGGCTTTGGAAAAACGATATCGGGCGGATTCGGATGTTTCGGCTTTGGTCGGCGGGTTGTCCGTTCTGATGAAGCGTACGGCTTTGGTTCGTTTTGCCCGAGACAACCCCGCCGGATTGGCGGGCAGGGAATGGACGGATTTCCTGAAGGCCAAAGGGGCGGAACTGAATGAAAAGGATGAAGAACTGCTGCAGTTTCTGGCATACGCTCCGATGCAAAGCGGCGAAACGCAAAATGAGGAAGCGCAACACTTGCTTGAAACTGTCGGAACGTGGATGAGGCGTGTTTTATGACGCATTTTGTTTGGTGGGGATTATTTGTTTTATTGCCGTTGCCTCTGATTATGAGGCTGGTTTTGCCGCGTGTCGGCGACAAAAGCGTCGAAGCGTTGAAAGTGCCGTTTTTTAATGACGTAACGGCGCTTCCGACATCGCGCCGTCTGACGGCGTTAAGCGGATTAAAGGCGCGCAGGATTTTCGGCGCGTTAATCTGGGCATTGCTGGTTTGTGCGGCGGCGCGTCCTCAATGGACGGGCGAAGCGGCGAAAGTCCCTTCCGAAGGGCGCAATCTGATGGTTGTTTTGGACATATCCGGATCGATGCGCGAACCCGATTTCGAATTGAACGGGCGCCGCGTAACGCGTTGGGATGCCGTTCAGGCGGTGGCGGATTCTTTTATCAAAAAGCGCGAAGGCGATCGTGTCGGCGTTGTTTTGTTCGGCGAACGGGCATATTTGTATGCGCCGTTGACGTTTGATTTAAAGACGGTTTCCGATTTATTGAAAGAAGCGGACGTCGGCATGGCGGGGACGCAAACGGCGATCGGGGATGCGTTGGGGTTGGCGTTAAAGACGATGATAGACGTTCCTGCGCAAAGCAAAGTCATTGTTCTTTTGTCGGACGGGGCAGCGAACGCGGGGCGGATGCGCCCGTTGGAAGCGGCGGAAATCGCGGCGAAATCCGGCGTAAAAGTTTATACGATCGGCGCGGGATCGGATTCCGTGCTGGTTCAGGGGCTGTTTGGCGCGGTCAAGATGTCCAGAGACGGAGAAATCGACGAACGGACGTTAAAAGAAATCGCCGAAAAGACGGGCGGAGAATATTTCAGGGCGAAAGATACACAACAACTGCAACGCATTTATGACAAAATCGACGCGTTGGAACCCGTAAAGAACGACGACGTTTTCGTTCGTCCCGTCAAAGAATTGTTTTACTATCCGTTGGCGGCGGCATTTGCCTTGAGCGTTTTGGGGGCGCTTTTAATGCTGGCGGGGAGGGTCAGAGCATGACGACAGAGTTTCATTTTTTGCGTCCCGAATGGTTATGGGGATTTTCTGTTTTTTTGCTGTTGCCGTTTTTAATGTCGCGCGGTAAAACGGCGGGCGGCGCGTGGCGGGCGGTTTGCGACCGTTTTCTTTTGAACAGCCAGCTTGTCGCGGGCAGCGAACGGCAAGGACGGTTTTTCCCGTTGTTTTTGGCGGTTGCGTCATGGTCTTTGGCGGTGCTTGCATTGGCGGGCCCCGCGTGGGAACGGTTGCCTCAGCCGGTATTGAAACAGGGGACGGACACCGTCTTTTTGTGGGATATTTCCCGATTTATGAGCGTTGCCGATTTAAAACCGTCTCGGACGGCACGCGCGCGGTTTAAGCTGTATGATTTTCTTAAGCATGCGGACGGCGGTCAATATGCGTTGATTTTGTATGACAACGAACCGTTTGTCGCCGTACCGTTGACGTCGGACGTCAAGGTTATCGAAAACGTGTTGCCGACGGTTCAGGCGGGCATGATGGGCGGCAGTACGCCCGATCCGGCTTTGGCTTTGGAAAAGGCGGGCGAGCTTTTGAAAGGGGCGAAATCGCCCGACGGGAATATTGTGCTTTTGGGCAGCTTTGTCGGCGACGACAAGCTTAAGTCCGCCGTAAAAGCCGCCGAAAAACTGGAAAAAGAAGGCTATTCCGTTTCGGTTTTGGGGCTTGGGACGAAACAAGGCGCTCCGGTTCAAATGCCTGACGGAACGTTTTTGTCGGACAGAAACGGCAAACCGTTGTTGTCGGCGTTAAGCGAAAAGGGATTTAAAGACATTGCGGCGGCGGGCGGCGGGTTATACCGTCGGGCGAGCTTGGATGACGGCGATGTCAAAGCGGTGTCTGCGCTTCGTTCCGACGGGCGTCCCGATTTTAAAAACTTGAAAGAAGAAATGCAAAAAGCCGATGCATGGAAAGATGTCGGCATTTATCTGACTCTTTTAATTCTGCCGTTTGCGGCGTTGGGGTTCCGACGCGGCTGGCTGGGTGTTTTTTTGTTTTATTTCGTTTTATCAACGCCTGCACGGGCGTTTTCGTGGCAAGACGTTTTCGAACGTCCCGACCGTCGTGAAGCTTTGAACATTCAGGCGGGCAAAGCCACAACGGATCCGTCGGTTTTCGACGACAATCCCGCATGGCAGGGGGCGGCTCAGTACAAGGCGGGTCAATTCCCCGATGCGGTTCAGACGCTGTCGGGGGCGGCGGATGCCGATACGTTGTATAATCTGGGCAATGCTCAGGCTTTTGCGGGGCAGATTCCCCAAGCGATTGAAACGTATAAAAAAGCCTTGCAACTTGACCCGAAACACGAAGATGCCGCTTTTAACAAAAAGTATCTGGAAGAAGAGCTGAAAAAACAACAGCAGCAGAACCAGCAACAAAATCAACAACAGAATCAACAACAACAGCAACAGAACCAACAGCAGCAAAATCAGCAACAGAATCAACAGGAACAGAACCAACAGCAAAACGAGTCCGATCAGAATCAGCAGTCTCAACCGAACGGCGGGGACGAAGCCGCCCGAAATCAAGAAGGCGAGCAAGATCAAAAAGATAACGGCGGCAAAGGCGACCAAAATTCGGATGCGCGCGACAACGGCGAAGAAAACGACCAATCGTCCGCATCTGAAAAAAATTCCGATGATCGGAACGGCAATTCCGAACAGGCGGCAAATCAGGAACGCGAACAGGGCAACAACGAAAAGAATGAAACTGCCCGAGAAAACGCCTCGGCATCACAATCGTCGCAGAACCCTGAAAATCCCGAACCTTCACGGGAACAGCCCGCGTCGGGGACGGCGTCATCGCCTCGCGATGACAAAGAAGCCGAAAAAGAACAGGAAGGACGCTTCCCCGCATCGGGAACGGAAACGCCCGAGGACAAAGAAAAACAACAACAAAAAGAATGGCTGAGCGTCATAGACGACGATCCGTCGGGGCTTTTGCGCGAACGGATCAGACGGCGCAACGCCCGCAGGACAAGGATGTGGTAAAATGAAAAAAGCTTTGTTCGTATTATTTTTACTGTTTTTTATGACGGCGGCGGGGTCGCCGTTGCACGCGCAGTTAAGCGGATACGCGGCGCCGACTACGATATCGGAAGGTGATGCGTTTCAGCTTTACATCCGTCAGGACGGCAAAGGTTCAACCCCTGATTTTTCCGTCTTGGAACGCGATTTTGTCATAGCGGGACAGCGTAACAGTTACAAATCAACGTATGTGAACGGCAAAGCGGAAAACTTTTCCGAAATCATTTTGACGCTGTACCCCCGTAAAACCGGAAAGATTACCGTTCCGCCGATCAAAGCGGGCAATCAGGAAACGCAACCCATAGAAATAACGGTTGTCGCTGGCGATGCGCCGCGTTCCTCCGACGGCGGAAAACAAAACGAAGCATTGAACAAACAGCGTTTGTTTTTAAGGGCTGAAGTCGAAAATCCTTCGCCTTACGTTCAGGAACAAACGGTTTATACGGTACGTTTGTATTCTTCGGTTCCCGTATTGGACGGCGTCATTACGCCGCCGTCGGGAGACGGTATTGCGGTGGAGCCGTTCGGCGACACAAAACGCGCGCAAACCGTTATTAACGGCGAACCGTTTAACGTGTTGGAAAGCCGTTTTTTGATTTTTCCGCAAAAAAGCGGAGAAATCATTTTGGAACCCGCATCATTTCAAGGCAGCATATCGGATCCGTCGTCCAGAGATCCCTTTTCCGCAGGAGACGATTTTTTTGGCAGTTTCGGCGGCTTTGGCGGATTTTCGATGCCTGATTTATTCGGGCGCAAAAGTGCCGTTGTGCGTTCCAAAGCATTAAAGCTTAACGTTTTGCCCAAACCGCAAGAGGCGGTCGGCAAAGATTGGCTTCCCGCGACGGAAGTTTCCGTTTCCGAAGACGTCACTCCGCCTCAATCGACGGTCGCGATGGGCGATGCGTTGACGCGTACGGTTACGGTCATGGCGTACGGTGTCAGAGACAGCCAAATTCCCGACCCGTCGTTTCCCGACGGAAACGGATACCGCCAGTATCCCGGAAAAACGGATTCAAAAACTTTGACGACCAAGGACGGCATTGTCGGCGTTAAGACGCGCCAGATCGTTTTTATGCCGACCAAGACGGGGACGCTTGTTTTGCCAGAAGCCCAAATACCGTGGTTTGACACGAAAACAAAAATAATGAAAATGGCAAAGCTTCCGTCGCGTTTGATTACGGTTACGCCCTCGGCGTTCGGCGGCGAAGCGGCGGTTTCGGAACCGTTGACTTCTCAGGCTTCCGCTTCTGCAAACGCGAGCGGGGCTTCTTTAAAAGCGGACGGCTTTGAACAGACGGGAACAACGCCGAAACCGGAAACGCTTCAGCCCGCACGAGACTCTGCTTCTGGGACGGCGCCCGTTTCTTATGTATCATCCGTTTTGCCAGCATCCGAATATTCCGCGGAAGGGCTTTTAGGTATCGGAGCTTTGTGCGGTGCCGGATTTACGGCATTGCTGTGGGGTTTGCTTTCTTTTGCCCGCAGAGGTAAAATGCGGGAAGAAAATCAAAAGAAAGACGATGCGTCGCGCAGAAAAGCCGTCAAAGCTTTTAAAGAAGCCTGCCTGACGAACGATCCCGCAAAAGCCAAAGACGCGCTGCTTTTGTTGGCACGTACGATTTGGAAAGACGACTCCGTACGGACGCTTTCCGATGCGGCGGGGAAATTTGCGGACGACGGGTTTTTCGTTGAAATTGAAAATTTGAACGAAGCCCTGTACTCTAAGGAAAAACACGATTGGAACGGCTTTGCGTTTTGGAAAGCGTTTACGGCGACAAAACAATATCGCCGCACGGATGTTCAAGGGAGTGAAGACCCTGTTCCGCCGTTGTACCCGAAAGGATAAGGATGGAAAAACAAATTGAAGCCCTCGAGGAAAAGATTCACCGTTTGGAAGAATTAAACGTTCAGCTTCAAAACGATAATCTGGTCAGTTCTTTAACGGCGAGCTTTATGCACGAAGTCAACAATCTGACGGGCATAGGGGTAACGGCGGCGTCCGTTCTGGAAACGCGGATTGCCGAAGCGGCGGAAAGCCTGAAAAACGGGACGCTGAAAAAATCGGATCTTGAACGCTTTTTCACCGAAGCGGCAGAAACGTCAAAGCTTTTGTCCGTCAACTTTAAACAAACGGCGGATTTGGTTTCGGCATTTAAAAAAGTGGCGGTTGACCGTTCCCGACGCGACATTCGCCCTTTTATGCTGAAAGACTATCTGGAAGAAATCATTTTCAGCCTGACGCCGCGTTTAAAAAAGACGCCTCATACCATCACTCTGTCTTGCCCCGACGGCATAGAAATGGTCAGCTGTCCGGGAGCATTGTCTTTGGCGATCATCAATTTGGTGTTTAATTCGTTGCTTCACGCCTTTCCCGACGGTCGGGCGGGGCACATATCGATTTGCGCCGAACAGTCGGGAGAAAATATCGTTTTGACGTATGCGGACGACGGCACGGGGATTGAACCGTCGCGCGCGGAAAGGATTTTTGAACCGTTTTATTCATCATTAAAGAACGGTTCGGGATTGGGGCTGTTCGCTGTTAAACGGATGGTTTGCGAACATTTAAAAGGGACGGTTCAATTAAGAGAAACGGATAAAAAAGGCAGTTTGTTTGAAATCCGCATTCCCCGCGTTCTAAAGCTTTGACCTTTTGTGCAAAAACGGAAATAATAACGTTTTATTTTTGAATTTCGGGATTTTTGCAAATGCGACATCTGCGTTTCAGCCATGCTGTTTTAGGCGTATTTTTGTGGTGTGCGGCCGCATTTGCTTTTACGGGGATTTGTTTTTCGGCGTATGACGAAGCGGCGGTTTCTTTGCGAGAAAGCCGTATTCGCGCGTTGTTGTCCGAAGTGCGCAAGACGCTTCAAATTAAAATGGACAAAGGCGAGGGATTGTCCGCCTTAAAAGGCGGGGCAGAGATTCTTGTGCCGTATCAGGCGACGGACGGCGATATTTTGTCGATTTCGGTTTTTGATTTTTCGACGGGAAAGATTTTATTCGGAACCGATGCGGCGCGAACGGGAAATACCGTTTATGCCCGATGGTATGAAAAATGCGGACCGGCAGACGATATGTTTGTTGACAAAGAAGAAAGCGGAGACGCCTACGGGGTACCGATTGTGAATGCTTTCGGGGAAAAAGCAGGGTGCGCGGTTATAGAATATAAAGCCGAAGAATACGAAGACGTGCGTCAGCGGATGATGGAAACGGCCGTCGGTCGGGCAGGCGCATTTTGTATCGGCGGCGTTCTTTTTGTTTTGATTTTTTACATATTGCATATATTGCCGTCGTATCGGAAACTTTCTTTTATGAATAAAGCGACGTATCGCAAGTCGGCATTTGTTTTGTTGTTTATATGTGCGGCGGCGGCAATTCCGATAGCGGGAAATTCGACGTTTCGCGCTTTTGAAGATGTTTTGAAATCGGAAATTTCCTCAAAAACGAAAGTTATTGCGGGAATTATTTCTTCTCGTGTTTCTTTGGCGATAAAGAACGGGATGCCGTTTAAATCGCTTCATTTTGTGGAAACGTATTTAGACACCGTCAGACAGGAAAATCCGGAAATTTTGTTTATTTTATTGACGGACAAATCGGGACGAGTCCTTTATGAGTCCGGATCGGCGGTTCAGGCTTTTGAATCGGATGCTTCGACGGGCAAGGTTTCGTTGCGTGAAGGATTTTTAAATACGGCCGAGCCGGTACGATTCGGCGCCAAGACCGAAGGTTGGGTGCAAATCGGAGTTATGGAAAGGTTTGTGCGTGATAAAATATTTTAAATTTTTGGCGATATCGGCTGTTTTAATGTCTTTGCCGAAGGAAGTTTATTGCGCGGAAACGGATTTATCCGTTCCTTTGAAAAAAGTATATATGGTTTTATGGGACGGTTGCGAAGAAGCTTGCCGGGGTTTTCAGGATTATTTAAAAACGGTTCGTCTGCCCGTCGAAGTGTCCGTTCGCGATGCGGCAAAAGATAAATCAAAACTGCGCGATTTTGTTAAAGAAGTCCGAGAAACGCATCCCGATTTGCTGGTAACGTGGGGCACGCTTGCGACGTTGGAAATGCTGGGCAGCGAACGGGATTCTTTGTCGGATCGTTATGTCCGTTCCGTTCCCGCGGTTTTTATGGTCGTGTCTCAGCCGGTGGAAAGCGGACTGGTTTCAGGTTTGGTTACGCAAGGCCGCAATATAACGGGAGCCGTTCATTTGGTTCCCGTTTCGGAACAGCTTCAGCTGGCTCGTCAGTTTATCGCGTTTAAGCGTTTGGGTATTATTTACAATTCGTCGGAAACGAATTCGGTTGTTACGGTGGAACAAATTAAAAAGATTGCGCCGCTGATGGGTTTTGAAGTCGTTGATCGCCCCCTTCCGTTAAAAGACGGGAAACCCGATGCGTCAAAGATTTTTGATTTGACGGACGAATTGGCAAGTCAAAAGGCTGATTTGATATACCTTGGCACGGACGCGTTTATGAACGAACACCGCCGTATGCTGTCGGACGCGGCATCGGCATACGGCATTCCCGTTTTATCGGCGTCGGAAGGCGCCGTTCGTTCGGGAGATGCGTTATTTGCGTTTGTGCACCGTTATTATAACGTGGGACAGCTGGCGGGACAAAAAGCGTCCAAAATATTATGGGAAGGTCTCTCCGCTTACGACATTCCGATTGAGCCGCCGCAACGCCCGTTGTTTGTCGTCAATATGACGGCGGCGGAAAAGCTGAACTTATATCCGCCGTTTTCTTTAATGACAGGCGCGGATGCGGTCGGAATTCCCCGCGACAAAGACGACGAATGATATTTATTTTTTCAAAGCGGCGGAAGGCGGAGTCCTAAAGCCGCTTTTCGGTGTTTTAAAGGCGGAGTTTGTATTTTTTGGCGGCGGCGGGGGATAAGGCAACCCGTTCATGGCGGGATCCTGATAGTAGGGCATCGGCGCTTGGTTTTGGGGAACATTCTGGGACGGCATCGGCGGCGGAAGCTGTTGCGGGCGGGGAGGAGCCGGATAAGTTCTGTAAGCCCCTTTTTGAAATCCTTTTTGCCCTCTCGGATAAATGAATTTTCCTTCGGGAGTTTTAAGAGTGCCGTCGGAATACAGTTCGAATTTAAAGATGGGCATCTTAACAAAAGTGTTAATCAGCTGTCCGCAGGGGATTCTGTTTTGGGTTCTTTGTTGGATATAGCTTCTGGCTTTGGCGTCGACGTATTCTTTCATCATGATTTTTTCGGCGTCTTCGCTGGCGGCCATCGAAGCGATCAGACGGCTGGCGATTTCTTCATAGGTAAAGACGTCTTTATAGGCTTTACAGGCTTGTGCGGCGCCGGCGACCGAACCCAATTTTTCGGCTTCGGTTTCCGTTTCCGTCCCTTGGGCGCAAACCTGAACGCAAACACAAAAAAACGATAAAAACACGGCACAGGCAAGCTTCATGATCTTTTCCCGAAACAGTTAAGTCCGAACAAACACCAGAATAACGTTAAAAGGTTCATAAAAACCTAACAAACGAAGATAGCCCGACCCCGATTTGACGAAAATTTTTGTATATGGGACACTGTAAGTAAAGGGATATTTTCGGGAGGACTTTCGATGACATACGAAAAAATGCAAGGCAAGCTTCTTGTCGCGCAAGGCGGCGGTCCGACGGCGGTTATCAATCAGTCTTTGGTCGGCGTTGTGTTGGAAGCGCGCAAATTCAACCGTGTGGATTTGGTCTACGGTGCGGTTCACGGCGTACGCGGCATTGTGAACGAAGATTTGGTCAATTTGTCGGGCGAAACGTCGCATAATTTGGAAATGGTTGCCAATACGCCGTCTTCGGCGTTGGGGACGACACGGGACAAACCCGATTTGAAATACTGTCAGGAAATGCTGAAAGTCATGCAGGCGCACGATATCAGATATTTTCTTTATATCGGCGGCAACGATTCTGCCGATACCATCCGCATCGTCAGCGAAGAATCGAAAAAAGCGAATTACAAATTACGCTGTATTCACATTCCGAAGACCATAGACAACGATTTGATGTGCAACGACCATTGCCCCGGCTATCCTTCTGCGGCGCGGTACGTTTCTCAGTCTTTTATCGGCTTGAACCGCGACAGCTGGGCGTTGGGCGGGACGGTTATCGCCGTCGTGATGGGGCGGCATGCCGGTTTTTTAACGGGAGCCGCGGCGATGGGTAAAAAATTTCCCGATGACGGACCTCATCTGATTTATATGCCCGAACGCGAATTTAATCTTGATCGCTTTGCTCACGACGTAAAACAGGTCTACGAACGTTATGACAGGTGCGTTATCGCGGTCAGCGAAGGCATTCACGATTCTTCGGGCGAACCGATGATTACGCATTTGACGAACTGTCGCGATCGTGACGCACACGGGAACATACAGCTGTCCGGTTCCGGCGCTTTGGGAGACAGTTTGGCACTGTTTTTAAAGGAAAAACTGGGCATTGCACGTGTCCGAGCCGATACGCTGGGCTATATGCAACGTTCGTTCGTGGGGTGCGTTTCCGACGTTGATCAAAGAGAAGCCCGTGAAGTCGGTGAAAAAGCCGTTCAATTTGCCATGTGGGGTACCAAAGACGGTTCGGTTGCAATTCGTCGTACGGGATTTTATTCCTGCGATTACGATTTGGTGCCTTTGGCGTCCGTTGCGGCGAAAACGCGCGTCATGCCCGATGAATTTATTTCCAAGGAAGGTAACGATATTACGGATGCGTTCAGGATGTATCTGCGCCCGCTTTTAGGGTCGGGGATGCCGGATGCTTACCGTTTGCGGGCACCGTTTATTCGCAAAAAACTTAACAAAGGCGAATCACATTCGGAACGTCAACCCGGATTGCCCGGCTGGTCATAAGAAAAGGCGCCGAAAGGCGCCTTTTTCTAAGAATTTTCATCTGCAACCGTTGTTCCGTCGGCGGATTTGACCATCCTCCATTGTTTCGGGTCAAGCAAGGTTGACAAAGCAACGGTGACGGTTCTTTCGTTTCCGCCCTGTTCGTTTAACCGGACGTGCAGTGGGATATCGGGAAATTCAATAATTCTTTCGACGACCCACTTAGAGGGCAGGCCGCTGGTTTTTTGAAAAACATCGTTAGGATTGACCGGGCATTTTATCATTTTTAAGTTCTTTCTTAATGGCTTCAATCACGCTATACTGCCTGATAAAAGTTAATCATAAGCTAAGAAGCAGGGAACCTCAAACAAAAAAAGACAATCGGAGAATGCCGCAGATGGAAAGCAATACGGACGGCGAAGAAATAGGCTTTGCCAAGGAAGAGGAAACAGCGTCAACGTTTGCGCCGGCTTGGAAAATTTTAATAGTCGACGACCAGACCGAAGTGCATCAGGTAACAAAGCTGGCGTTGTCCCGTATGAAATTTCAGGGGCGCTCCGTCCAATTTATCAGCGCATACAGCGCTTCCGAGGCGGAACAGGTTCTTTTCGAAAATCCGGATACGGCGTTGGCTTTGATCGACGTCGTCATGGAACACAGGACGAGCGGACTGGACTTGGTCAAAACGATTCGCGAAAAAATGGGCAATCGTTTAATCCGTTTGGTTCTGCGAACAGGATTGCCCGATGCGGCGCCCGAACGCGAAGTCATCGAAAAATACGACATTAACGATTACCGTTCAAAAACGGAATTAACGGCGACGCGATTGTTTTCTATTGTTTTATCTTCGCTTCGGACGTTTTCTTTGTTGTTTAATCTGGAATTTCAAAGTTTGGAATACCGGCATTTAAACGAAAATCTGGAACATATCGTTGAACAAAAGACTCGGGAACTGCAAAAGAAGGAACAATTGCTTCAGTCCATCATGGACGCTTCTTTGACACCGATGGTCGTCGTGAAAATCCGCGGCGGCGAAGTCGTGTTCGTGAACAAAAAAGGCGCCGCCGCGTACGGAGAACCCGTCGAAGGGGTTTTGGGTCGAACGGATTATATGGACTTTTTTGATGCCAAAGACAGGGAAGCCGTTTTTTCGGCAATCATGCGCGACGGATACGCCAAAGACGTCGAAACCAAATTAAAAGTCAGGAACGGCGAACCGTTTTGGGTGTTGCTGTCGGGCGTCAAGATGCAATACGGGGACGAACCTTGTTTGCTGTTTGATTTTGTGGATATTTCAAAGCGCAAGGCGTTGGAAGACAGCTTAAAACATTCCGCTTCTGCGGATTTGTTGACGGGCGCCATGAACGTTAAGGCTTTTGAAGAATTTACGGAACGCGAAGTCGCCCGCGCACAAAGGAAAAAGACGCCGTTCGGGCTTTTGTTGTTTGATTTGGACAGGTTCAAAGAAATCAATGCCGTGCTGGGACAGTCGGGCGGAGACGCCGTGTTAAAAGCGTTTTCTTCTTTATGTCGCGGATCATTGCGTCCGACGGACGGTTTCGCCCGCATAGAAGGCGAACGGTTCGCGGCGGTTTTGCCCGAAGCAAATCAGGTGGCTGTGTTGGCGGCAGGCGAACGTTTGAGAATGGCGTGCGAACGCATGCCTCTTTCTTTTGACGGAAAGGAAACCCGCGTTACGGTCAGCGTCGGGGCTTGCGTTTACGATCCGTTGCGCCCCGTTGATCTTTCTTCTTTGATGAAACAGGCGGAAAACGCCCTTCATAAGTCAAAAGAAAACGGGCGTAACCGTGTTACGGTGTCTATGCCGATAAACGCCTGAAAATTTCCAACGCTTTTTCAGGCGTCGTTTTCCTGTAAACGAAATCCAGACGCATCAGTTTTGCGCCGGCTTTTACGGCTTCGTTTTTCCTGATGACAGGCTTTTCGTTTAACAAAAACTGGCGGCAGTTTTTGGCAACCGACAGGAATTTTCCGTATCGCGAAGAAATGATTTCCTGATAATTTCTGCCGCAATTCAGGCACTTTCCGTGGGCGGCGGCACGCGGACAGGTTTCCGAAACGAATAACGGCATATCCTGATAAATGACGGCCAACGCTTTTTCGGGAAAAGCGGCGTACAGTTTTTCAGGAACGTCCGTTTCCGTGCAAACGGTAAAATATCCGTCGGAAAATTCGGATAATGTCTTTGCGGCGGGAATGTTTGCGGCATAGATTTCCCAATCAAAGGCGAAATTGCAGTCGGGATGTTTTTTTAAAAGACTTAATCCCCAAACATTTGCGATTTCAAAACGGCGAATTCCGGCATCATACGCTTTTTTAAAATCGTTTTCCAAAGCGGTTTCTTCGTTTTTTCGCACGACGGCGGGCATGAAAAGACGGATTTTCGAAACATCGAACGGCAAAGCTGAAAAGTCGCCCGAAATATCAAAAACGACTTCTTTGATTTTGCCGAGATCCTCGTTTGTAAAATTGTCAAAAATCGTCGGGTCGTCCGTTTTTATTACATAAGACGGTTCGGAAGGTACGTTTGTTTCGGGGATCTGTTCGTTGCTCAGGATTTCCTGTTTGAGCTTCAGTCTGTTTTTAAGGCGGGTTTCATTTAAGGCGTCTGAAACTTTTTCATAGAATTCGCGCCTCAAAGCGTTCAATGCCGAAATCGGAACGAACAGGTTTTCGGGGTTTTCAATTTTTAACGAACAAAGCTCAAGAGCCGTTCCGCCCGTTTTTTCAAAAGCGGCACGAATGCTTTTTTCAATTTCCGAAATGTTTTTTGCGGGCGACAGCGTCATTGCCGCTTTGACGCAAACATCGTTCCACGCGGCGCAAATTCCGTCCGAATTGACGTACAAGACAACATCGACGGGGGATTTTTGATCAAAATCCGAATATTTGATTTTTTTTAAGGGATACGCTTTTTTGACGGCGGAGGAAGACGCCAAATAGACGGGAGCACCTTCTTTTAAATACGGGGCGGCGTCCGGCAAAACGGCATCGACGGTTTGTCCCGCTTTGGCTTCAAAGACGTCTTTTTTGGAAACGATCAGCCGTTCGGCGGAAAAACCGAACGGTCGTTCGCGGTGTTCCGTGTCGATTTGAATGCCGTCGTATCTGGAAATCGGTCGGGCGGTTTTGAAACGGACGGCACGCTTTGAATTGACGGTAACGATGCGTTCGATGTTCCCCAAAATCAGCCCGCGGTGCCCGACGATATCGGGGTCGACGGGTTCCGCCCTGTTTTTTATGCCGCCCAGATAAAGCTTTGTCGTCGGGCGGCTGAAAATGCAACGGATGTTATTCAGCTTTTCATTTAAAACGTCGCGGTTTGTTTCCCCGTCCAAAACGGAACGGTAATAGTCCGTTACGGCGGCGACATAGAGGGGGCTTTTTTTGCGTCCTTCTATTTTCAAAGCATTGACGCCCGCGTTGACCAGTTCTCGAACATTTTCGCCTAATGCCAAATCTTTCATGGAGAAGGGGTGCTTTTTCAATCCTTCAATCAAAAATTCTTCGCGGCAGGGATAGACGCATTTCCCGCGGTTTGCGCTTCGCCCCGTGTATGTTGCCGAAAAAGTGCACAGTCCGCTGTAACAATAGCACAATGCTCCGTGGATAAAGGTTTCGATTTCGATGCCGGGGACGTCTTTTTTGATACGTTTAATTTCTTCCAAAGACGTTTCTCTGGCCAGAACGACGCGTTTGAACCCGAAATCGCGCAAGGCTTCGACACCTTGTTTGTTGTGAACCGCCATTTGTGTGCTGGCGTGCAGGCGCAATCGGGGAAAATACTTTTTAACGATGCGGGCGACACCCCAATCCTGCACGATAACGCCGTCGGCTTTGGCGTCGCTGACGTCGCTCAGCGTTTCGATCAGGGCGGGCAGTTCGGAATCAAAAATGACCGTATTGACGGCGACCAGAACTTTTTTGTTTGCGGTGCGGGCAAAACCGCACAGTGCATTTAATTCTGCGGGAGTAAAGTTTGTCGCTTCGGCGCGGGCGGAAAATTGTCCCAACCCCAGATACACGGCGTCGGCGCCGTATTCAAAAGCCGCGAAACCCGATTCGATATCCCCCGCGGGGGCAAGCAATTCTGCCGTCATGACAAAGCCTTTGTTTTAAGAAACGATAAGAGTTGAATTTTCAATTTTGGCAACGCCGCCCAAAGGAACCACACAATGGTTCGGCTGGTGCCCGTAGATGATGTTTTTAAGGGCGGGGATTTTTAATTTATCAGCCCATTCTTCAAGAACGTCGTCAACGGTTCCGTCGTTTTTGTCTTTCGGCGAACAGCGGAAAAATTCTCCGAAAACGATGCCTGTCAGCCCGTCAAAAGCGCCTGCCAAAAACAGGTGAGTCATCATCCTGTCAATGCGATAGGGGTCTTCGCCGACATCTTCCAACAACAAAACGGCGCCGTTTAAATCCGGAAAGAAAGGTGTTCCGATTAACGTTTCCATTAACGTCAAACATCCGCCGGCAAGCATGCCTTCGGCGGTTCCCGAATACAGGGAATCACCCGAAAAACGTTGTTCTTTTCCGGATAAAACATCATCCAGTGATGCTTCCGTTACGGGCATGAAACGTCCGTCCAGAATGTCGCAGGCGGGGACGAAACCAGAAAATGTAACAATATTACATTTTTTTAACAAAGCATTTTGAAAAGCGGTCGTGTCGCTCAGCCCGACAAAGGGTTTCGGATGAGCGGCAATCAAACCGAAATCAATAATCGGCAACAGTCGCGCCGTACCGTATCCGCCGCGCGCCGCGATAATCATATCGATATTTTCGTCTTTGAAAAATTCGTGCAAATCATCGGCGCGTTCTTTGTCGGTTCCCGCGCAGAAACGGTTTCGTTTATAAACGTTTTTTCCCAATCTGACGTGCCAGCCTTTTCTTTCCATGGCGGGCAAAGCGGCATGAAGCAGGCTTTCTTCAACGGCGGAAGCGGGCGTAACGATTCCGACTGTCGGGTTCGATTTTTTTAATACGGGGCGAATCATGAAACGGCCTTTAAAATGTCGCGGGCGAAATCGCTTAACGTGTCGTCTCTGGCGCCCATTACGACGATGCGGTCGCCTTTTTGCGCCAATGATTTAACCAGATGAATGATTTTCGCACGATCGGGAATGAAATGAACCCGTTTCCCCGTGCGTTCCAGATCTTTGATCAGGTCGGCGGAGGAAATGTCTTTTGCGGCGGTACCGCCCGCATAATAAATTTCGGGCATAATCAGCGTGTCGTCCATGCTCATGCCGTTGTTAAAGGCTTCGACGATTTCGCGCCTCATCATACGGGTAGGTCCGAATCCGTGCGGCTGATAAATAATAATCAAACGTCCTTCGTGCTCTTTTAAAGCTTCAAGCGAAGCGGCAATCTTTTCGGGATTATGAGCGAAATCGTCAATGACGGTAATCTGTTTCGGTGTTGTTCCGACGATTTCCGTGCGGCGGTGAATGCCTTTAAACGTTTCCAAAGCCCGAACGGCATCACTTCTGGGAATGCCGATCATTTCGGCGGCGCTGAGGGCAGCCAGAGCATTTGATACGTTGTGATGTCCGGGCAACAACAGATTGATTTTTTCGCCGTCCAGCACGAAAGAAATCCCCGTTTGCGTGGGCGTCAGATTTTCGGCTTTTAAATCGGCGTCGGCGCCGCGGATGGAATAAGTCATGACGTTTTGATTTTTATCCTTTAACGCGGCGGTTTCTGGGCAATCCGCATTTAATACGGCACCGACGGAAGCTCTTGCGACGAAATCGGCGAACAAGGGGCGCAATTCTTCTACGGGTTTGTGATCAAGCGTAATGGAATTTACCAAAGCGACGGCGGGGGAATATAAAGCGATGGAACCGTCGCTTTCATCGGCTTCGATAACGCAAAAAGAACCGTTTCCCGTCAAAACGTTGCCTAATCCCGCAGATTGCGGATAATTCAGCATAATGCCGCCGTTAATGACGGTCGGGTCAAGTCCGCAGGATTTCAAGATATGTCCCGTCATGCCCGTGGTTGTGGTTTTCCCGCTGGTTCCCGCAACGGCGATGCCGTTATGGCGGTGTAAAAGTTCTGCCAAAACTTCGGCGCGTTTTTTGATGGGGATGTTTAAGGAGCGGGCTTTGATGACATCGGGGATTGTTTCTTCAACGGCGGAAGAAACGACCAGTAAGTCTGTATTTTCGTCAATTCCCGATCCGTCTTGGGGAAACAGGGTGATTCCCTGTTTTCTCAGCGTTTCGAATTTTTCGGGAGTTTTCCCCTGATCCAAAGACCTGTCCGAACCTCTGATTTCGATATCGTTTCCTTTTATCGCGACGGCCAAAGCGCTCATGCCGCTGCCGCCGATTCCGCAAAAAAAGTAACGTTTCATGGATATCCTCCGTCAAAAAAGACCGTGCTGTATTTTTTTATATATGAAAAAGATAAATTAGGATAAACTAAAACAGAAATTTTTATTAGAGGAAAACTCATGCGCCAATTTTTTGTAGCATTTGTCGTTGCGGTGTCTCTGTTAACGTTCGGCAACCCCGCAAAGGCACAATATACGACGAAGTCTTCGTCAACGCCATCGGCGGCGAAACCCGCCGCGCAACAACAGGCTCGTCCTGCGGCGGCTCCGTCAAGGGCGAC
>HF994932.1:42356-70858 GCA_000434295.1 Acetobacter sp. CAG:977 | reverse complement strand
GCTCCGTCAAGGGCGACGGCGGCACAGACGCGTTCAAACCTGTATCGTCCGCGCAATCAACCCGTTCAGGATACGGGGGAAGAGGATCTGCCGTCGTTTGAGGCCATGGATGCCAAAAGCGGGGACAAAACGGCGCAAGAGGGGGCTTCCGAACAGCCGGCTTCAACGGGCGGCAACGCTTATTTTAACATGGTGCAACAGCGCAGAGCCAAAGAAGCCGAACAGACAAAAGGAGCTGAGCAGAAAACGGGCAAAGAAGCTCAACAGTCCGCTCAGGCGGCGGCAGAACCCAAAGGTCCCGTCATGCCAAAGGGCGAGGTATGGGTATATATTACGGACTTTTCAACCGACAAAGTCGGGCGCCATACCATCTGCAGCTACAAATCTGTTTTACAAAATAAAACCGACACGGAGATAGAACGTCTTGTTTTGCTTTATCAGTGGATGGGGAAGAAGGTAACAGAGGAATACAGAAGAGTTAAACCCAAAGAAAACATAGTTTCCGGCTCAGCGTCTTACGAAGATAATTGTGAGGTCATGCGGGCAAAGCCCAAAATGACGGTACAAACCTGCCGTATCGGACAGGTTGCTAAAGAAGCGTGCGAAAAGCTGATTATTCAAAAGTAAAATACAGGTTTTCCGGTGCCGTTTCGTTGGTTTAAGCTTTTTGTTTTTTTGCTTCCGTTCGTTTGGGCGGGGGCAAAAAACGTTTCGGCGCAGGAAACGATAACTCTGATTCCCCCTTTGCCGATAGAAGAAACCGAACAAAGTTCGGGACCTTTGTCCGCGGCGGATGCCGAACTTTATACCCGTATTTTTAACTACATTGACGACGGCGAGATTGCCGAAGCGGAAAAGTTATTTCCTTTGCTTCAAGACGATCTGCTGATGGGATACGTTCAGGCGGAAATTTTTGATACCAAAAAAGATTCCGAGATTCCCAAAAAACAAATTGAAGTCTGGCTGAAAAAATATGCGGATTTGCCGCCGGCGGCGGAAATTTACGACCGAGCGCAACGCATGCACGTGCGCCGCCCGCGCAACCGACCGACCGACCCCGCCGCGCATATGTCGGCTGGATCCTGCACGTCAATGCGCATTGCCGACCCGATAGATTTGGTTTTATTCAAGTACGTACGCTATGTTCCCAAAGAACATCGCAAAAAAGTCCGTTGGTCAATGCTGATGTTTTCGGCGGCGATACGTAACGGCAAAACGTTGGCGGCAAAGCTTCATTTAAATGAAAAGCACGTGAAAAAATACCTGAGCCGCAATGACAGGGATGATGCGTTGACGGCTTTGGCTTTTGCTTACTTTATAGACCTTGAAGACGAAAAGGCGTGGGAAACGATTCAAGAACCTCTTTCCCGTTCGGCAAAGCGCAATCCTTTGGCGCCGTGGGTCGCGGGAATTGTGGCGTGGCGATTGAAAGATTATGAAAACGCCGAAATCAATTTTAAAAAAGTAGCAAACCATCCGAAATCGATACCGACGTTAAAGTCTGCCGGAGCATACTGGGCGACGCGGGCTTTGATGAAAAACGACAAATATTATGAGGTCAACGAATATTTGCGTCAGGCGGCGTTATCGTCTCCGCGTTCGTTTTACGGTTTGTTGGCTCAGCGCGCTTTGGGATGGTCGATCGGGCATTCGTGGAAACGTCCCGAAGTCGAAAAGGTTGATACGGCGGCGGTTCTGGAACAAAAAGGCGGCAAACGCGCGGCGGCTTTGATACAGATCGGTCAGATGGATGCCGCGGAAAAAGAACTGATTAAGCTGTACGCGGAAAAGAAATCGTTGCGCAAACAGTTGATCGCGTACGCCGAAACCATAGAAGAATATCCAGATTTGGCAGTTCGTCTGACGGGATTAAGCGGCGAAATCGAAACGCCCGACGGCGACAGTGCGCTTTATCCTTATCCGAACTGGACGCCTTCCAACGGTTGGCAGGTGGATCGGGCGTTGATCTATGCTTTTGTGCGCCAAGAATCCTGTTTTAAAAACAGGGCGTTCAGCAAAGCCGGAGCGCGCGGCGTTATGCAGCTGATGCCGTCGACGGCAAGACTGATGGCAAAACGTTTGGGAAAACGTTATCAGCTCAGCCGTTTGCACCGTATTCCCTATAATCTGATGTTGGGGCAGGAGTTGGTGCGCACGTTGCTGAACAATAAAGCGATTAACGGCAATTTGCTGATGGCGATTGCGGCATACAACTGCGGTCCGCGCAACAGCGTGCGTTGGCAAAAACGAAAAGATTTCGTTAATGACCCGTTGATGTTCGTCGAAGGGATACCGTCTCGGGAAACGCGGGGATTCGTTAAAAAAGTCATGGCGAATTATTGGATTTACCGCAGCCTGTTTAACAAGGATTTGTCGTCAATAGACGATATTTTGCAGGGAAAATATCCGCGCTATCATCCCGAATAAGAAATATTTTTAACGATGTTTTTCCAAATTTCGGCAGGCAATCCGCCCCCGGTCACGCCGTTTGTCGGCGTTTCGTCGTCGTTGCCCAGCCATACGCCCAGGGCGACATCGTCGGTATATCCGACAAACCAGGCGTCGCGATAGTTTTGGGTCGTGCCGGATTTTCCTTTGGCGGGAATTCCGGGGTTGGCTCTTTTTCCCGTGCCGCGCAAAATAACGTCAAATAAGACGGCATCCAAGTCCGCCAGATATTTCGGATTGGTCAATCTGGAACGCCCTTCGGAAGAACGCTGGTACAATATTGTGCCGTCCGCACCGATAATTTCCGTAATGCCGTAAGGCGTTACGCCGTATCCGCCGTTGCCCAGCGCCGCATAAGCCGAAACCAGATCGATCAGACGCGTTTGGCAAACGCCCAAAGCGATGGCGGCATTGGGTTCGCAGTCTTTGGTGACGGCTCTGAATTTCCGAGCCGTTTTTAAAACGCGTGAAACGCCCGTTTTAACGGCGGTTTTGACGGCAACCGTATTGACGGAACGAATTAAGGCTTCACTTAACGTAATGTCGCCGTAATAGGTGTTTCCGAAATTTTTGGGAGTCCAACCGCCGTAACTGACGGGAGTGTCGGAAACGATGTCGTTCGGTGAAGCCCCGTTTTCAAACGCAGCCAGATAAACAAAAGGTTTTACGGTTGACCCGATTTGCCGTTTGGCTTCGACGGCACGGTTAAATTGGCTTTGTCCGTAATCGCGTCCTCCGTTCATTGCCAGAACGGCGCCGTCGCGATCCATAACGACGGCGGCTCCTTGCGATACTTGTTTTTCGGCGGCTTCCTGCGAGGATAAGGCGTCTTTTAATGCTTTGTCCGTTTCTTTTTGTATTTTTGGCGACAGGGTCGTAATGACGGTAACGTCTTGGGAAATGCTGCCCAGATAAGCGTCAAGTTCTTCGGCGACCCAGTCGGCGAAATAAAGGAACGCCTTGTTCTTATGCTGTCCCGCTTTGGCACCGCTTTCGGCGGCATTTAAGCCTTTTCTGGCAGAAATGAATCCTGATTGCGCCATTGCTGCCAAAACGAGGCGGGCACGCTTGTAAGAGGCTTCGGGATGAGCCAAAGGATTATAGCGTGTCGGTGCTTTGAGTAATCCCGCAATGACCGCGGACTGATAAAGGTTCAGGTCTTTGGCGTCGATGCCGTAATATTTTCGGGCGGCGGCGTTAATGCCGTAAGTGCCCGCCCCCAGATAAACGCGGTTTAAATAGATGGTCAGGATTTGGTCTTTTGTCAGCAGGTGTTCCAGCTTGAAAGCCAAAAGCAATTCGCGGACTTTTCGCGTAAACGTTTTTTCGTTGGTCAGAAAGAGGTTTTTGGCAACCTGCTGAGTAATCGTGCTGGCACCTTGGGCTTTCCGTTTTTTTAGAACGTTTGTGATTACCGCGCGAGCCACGGATCTCGGGTCGATGCCGAAATGAGAATAAAATCGGCGGTCTTCAATGGCGATGACCGCCTGATAGACGTGAGGGGGCAGTTCGCTGAGAACGACGGGTCTGCCGTATTGCGAACCGTAAGTGGCGATATGGGTGCCGTCGGCGGCCGTCAAAGTAATTTTCGGCGGGCGGGTTATTGCGGCGGCAGCCATGTCGGGCAACGTGAAATAGCAGTATCCGACAAAGCCGCTTAAAGCGCAAAAACATAAGATGCCGCACAAAAAAACGAATCGGAAAATCGGCTTTTTCGGCGGGATTCGAAAAAACGACTCAAAAAAAACAAGTTTTTTTCTTGCCTTTGCCTTTTGTTTTGTTTTACTCTTCGACTCGGCGGATTTTTGGCGTTTTTGAGAGGCTCGCGTTTTCTTTGCCGTCATTTCCGACACTTTTTAAATTAAAGGTTACTGTTTTTTAATAAATAAGAGAACAGAATCGAAACATAGCCTTTAAAGACTTAAAACAGAGTTAAAGGAAAGGGCAAAAATATGACGGCGGATATCCGAAAAACAAAAATCGTTTCGTTAAAGTTGGACGATCCTTTATATTCCCAACTGGAAACCCAAGCCGTCGAAAACGGCGAAACCATTAATGATTTAATCCGCCGCCTGTTGGGCGAATCCATGGAAAGCTGGTGCGATTATTGCGAAACGGTGCGCCGTCTGTCCGACGAAGAAGAACGTTCCCTGCATATTTGGTAAGCTTTTTTATTCGGTAAATTTTTTATTTTGCGTACGGGTTCTTTGCCTTGCGCATCAAAACGCGTATGGGCACACCTTCCATTTTCAAATCGCGCGCCATCCCGCGCATCAAATAACGCAAATAAGATTCCGGCAGCTTTTCGGGATTGCTGGAAAACAAAGCAAATGTCGGCGGGCGCGTTTTAATTTGCGTAATGTACTTTAACGGGATCGGGCGTTTGGTCGCCGATAAAGGCGGCGGCGTATTTTCCGTCATCGCCGTCAACCAACGGTTCAGCTTTCCCGTCGAAATGCGGGTGTTCCAAACGGCATACACATCCAATACCGCCTGCATCAGTTTGTCCAATCCTTCGCCCGTCCGTGCCGAAACGGTAACGGTTTTTAATCCCTTGACCTGTGTCAAAGACGTTTCCAAACGTTCGTTTAAACGGTTCAGAGCTTCTTTTTTATCTTTGACGGCGTCCCATTTGTTGACGGCGATAATCAGCGCGCGCCCTTCGTCAAAGACTTGGCGGGCAATGGTCAAATCCTGCTTGTCCAAAATGGCGTCGGCGTCCAATACCAAAATGACGACCTGAGCCAAAAAGGCGGCACGTTTCGTATCGGCGGCGGACAAACGTTCCAAATCGTCTTCGACTTTTGAATGTTTGCGCAGTCCCGCCGTGTCGGTTAAGCGCATTTTGCGCCCTTTGTATTCCCAGTTTATGGAAATGGAATCCCGTGTCAGCCCCGCCAAAGGTCCCGTCAGCATACGGTCTTCACCCAGCAGGCGATTGACCAACGTCGATTTTCCGACGTTCGGGCGTCCCACGATGGCAACGTCGATAATGCGGTTTTCAAGGTTTTCTTCTTCAACGGTTTCGTCGTTCAGATCAATGACGTCGTCTTTATTTTTGCGTTTGCGCTCGTGTTTTTTCGGACTTTCGTTGTCTTCTTCGCTTTTTTCGGGGCGGATATAAGGAGACAGGGCTTCAAACAAATTGCCCATGCCCAATCCGTGTTCGGCGGAAATCAATACGGGTTCGCCAAAGCCCAACGCGTACAGGTCGTGCATGGCGAAATCGCGCCCTTCGGCTTTATTTGCCGCCAAAATGACGGGCTTTCCGACTTTGCGCAGCGTTTGAGCCGCTTTTTTATCCAAAGGCGTTACGCCCGAGCGCACATCAACGATAAATACGACGGCATCCGAAGCTTCCAACGCTTTTTGAGTCTGTTTCCACATTGACGCGGCCAGTTCGCCCGTATGTTCCAACCCGGCGGTATCAATGACGGTAAAGGGACATTTATACAAAACGGCGTCGCCTTCCCTTCGGTCGCGGGTTACGCCCGGTCTGTCATGCACCAAAGCTTTTTTACGCCCCGTCAGGCGGTTAAACAAAGTCGATTTTCCGACGTTCGTGCGTCCGACCAAAGAAATTACTGCTGTCATTATCTGAATGCCGCCAAGTTTGCGTTATGTGTCAGAAAGAATAAAGTATCGTTGATGACGACGGGGGGCAGAGTCCCTGATTCGTCAATGTCGTCCCATCCGATGATGGTGCCCGTTTGAGGCGCGACGGCGACGGCTTTTCCGTCCGAATTCGTCAAAAGCAGACGATTGCCTGCCATGACGGGGCCCGTCCACAACAAACGTTCTTTTTTGGTTTCGGGGTCTTTCCATTTAGCCAGACTGTTTTGCCACAGGATTTTTCCCGTATCGGCTTCCAAAGCGTTTAATTCGCCCTCGGCTGACATGACGTACAGAGTGTTTCCCGCCAACCACGGTTGATTAATGCCTGCGATTTCGCGTTCCCATACGGCGCCACCGGTCTTTATGTCCAAAGCGGAAAGCAATCCTCCGCTGGTAATGACAAAGACTTTGTCGTTATAGATGACGGGTCTTGCGCGGATATCGTTGATTTCGGCGGCGGCATCGTTTGTTTTTGCTGCGCCCAACGCTTCGGACCATAAAATGCTGCCGTTTTCAGGTCTGAATGCCAGCACTTCGCCGGAGGCAAAGACGGCAACGCCGATGCCGTCGTTAAGGGCGGGAGCCGCTTTGCCCAGAAAAGAAACGGATTCCAGAAAAGCGTAATGCTGCCATAAAATGCGTCCGTCATCTTCTGCCAAAGCGACCAGCTTGTTGTCCGAGGTCAGGACATAAAGACGTCCGCCATAGACGGCAGGAGCGGAACGGACGGGGGAAGTCAATCGCGTGCGCCAAATTTCGCGCCCGTTTTTCGCGTCCAAAGCCACGACATAGCCGGCGCCCGTTGAGGCGAAAAGCATACCGTTATCCAAAGCCAAACCTGCGCCCAAAACGCTGACGCCCGAAGCTTCTTTTCTTTTTAAGGGGGAAACGCTCCACAGTTTTCGGCCGTTTCTGACGGCAAAAGCGGTAATTTTTGCTCTGGAATCTATGGTATAGATGACGCCGTTTTCGCCGACGGGTTCTGCGATCAGCAAATCGTCATCGCTGCTTCCGGTTCCGATATTTTCGCGCCATGCTTCAACGATTCTGGCGGGAATATAGGGGTTTTGCATCGCGTGATGAGGCAATCCGCCCGCTTGTTTCCATTCGGTTAAGTGTACGGGTTCGGGCAATTCGATGATTTTTTTCAAATCATCGTTGCTCGGAATATTGTTTTCGCCGTAGCTCAAAACGGAAAGGCGTTTGCCCGACACGGAAGCGTCCTGCATATCGGAACCTCCGGCACAGGCACTCAGGCAAAACAAAGCCAGACATGCGGCGATACGGGAAGCAAGGGGCGTCATGCGGTTTTCTCCGGAATTACTTGGCCGCGTTCAGCAAAGTCAGATTTTCCGAAGCCCTTTGGCGAACGGCGTCGGGAATGTTTTGCAACCCGACAATGCTTTGCAGGGCGGCTTTGGCTTTTTCGTTATCGTTTTGACGCAAAGCCATCAACGCCGTCAATTCAAGCGCGTCTGCCGCCCAAGGACTGTTCGGATCCGTCATGGGAGCCAGTTCCGCCGTCAAAGCTTTGTAATCGGCATTTTCCAAATCGGCAGCCAAAGC
Source organism: Acetobacter sp. CAG:977 (assembly GCA_000434295.1). Classification (GTDB taxonomy): domain Bacteria; phylum Pseudomonadota; class Alphaproteobacteria; order CAAGCB01; family CAG-977; genus CAG-977. Next base: position 63,229 of record HF994932.1, on the reverse strand, counting down.
GACTTTGTTTAACAGCGCGACCGCCTGCAACGGAGCCGGCGTTTCGCTGTTTGTTGCCAGTTCGTTTAAAACGGTGACGGCTTCTTCGGAATTGTTTTGTTCCGCCAGAACGCCGGCGTAATGCATGGCAGCCAGAAAACGGTATCCCGATTTTGCGTTTTGGCTCATATCCTTCAGCGAGGCTTCGGCATCTTTGACGTTTCCGTCGCGCAGCATGACCAAAGCGTCCTGAAGTTCAAAGGATTCCTTTAATTCCGTTTGATGCTTGTCATATTTATAATATTCGTATCCGGCGGCGGCAGCCAGCAGGGCGATGATGACAGCCGTTATGTACGGTCCGATTTTTTTCCACAGTTTTTTATATTGTTCATCCCTGATTTCTTCGGCGACTTCGCGAAGAATTTCCGCCTGTAGCGGGTCTTGGTCCTGTACTGCCACGGATGTTCTCCTTAAAAAGAATGAAAAATGATTCTGATTAACCTATAATTAAAATACGTTCGGGGCAAGTCAGATTTGTCTTTTTTACATTTGCCCGTTTATGATAGCTTTTAAGAAAGTTGCGGATGGAAAAAATGAAACGGGTCTTTTTGATTTTCTGTGTATTGATGCTTTCGGGGTGTTGGTGGACGACGCAAAACGCCCATATGCCGATGGGGACGTCTCCGTTGGTGACGTGGGGAATGGGCGAAGCCGTATCTTTGTCAATAACGGGAAAAATGATGGAAGACCATGTCGCTTCTTGGGTGACGGGAAAGGAATGTTCGGTCGAACGATTTATCAAAGGAGAGGGCAAATTTTGCATGACGCCCGCCGAACTGGCTCGCGCGGCGCGCCCCGATTGGAAGGCGGAAAAAGTCTATTGCTATAAAAGCATTGCGGCGCCGACGTGTTATAACCAGCCCAGCCCTTATGCGACGGACGTGTTGATCGGGATTTACGAACGTCCGATATTTCCTTTAAACGATTACGATTGATTGTTCAGCTTGATGACGCGGTAGAGCTTTTTCGCGTTGTCGGGAACGTTTTTGTAATCGGCGGGCGGTTCGCGCATGGTCAGGTATAAAAAAGGCATTTTGTCTTGATTCCTGGCGGGCGGCGTTGTAGTAAATTCGCGGACGTTTTGTTCAAGGGGCTCTGTTTTTGACGGCAGGGCGCAAGAGGGGGAAGTCTTTTGCATCTTTGAACCTCCTGTGATGTTCGGATGATCGGACGCAAGTCATAACGGGCTTTTATCTTTTTAGCAAGACCGGTTTTAAAAATGATTAAGAAATTCGTAAATTTTTGCCTTCTTATCTTGCAGTCGGGAATTTTGTTTCACCGATCGACGTTTATCGGCGTCGTGTGCGGGTTATGGGTTTTTTTCGGGGCAAAAGAAGGAGAATCCGTTTTCGGGCGACTGTTGACGTTTGATTTATACTTGCTGATGTTTGCTTTTTTGCTGTTGTACAGAATACTGCTGTTGAAAAAGTTCAAGCCTGACGGAGAATTGGATTTTCAGGCGATGGGGTTGTGCTTTTTGGGCGATTTTGCCTGGGCGGTCGTGGCGATGTTTTGTGCCGTGCCGTTTTTGATGACGTTCAGCACTTCGGACGAAGTGGCGGGGCGCGTCGGAGATCCCCGTTTGCGCCAAATGATGTTTTTGAGGTAGCTTTTTATGACGACGGATTTGATCGGGCTTTCGGCTGAAGAAATGGCGCGTGAAGTCGAAGCGATGGGGGAAAAGCCCTTTCGCGCGAAACAACTGTGGCATTGGATTCATAATCGCGGGGTTTGCGATTTTTCGGAAATGACGTCTTTGGCAAAGGGGTTGAGGGCGGTATTGGCGGAAAAGGGCTATGTCGTCGGGCGTCCCGAAACGTTGAAAGAGCTGAATTCGTCGGACGGTACGCGCAAGTGGCTGTTTCGCTTTGCGGACGGCAAAGAAATCGAAACCGTTTATATTCCCGAAGAAGACAGAGGCGCGGTTTGCATATCGACTCAGGCGGGCTGTCCGAACAAATGCGCGTTTTGCCGGACGGGGTCTCAAGGGTTTCAGCGCAATTTAAGCGCGGCGGAAATCGTCCAGCAGTTTGCCGCCGCCAAAGACAGCTATAAAGAATGGGGAACGCCGCCTGCGGGAGAACCCAGACTGTTGTCGAACATTGTCGTGATGGGCATGGGCGAACCGTTGCTGAATTACGAAAACACGAAAAAAGCGTTGCAAATCATCATGCATCCCGACGGGATGGCGATATCGAAACGTCGCATAACGCTTTCGACGTCGGGGATTGCGCCGTTGATACCGAACGTTGCGCGTGATTTGGGGGTCAAGCTGGCGATCAGTCTGCACGCGCCGACGGACGAGGTTCGAGATCGGATTATGCCCATTAACCGCAAGTATCCGTTAAGCGAACTGATGGCGGCGTGTCGGGAATTTCAGGCTCATGAAGGCAGGCTTCAGTACATAACGATGGAATACGTCATGCTTGACGGCGTGAACGATTCCGAAGCCGATGCGCGCGAATTGATGCGTTTGGTCAAAGGGTTGGCGGTCAAATTTAATCTGATTCCCTTTAACGAATGGGAAGGCAGCGGCTTTAAATGTTCGCCGCGCAAACGCATTGAACGTTTTGCCGAAATTCTGTCATCAAAGAATTATGCGGCGCCGATCAGGTCGTCGCGCGGCAAAGACATCATGGCAGCGTGCGGACAGCTGAAATCTGCGGCGCAAAAGAAGGAAATATAAGGCTTTATTTCAAAAAGCCGAGCTGTTAAAATAAACGCCGAACCATCCAAAACGACGGAGGAAACGGTGGGGCATAAAATAGCACTGATAGACGATGACCAAAATATTCTGACTTCCGTTTCGATGGTTTTGGAAGAGGAAGGCTTTCAGGTATTTACCTATACGGACGGCGTTTCCGGATTGGAAGGCGTTTTAAAAGAACAGGTGGACTTGGTCGTTTTGGATATCAAGATGCCGCGTATGGACGGGATGGAAACCTTGCGCCGCATTCGGGAAAAATCGAACGTCCCCGTGATTTTTTTAACCAGCAAAGATGATGAGATCGACGAACTGTGCGGGTTGCGGATGGGGGCGGACGATTATATCAAAAAGCCGTTTTCGCAACATTTGCTGATTGCGCGAATAAAAACGCTGTTGCGGCGATTGGACGCACAAAATGCTCCAGACGGTGAAAATAAAGAAGAAGACGCGCTGATCGAACGCGGCGATTTGTTGATGGATAAAACGCGGCATTCCTGTACGTGGAAAGGAAAGCCGCTTGATTTGACGATTACGGAATTTTTGATATTGTATGCTTTGGTTGAAAAACCGGGGTTTGTTAAGACGCGTGACCAGCTGATAGACGTTGCGTACGGTTCGAACGTTTATGTGGACGACAGGACGGTTGACAGTCATATCAAACGGTTGCGGCGAAAGTTTAAAGAAATAGACGATTCTTTTGCCCGCATAGAAACGCTGTACGGCGTCGGCTACCGTTATCGGGAGGGCTGATTGCGTGAGCCTTGTCGCGAACATTCGGAAAAGCTTTGTGTTTGAAAGCTTATCGAAAGCGGGCGGGGCGTTTTGTTCTTTTTTAAAAAGCTTTTTCGTTCGTTCTCCTTTGGCGTGGCGGCTGTTGATGGTTAATTTGCTGGCTCCCGTGTTGTTGGTTGTCGGCATGTTTTATATGGACCATTATCAGAAAGGTCTGATCGAAGGGGAAATCAAATTTTTAAAGGTTCAGGCGGAACTGATTTCCGTTGCCGTCGGCGAAGGGGCGGTTACTTCGGAATTTATTTCTTCGCTGTTGCCGACGGGGCAGGACAGGTCGGAAGAAGAAGGTTTTTTTCATCCCCGCGCGTTTCGCGAAGATTTTTTAACGGACGGCGATTTCGGGCGTTCGGGCGATTTGTTGTCGCGTGCGCCGCGCGAAGTTTTTCGTTTGGATGCTTTTCCCGCCCGTCATATTTTGAGGCGGTTGGCGTCTTTGAACAACGTTCGTGTCCGTTTGTTCGACCATAACGGAGTGTTGACGGCGGACAGTCTTCAAACGGGGTCGGCTTTGCCCGACGGCGCCAAAAAGGATACGGCGGACTTTTTTTGGTGGGGGGATTTTTTTGCTTCCAAAAAATTGCCTGCCTATGACGAACCCAAAAATCAAACGGCATTCGATTATGAAGAAGTCGGAACGGCGCTGGGGGACGGTGTCTTTTCCTATAAAATCCGCTACAAAGAAGGGGAAGGTCAAATTTTAAGCGCGGCACTTCCGATTATTTATAACGATCAAATCATCGGCGCTTTACTGGTCAACGGCGGTATGGAAAACGTCATTCGCAATCTGGTGGCATTCCGTTTGGCGGTTTTAAGGCTGTTTACGGTGGCGTTTGTCGTGACGATACTGCTGTCGTTTTTTATGGTGCGGACGATCGTAACGCCGTTAAACAAGCTGTCTTCTGCGGCAGTGAACATCCGCGTCGGCGGAGGCAGGCGGCAGGTCATTCCCGACGAAACGGGACGCAAAGACGAAATCGGAGATTTGTCGGGGGCTTTGATAAAAATGACCGATGCTTTGTGGGAACGTCTTGATGCGACGGAACGCTTTGCCGCCGACGTTGCTCACGAAATTAAAAATCCGCTGTCGTCCATGCGCAGTGCGGTTGAAACGCTGGATATGATTTCGGATCCCGAAAAAAAACAACGCCTGATGAAAATTATTCGCGAAGACATTTTGCGTTTGGACAGACTGATTACCGACATTTCAAATTTGTCCCGATTGGATGCGGAATTGTCGCGCGAAGAATTCGAACCCGTTGAAATACATTCTTTGCTGTCGTCGATGACAGAAGTCTATAATCTGGGCAAAGACGCGCAGGAACGCGGGCTTCGTTTTGTTTTGGACTGGGGAAAAAGCATGCCCGAAAAAGCGGTCGTCCAAGGTATGGAAACCCGTTTGGCACAGGTTTTTTACAATTTGATCGGCAATGCGATATCTTTTTCACCTGATAACGGAACGATCAGGGTTTCGGCAAGGAAAAAGGATCATAACGTTGTTTTGGAATTTGACGATGAAGGTTCCGGCATACCTCCGGGCGATGAAGAAAAACTGTTCCGTCGTTTTTACTGCGAACGGCCGACGGGCGAACAATTCGGACATCATTCGGGGCTTGGCCTGTCGATTTCCGAAAAGATCGTTACGGGGCTGGGCGGTGTGATTTATGCGACTAACCGCAAAGACGGGGACGGAAAAATTTGCGGAGCCCGATTTGTTGTGATATTGCCGTTAAACGAAAGGAAAGCATAATGCCGTTATATCATGCGTCATGTGTGGAATGGGAAGGTAAAGGCGTTTTGTTTTGCGGCCATTCCGGCAGCGGCAAGTCGGATATGAGCCTTCGGCTGATAGACGAAGGAGCGAAGCTGGTTGCCGACGACAGGGTTGATCTTTGCAATCGGGACGGCGTTTTGGAAGCGGTTGTTCCCGAACGCATCAAAGGTTTGTTGGAAGTGCGCGGCTTAGGCATTGTTCCGATGCCGTATTCGGAAAAGACCGAGGTTTTTTTAAAGGTTGATTTATGTCAGGCTTGCGAGATAGAACGAATGCCCGACACGATGTTTGAAACGATAGAAGGCGTGAGGGTTCCCGTATTAAAGCTGGATCCGAAGACGGCTTCTGCGACGGCAAAGGTAAAGCTTGCCTTGTCGGTATTTTCGCAAGGAAGAGGGTTGGCGGAATGACACGATCTCTGTTTGTAATCACCGGAATGTCCGGAGCCGGGAAGACGACGGCATTAAAGGCGTTGGAGGACATCGGATGCGAAGTTATCGACAATCTTCCGTTATCGTTGCTGTCATCGGCGGTGTCCGGGGCTTCCGAGACAGGGGTTCCTTTGGCGGTCGGCATAGATGCGCGAACGCGTGATTTTAATCCGGAAAATTATTCTCGCGCCTGTCGGGAAGTTTCCTTAAATCCGAACGTATCGTTAAAGACGGTTTTTTTGGATTGCGACGACGATAAATTGTTGCGTCGGTTTACGGAAACGCGGCGTTCGCATCCGTTGGCAAAAGACAAAGGCGTTGCGGAAGGCATAGCTGCCGAACGGCGGATGACGGCTCCGGTCAGGGAGAGGGCGGATATTGTCATTGACACGACGGATTTAAAAGCGTCCGACTTGCGTTTATATGTTGAAAACAAACTGTTGTCGAAAAAGGAAAACGATCCCGTTTTGTCGGTGATGTCTTTTTCGTACAGGGAAGGCATTCCTCGAGAAGCGGATTTGGTTTTTGACGTTCGTTTTTTGCGCAATCCGCATTATGTTCCGGAACTTCGACCGTTGACGGGTCGTGATGCAAGAGTTGCGGCATACATATCGGAAGACGAAGATTTTGCGGAATTTTTCCGCCGGTTAAAGGATTTTTTGGATCCGCTTTTTCCCCGTTTTTTAAAGGAAGGGAAGCATTATTTAACGATAGCCGTCGGCTGTACGGGAGGCAAGCACCGATCGGTTTACGTTGCCGAACGGCTTTATGAATGGCTTTCGGGGCGCAAAGGGTATATTGTAACATTGACGCATCGCGAACTGGACAAGCGGGCGCATGATCAGGAAAGAGGGTAAGATGATAGGATTGGTATTGGTTTCGCACGGGCATTTGGCGGACGAGATGAAATCTGCGATGGAACACGTTGTCGGTCCGCAGGAAGCTGTAGAAACGGTTTGCATTTTTCCCAATGATGACATGGAGCGTCGGCGGGAAGAAATACAAACGAAGCTGTCGGCGGTTGACAAAGGTTCCGGAGTGGTTGTTTTGACGGACATGTTCGGCGGGACGCCTTCGAATTTGGCGATTTCCGTAATGGAGGGCAAAAATATAGAAGTTATTGCGGGAATGAATTTGCCGATGTTAATCAAGCTTGCCCAGATACGCGGGACGCATACGTTACAGGAAACGTCGGCATTGGCGCAGGATGCGGGCAGGAAATACATAAACGTAGCTTCAGCGTTGTTGAAGCGCGACTAGTTCGGGAGGGGAACGTGCAAGCGGACGAAGTTTCTGCCGTATTAAAGATAAAGAATGTTCGCGGGCTTCATGCGCGTGCGGCGGCGGCGTTTGCCAAGACGGCGGAAAAGTACGACGCCGACATTTCTGTCGAACGCAAAGGTCAGGAAGTCAGCGGTCAATCCATAATGGGATTGATGATGCTGGGGGCTTCCATCGGGACGGAAATCAAAGTAACCTGCCGTGGGCTTGAAGCTCAAGAGGCTCTTGACGCATTGGAACAGTTGGTCAATGACAAATTTCACGAAGATTAAGCGCGTTTGTCGCGCGGGGGACGAAATTCCGCAGGACGTTGCCGGCACTGTTGTTGTTCGGGGCAAAGAAACGACTTGTCAGGGCAAGGGGGTTTCGCCGGGCATTGTCATCGGGCGTGCATATGTTTATGACAATCTTTTGACGGCGGTGCCGCAATATCGGATAACGGCGGACGCGGTTGAAGGGGAATGCAAACGTTTTTTGACGGCGGTCAGGGAAACGTCCGGTCAGTTTGAGCTGTTGTGGGAACAGGCGAAAGGCGTTTTGGAAGACGATCCCGTCAGCTATTTGTTTGACGTGTACCGTCATATGCTGAACGGATCGCGGCTTCTCAGCGGTGTTCAAAACCGCATAAAGAACGATTTAATCAATGCGGAAGCCGCGGTTCAGGTTGAAATCGGTCTGATTGCGGATGCTTTTGCCGCAATGGACGACGCGTATATTGCTTCAAGACTTGAAGACATTCGCGGCGTAGGCAGACGTTTGATTCGAAACCTGATGGGCGGAGCGCAGGAGAATTTTTCTCAACTGCCCGAAAACGCGGTAATTTTGGCACGCGATTTAAGCGCGGCGGATACGGCTTTGTTGGATCCCAAAAAAGTGGCGGCTTTTGCAACGATGACGGGGTCTCCGCAAAGCCATACGGGATTGTTGGCGCGCTCGCTGGGTATCCCAGCCGTTGTTGCCGCGCCGAATTTACTGACTTCCGCCAGAACGGGCGACGTTGTCATTATAGACGGCGCGTACGGCAAAATTATTATTTGCCCGTCTCAGGAAGAGGTCGACCGTTACAGAAAATACCGTGCGGATTTTTTACGCTGGAAACGTTCTTTAAAACGGTTGCGCAGCCTTCCTTCCGTTACGCAGGACGGCGTGTCCGTCAGCCTGAAAGGCAATATCGATTTACCGACCGAATTGGAAATTCTGGTTCAGGCGGGCGTGGACGGTATCGGGTTGTTGCGCAGCGAATACATGTTTATGAACAGGAACGATCTGCCTTCCGAAGACGAACAGTTCGAAATTTTAAAAGGTGTCACTGCCAGAATGGAAGGCAAACCCGTAACGTTTCGTACTTTTGACGTCGGAGGCGACAAGTGCCCGACCCTTTTAAATACATCATCGTCTCAAAATCCCGCTTTGGGCGTGCGCGGTATCCGTTACGCACTGCGTTTTCCCGAGCTTTTGGCGACACAATTTGCCGCCGTGCTCAGGGTCGCGGCGTATGCCGACGTGCGCGTTTTGCTGCCGATGGTCTGTTCCGTGGAAGAAGTCGTATCGGCGCGCGAAATCTTTAACCGTGTCGCCGACCGTCTGCGAGCCGCGGGGACACCGATCGGCGAACGCGTCCCTTTGGGGGTGATGATCGAAATTCCGGGTGCCGCGTTGAACGCATCGGTCTTGGCGCGCCACTGTGATTTTATGTCCATCGGTACCAACGATTTAATTCAGTACGCTTTGGCGGTGGATCGCACGGACGCGGCGGTGTCGTCTTTATTTAACCCGTTGCATCCCGCGGTTTTAAAGCTGATTAAAATGACGGCTGATGCTGCCAAAGAAGCAAATATTCCGTTGTGCGTCTGCGGCGAAATGGCGGCAAACGCACGTTACGCCGCTTTGTTGCTGGGGCTTGGCGTGCGCGAACTTTCCATGCCGGCAACAAACGTTGCCATGGTCAAAGAACGCATCAGATCCATGAAAATGAGCGATATGGCAAGTTACGCGAACAGTTTGCTTTCTTTGTCGTCTTCAACGGAAGTCATCAATGCCGTAAACGCGTTTGAATCGCAAAACAGGTAAAAAAATCCCCGAACGCGTCGGGGGATTTTTTTTAATTTGCCCGCATATCGTAAGGTTGCAAACGACCTTCAAAAATTTCTCCGTATGTGTCGGAGACATCATACGTTTCCGAATGATAAGCATTTTGGCAGGCGCCCAGACAAAGGATGACGGCGGATAAGAGGATTAAGCGTTTCATACATTTTCTCCTGAAACTTTTTTTGAAGACGCGGGGAAGAAAAAGGCTAACAGCAAAACGACGGCAAAAAGCCCTAACGGAATCACGTTTCCGAATCTGGCATAAAGCGTCGGGTTCGGTGTTCTGCGCGGCAATCCCGTATCGAGAAAACCTTTTGTTCCCAAAGGCAGAGAAGCACGAACGACGCCGTAAGCGTCGATCACGCCGCTGATTCCCGTATTTGCGGCGCGAACCAGCGGGATTCCTTCTTCGACGGCGCGCATTTGCGCGGCGGCAAAATGCTGATAAGGTCCTGCGCTGTTTCCGTACCACCCGTCGTTGGTAACGTTTAACAACCAATAAGGTCGGTTATCTTCGTCAACGACTTCTGCGGGAAAGATGACTTCGTAACAAACCAGCATTCCGACGGGAAGTTGGCGTTTCATGTTTACGGTTTTAACTCCGTCGCCCGAAGAAAAGTCAACGGCTCCCGGCGTAAATTTTTTCATAAAAGGTAATGTGGATCGAAGCGGCGCATATTCTCCGAAAGGCACCAAATGGGACTTGTCGTATTTTGCCAACAGGTACCCCGCATCGTCAAAGACAAGGATGCTGTTGTATAATTTAAAGGGGAAACTCGGATTTAAAGGCGCTTTATCTTTTTCGATGCGCAATCCGCCCGTTATCAGAACGGCTCCCGGTTTCAGGGCATTTATGGCCATGGCGCGTGCGAATTCATCCTGTTCCAACAGGAATTGGGTTGCCGTTTCCGGCCAAATGACATGAGTCAGCGTTTCGGCGCCTTTTTCTCTGCTCAGATGAACGTGTTTCATCAGCATTTCTTCGGCTTGAGCTTTGTTCCATTTTTGCCCTTGCGGAATGTCGGGCTGAACCAAACGGATTTTTATTCCGCGAATATTGTCGTCAGGCAGAAGTGAATTATCCTTTAGCCGATTTACGCCGAACAAGGCGAAGGCTCCAAAAATAAGCGCCAGTACGCACGCCGTCGTTTTGGAATACGCCCCCGGCATCCATGAGGCGCTTCCTTTTTCGGGCAAATTTTTTCTGTAAAGCAAAGAGCAAAGCGATACGGAGAACACGGTAAAAGCGCTCAGCCCGTAAGCTCCCCAAACGGAAGCCGTTTGCAACATTTCGGGATAAGGTGTCCACACGGTGGCGATCAGGTTCCAAGGAAATCCCGTGAACAGCCAAGCTCTGACCCATTCCGACACGCCCCAAGCCGCGGCAAAGACGGCAATTCTTCGCCATCCTTCCTTGGCTTTATACGCGACCAGACAAACGCAGGCGGGAAAGAAACCGCCCCAAATACCGAAGCCTATCGGCGGCAAAGGCGCCAAAGCGGCAAATCCCATGCCTTCGGTTAACAAAGCGTTTGACACCCACGCCAAACCGACGGAAAAAAATCCGAACCCGAAGGCGTATCCCAAAGCAAAGGCTCTTTTTGCGCTTTTTGCCCGATCCAACAGGATAATCAAGCCGCTAAAAGCGATAAAGAGGGTAAAGATATATCCGTAGGGCGGCAAAGCGGGAACGGCGATTACGCCGCACAGCAAAGCCGACAAAATCGAAACAAAGCGTTCCGATCGGAAAAATCCCCAAACCCGATTAAAAAAGTTTTTCATTCATTCGTTCCGTAAGGATCGCCGATGCCGGCGGCGGCAAGGATTTTTGTTTCCAAAGCTTCCATGACTTCGGCGTCTTTTTCGTCGATATGGTCATATCCCAACAAATGCAACGTGCCGTGAACCGTCAGGTGATAGAGGTGGTCGGCAAAGGTTTTGTTTCCTTCTTCGGCTTCGCGTTTTGTCGTTTCAAAAGCGATGATAATATCGCCTGCCAGAAACGGGTCTTCGACGGGTTCGTCGTCGGCATCCAACGCCGCAAAAGACAGAACGTTTGTCGGCTTATCGATATTGCGATAGGCTTTATTTAACGTATGTACGGTTTTGTCATCGGTTAAAAGGACGCTGATTTCGACGTCGGAAACGGGCAGTTTAAAGTCGCCTTGATTTCCTTCTTTCCAAGCGTTTTCGGCGGCTTTGCGAATGATTTCTTCGGCGTTCGGGATTTCCTGTTCCCAATTGCCGTTTTCGATACGGATTTCGACGTTCAGGCTCATTATCCGACCAAGCCTTTGCGGGAAGCGTAACGTTTATCGTAAGCTTTGACGATGCGAGCGACCAATCCGTGGCGGACGACGTCGCGTTCGGTAAAGGTTACTTTTGCGATTTCTTTGACGTCGGCCAGAATATCGAGCGCATCAGCCAATCCCGATTGTACGCCGCGGGGCAAGTCGGTTTGGCTCAAGTCGCCGTTAATGACCATACGTGAATTTTCGCCCAGACGAGTCAGGAACATTTTCATTTGCATGGGCGTTGTGTTTTGGGCTTCGTCCAGAATGACCATGGCGTTTGACAACGTTCTGCCGCGCATAAAAGCAAGCGGAGCGACTTCGATTTCGCCAGTTTCCAGCTTTTTATCGACGACGTCCTGAGGCATCATTTCGTACAAAGCGTCATAGAGCGGGCGCAGATAGGGATCGATTTTTTCTTTCAAATCGCCGGGGAGAAAGCCCAGGTTTTCGCCGGCTTCGACGGCGGGGCGGGACAGAATGATTTTATCGATTTGCCCGTCAACCATCAAAGACACGGCTTTTGCAACGGCAAGGAAGGTTTTACCCGTACCGGCAGGGCCCAATCCGAACACCATTTCATAATCGCGCATGGCACGGATATATTCCGCCTGAGTCTGAGATCTGGGCTGAATATGACGTTTTTTTGTTTTTAAAGTCAGGTCTTCTTCTTTGGCGTTAAAGTGTTCTTTTTCGTGAGCCATAACTTTTTCTTCCTTTTCCAGATTCAGGATATTGTCGATATCGGAATTATTGACGTCGCCGTTTTTCTTTGCGACGCCGTAAAGACGATCCAAAGCGTCAAAAGCGTGTTCGACGCTGTCTTGTTCTCCTTCGATGGTGATTTGGTTTCCTTTTGTTTTAATGTCGACGCCCAATTTTTTTTGCAGGCGTTTGACGTTGTCGTTATGAGCACCCAAGGCAATCATTAAAATATGGTTGTCGGCGTATTCTTTGACTTTTTGCAGCCCTTTTTTCTTAGACACGAAAGACCCTTTCATTAAAAAAACAACAGCCGTTTCAAAATATTATGCGTAATTTTAATTTCTTAATCAAGAGGAGCAAAGCCGCTTTGCATAAAATTGACGCGGCGGGGCATGTTTGCTAAAATAGACAAAAATACTGGGGCTTTCATGACATACGCAGCATTTCAAAGTTCGCAAAAAGCATATCTGGAACGGGTAACGCCGCAGGGCAATAAAGATTCGATCCCCCATATCCCCGAACTTTATTACGGGGACGATTTTACGGTCAAACTGTTGGACAGCGACGGTATACAGGAACGTTTGGATTTGGCGCGCGCGGAAGCCGAAGCGGCAGGGAAACCGTTTGACGAAACGCGGCTTAAAGGAGAACTGATTGCCCGAACGGCGGGCGATTTGTCAAAAGAAGCCAAGCTGGAATATGACAAATACATTCCCGCCAAAGATCCCGAAGCTCTTTACGCGGGCTTGTCCGGTTTTTACGCACAGCTGACGGGCGGGGATTTGGCAAAGGACACCCGTTCCGAAGCGGGCGAGAAAGATATTTTAAAAGTGCTCGGTCGCGAAAATTTGAACGGCGTTTCGGACATAGAACGCGCGGCGGCGCTGACATCAATCGTAAAAAGCCGTATTTTGCCCGCGTATCAGGATTTGCGCAATACGAACACGGTTGCAGCGTATCATATTATTATGGTCGAAAACAAAGCGGCGAACCCGCTGGGATTTTACAAGTCGCGCTTGGAAAAACTGCCCGAAGAAACAAAGCAAAAGCTTGAACCGTTTGCGGACAAGCTTTTGCCCGTTACGCATGACGGCGGCGCATGGCATGAAATGACGCACGCTTTGGGCACCGACGACGAAAGCAAATGCGAAGGCTTTCGTTTTTTAAAGACGTTGAAGGAATATCAGGAACCCGTATTGATTTTGCCCGACATAAACGCCCGCTTATACAACAATATGTCGACGCTTGAAAAAATTCGTAAGGATGCCCGTGCGGGAAAAAAGACTCTTGAAGGGAACTTCCGTTACATCATGCCTAAAATGCTGCGTCACATTGTTGAGAATGCCGACGCTCTGGCAAAAGAAACGCGGGGCATGACCGATGCGCAGCTGATGGAAAAAAATAAAGAAATCGTTGCGAAATACAGCTATTCGAATGAAACGGAAGAAGCGTTTCGTTCGTTGGCAAAGGAATGCGATTCTCCAGGGGCTTTGGCTCAAATGATGCAGGAAGTCTACAAAAACGGGGCGGATCATCCGAAAACCGGAGCCGTATTTGAGCTTGCCGACGATTTTATTCGTACGGCGCAAGTTTTAAACCCGTCTTTGCCGCCGGACAGGCTTGCCGAAACGTTTTTTGCCGAAGAAAATTTCGCGTCGCAAAGCCGCAACGAAGGGAAAGAAAAGATTGAGTCAAAACAATCCGTTGAACTCAGTCCCGAAGAAAAAAAGCGTTGTGCCGACGTATATCGCGAAGTTCGCCGCGCCAATCCGTCTTTGACGGGGCAGGAACTGACACAAGCATTTGCAAAGGCCGTTGTCAAGGACGCTTGGGCGCAAAAGGCGGCGTTGGAAGCCGAAGCGGAAGACCCGAAACGTGCGCGGGACATCTTGTTTAACGAACAAGAGTGCCGTTCAAGGACACAAGCCGTCAATGCCTGTTTGATGCGATCCCGCAATGCGGCGGTCGTTGCGCGAACGTATGGCGCCGAATTTGAAAAAGCGATGTCGAAACCGTCTTTGCACAGCGCTTTGATGAACGAACAAAGAAAAGAAGACGCGTTGAAAACTGCGGCATTCACCAAAGCCGTTTCAAAAAGCCGTTGATTTTTTTCGAATATCAAAGTCGTCGGTCAGTTTGTTGAGCGCTTCGACGTATTCAACGTCCAAGTGTTGTATTTTCGCAATAAGTTGCTCTGTCGGGGAAGGGATGAGACTGTCGTCCGTCAGAAAAGAAACAACGTCAACGTCCAAAGCGGCAAGGATTTTGTATAAAACATAAGCTCTCGGCGTCTGTTTGCCGTTTTCTATCAAATTAAGCGTTGAATAATCGATGTTGCTTTTGACAGCCAGCTTTTCGCAGGAAATGTTTTTTTCATAACGCATTTTTTTAATGGTCAAACCTAAAAGAGCTTTAAATTCGTCTTCCGACAACATATCAATATTCTCCTCTGCGATATTGGGAGAATACAATTTTTTTGATATTGATTTTATTGTATTAAAACAATATTATTTTATTGTGTTTTAACAATTTTATGGAGAGTGGTTGATGGCTAAAGTTTTCGTTGTTGATAACCCGTATGATGCCGACGTTAAGCTGTTCAAAGTAAACGATCCTTACGAGGCTGATTTGTATTTTTACGTTACAAAGGACTCCTACGAAGCTCAAGGCGATGAGATATGGTTTTTCACGGACAATCAATATGATGCAACTGTTAAGGTATTTTGGGCTTCTGAATCGTATGATGCGGATATTCGCGTTTATAAGGTAAATGAAAAATATGAAGCTAAATGGAATAAGGGAAATCCCTTTGTGGCAAGGTTAGGTTAATTAAAAGCGCGGGGAGGGCGATATGCAGACGTGGGGAATAAAATTGGGTTCTTACGGAAGTGCTGTTGAGTTCTGTGAAAATCACGGGATCGTCGGCGTAGGATGGGAAATGTTTTCTCCAGGCGACGACGAACTTCCCCCGCGCTTGCGTCGCTTTTGCCAGGACGTTGAAATCAATGATTACGTCATTTATTACAATCCGCGCAAAAAAACTTTTTCGCTGTGTCGAGTAGTCGGACAAGCACAGCATCGTGATTTTGATTTGGATAATGACATTGACATATGGAATTATCGAAAAGTTGAAAAAATAAAAGAAATCAACTACTTAGATTTTCCAGGTCTTTTAAAATGGAGCGTATTGGGGCCGCGTATGTCGTTTTGGCGTATCGAAAACAATAGCGCGGAAAAAAATTACGCGGATTGTTTGGCGCACGACAAAGATTTTTTTGAACGGGAAAACAAAGAATTCAACGAGGCTTTCGCAAAAATGAAAGAGATCGTCCTGAAAAAAATGCAAGATTTTCAGGACGGGGATTTTGAAAAATTGTTGTTTGATTTAATGGAATTTCAAGGCATCAAATGTTCTTGTGACGTCGGAAAATCCAAAGCGATCGTTGATGTGTACGGAACAGGGCCGTTCGGGCAAAAATGGTACGGTCAGGCAAAAAGAAGGTTGGGAAAAAAAGCGTCTGAAGAAGAGGTTCGGAAATTTGTTGAGGCCGTCGGTGACAATTACGGCATTTTCGCATCATTTGACGGGTTTGACGAAGACGCGCAAAAAGCCGTCGGAGAGGATGAAAACATCTTGTTGCTTGATAAAGAAGATTTTGTTGACCTGATTCTTTCGGGAAAGATATCGGACGATTTAAAAATTCGATTAAAGCTGTCAGTTTAAACGGCTTCTCCTTCCAGCGCGGCGGCGGTCGTTTTTGTAATGCGCACGGGGACGATTTTCCCGATCAGCGACGCATCGCCGTTGAACACGACGTTCTGCATCTGCGGCGAATGCCCCAACAGCGTTCCGGGCTTGCGTCCGACGCTTTCGGGCAGGACATCAACCGTTTTGCCCTTAAATCCCGCATTAAAGTCCGAATGCTGTTGCATTAACAGCGCTTGCAATCGTTCCAGACGCTCGCCTTTGACGTTTTCGTCGATCTGATTTTTCATTCCTGCGGCGGGCGTTCCGGGGCGGGCGCTGTACTTAAAAGAATAAGACTGGGCAAAGCCGACGTTTTTGACCAAATCCATGGTTTGTTCAAAATCTTCTTCCGTTTCGCCGGGGAACCCCGTGATAAAGTCCGAAGACAAAGCGATGTCGGGACGCGCGGCGCGCAATTTTTCAATGACGTTTTCGTATTGAGCCCTCGTATAACGGCGGTTCATTGCTTTTAAAATGCGGTCTGAACCCGACTGGACGGGCAAATGCAAATACGGCATAACCTTGGGAATATCACGGTGCATGGCAATCATGTCATCGGTAAAGTCCGACGGATAAGACGTCGTGTAACGGATGCGCCAAATGCCGTCGATTTCCGCGATTTTTGCAATCAGTCGGCTTAAATCCCACGTGTTGCCGTCCAATCCTTCGCCGTGCCATGCATTGACGTTTTGTCCCAACAGCATGATTTCTTTTGTGCCCGAATCTGCCAATTCGCGGGCTTCTTTCAAAATACCCGCAGCGTCGCGGGAATATTCCGCACCGCGGGTATAGGGAACGACGCAATACGAACAAAAACGGTCGCACCCTTCCTGAATCGCCAGAAAAGAAGATACGCCCGTCGCGCGGGCATCGGGTAAAAAGTCAAACTTCGGTTCGGCGGGAAAATCCGTATCGATAATACGCAGATGTTTGTTTTTGTCCTGCAGTTTTCGCAACATTTCGGGCAGACGGTGATAAGTCTGAGGTCCCATGGCGATATCGACGAATTTTGCGCGGTTCATGAATTCGTCGCTTTCCGCCTGAACGACACAGCCCGCAACGACGATGATCAGCTCTTTTCCTTCTTTGCGCCGAGCTTCTTTAATCGGTTTGAACCGCCCCAATTCCGAAAAGATTTTTTCCGAAGCTTTTTCGCGGATATGGCAAGTATTAAAAACGACCATGTCGGCGTTTTCGGGGCTGTCGGTTTCTTCATATCCCAATCCGCGCATAATGTCCGCGATGCGCGCGGAGTCATAGACATTCATTTGACAGCCGAAGGTCTTGATAAACAATTTTTTAGTCACGATTTTTTTCCGAAAGAAATCAGTTGGCAACAGGGGGGTACATTTTGTTTTTTAAGATATTCAGGACGGGCGTTTTTTTCAAATCGAAATTATCAGAGTTTAAGACGGCGTTTGCCAAGCCGTCCAAATATCTTTGCAAAGCGTTATAGTCCGTTTGAGAAAGATATTTTTGTCCTGCGGAAGTCAGATTTGAATGTTGGAATTCCGAAACTTTGGGGAACAAAGAGCCCGAAGCGCCGGGATTTTTATCTTTCAATTCTTTTGCCAAAGAGGTTTTGACGGGTTCCGTCCTGCTGATTTGGTCATAGAGTTTTTTTGCGGACGGGTCGGTCGTGGCGCCTGCTTTGTAGAACCAGCGCAGGTCGGTCGGTTCCTGAGCCAGATAAAGCCATTTAAAAGCTTGGCTCATATCTTTTTCGATGCCTTCGCCGCGCCAATAAAGCAACCCCAGCTTTGATTGAGCGGGGGCGTATCCGTTTCTGGCCGCCAAAGTGAAATAGACGACGGCGCGTTTAAAATCGGGTTTTTTGATGATTTGCCCCTGATAGAATATAGAGCCCAGCTTATATTGCGATTCGGGGTCGTTTTCTTCTTCGGCGCAATACATGTACTGCATTAACGCGATGCCCGATTTTCCGGCGCGTTCGGCGCTTTCCGCCCAGTCGCACGCGGCTTGAGCCGCCGTGGCGGAACACAAAAACAGCAAAAAAAGCGTCTGAAAAAGCATCTGCGACTCCATAACGCAAAAAAGCATCGGATGATTAAACCTTTTTAAAAGATACCATCCGATGCTTTTTATTTCCAGCACTTAAATCGGGAGAGCCTTATTCTTCGCCCTTTTCCATATTGTCCATGACTTCGGCCATGTCATGGTTGTCGTCGCCCAGATCGGAAGCGTCTTCGATCAATTCCAATTCATCGCCTTCGGTATCGGAAAAATCGGCTTCGATTTCGGCGGCGGTTTCGACGTCTTCGTGGATTTTGCCTTTGCCTAAACGCTTGCTTTTTCCGGCATAAGCCATCTGCAGGCGCAGAAATTCGTCAACGGGGATTTTTTCGCCGCAGTGCGGGCAAACGATCGGGTCTTTATTCAAATCGTAAAAATGTTCCCCGCATTGCAGGCAGGTGCGCTTTGTTCCCCATTCAGGTTTAGACATATTCGGTCCTCCGTTCATAAAATATTTTGTTTAGGGCTTTTGACATGATAGCGTTGTCTTGTCAAAACAAAAAAGTGATGCACTATAATGAAGGTTGTTTCAAAAAATTCAACAGGTTTAAACGGAAAAATTCGCGTGCCGGGGGATAAGTCGATTTCTCATCGGGCTTTGATGCTGGGAGCGGCGGCTTCGGGCACGACGAAAATTCGGGGATTGCTGGAAAGCGAAGACGTCCTGAACACGGCCGAAGCCATGCGCCGTTTAGGGGCAAAGGTCGTTAAAAAAGATTCGGGAGATTATGAAGTCGAAGGCGTTGCCGAATTCAAATCTCCTTCGGATGTCGTCGACATGGGTAATTCGGGAACGGGAGTCCGTTTGGCGGCGGGACTGATTGCGGGATACGACGTCGCCGTTCGCTTTACGGGCGATGAAAGCCTTCGTTCGCGCCCGATGAAACGCATCACGGAACCTTTATCGATGATGGGAGCGGTCTTTGATACTTCCGAAGGCTGCAAACTGCCGATGTCGGAAAGGGGAACGAAATCGTTAAAACCGCTGTCTTATAAACTTCCAGTCGCATCGGCTCAGGTTAAATCGGCGGTTCTTTTGGCGGGGTTAAGGGCGGACGGAACGACGCAAGTCATTGAAACCTCAAGATCCAGAGACCATACGGAACGGATGTTAAAGGCGTTCGGAGCGGATATCGAAACCGCTGAAGAAGACGGGGCTCACGTTATTCGCGTTCGGGGCGGACGGCGTTTAAAAGCCGCCGAAGTTACCGTTCCCGCAGACATTTCTTCGGCGGCGTTTTTGATGGTCGGTGCGCTTTTGACGCGCGATTCCGACATTCTTTTGGAAAACGTCGGCATAAATCCTTTGCGTTCGGGGATCATTGACGTTTTAAAAGAAATGGGGGCGGACATTTCTTATGAAAATTTGCAAGATGCGGCGGGCGAACCCGTTGCCGACATTCGCGTCAGGTCTTCGCGACTGCACGGAATAACGGTCGGCGCGGAAAAAGCGCCTTCGATGATAGACGAATATCCGATTTTGGCGGTGGCGGCGGCGTTTGCATCGGGCGAAACCCGCCTGCGGGGCTTGTCCGAGCTGAAGGTTAAGGAAAGCAACCGTTTTGAAGCCATAATTAAGGGCTTGTCCTTAAACGGAATCAAGTGTTTCGGGGAAGGAGACGACCTTATTATTTCGGGCAAAGGCGAAAAGTCTTGCGGCGGCGGTCTGATTGAGGCAAAACTTGACCACCGTATAGCCATGTCTTTTATGGTCATGGGATTGGCATCGGAACACCCCGTGACGATAGACGACGTATCTTCGGTGGCGACGAGCTTTCCCGA
The DNA here is from genome assembly GCA_000434295.1 of Acetobacter sp. CAG:977. Taxonomy (GTDB): domain Bacteria; phylum Pseudomonadota; class Alphaproteobacteria; order CAAGCB01; family CAG-977; genus CAG-977. The sequence goes on along the minus strand of HF994932.1, from coordinate 43,560 downwards.
TTTTATCGGCCTGATGAATTCAAAAGGAGCAAGAATTTATGATTATAGCGATTGACGGCCCTGCGGCGGCGGGCAAAGGGACTTTGGCGCAGAATCTGGCAAAGCATTTTCACTGCGCTTTTTTGGACACGGGGCGTTTGTACCGTGCCGTCGGATATGCCGTTTTGCAATCGGGGAAAGATCCTTCCGACGTTTCTGCGGCTTTGGCGGCGGCGGAACAGTTAAAGCCCGAAAACGTCAATAAGCTTTTGAAGAATCCGGCTTTGAGAGAAGAAGCAACGGGGGCTGCGGCATCGAAAGTCGCGGTTATTCCTTCGGTTCGCACGGCATTATTGGATCTTCAGCGTCGATTCGCCAGGCAGCCGTTTTTTGAAGACGGCACACCTGCGGCGGGCGCCGTTTTGGACGGGCGCGACATCGGCACGGTTGTATGCCCCGACGCGGACGTCAAACTGTTTGTGACGGCCAGTGCGGAAGTCCGTGCCGACCGCCGTTTCAAGGAATTGAAGGAAAAAGGCGAAGACGTTTCGTACGACGTGATTTTAAAGGATTTAAAGGAACGCGACGAGCGGGATTCCAAGCGGGCGACGGCACCGTTAAAGCCGGCGGAGGACGCGTTTATTTTGGACACGTCGGCGATGGATGCGGACAAGGCGTTTGCCGTTGCGTTGGACTATATTAAAAAGCGTATTTAAAAAAAAAGCTCCCCGCAAGGGGAGCTTTAAATTAAGGAAGAAATTAACGGCTAAAAGGGCGGAAGTGAGTTTTAATAGCGCTTGTTTTATCTTCTTTTTGAGCCTCTAATTCAGCTTCAACGACTTTTTCGCAAGAGGTATTTCCGTATTCAATTTTTTTTGAAAGAGAAATGTATTTTTTCTCTTCTTCTCTAAGCTTGTCGGGATTCCATTCCATAACAGACTGTCCAGTAACTTCTTTATAAACGCATGTTTTTCCGACTTGTTGCCAGCCGGCTTCTACATACAAATATGAACCTAGATTCGAAGTAGTGTCTATATAAGGGTAACATCCGACTAAAAACAACAAAGGAAGCAGGCACGTTTTTTTCATGGTTTAACCTTGTAGTGCAACGATATCTTTAAGTTGAAGATATCATATTCTTTCACAGGTACAAGAATAAAAGGAAGAAATCCGTAATAATCCGTTGCAAAAAGTGCGGATTTCATATATTAGAGTCGTGCGAAAC
>HF994932.1:13395-42339 GCA_000434295.1 Acetobacter sp. CAG:977 | reverse complement strand
AGTCGTGCGAAACCGTCTGCACGGGGCGGTTTCGCATTTTTTGACTGTCGTCGTGCAGACCTGCGGACACAACCGCACGGCAGGAAAAATGAAATTTAGTAAAGGAAGTTTTTTATGGTAACCAAAACAACAGCCGAAGAAATTCCGGCGATGAAAGAAAATTTTGCCGAACTGTTCAATGAAATGTTCGGTGAAGACAAGGGCTTGGAAGGCTCCGTCGTAAAAGGCACGATTGTTGCCCTGTCCGACGATTATGTTACGGTTGACGTCGGATTGAAATCCGAAGGGCGCATTGCCCGCCGCGAATTCGGCTTTAACACGGAAATGAAAGTCGGCGATCAGGTCGACGTCTATATCGACCGCTACGAAGACAAAGACGGCATGGTCGTCCTGTCCCGCGAAAAAGCCCGCCGCGAAGAAGCTTGGAATGAATTGGAAAAAGCTCAGCAAAACGGCGAACGCGTCAACGGTGTTATTTTCGGACGCGTCAAAGGCGGCTTTACGGTCGACTTGTCGGGTGCTATCGCATTCTTGCCGGGGTCTCAGGTTGACATTCGCCCCGTTCGCGACGTCGGTCCTTTGATGGGCACGCCGCAACCCTTCCAGATTTTGAAAATGGATCGTGCCCGCGGAAATATCGTTGTTTCCCGCCGCGCCGTTCTGGAAGAAACCCGCGTTGAACAGCGCTCCGAACTGATTCGCAACCTTTCCGAAGGTCAGATTCTGGACGGCGTTGTCAAAAATATTACCGATTACGGCGCCTTTATCGATTTGGGCGGCGTCGACGGTTTGTTGCACGTTACGGACATTGCCTGGAAACGTATCAACCATCCGTCCGAAGCTCTGACCATCGGTCAGCCCGTAAAGGTTCAGATTATCCGTTTCAATCCGGAAACCCAGCGTATTTCTTTGGGTATGAAGCAGCTTGAAGCCGATCCGTGGAGCGGCGTCGAACAGAAATACCCCGTCGGCGCCAAGTTGACCGGTCGCGTGACCAACATCACGGACTACGGTGCGTTCATTGAACTGGAACCGGGCGTCGAAGGCTTGGTTCATGTTTCCGAAATGAGCTGGACAAAGAAAAACACTCATCCGGGCAAAATCATTTCCACTTCTCAGGAAGTCGAAGTTATGGTTTTGGATGTTGATCCGCAGAAACGCCGCATTTCTTTGGGCTTGAAACAATGCATGCCCAATCCGTGGGCGGCGTTTGCCGAAACGCATCCCGTCGGTTCCGTCATTGAAGGCGAAATCCGCAACATTACCGAATTCGGTCTGTTTGTCGGATTGGACGGCGATATCGACGGAATGGTTCATCTGTCCGACCTGTCTTGGGACAAGAGCGGCGAAGAAGCCGTTAAAGAATACAAGAAAGGCGACGTTATCAAAGCTAAGGTTTTGGATGTCGACGTTGAAAAAGAACGTATCAGCCTGGGCGTTAAGCAGCTGACCGCCGATCCGTTCGAAGGCGTTGCTCAAGACCTGAAGAAAGGCGCCGTCGTTACCTGCATCGTTTCTGCAATTACGGATACGGGTATCGAAGTTGACGTTAACGGCTATAAGGGCTTTATCCGCAAAGCGGATCTGTCCCGCGACCGTTCCGAACAGCGTCCCGAACGCTTTGCCGTCGGCGACAAAGTCGATGCCAAAGTCACGCAGGTCGATGCAAAGGCTCGCAAAGTTTCTTTGTCGATCAAGGCTCGCGAAATCGCCGAAGAAAAAGAAGCTCTGTCCGAATTCGGTTCCGCCGATTCCGGTGCTTCTTTGGGCGACATCTTGGGCGCTGCCATCGAAAAGAAAAAAGCCGAAAGCGCTTCATAATTTTCGATATTTTAAAAAAAGACCGGCGAATTTCTTCGCCGGTTTTTTTATGTCTTTGTTTATCTGGAAAGTTCGTTTTCGTCTTCTCTGAATCGGAAAGGCATTCTGTCTTTTTCAGGCTGCATTTCGCGTCCGCCCAACCAATCGTCCAAACGATGTTCGTAATCGTTGCGGATTCTGGCGGCTTCAATTAAGGCGGCTTCGGTTCTGATGGCGGGGATCATTTGAAACGCATAGTCGCTGATAAACGCAGGTTCTTTGGGGGAATGGTTCTCCGAGATGTTTTTAAAGATGCCGACGGCGGTTTCGGGCTTGCCGCTTTCGTAATACGTGCGGGCAATCAGCGCGGACGTCAGTTCGTTGTCGGGTTGAAGCGAGGCTGCCTTTTGCAAAGCATCAAAGCTTCGTTCCATGTCGTACGGGCGAGCCAGAACGCCGATTGCCTGATAAAGCTCGGCGGCTTCGCGTTTTGCCTGTTCTCTGAAATCGCCGCGTCGGGAAGACAGGCCTTCGGCTTGTTTTTCGGCGGCGCGTTCAAGAAAATCCAGAGCTTCTTCGTAATCGCCGCGCAACAAAGCGCTGTAAGCGGCTTTGCGTTCAAAGTCGGGGTCAACTCCGATGACGAAAGTTTCTTTTTCCCCGTACAGCTTTTGTTCGTTTAAAAAGCAAGACAGGGCATCGATCATGGGGATCAGTTCCATCATGGGGATTTCGCTGCCTTGCCGAGCCGTCAGGGTTTTTGCGATTTGGCTTTTTTTAAGACCTCTGTCGGACAGGGCGGCAATTTCTTCGATTAAGCGGTCGATTTTTGCGCGCAGTTCGGCAGCCAGTTCTTTTTTTGCACCCAATTCTTCGGCTTCGCGTTTTTCTTCTTCCAATTTTTTTTGCAGGCGTTCTTTTTTATCGGTTTGGTTTTCGGGAGAAGCAAACAGAGCGAACAGTTCTTCAAGACTTTCTTGTTTTTTTCTGTCTTCTTCCGATATTTTTTCTTTTTCAGCCCGAGTATTTTCGTTGCCGCCCGAAGAGCCTGAATTTTCGGAAGAATCTCCCGTATTTTCTTCTTGCGTCGGCGCGGGTTTGTCCGGAGTTTGCGTGCCCGTATTTTTTTTCAGGCGGTTGGTAACGAATTTAAAAAGGAAAAATGCTCCGATGACGCTTAAGCCCAAACCGCCGTAGCTTGATACGTTGGCGTTGACGTTGTCAAACAGCTCTTTTAATAAGTCGTACAACTCCGATTCGGGCGTTGCCATAATAACGGAAGCTCCGCGTATAAAGTTTTGATTTATTGCCGAAAATAAAGTACTTTATTCGGCGGTATCTACTTTATGATACCAAACTTGAACCGTTTCACAAAATAAAACCGTCGGGTCGGGAAAATGGGCTATCTGGCAAAAAGAAAAAGCGAAGAACGCGAACGTTGGCTGTTAATCGGCCTTTTGATGTTGTTGCCTTTGGTTACCCTTTTGGGAACGCTGGGGCGCAGTCTGGATTGGCAGATGGACTATCTGGGCGAATTTAAAGTTCAAGGGGCTTTGCTGGGCGCGGTTTTATGTTTGTGGTGCCTGTTTAAACGCCACTGGTACGGTGCCATGCTGTTTTTGGCATTGGCCGTTTTAAATCTGGCGTTGGTGTCTTCTCAGTATCATTTGACGGAACGTCCTTCCGCTTTGCCGGCAAACGCTCATACTTTTAAAATTCTGTATCAGGATTTGAAAGACGCCGACAAACAAATCGACGCCGTTCGGAGCGTATTGGATTCTTCGGATGCCGATGTCGTTTTGTGGACGAATGTTCCCGTTGAAATCTATCGGCATTTGAACGATATCAAAGGGGCATACACCCTGCAAAACCAAACGTTGGACAAGAACGGAAAAATGATGTTGGTCATGGGCAGAGTGCCCAGCACGGCACGCGGGCAAATCAAAGGCAACGCAGGCATTTGGGTATCGCGCGTCGTCGGAACGAGAAAGCTGACGCTGGTTTTGACGTCTTTGGATCCGTGGGCTCAGGACAGATACGGCGACGCTTTGGAAAAGGTCGACCGTATTGCCGCATTTTCGCGCAATCGCGACGAACCGGTCGTTTTGGTCGGCGGGTTCGGTGCCGCGGGGTGGAGCTGGTTGTTAAGCGCTTTGGAAAACGAAGGCGGATTGACGCCCAAGGGAACGGTTGCTTTGACGTATCCCGCAAATTTGCCCGTCTTTTTAAGGCGCCCGACCGACCATATCTATACGCATCCGGGAATTGAGGTTTCCGATTTGCAAACGACGGCGGATATCGGTACGAAACATTTGGGGCTGACGGCGACGATAAAGATCGCTCCCGAAATCAGAGAAGTCGAATTCTATGATTTGACGCCCGTCATTCCCGAAGAAGAGTTGCTTCAAGATCCGATTTAGCTTCCTTGCTCAGGGCGTTGAACTTTTTTGCCATTTCATCGTTGCCGCCTTCTTCGAACAGGACGGCGGCTTTGTGCCAGTATTCGGCGGCTTTGGCATGATTGCCCGTTTTTTGGGCAATCAATCCCAGATTTCCCAAATCGGAAGCCATACCGAAAGAACGATGCAGCATTTCTTCCAAATGAAGCGAATCGCGAAACAGGCTGTCGGCTTGTTTCCAGTCTTTGCGGCGCAGGTAAAACAGACCGAGCGTCGAACAGGCGTTCGCCAGTTGAGTTTTTAAATCGGCGCTTTTGTAATATTCGACGGCGTCTTTCAGCAAGCTTTCCAATTCGTCTTTCAAATTTTCCCGAGCCATTTCCAGACACGCCAATAAAACTCTGTTATCGGCTTTTTCCGTGCCGTCTTGGGATAAGTCGGCGGCTTTGACGGATTTTTCGGCAATTTCGACGGCGGTATCCAAATCGCCTTGCGCCTGATAAACCAAAGCCAAATCATTGTACAGGCGGCTTTGAAAAACGTACGAGCCCAGATTTTTAAAATCGTCCAAAGAGGCATTTAAATAAATCAGAGCCTGATCAAAATCGTTCGCTCTCAGGCAACACAAACCGATTTGACGTTTTTGACAGGCGGCTTCAAAAGCGCGGTTCGGATCCGCTTCGTAGAGTTTTAACGATTCTTTGTGATGTTCCAAAGCAACAAGGAAACGGTCTTTTCCTTCATAAACCATTCCCAAATCGCCCAGCGTTTCGGCAAGCAATGCGTTTTTATTGAGTTTTTTTGCAATATCTTTGGCGCGATAGTGCATTTCTTCCGCGCTTTCAAAAGCGCCTGCCAGACGATACACCATCCCCAGACGATTGGCGGCTTTGGCGTATTCGTCGTCGTCTTTGGCTTTTTCAAATTCGCACATCGCCAGAGTCAGACGGCGTTCCGCTTCGGCCATATTGCCCTGATACAAAGAAATCATCGCCATGTCAGAATAAGCGCGGGCGAAAAGCAGCTTGTTTTTGAAAAAACCGAACAAAGTCTTAAAACGCAGGCGGGGGCGTCCGTTTTTAAAAGAAAAAAAACGCCCTTCTTCAAAGATTTTTGTCAGCGCTTTTTCCGCTTCGTCGTATTGTTCGTCTTCGACCAGGCACCGTCCGAGCGTCAGCCAATTTTCAATATTGTCCGGTTCGGCGTCGCAGATGATGCGGTAGTTTTTGATGATTTCCTGATTTATACGGCGGGAAGGGATCATTTTTTAAGTTCTCCTTTTTGGAAGGGTAGCAAAAAAAGCGGCAAAAAGCCTGAAAAAAATACATCAAAGGCTCTAAAGGGCATCAGAGCGCATAAATTTTTAAAAAAGTCTTTTATTCCTATGCGATGCCTCTATAATCAACCAAAAAAACAGGAGAACGAGTATGCCCGTCAGTCCTTTGAAACCGGATCAGCTGTATTCGGAATGCGATCTTGATTTTTTGTCTTTTGAGACGACGGCGGATTTGGAAGACCTGTCCACGCCTTTGGGGCAGGAACAGGCCATTAACGCCATCCATTTTTGCATTAACGTTGCTTCATACGGATACAATCTGTTTTGTATCGGCCCCGAAGGGACGGGAAAGTCCAGTCTTGTCCGCCAAATTTTGACCAAGGCGGCAAAAAAACGCAAAACACCCGACGATTGGTGCTATGTCTATAATTTCGAAACGCCCTACAAGCCGAAGTCTTTGCGTATGCCTGCGGGAAAAGCACGCGAGTTCGCCAAAGACATGGACGCTTTGGTCGAAGAATTGCGCGTAGATCTGCCGGCCGTTTTTGAAAGCGAAGAATATAAAACAAAGCTGAAAAATATCGAAGACAGCTTTCGCGATCAAAAAACGAAATATTTTGACGAGATACAAAAAAACACGACGGGAAAGAATGTTTCCGTCTTGCGCATGCCTGTCGGGTTGGTCGTTGCTCCGACCCGCGACGGCGAAGTGTTAAGTCCCGAAGCGTTTGAAAAGTTGCCCGAAGAAGAACAACAGGAAGTTCTGGCGGAACTGAACGCGGCTCAGGAAGAGCTGGAAGAAGCCGTCCGCGATGTGCCCAAATGGGAAAAGGAAGAACGCGAAAAAACCCGCAAACTGAACGAAGAATATGCCAGATTCGCGGTAAAACACCTTATTGACGATTTAAAAAAGAAATATCGCCGTAACAAAGACGTGACGGCATATCTGCGCGCGGTCTACGAAGACATTATTGAAAATGTGTCGCTGTTTATCGACAACGGCGAAGACGAAGCGCAACAGGCGGCTCAACAGCAATCCGAAGACGAACAACCCGTCAATGCCATGCCCGTCAAGCAAAAGAAAAATGACGGACCTCTGCGCCGTTATAAAGTCAACGTTTTGGTCGATCACGGCAAAAGGGACGGAGCTCCCGTCGTCTTTTTGGATCACCCGATTATGACGAACCTGATCGGTCGCGTCGAACGTCAACAACAGTTCGGTGCGTTGATTACCGACTTTAACATGATCAAAGCAGGGGCTTTGCACGAAGCAAACGGCGGATTTTTGGTCATCGAAGCCAAAGATTTGCTAAGCCACGCATCTTCTTGGGAAAGCCTGAAACGCGCGTTGAGGGCAAAAAAAATCACCATGGATCCGCCTTCGGACGACGGCGGCGTCATGACGACGATTTTGGAACCCGAAGCCATTCCTTTGGACATCAAAATTGTGCTGTTGGGCGATCCGACGCTTTATTACACGCTGGCGGAAACGGATCCCGATTTCCCCGAACTGTTTAAAGTCGAGGCGAACTTCTATCCTCAAATGGACAAGACGCCCGAAAATATTGCCAAATATGCCCGTCTGATTGCCAGTCAGGCTCGCAAAAATCACTTGCGCCCGTTGCATAAATCGGCAGTCGCCCGCGTTATCGAACAGGCATCCAGACTGGCTGACGATTCCAAAAAACTGACGGCTCATATTTCTTCCATCAACGATTTGATTCGCGAAGCCAATTATTGCGCTTTTGCCGCAAAGTCCGACATTATCGAACGTTCTCACGTTGATCAGGCGATTACCGCCAAAATCAAACGTTCCGACCGCGTTCAGGAACGGATGACCGAACAGATTCAACGCGGTACCGTGTTGATTGATACCGAAGGAAAGGTCGTCGGACAGATTAACGGTCTTGCCGTTTATGAATTCGGTCAGGTTTCGTTCGGTCGCCCGAACAGAATTACATGTCTGGTTCGCATGGGGCGCGGAGATATTATCGACATTGAACGCGAAGTCGATTTGGGCGGGCCTTTACATACAAAAGGCGTTTTGATTTTGTCGTCTTTCTTGGCGGCCAGATATTCCAAAAACGCTCCGTTGTCCATGGAAGCCAGCCTTGTGTTTGAACAGTCTTACGGCGAAATTGACGGCGATTCGGCGTCTTCGACGGAACTGTACGTTATTATGTCAGCGCTTTCGGGCGTGCCGATTAAACAATCTTTGGCGGTTACGGGTTCCGTTAACCAATTCGGCCAGATTCAGGCAATCGGCGGCGTGAACGAAAAAATCGAAGGCTTCTTTGATATTTGCCGTTTGCGCGGTCTGACCGGCGACCAAGGCGTTCTTATTCCGGCGTCAAATATCGATAATCTGATGCTCAGAAACGATGTCGTTGAAGCCTGCCGTGCAGGAATGTTCCATATCTATCCCATTGAAAAGATTGATGAAGGAATTGAAATTTTGACGGGGATGCCTGCCGGAAAAATCGGAAAAGACGGAAAATATCCCGAAAATTCCGTGAACGGCAAAGTTCAAAAACGCTTGGACGAGTTCTTAAGGCAGAATTTGGAATATCATCGCCAATGCAATGCAAAGCCCGAACAGAAAATGTAAAATCAAAAGGGTCTGCAAAAAAAGGGGGGAAGCTTTAAAGCTTCCCCCCTTTTTATAAGATTATTCGGAACGGAAGAACTTTTTCCGAGGCCTGTCGCGAACGATAAAAGTATCTTCGATGATGCGGATGTTTTGAGCAATCAGCTTGTTATGCTGTTTATTCAAGACGGTTTCCGGCTTATACGCCCAATCCGAGCTGATGGCGATCAAAGCGTTTTGCAATTCCCAACGATAATTGAACCGACGACCGCTTAATTCTTTGATTTGGTCGATTTGCAACGGCGTGAACAAGTTTGAATCGAGGTTTTCGATTTTTTCGGGATCAATATAGATTTTGACCCATTCAGCCGTTCCGAGCACTTGCTGTTCCTGGTTGGGAGTCAGTTTTCCCAACCGATTTTCAACAGCACTGATAAATTCGGTTCCGGACGTGAATTTTTCGCCTTTAAGCAAGGTCAGTTTGCTTCCCGAATACCCTTCTTCGAGCAGTTTATTATAGACTTTTTCGGACATGATATAGGTTTTGGGAATGAAAACGGTCTGGTTAAAGACGTTTTGCATAAAGAACAGAGCAAAGAAACAAATGACGGCGGCGCATAGCGGCGAAATGACCCATCCGCAGATGATTTTCAGCACGACGCTCCATTGAATATTTTTTGCGGCGCCTTTTGCCAGACCGATTCCGATGACGGCGCCGACGACGGCTTGAGTACTTGACACGGGAACCAACGGTACTGTCGGCAGGTTATGAGAAGCCAGAAAATATTCCAACCCTTCGGAAGCAAAGATGAACAAGACCAAAGATTGTGCCAGAACGACGATCCAAGCGGTAAAGGGGGAAAGAGGCATCAAGCCTTTTCCGACGGTTCCCATGACTTTATAGGAATAGGTAAAGACGCCGACGGCGACGGCGACGGAACCGACGAAGAAAAGCTGTTGTATGGCGGAAATATGGAATCCGCTGATTGTGAAATCGGCGAAGGGGGCGACGGGAACGAACACGCCGACGACGTTTGCCATGTTGTTTGCGCCCAAAGAATAAGCGCCGAACGCGCCGGTCAGAATCATGGCGGCGCGGGTATAAGCGTCGCGTTTAAGCAGGTGGACTTTCAAAGATCCGAACAGGAATTTCGTCACGAAATAAAGGACGGCGGCGAATGTTGCCGCCAACAGCGGGCAAGCGACCCAAGTGCTGGCGATTTTTATGACGGAATTGACGTCGGTGACGGAATCGGTGAACCAGTTCCACCCGATAATGGCGCCGACGACGGCTTGGCTGACCGAAACGGGCAAGCCCAGTTTAATCATGCTGTAGACGGTAAAGGCGGCGGCAAAAGCGGTGACAAACGATCCGCCGATGGCATTGACAGATCCCAAGCTTCCCAAGGTATATGCGGCGCCGACGCCGCTGATGACGGCGCCCAAAGCAACAAAGATACTGCAAACGATGGCTGCGGTTTTAAATTTGACCATTCTGGTTCCGACGGCGGTGCCAAAGATGTTTGCCGCGTCGTTGGCGCCCAAAGACCAGCCCAGAAACAGGCCGCTGCTTAAAAAGATTAATCCGGTTATTCCCATTTGAAAGCACTTTCAACAATCTGTAGTTGTTCACTGATTTTTTTGTTTTTCTGTTTATTCAAGACGGTCGCCGGCAGCTTTATCCATTCGGGATTCATTTCTGCCAAAGTATTTTCTATTTCCCAGCGGTGATTGAATTCTTTTCCCGTCAAAGACTTCAAGTCGGAAATTTGTTTTTCCGAGAACATTTCTTCCGGGATTTTTTTCAATTTTTCCGGCGTGATTTTGATTTTTAAGATTTCGGCATAGGAAATGATCTTTGTCTGTTGGGCATTTGTCAGGTCGGGCAACAAACGCAAAGCATCGGCGATCATCTTTTTTTGCGTTGTGTATGTTTTTCCGGTCAAAGGCTCCAGTCCGCGTTTAAGGATGTTGTCTTTTTTCATTTCGTTAATAACGCTGTCGGACAGGACGTAATTTTTTTGAACGAATACGGTTTGGTCGAACACGTTTTTCATAATATACAGCGATATAAAACAGATCAGTGCCGTAATGATTGGCGTGATGATCCATCCGCACATAATTCTAAGAAAGACGCTCCAATCGATATTTTTTGCCAATCCGCGGTACAAACCGATTCCGATGACGGAACCGACGACGGCTTGAGTGCTTGACACGGGAACCAGCGGGATGGTCGGCAAGTTATGGGACGCCAGAAAATGTTCCAAGCCTTCGGAAGCAAAAATGAACAGAACCAAAGAATGGGACAAAACCACCACCCACGAAGCGAACGGCGTGAGGGGCAAGATTCCTTTTCCGACGGTCATCATGACTTTATAAGAATAGGTATAAACGCCGACGGCAACGGCAAGAGCGCCGATAAAGAACAACTGGTGTACGGGAGTTATGGGGATTCCGAAGAAAGAAAATTCGGTAAAGGGGACAACGGGGATAAAGACGCCGACGACGTTGGCGATATTGTTCGCGCCCAAAGCATAAGAACCGAAAGCACCGGTAACGAGCATGGCAGTTCTTGTCAACGCGTCGCGTTGCAACAGACTCAATGGAACTTTTTGAGAAAGCTTATGGAATACGGCGAAAACGATGGCGGCGAACACGGCGGCCAACAGCGGGCAGGCGACCCACGTACTGGCAATTTTAACGACGGAATTCATATCGGTGACGGAATCGGTGAACCAGTTCCACCCGATAATGGCGCCGACGACGGCTTGGCTGACCGAAACGGGCAACCCGTATTTTGTCATCAGGAATACAGTAAAGGCGGCGGCAAAGGAAGTCACGAAAGCGCCGCCGATAGCATTAACAGAGCCCAGATTTCCCAACGTATGAGCGGCGCCGACGCCGTCAATCAACGCGCCGAGCAACAAAAATACGCTGCACAGAAATGCCGCCGTTTTGAAACGAACCATTCTGGAAGCGACGGCTGTTCCGTAGACATTTGAAGCGTCGTTTGCCCCTAACGACCAACCGAGAAACAATCCGCTGCTTAGAAAAAATAACCCCGTAACGCTCATACTGCAGACGTTCCGTAAATCAGCTGTCGCGTTTAATGACAAAAATGGCCAGTCTGTCGGTAATGTCTTCTGCCATATCGGCAAGGTTATCAATCATATCGATAAAGCTGGTAATATGCATTTTGTTGGCCAGCGGCAGATCCGACGTAAAGACAGCACGTTTCATCTTTGTGGTGATTCTGTCGGCTTCGCTTTCGTAAAAGCGGACTTTGTGAATGTAGTCGCGGCAGGAATTAAAGTCGCGGAAAAAAGCGCGCGCGGCAATGGTAATTTGTTCGACGCTGTTCGTTACGGAATCGACCAAAGCCAGAACGTCGGGATGTTGCGTTGACGGAAATACCGGCTGTTCAATGGTAAAGCGGTACCCGCTGGCGTCATAAGCGTTCAAAATGCGGTCAAGATCTTCAACCAAATTCAGAACGTCGGCGCGCAAGTCGGGAATTAAGTTTTGTTCATAAAGCCCGGTTTCGATTTCTCTGCGCAATTCGTCGGCGCGGCTTTCGATATGTCCGATTTGTTCGGCATGCGTAACGAAATCTTCCGTAACGCCGTGTTCCAAAAAGACATGAATGGCTTTTCTGTAAATCAGACCGGCTTCAGAAATTCGATCCAGAAATTCGTCGATTTTGTTTTCCAAAAGACGGCTGCCGTAAAACATAGAAAAACCTTTAGATAAATGCATAATATTTCCCTTTTTTCAGAACCGGTGGCGGTATTTTGCTTGGCTGAAAGACAGCCCGTAATCATTAAAGTATTATCCTAACAACACCCAAACGCAATGTAAATATTTGAAACAAAAAAGCTCAAGATACGAAAAGCCCCCCGAGAAGGGGGGCTTTAAACGTTTCGGTCAGATTATTGCGGACAGTTCTTGGATGAACAGTAGCTTTCCTGATAGCCCACCGATCCGCCGGAGAACGAACCTTTGCAAACTGCGTTCGTTTTTCCCGTCTTTGCGGTAATTGACGCGCTGCCCGACAAGACGGCCGTTCCGCACAGATAAGGAACGCCGCCCGATGAACCCGCAGGATTGAAAACGGCGTTACCGTACATCTTCGCACGTCCCGTAACGACACCGTTTCCTTGAACGCGGGCGTTTCCGTAAACCTCGGCATTTCCTTCAACGCCGAACAAAGTGTTTTCGACGATGGCACTTCCGTGGACTTTCGCGCTTCCCGATACTTCGCCGCATCTGAAAATTTTTGCATTTTCATAAACCTGACCAAGGTAGGTTACGCGAGCACCGATGCATCGATCGCCGTCTCCGCCCGCAATAATGGCGTTGCCGTAGACTTTCGGATTATTATTCGGTCCCGCACTGCCCGAACCGCCCAAGCCGCCGCCCGCATAAACGTGCGCGTTACCGTAGACTTCTCCGGCAATACTTATGGATGACGGGTAATATCTGGGCTTTGACGGCTTTGTCGGAGCCCCCGAATACGTATCGGTTCCGTGGAAAATCGCTTTTCCGTGGACTTTCCCGTTATATATTTTTGATCCCTTTAATACTTGGGCGTCTTCGTAAACTTCCGAATTGCCTGAAACAATCGTCGCTCCGCCGTAACCGTCGGGAGTCTTCCCGTCATATTCGGTTCTGCCGCCGCCCGTAACCAAGGCGTTCCCGTAGACTTTGGCGTTCCCTTCAACAAGAGCGCATCCCGACGAATCGCATCCGACCCAGGCGTTCCCCGTTTGAGACAAGTTGGATTCTTTTTCAATGTATCCGCCCAGCGTACCGAATTTGATATTGCCGAAATCTTTGACGGCTTTGATTCGTTTGTACTTTTCGGATGAGTAGGAAATGTTGGGATGATCATTTGCCAAAATAACGTACTTTTTATCCGTGGCGCATTCGCAACCTTCCTCCGTTTCTTCAACATACCAATCTTCGGCGGTTCCGCCGATTTCTTGGGCGCAAATTTCGGGCGTATACTGACACGCCGTCACGCATTGTTTCGTTTCAAGATCGCATTTTTGTTTTTCGGGACAGTTCGCATCGCTCTCGCACGTGCAAGATGCCTTGTGCGATCCCGTAACCGTACAAACCAAATTTCCCGAACACGAATCCGGACATAACGTACGGCACGTTTTCGTTGTCGTGTCGCAATATTCATCATTGGAACACGCCGAATCCGACGTACAGCCGTAACAACGGTAACCGTGATTGCCGTCGGAAGAACACAGCTGGCTTTTCGACGCGCAGTTATTTCCGGAACAAACGTCAACACAGGCATTGTCGTCGCATTTTTTATCGGCGGAACACTGGTCATCCGTTAAACAGGCGACACAGGAATATGAATGACCGCCTTCATCCAGGCAATATCCGGAAGAACAGGGATTCGGATTGCAAACATTGACGCAGGCGCTTTGCTTGCATTTTTCGCTGTCGGCGCAATCGGCGTCGGTTTCGCACAAAGTGCCTTTTTCAACGCCGGTTTTGTCGGGTTTGTCCATTTCTCCCATCGCCGCACCCAATTTGACTGAGTAGGCGGTTTGAAAGGAGGCCCCGTCGTTAAAAGGATTTTCTGATGCCGACGCCGGAACACACAGGGTCGGTATGAACGTAAAATATGTCAAAAGTGCAAGTACGGTTCTCATGATACGACACTCCTGATTTAAAAGTTCGTACTTAACTTATCATATTTTGAAAAAATAATCACCAGTATTCTGAAGGATAATTAATTTTTTTATTTATTCTAATTCATAACAGATAAAATGCGGCTCTAAAGGTTCGGATACAAAAAAGCCTCTCGTCAAGAGAGGCTTTTTAAAATCTTTTTATGAACCTGTTTTGATCTTGGTCCAATATTTTTCATAAACGGGCAAAGCGTCGCCGATATCGTTCTCGAATTCGCCCTTTTGAACGTCGGATTTGTCGGGATACAATGTTTTATTGTTTCTGACTTTTTCGGGCAACAGCTTCCGCGCCGCCGCATTCGGAGACGAATATTGATATTCGGACGTAATCTTTGCACTGACGTCGGGGCGCATGATGAAATCCAAAAATTTATGAGCATTCACGACGTTTTTGGATTTTTTCAATAACGCGAAACTGTCCATCCAGAAATTCATGCCGTCATTCATGCGGACTTCGACAATGTCGGGATTTTCCTGCATGGCGGCATAAACCAATCCGTTCCATGTCATGGCAATGTCGACTTCGCCGTTCAGCAAAGCCTGAGCCGCCGCTTCGGTATCAAAACCTTTAACATTGGGAAGGATTTTTTCTTTTAAAGTTTCATAGGCCTGTTTGATATGTTCTTTGTTTCTGTCGTTGATGGAATGACCGTTCATCCGCAACCCGATTCCCATGACGGCACGGATGTCGTTTAACAGCAACAGGCGTTTTTTGTATTCGGGACGGCTTAAATCTTCCAGTTTTTTTAATTTTTCGGGGTCGACTTTTTTGGAATTGACCGCAAAAGTGCTGGTTCCGACGGTAAAGGGGACGGTATATTCGTTGCCTTTGTCAAAGGGCAAATTTACATAGTTCGGATCCATGTTTTTAAAGTTGGGCAACAAACGTTTATCCAGCTTTTGCAAGTACCCCTGATTTTTAAGAAGCGAAGCATATTCGATGGAAGG
Organism: Acetobacter sp. CAG:977; assembly: GCA_000434295.1. GTDB lineage: Bacteria > Pseudomonadota > Alphaproteobacteria > CAAGCB01 > CAG-977 > CAG-977. The sequence continues at coordinate 27,618 of HF994932.1, read as the reverse complement.
CATGACCAGGTCATATCCTTCTCCGCCGTCGGTGATTTTGATTTTGGCGAACATGTCGTCCAAGTTGTCAAAGGTTGAAACGCGGATTTTAATGCCGGTTTCGTCTTCAAACTGTTTAAAGACGGAATCGGGAATATATTCCGCCCATATGTACATGAACAGCTCTTCGCCCGATTTCGATCCGCCGCAGGCGGACAAAACCGACAAAGCAAAGCACAGGCATAAAGCAATCAGGCGTTTCATGATTTCTTTTCCTTGACCAGACAATAAGAGACCATAACGACCGTAAAGGTCAGCGTGAACAAAACGGCGCACAACGCATTGATGTCGGGTTTGACGCCGGTACGCACCATGGAATAAATTTTCAACGGCAGGATTTCATAAGAAGGTCCGTTGACAAAGAAGCTGATGATGACGTCATCGATGGACAGGGTAAAGCTCATCAGCCAACCTGCCAGAATGGCGGGCAACAGCAAAGGAATCAGGATGCGTCGTACGATGTCGACTTCGCTGGCGCCCAGATCGGCGGCGGCTTCGACCAGATGTTTGTTAAATCCTTTCAATCTGGCCAATACGGTCATGGTTACGAAAGGAAAGCAAAACACCGTATGAGACAGCAAAAGCGTCGTAAATCCCAAAGGAATTCCCAAGATAACGAACAGCATGACCAAAGATATCGCCATAATGATTTCGGGCGACATCATAATGACGGACAGCGAACCGTAGACGACTTTTTGTCCGATAAAGCGGTATCTGTGCAAAGCGACGGCTGTCACCGTTCCGATGACGGTTGCGACGGTTGCGGCGGTTGCCGCCAGAAACAAGGAGTTAATGGCGGAATCCAACAACCCCGTATTTTGAATCATTTTACCGTACCACTGCGTCGTAAATCCTTCCCACGCGACCGAGTATCGGGATTTATTAAAGGAAAAGACGATGGTAATAATCAGCGGAGCGTATAAAAAGACGTAGACGGCAAACGTATACAGACCTTTGAAAAAAGTTTTTACCATATTGTCTGCTCCTCTTCGGAATTTCCGCTTTTATAGTAGAATTTAAGCAAGAATAGCATAAAGACGGTTAAAATGACGCTGATGGCGGAACCGACGGGCCAATCGCGGGCGATCATGAATTTATTTCTGATGACGCTGCCGACGACGGTAGAGTTCGCGCCGCCCAGAATATCGGAAACATAGAACAGGCTGAGCGCCGGCAAAAAGACCATGATGCATCCGGCGACGATGCCCGGAAAGCTTAACGGGACGACGACTTTGAAAAAGGCGGCCAAAGACCCCGCTCCCAAATCTCTTGCGGCTTCCAGCAAGTTTTGATCCAGTTTTTCCAAAGTGGCATACAGCGGCAAAATCATAAACGGCAACAGCGTATAGGACATGCCGATAAAGACCGCCCAATCGCTGTACAGGATTTGTATCGGCTGAGAAATTACTCCGATTTTAAGCAGAAAAGTATTAAGCAGTCCGTTCGTGCTTAAAATGGAAATCAAAGCATAGTTTCTGATCAAAGAGTTTGTCCAGAACGGGACAATGATCAGCATTAAAAACAAGGAACGCCATTCTTTGGGGGCTCTGGCGATAAAGTAAGCGAACGGGTAACCGACGACAAGGCAAAAAACCGTCGTGAAAAAAGCGATGTTCAAAGATTTCAGGATAACGCCGAACAGAACCGTATCGAACAGCGCTTTGTAATTTTCCAGATTCAGCGGAAGGCTTAAAAAGTATTTCGGGTCTTTTGACAAAAAGCTTGCCAACAATACCAACAGGTTCGGGATGAACACCATCAGCCCCAACCAGATAAAGATGAAATACAAAACCGCAGAGCGGCAAAAAGCGTCGGCAGATTTAAGCATCGGGCAAAATGACCTCCCAATCTTTGATCCAGCTGACGTTCACGACGTCATCGACGGCGAATACGATGTCGGGGTCGTCTTCGTTAAAGAACTGGGTTGCCTTAATCATGTTTCCGCCGGCGGTTTGAATCAGCAAATCGATGGTCATGCCTTTATAGACCATATAGCTGATAACGCCGCGCAAAGCGTTTTCGGGAGCTTCGGCTTCGGGATCGTTGACTTTGCTGACGACCATGTCTTCGGGGCGCAACAGAACTTTGATTTTCGACCCGCGCGCGATTTCAAAAGCGGAAGGCTTTCTCAATTTATAGAACATTCCTTCGACAATGGTGTCGAAATCGTTTTCTCCGACTTTCATGACCATGCCGTCGAACACGTTGATTTCGCCGACGAACTTGGCAACGAACATGTTGCAGGGTTCTTCGTAAATGCGGGTCGGCGTGTCGGCTTGTTCAATGATGCCTTCGTTCATTACGACGATTCGATCCGACATGGACAAAGCTTCTTCCTGATCGTGCGTCACAAAGACAAAGGTAACGCCCAGCTGACGTTGCAATTCTTTCAGCTCGATCTGCATTTCCTGACGCAGTTTATAGTCCAAAGCGGACAACGGTTCGTCCAGCAACAGGATTTTGGGCTGGTTGATAAAGGCGCGGGCGATGGCGACGCGTTGTTGCTGACCTCCCGACAATTCGGAGGGGCGGCGCGTATAAAACGTGTTCATTTTCACGATTTCCAGCGCCTTAAAGACTTCCTGTTCGATTTCTTCTTTGGGCAATCCCTTCATTTGCAATCCGAACGCGACGTTTTCAAAAACGGTCATATGCGGGAACAGAGCGTACTGCTGAAATATGGTGTTAACGGCGCGGCGGTTGGGCGGCAGATGGGAAATTTCTTTGCCGTTCATGATGATTTTGCCGTTTGTGGGGCGTTCAAACCCGGCAATTAAGCGCAGCAACGTCGTTTTGCCGCATCCCGAAGGTCCCAGAAGCGTTAAAAATTCGCCGTCGTTAATGGTTAAATCGATATCGTCCAAAACTTTGTTCGTACCGAAGAACTTTGTAACGTTTTGCAGCTCCAACAAGGGCTGAGTAGAAGTCGACGTATCCGCCATTTCGTTCCTTTCCCGTAAAAAAAGCAAAATGAGGTTGCTCCGTTTGTCGGTTTTGAGAAGCCATAATACAATATTTTCGCCGTAAGTCTTCTTTTTTTCGGTCTTGAAATAAAAAATAAACTTTTTTAATTTCTAAAACGGTTCGTTTTTTTCAAAAAGGGGGAAGGTATGGCTCGTTCAAAGCTGAATCGCCGCCGCCGCTTTGTCAATATGCTAAAGCGCGTCTTTCGCCGCCATCGCCCGAAAACATACAAATCCGTCAAGGTCGCGCCGAGAATCGGATGCATCTTAAAATGCGATTTGGGCGTTTTGCTGGAACATACGGGCATTTATATCGGAAAAAACAGAATCGTCAGCTTAAACAGGCACGGACACATCAAAATAGAATCTCCGATAACGTTTTTTCCGCCGGGTACCAATCCTCTTTCAAACAAAATCTATACGGCGTGCTTCGGCAATACCGACGAAGTGCTGGGCGGGAAATTCGTCGCGGACAGAGCGAAAAAGAAAATCGACGACCATACCAAGTATAATGTCCTGTTTAACAACTGCCACAGGTTTTCCGCCGGATGCATTACGGGAAATTTTGACAACGAAGTCATGTCGTTCGCTCAGTTGGAAGAAACCATTTTGTTGCATATTGAACAGCTTCGCGCTCCTTTGCCGTTTTGGCAGCGCGTCAAAAACTGGTTCGTTAAAGAAAAAAAGACCGTCAAACCGTCTTCGTTTAACTGGCGTGCGGTTAAGTTCGACTGATAAAAAAGCGGGGAAAGTTGCCCGCTTTTTATTTTAATCACAACTGATACATAGCTTCAGGTCGGATACGCCTTTGGGACATCCGCATCGGCTTCCCGTGCAATCATGAGTCGCGGGATTGCAGTGAATCGGCACGGCACAATTTCTGGGGAAACAGCTGACGCCGCAAATTCCGTCTTTGCAGGATTGACCGATCGGGCAAACAATACCTTCACAAGACGATGACGCAATACATTTCCCGTTCATCAAACGATACCCGTTTTTGCACGCCGAACAAGCGTTCCCGTTTGAACAAACCGAACAGTTTTCTCCGCACGGCACGCATTTTCCTTCCGACAGGAAATAACCGTCATAACAGGCGGAACACGTCCCCGTAATTCTGTCACAATTTGCACAGCCTGCGGAACAATCGATATCATTGACTTTGCAACACAGGCGAATGCCGGAATCCACGCACGAAGTGCCTTTCGGACACGTCATCTTGTCGCAGGAAGGTTTGGGCTTGCACCCGCCTTTGCCGTCGGCGACGAATCCTTTTTCGCATCGGCATTCCGCTCCCGCCTTGCACGGGGCGCAGACATAAACGCCGTCTTTGGGCAAAGAGCATTCTTGTCCCTGAGGACACGAAAACGGGTCACATCCGCAAACGTATCCTTTTTCAACATCGGTATTCAGTTCGCAAATCGGTGTTGCTTTATCGCACGGGTTCGGAGAACATTTATCGTCAACGATACAGTGTCCCGCGCCGTCCGCGATTTGCCCGACGGGGCATTTGCAACTTTCTCCGCGTGCGCAGGGGACGCAAGCCCAATAAATATCGCGTGCCGTCGGACTGTTCGTACAGGTATTGTCATACCCCGAACAACGGATGGCGCATTTTCGACCCGCGTTGCATGAATCCGAAGAAGGATTGCATCCGCAGACATAACCTTTGTTGCTTTTCGCGCCCGGGGACAACGGCGTGCACAACGGCGTTTCGCCGTCGCACGGATCTAAAGCGCACGGGTCGGAAGGAGCAGGGGGCGGGGTCGGTTCGGATTTTAAAAACCAAGGCTTTCGGGCAGACCCTTGCTGCTTTTCGTCGGATTTCTTTTCACTGTTCGCCTGTTGCTCTTCCGCCGTTTCAGAGCCTGTATTTTCATCGTTTGAAAGATTGTTTTTTTCGACGGCGGAAGAATCTTCGGCGACGAAACCTTCGGGAGGCAAAATTTGGGCATGAAGGCTTGACGCCAGAAAAAGTCCCAAAAAAATCAAACAAACTCGTTTCACGGGCATCAATCCTTTTCTTATTCTGCAATCAGGCAACAGCCGTTTTCTTCGGGAACCGTCCCTTCGGGGCAACCGACGGTTCCTTCAAAGCACCGTCCGTCCAAAAGGGTATAGCCGCCCTCGCATTTCGTGCACGTTTTGCCGTTGCACGCCGAACAATGCTCCGGACAATCGTTGCAGGTCAATTTATCTTCGGAAAGTTTATAGCCTTGAACGCACTTCGTGCACAATCCGTCGATATCGCAGGCGGCGCAATTCTTTCCGTCTTTGCATGCAAAGGAACATACGCCGTTAATTTTGATTTGAGGATATTTTTTCCCGTTAACGACGGCGTCGTCGCATCCGCTTTTTTGGCATTTTCCCGTTTGCGTGCGCTGATATCCCGGCGCGCACGTAATGCAGGCGGCAGAAGTCGCGCATTTCAAGCAGTTCGGCAAAGCAAAAGTACAGGGAACGCATTCGTTTCCTTTTTTAAATTCGCCTTCGCCGCATCCGTTGTCGACGGCTTGTTCCAAATCGTTTTCGTCTTGAGTCAAGGCTTTTGCCGCTTGGCGAAACCGTTCAAAGTTTATGGCGGCGCCGGCGTTTGCCGCAAACAGGGCGATACATAATAAAGCTGTAAAGAAACAAAATTTTTTCATCTTTTTTATCCGTTCGGGGCATCAAATCCAGTATGAGGAAAATATGGTTAATATTTAATTGAACCGAAACGGAAACGGCGGAGATTTTTCTCCGCCGTTTTTCTTTTTATTCTTTTTCGGGCAAGTCGACCGGTTCGATATGTTCGGCCTGTTCCGAGAATTTCGTTACCTGTTTTGCGGCCTGTTTCGGGTTGCCCAGAACACCTGCTCCGGCGACGCATCCGCCTTCGCAGACCATCATTTCGATCAGGTTTCCGGGGGCTTTGCCCTTCGGATAAGTTTTAAACAGGCGTACGATTGCGGGTTTTATGCCGTTAATGCATACGGGGTTCATTTCCGCCCGTCCGTCGACGGCGGCTTTGACGGCGGCGGCAACACCGCCCGTGATGGCAAATCCGCGTCCTTCCAAAGACGGAAATTCGTCGAATTTTGCCTGTTCGCAGTTGGCGACTTCGATATCCGACGCAACGAACAGAGCGCCCAATTCTTCAAAGGTCAAGACATAATCGATCAACGGGTCGTTGATGCCTTCGTAACGTTTCGCGACGCAAGGACCGATGAAAACGGTAATGCAGTCGGGGTCGCGCTGTTTTGCGACTTCGGCCGTATAGTGCATCGGGGTCGCCGTGTCGGAAACGAATTTGGACAATTCGGGGACGTGGCGGCGCACCGTTTCGATGTATCCGGGGCAGCACGACGTCGTCATGAACGCATCGCCGCGTTCCATGCGTTCGATGAATTCTTTGGCTTCGTTTCTGGTGGTGATATCGGCGCCGATGGCGACTTCGATAACGCCGTCAAAGCCCAGCTTGTGCAACGCCGAAACGACCTGTTCGACGGTTCCGGGGAATTGTCCCGCGATGGCGGGCGCAACCATGGCGACGACTTTTTTGTCGGTGCGCAATGTTTTTAAAACGTCAATGATCTGACTGCGTTCCATGACGGCACCGAACGGACAGGCACGCATGCAACGTCCGCAGCTGACGCATTTGTCGAAATCGATTTCCGCCCGTCCGTTTTTGCCTTTGTGAATGGCGCCGACAGGGCAGGCTTCTTCGCACGGGACGATGCAACGCATAATCGCCTGATAAGGGCAGGCTTCTTTGCATCTGCCGCAGGATTTGCATTTTTCGGGATCGATTTTTGCAGGACCGTGAGAAATGTCAATCGCGCCGAACGGGCAATTGACGGCGCATGCTCTTGCCAGACAGCTTTGGCACAGTTCGGTGACGACGTAACGGCTGGGGACGCATTCGTTGCAGGCAATGTCCAACACCGTCATGACGGGAGACGTGGGTTTGTCGCGCTCCAAAGCGCGTCTTGCATATTCCGACAAAGGCGTGACTTCGTCATCGTCTTCGACGCGAAAACCCAAAGCGGCCAAACAACGCGTCCTTAAAATGGCACGTTCTTTGTAAATGCAGCAACGATAAGGAGTTTCGTCGCCGTTTAAGACTTCGACGGGCAAACGGTCAACGGTTTCGACCAGATTGTCGTGCACGAAAGCGCGTGCCAGACGTACCAGAATTTCACGACGGAAATGGGTCGCATTATCTCTGATTTCAACCATTATTCTTCTTCTCCCGCAGCCATAAGTTTTGCTTCAATTGCGGCAAGGATGGACGGTATCGTCGCCGAGCAAAGCAGTTTATCGTCGATTTTTACGTACGGAGCGCGTCCGAATTCGTGATTTTTGCACGATTCCAAACAGGTGCATCCTTCAATGATGACTTTGTCTTTCCATTCTTCGGGCAAGACGTCTTCCAAAGACTGGAACTGGGCGGCGCCGAAAACGGTACAAGCCGTCCCCAGACAAATCTTTACCTTTATTTTTTCCATACTGCGTTGCTCCTTTAAATATAGGTAACGGTAACGTTTTTCAAATACCTTGTCCGCAAAGATTCGGCAATTCGTTGTATGATGTTGCGTCGAATTTCCAGATAGACCGGCAAAGTCGGATCCAAATGGGCTTCGTTCACACGAGTTCCTACCAGAAAATCGATCGTATCGCTATCTAAAAATAATTCGACCAGCTTTCCTGCGGGATCGGCAGGCAAAGGCGTCGTTTCTTTTTCCAGATATTCCGCCGCCTGCGTCAGTGTCAAAACGCCTTCGGTTACCAAATCGACGCCGTCCATTTCGCTGACGGGAGGCAGGTGCGTGCGGGGCGCTTTTAAATCCATTTTGATTTCTTTGTTAAGCTCTCGGGCGACAAAGTTGGCGGTTGTTCCGCCGCAAATGGCTTTTTTGCCTTTGTACTCGATAAACGTTCTGGCGGCCGAAGCGTCGCTGTCTCTGGAATACGGTGGTCCCGACAAAACCATCAGCCGTCGCGGACGTCTGAAATAAAGGACGCAACATGAAATGTCGTCTTTGGGCATCAGGTTTTCTTCGTTGCGCGCCGCCGCGTCAACAACCGCATGAGCAAGCTTTGACGCCGAAATGTCGGGACATTTTAAAACAACGTCCTGAACAAAAGACAATAATCCGTCCCTTTGCCATCCGAACCTGTGCAAAGGATTGCCCATTCCCGACTGGGTCACGCCGTCGGAATAAAAAATCAATCTGTCTTCGGGTTGCAGGCGGACTTCCGTTACACGCATTTTGCGGTTTTCAAAATTTTTCGAAGCAATCGTTTCGGGAACGGTCGGAAAATCAATGCCGTCGCGCAACAAAATAAAAGGAGGATTACCTTCTTCGACGATGCGGGCGCGCCCTTCAAGCGTGCAGTCGGCAATGGAAAACGTCGCATAGCTGATTTTTCGCACCTGACAAATCGGCAAAGAATTCATGATGACTTCGGCGGCGCGGGTAAAGTTAAAATCGGCGGAAACGAATTTTAATGCCATCGTTGCCGTCATGGACGCCAGAATATTGGCTTTGACGCCGCTGCCCAACCCGTCGGACAGAACGGCGATCAGACGTTCCTGTTCTTCGATGCGTTTCGAAGCAAACGCGTCGCCGCAAATCTGCTGTCCCGTTTTGCATTTTTGCGCACAGTCGACGTCAATGAACAAAGTTTCGGAACGGCTCATTGTCCCTCCGTTCCGGATTTTTTATCGTCGTATCCGTCGGCGATTTCGTTTAACAGAATTTCCGTTTCAGCCATGTGTTCGCCCAAACGGCACGCGATTTCCTGAACGGTGGCGATGTTTCTGGAAATGACTTCCCGAGCGCGGCGGGCGATTTGGTCGCGCCGCATTTCCGTATTCGTAACGTCAACGACGATGGCACCGACGGTCTGTTTCGGTTCGATTGTAAAGATCGTGATGTCAAACAGACGGTCGTCAACGGGCAAATGTTCCTTGTGCAGATCCTGTCCCGTTCTTAAAGCGGCGCGGAACAGTTCTTCGCAAGGCAGAATTTTGCCCAACAGCGCCCCTTCCAGACCGGGTTGGATTTGGAACAAAGCCATGACGTCGTCGCCGAACAGACGGGCGAACGCTTCATTGGCTTCAATGATGTTCAAATCCTTGTCAACGATGACCGCGCCCGAAGGCATACAGCGCATAATGGCGTTGGCTTTGCTTAAAGCGATGGTGCGCATGTGAGAAACGCACATACGCGGTTCGGCGTTTCCGGCGATCAGGGCGGCGGCAAACTGGCGGCAGGTGTTATAGCCGCAACCGCCGCAGTCAAGTTCGTCTTTTAACGAATGTTTGCCGACGCGAGCCAATGCTTCGCGCATAACGTCGGGATCGATTTCTTCGGGCGTTTTCGGGTCGGACGGATAAATTTCCGTGACGCGCACGGCGGGCGTTTCGGGAATCGAAGAACGTTTCGAACTTCGGCTGATGACTTTGGACACGGCAGCCAGTTCGGTTACTTTTCTTGACGTGCAGGGACCGTTGACGCATCCGCCGGAACATGCCAGAGCTTCGACAAACACGGGGGCGTCCAAATCATCGGGGTTCAGTTCGTCCAACGCTTCTTTTAACAATTTCAGCCCGCTGACGGTAACCAGCTGAACCTTCGGCGGGACGCCGCAACGGCGAATGGTTTCAAGCATGCCGCCTTCGACGGGGTAAAGAGCGCCTTCCGCGGCGGCATCCAGCTCAAACGCGGCGCCGTCGGTTTCGCCGATATTGGCGGGATCAATTTTGTTTTTTTCAAACCAAACTTTCAATTCGTTGAAAGTCAGAGCGGCGCTCATCAATTCGGGATGTTTTGCGGCTTCGTTTTTTTTGCCGACGCAAGGACCGATAAATACGACTTCGATATCGTCGCCCAAGCGTTCTTTAAGCAGTTTCGCGTGCGTCAGCGCGGGCGAAGCAATCGGCGTGATATAAGGAGCGTATTGAGGCTGATACCTTCTGATATAATCGACGGCGACGGGGCAGGCGCTGGAAATATAAACGCCTTTTTGCGCCGTTCTGAGGTCTTGGGCGGTTGCGATGGAAACTTCCTGAGCGCCCAACGCCGTTTCGCTGACGCCCGCGAACCCCAAAGATTTCAATGCCGTAATAATCCCTTCGGCTGTCCAGTCGGGGAAAATTCCCGCCCAGCTCGGTGCCAAAGACGCATAGACTTTTTTGCCGTTTCGGAACAGGTCTTTGACTTTTTGCAAGTCGTTTCGGACTTTTTTTGCGCCGGCGGGGCAAATTCTCACGCACCGTCCGCACGCAATGCACATGTCGGGCAGGACGGAAGCGTGCCCGTCTTCAATGCGAATGGCTTTGACGGGACATTCGCGCACGCATTTATAGCAATCGTGGCATTCGGTATGGACGGTGTAGACGGGATAGAATTCATCCATATCGCATTCTCCTTATGCCAGCCAGTCGGGATGGAAAAGCATCAAGAAACCCAAGACAAGCAAGATGGCGCCGCCGATCAGCTGGCACCAGACCATGTATTTTTCGCCGGCATATTTGTTCACGGCGAACGCCGCCAAAGAAAATACGATCAAGTCATCCAGCATAAAGAAGAACACATAGACCGTAATGTACCAGTAGTGCATCAGCGTCGAAAGGTGCGAAAAAGCCAACACGCTGGTAAAGATGGCGGGCAAAGCGGCGGAACAAACGAATTCGATGCCGTTCACGACGATGGCCAGCGCAAAAACACCTGTCAGGGTCGCCCAGCTCAGGGGACGTTCCGCCAATTCGGTGATGCGGTTTTTCAATTTGTTTCTGTCTTCCGCGGTTGTGACTTTGCAGGTAACGTGCCCGCCAAAGAAACTTCGCAGGGACGCAAATCCCGTATAAAGAGCGATGGAACCGATGCCGACGGTTAACAGCCGCATATACCCGATGATTTTAAACAGGTTGATCCATCCTGCCATGAGGGCGAAATAAAATACGGCGGAAGCACCGACGAATGATCCGACGATGACGAAGGTTTTCTTTTTGTCTTTTAATCCGACGATGACGGAAATCATAAAGACCAGAACCCACATGGCACAGGGGTTAAACCCGTCGACCAACCCTAAGACGACGGCCAGATAGGGAATGGATTTTTGAAAGACGTCGATTTCCCCGAACAAAGGCAGGTTGACGATGCGGCTGGGTTTCGGGGGCTGGATGCCCAAAGCGGCGGCAATGTCCGCTGCCGAAATTTCCTGAGGTTCGGCATCGCATCCGCCTTCATCCCCGTAGGCACAGGCGGTCAGTCTGACGTTTTCCGTCAATGTTCCTTCGAACATTTTGCGGTATTGGGCTTTGTTGTTTTGGTTAAATCCGACGATAAAGCGTTCGCCGCGTTTTAACACGGGGACGCCCGTAATATCGTTTTGTTCGGCAAATTCCATGAAAGCTTTTTGAGCGTCGGGGGATATTTCCGTCAGCTCCATTTTACGGACTTCGATTTGCGGGAATTCGGCTTTTAATTCCGTATCGATATAAGCGATGGCATCCTTGCAATGAGGGCAGGTATGGGAATGATAAAGCTCGATTACCGAAGCATCCGCGGGCAGGACGGAAGCGCCGTCCGTTTTAAAGAAACCGACCCAAACGAACAACGCCAGGCAGATCAGAACGGCGCCGGCTTGTATTTTATCGTTTTTTAAATCCGCAATCATATTTTTCAGGAATGTCATGCCAAGGTCTCCGATTTTTAAAAAACCGTTTCAAAGGATAGCAGTTTTGTTTCATTTTTTACAGGCTTTAATTCGCCGGCATCTTTCAAAAAGCGATTTATTGATTTCTTAGGTATGGCAAAACGGGAACTTTAGTCTTAAACTAATATAAAATAACCGTTTTTTGACAGGGGGATAAATGACAGGAAATTCCGGAAAACAGCTGAAGCTCTTTGCGCCCGTGTCGGGCAAGACCGTTGCCATAGAAAACGTTCCCGATCCCGTTTTTGCCGACAAGATGGTCGGCGACGGCATTTCCGTTGATCCGACGACGTCCGTTTTGGTGGCTCCCTGTGCGGGGGTGGTGGCGAACATTCATTCGGCGCATCATGCGTTGACGATTTCGACGCCCGAAGGGGCGGACGTTTTGATGCATATCGGTTTGGAAACCGTGATGCTTAAAGGCAAAGGATTCAATGTCAAGGTTCATGAAGGGCAAAGCGTTGAAACGGGCACGCCTTTGATAGAGTTTGACGCTGATTTCGTGGCGGCGAACGCCAAAAGCCTTCTGACGGAAATCGTCATTACGAATACGGACAGGGTTTCAAATATTCAAGCCGAGGCGGGCAAAGAAGTCCGTGCGGGTCAGGACGTCGTTCTGATTGCCGATTTAACCGAAGCCTTGCCCGTACATACCAAAGAATCGATGGCGGAAAAATATCCGCTTCAATCAGCCGAATCATGGACGATAACGATACCGAACGTTGCGGGGCTTCACGCACGACCGACGGCGGTTTTGGTCAATGCGGCAAAGAAATATGCGGCGGAAATTTCTTTGGTGCGCGGGGATGAAAAAGCCAATCTGAAAAGCATTGTCGGCGTTATGGGGCTGGACGTCAAAAAAGGCGATAAAGTCGTTATAAAGGCTTCGGGGGTTGATGCCGTCGAAGCTTTGAAAGAGCTGATCGTTCTGATGGAAAGCGGTTCGGGCGAAGACCCGAATGCGGCGCCCGAACTGCCTCAACGGGAAGAAGCCGTCGTGGTTCAAAGCGTCGTACCGAACGTATTGGCGGGAATACCTTCTTCGCCCGGAGTTGCCGTGGGGCGCGTCGTTCAGCTGCGCGAATCCGAAATTGCCGTTAATGAATTCGGCGATTCGGCGGAAGAGGAAAATGAAAAGCTTTCAAAGGCTCTTCGCGAAGCGGACAGCCAGCTGTCAACGCTTTATGATCGGATGATGCAACAGTCCGACGCGGGCAAGGCGGCGATTTTTCAGGCTCACCGCGAACTGCTGACGGATCCGGAACTGTTGGAAAACGTCCGAACGATTATCGGTAAAGGGCGCAGTGCGGCATTTGCTTGGAAACAGGCGGTTCGGGCTCAGGCGGACGTGTTGTCGGGATTGAAAAACGAACTGTTGGCGGCGCGTGCGAACGACCTTCGGGATATTGAACGGCGCGTGCTTTTGCTGTTGGTCGGCAAAGACGCCGAAGAAAAAAGGGAATTGCCCGACGATGCCATATTGATAGCTCAGGATTTGACGCCGTCGGATACGGCGGCGCTTGACCGTAAAAAAGTGGTCGGATTTTGCACGGTGCGTGGCGGAGCGACATCTCACGTCGCGATTTTGGCAAGAACGCTTTCATTGCCGGCGATTGCTGGGATAGATGCCAAGGCTTTGGATATTCCCGACGGCACGATTGTGATTATGGATGGGCGCAAAGGGACGCTTCGCCTGCATCCGGGCGCCGAAGAAATTAAGAAGGTTCAGGCGGAATTGGAACGCGAACAAAAAGAACGCGAAGAAAATCTGGCGGCATCCAAAACGCCTGCGGTAACTTCGGACGGCAGGAAAATAGAAGTCGCGGGCAATATCGGCGGGATTGCCGATGCCGAACAGGTCGTGGCGTTGGGCGGCGAAGGCGTCGGATTGTTGCGTTCGGAATTTTTGTTTTTGCAAAGGGAATTGGCGCCGACACAGGAAGAACAGGCGGACGTCTACGGTAAGATTGCCGATATTTTGGGCAAAGAACGCAGCATGATTGTCCGAACGCTGGATGTCGGCGGAGACAAACCGTTGCCGTATTTGCCCGTTGCGGCGGAAGACAATCCGTTTTTGGGTGTTCGCGGCATTCGTTTGTGCCTGAGGCGTCCCGAAATTTTCAGGACTCAGGTTCGCGCGATTTTGTCGGCAGGAGGCAAAACGCGGATGCGCATAATGTTCCCGATGGTGACGACGCTGGATGAATTAAAACAGGCAAAAGCCGTTGTGGAAGAAGAACGCGTCAAACTAAAAGCTCCTCCCGTCGAAGTCGGTATCATGGTTGAGGTGCCGGCGGCGGCCGTGATGTCGGACGTTTTGGCGGAACACGCGGACTTTTTCTCGATCGGGACGAACGATCTGACGCAATACGTGTTGGCGATGGATCGCGGCAATGCGGAATTGGGGCGTCAGGCGGACGGATTGGAACCCGCGGTATTGCGAATGATTGACCAAACGGTTCGGGGGGCCGAAAAATACGGACGTTTTGTCGGAGTATGCGGCGGTTTGGCGGGCGAA
>HF994932.1:0-13373 GCA_000434295.1 Acetobacter sp. CAG:977 | reverse complement strand
GGCGAAGAAGCCGCCGTTCCGCTTTTGGTCGGGCTGGGCGTTTCGGAATTAAGCGTTGCGGCACCTGCGATTCCCGGCATCAAAGCTTTGGTACGCGGTTTGTCTTATGAAAAATGCCGCGAACTGGCACAGCGGGCATTGAAGATGTCTTCGGCGCATGAAGTGCGTGAAGCCGTCGCCGAATTTGAACAACAACGGTAATAATTAGGGAGAAGACTAATGAGAAAAGAAGCGTTTGCCTTTTTACAGCAAATCGGGAAATCCCTGATGTTGCCGGTTGCCGTTTTGCCCGTTGCGGGATTGTTGCTGGGCATCGGGTCGGGGCTGTTGAATTCGGGATGGTTTGATCCGTCGTCGCCGTGGATTTTAATCCCGCAGATTATGGCGCAGAGCGGAAACGTTATTTTTGACAATATGCCGTTAATTTTTGCGATCGGAACGGCTTTGGGTCTGACGGATAATGACGGCGTTGCGGCGTTGGCGGCGGTAACAGGGTTTTTGGTGATGCAGGCGGCAATGGGCGTCATGGCTGATATTTTGTGGTTCCATGTGTCCGAAGGCGCCGAAACGTTGGGGATATTGGCGGCGGCTCTTGATTATGACGTCGATTTTGCCAAAAAGATCGTTTCTTCCAATGTCGGGATAAAGACGATACAAACGGGCGTGTTCGGCGGAATTTTCGTCGGCGTTGTCGCGGCATTTTTGTATAAGAAGTATTATCGCATTCAGCTGCCGGCGTATTTGGGATTTTTCGCGGGCAAACGCTTTGTGCCGATTATTACGTCGCTTTGCGCGATTGTGCTGGGTGTTGTTTTAAGCATCATCTGGCCGCCGATTCAGGAACAAATCAACAAATTTTCAAATTGGGCGGCGTACAGCTCTCCCGCCGTGGCGGGGGCGACGTACGGCTTTGTCGAAAGGCTGTTGTTGCCGTTCGGGTTGCATCATATATGGAACGTGCCGTTCTTTTTTGAAATCGGATCCTATACCAACAAGTTCGGCGAAGTCGTTACGGGCGACATTCCTCGCTTTTTCGCGGGCGACCCGACGGCGGGCATTTTGGGCGGCGGCTTTTTGATTAAAATGTTCGGCTTGCCTGCCGCCGCTTTGGCGATTTTGCATACGGCAAAACCCGAAAACAAGTTGAAAGTCGGCGGTATCATGGCATCGGGAGCTTTGACGGCTTTTCTGACGGGCATCACGGAACCGTTGGAATTTACCTTCCTGTTCGTGGCGCCGATGCTGTATTTCATCCATGCCGTGATGGTCAGTTCGGCGTTTGCGATATTGAACCTGACGGGCGCGCATATCGGTTATACGTTTTCGCAAGGCGCCATTGACTTCGGTCTGTTTTATGCGATTGATACCAAACCTTGGATGGTCTTTATTCTGGGGCCTGTTTATGCAGTTCTGTATTATGTTGTTTTCCGCTTTTTCATTACGGTTTTCAATATGAAGACGCCGGGACGGGACGATGAAGGGACTCCTGTTTCCGCTCAGGTGGCGGGAGCTTCCGAACATGCGGCGAAGATGGCATTTGCCAAAAAGCTTGTCCGTGCGTTCGGCGGTCGCGACAACATAAAAAATCTGGACGCGTGCATTACCCGCTTGCGTTTGATTTTGGCGGATCCTTCCAAAGCCAGCGACGAAAAGCTTAAAGAACTGGGGGCTGCTGGCGTAATGCGCGTCGGTGACGGCGTTCAGGCGATTTTCGGAACGGCTTCGGAAAATCTTAAAACCGATATGGAAGAATTTCTGAAGTCGGGCGAAGACGAGAACTCTGCGGACAGCGAAGAAGCGCCTGTTCGTGAAAAGGCGGAATTGTCTTCGGCGCTGTCGGAATCTCTGGGCGGCGCGATGAACGTGGTCGAATCGTATCGTTTTGACGCCGATACGGTTTGCGTGCGCTTGTTGGATATGGGGAAGGCTGATGAAAACAAGTTGCGCGAAACGGGCGTGAAATCCATGATTAAATCGGACGGAGATCTGGTTTATCTGACGTTTTAGAAAAAAGGCGGCGCAAAAGCCGCCTTTTTCATACTAAAAGCGATATGGACTTGAACAAGGTGTTAAGCCAACATAAAACGAAGCAAAAAAGAAAATCTTTTGACTTTTCTTTGAAAGCTTTTACTCTAAACATACTTTTTATTTTTTATGGAGAACACGATGAAATCTTTAAAAGGCACGCAAACGGAAAAGAATCTGATGCATTCGTTTGCGGGAGAATCTCAGGCTCGCATGCGTTACACCTATTTTGCATCCGTTGCGAAAAAGGAAGGCTACGAACAGATTTCCGCCATTTTTACGGAAACGGCGGAACAGGAAAAAGAACATGCCAAACGTATGTTTAAGTTTTTGGAAGGCGGCGACGTGGAAATTACGGCGGCTTTTCCTGCGGGCATGATTAAAACGACGGTTGAAAATCTGGATGCTGCCGCTTCGGGCGAAGAACACGAATACGGAGATATGTATCCCGGATTTGCCAACATTGCCGATGAAGAAGGTTTCCCCGAAGTTGCTCAGATGTATCGTGCGATTTCCGTTGCGGAAAAATTCCACGGGGATCGTTTCCGCGCGTTGCAGAAAAATATTCAGACGGGTCATGTCTTTAAACGCGAAAGCAAAACGAAATGGCGTTGCCGCAACTGCGGTTTTGTGTATGAAGGAGATGCGGCACCGGAAAAATGCCCGGCTTGCCAGCATCCTCAGGCGTACTTTGAAATTGCGGCCGAAAATTATTAAACCGGCCGGTTGACAGGGTAAAAGCGGCGGATTGATGTTGTCTGCCGCTTTTTATTTTAAGGGGACGGATTATGAAATATGCGGAAAACATAACGGATTTAATCGGACACACGCCGCTGTTAAAGATCAAGCGGATGAATACGGGCGAAGCCAACATATATGCAAAGTTGGAATCGTTTAATCCGATGTCCAGTGCGAAGGACAGAGCGGCTTTGTTTATGCTGGACGCGGCGGAGCGGGAAGGCAAATTAAAGCCCGAAACGGTTATCATTGAACCGACCAGCGGCAATACGGGGATCGGTTTGGCATATATAGCGGCGTCGCGCGGATATCGTTTGATATTGACGATGCCCGATACGATGAGCATGGAACGCAGGAATTTGTTGCGCGCTTTGGGTGCGGAACTGATTTTGACCGACGGTTCAAAGGGCATGACCGGCGCAATTGCAAAGGCGGAAGAACTTGCGGCATCGATGCCTTCGGCGTTTATTCCGCAACAGTTTGAGAATCCCGCGAATGCGACGGCTCATGAAAAAACGACGGCGCCCGAGATCTGGGATGCCATGGACGGCAAGATAGACATTTTTGTCAGCGCTGTCGGGACGGGCGGCACTTTGACGGGGTGCGGACGCGAATTTAAACGCCGCAATCCGGATATTAAAATCGTGGCGGTCGAACCTGATTCTTCGGCTGTTTTGTCGGGAGACCCCGCCGGTCCGCATAAGATTCAAGGTATCGGAGCAGGTTTTGTTCCAAAAATTTTGGATATGTCTTTGATTGACGAAATCATTCGAGTCAAAGATGCGGATGCGGGAGACTTTGCCCGCCGTTGCGCCAAGACGGAAGGCGTTATGATAGGGATTTCTTCGGGAGCAGCCTTGTGGGCATCGAACGAACTGTCGAAACGTCCCGAGAATAAAGGCAAGAACATCGTCGTCGTCTTTCCCGATTCCGGAGAACGTTATCTCAGCACGTGGCTTTTTTCGGAAGGGTGAACGATTTTTGAACGTTAAAAGAAAACGCCCCGTAAAGGGGCGTTTTTTTTGAAAGGGTTAAGGCTTAATCCAAATGTTTCAGACCTGCCTTTAAGTAATCGTACCCCGTAATGACGGTCAGCAAAGCCGCGATCCAGAACAATCCTTCTCCGATTTCGCCGAAATAGCAGAACCACGGGCTGAAATCTGCGACCATCAGCATGGGGATTGCGGTCATTTGGCAACCTGTTTTCCATTTAGCCAAGCGCGTAACGGGCAAGCCTACTTGGATTTCGGCGAGGAATTCGCGCAAACCCGAAACAAGGATTTCGCGGCACAGGATAATGACGGCGGGCCACAACCCCGTGTATCCCAGCCTGTCATAGGCAGCCATCATCAACAGTGTTGCGGCGACGAGCAATTTGTCGGCGATCGGGTCAAGGACGCGCCCCAACGAAGAAGTTTGATGCATTCTTCTGGCGAGGTATCCGTCAAAATAATCGGTAATGGACGCCGCGATGAACAGCCCGCATCCCAGCCACGCCCAGAAAGCTCCGGGGAAAGAGAATGTGGCAACGATGACGGGAATGACCAAAATTCTGAGGAAAGTCAGCATGTTGGGCAATTTTTGCATAAAGCGTGAATGTTGTTTTTCAGTCATGAGCCCGTATCCTAAAAAATGATTTAAGAAGACTATATAACATCTTTGTTCGGGCTTCTACACCTAAAGAATATACGCGATTAATTTTTTTTGGCATCTGTCGTAGAAGACGGGGAAATTTTTTGCGGCCTCTCTTTTTGTTCGGTTATTTGTCCTTTAATATCGGAATAGATACAAAACATGACGTTATCTTTGGCTTTTTTCCAATCGTTTTTTATGTACTCCGGTAAATTTTTTTCTTCGTGAACGCCGATCTTATCGGTTAAGAAAAAAATCAACCCTGTTTCTGAGATGTTTAAGATTTTGGGATCATTTTTTTCCAACAAAGAATGTCCGACAAAATGGTTTTTTGCGTACTTGATGTCAAGGTAATGTAAAATTGTCGGAGCCAAAGCTAAAGAATTTTTTCCTTTTGCATCAAGTACTTTTGGCTGTTTGATTGTCGGAGCATATATAAACAGAGGAATTCTGTCCACGAACACAGGTTTGTAATCTTTTTCATTTTTCATCAATTCAATATAAGGCGGTTCAAAAAAATGAGCGTGATCTGTTGTAAAAAAGAAGAAAGAATTGTCGGAAAATTTTGATTTTTTAAAATAATTAAAGAATTTTCCGAAGTGAAAATCGAAATTAGCCAAGGTATTTAGAACGCGATTTTTCCCGTTTTCATATTTTATGCCGTTTTCTGCAGTATCTTTAAAAGCGTGGGTTTCCAAGTTGTAAAAAGCGACAAATACAGGTTTCTTCGGCGGAAGATTTTCCAAGAATATTTTTGCCGCTTTGAAAAAGTCTTCATCGGACATATTTCCGCTTTCGTCGCTATTTAAAAGTTTTCTTAATTCTTCCGTGCCAACAACATTTTTAAAGCCCGCACTTTTTGCGATATTCGGCAAATTATCCGTTACGCCGGTACTGGCCATAAGAAAATAAGTTTCATAGCCGTTTTCTTCCAGAATGTGAGCTAAAGAACGATAATTGTTTTCTGGAATTTCCGGAGTTTGCATGACTTCGGGATGAAAATCTCGGGTTCGAGCCGGATAAAATGAAGTCAGTTGTCCCAGAATTCCTTTTTCTGTAGCAGCGGTATGATTATAATAATTTTCGACAATTAAAGATTTTTTTGCGAATTCATCAAGATTTGGCATAACATTTTTAAAACGCGGGTTATATGTGCCGATAGAGCGAGCAGAAAGCCCTTCTGTAAAAAACAGAAAAACATTTGGTTTGTCGATATTTTTTAACCGCGCGTAGGGGAAAGGTGTGTCATAAACTTTTTGTTTTATGAAGTCGGGAGTCCTGTTGCGGAACCTGTAAGCCGAAGCCAGCGGTGCTGCCAGATGAGAGGCTTTTACCGTCAAATCAACGGCAGGTGATAAAGACAGCAAAAAACCGGACAAGGGTACCTGTAACAGCAATAAGGCTCCCGAAAATTTTAAAATTTTTGAATGGCAAACCGGTTGTGATGATGCTTTTGCAAAAACAAAAGCTAAAGCAAAGACAAGGAAAATAAGAGAAAACTCAAAAAGTTTTCGCCGCAACTTGTCTGTTAAAACCAACATAAAGTGATGAGCGTTTTCCAACGCGATAATATCGATCAAACAACCGCTTTGGCGCAAAGTATAAGATTGAGAAAAATAAATTGCCGAAAACAGGATTAAAATCGGCAGAGCAAGATTTTGTAAAAATTTTTTGTCAGAACGAATAAGGGTTAAAGTCAGAAAATAAATAAAAATAAATTCAATGAGAGCCCCGACCAAGTAAAGCGAGAACGTCAGGGGGGGGGGTAGGATTATTAATAGTTTTAATTGCTTGTGAAGCAAAATATGAGAAGTTAAATAAAAGAAAAACGGCGGATATGTTTTCCTTTTTAAAATATGTTTTTATGCTTTTCATTTTAGATAACCCTTTCGCTTGATTAATTTAGTATATGGATTCCTTTTTAATTTAGTCAAGAGTTATCTTCTCCCGACAGGGCATTCTTGATTTGTTTTGCCGTTAACAGGCTGATTCCTTCAACGTTTGCAATCTCGTCAACGGAAGCTTCCTTTAATGCTTTGACGGATCCGAACTGTTGCAACAACGCCCGTTTGCGCTTCGGTCCGATGCCCGAAATTTCGTCTAAGACGGAAATCAGCGTATCGTTCGTGCGTTTTATCCTGTGCGACCCGATGACAAAGCGGTGGGATTCGTCGCGTAAACGCTGGATGTAATGCAGCAAAGGATTGTCAAAATCCAAATTTACGGGCTCTCGATCGGCAAAATAAAGCGTTTCTTTCCCGGCATTTCTGTCTTCGCCTTTCGCAACGCCGACCGCCGTTACGCCCGTTACGCCCAGTTCTTTTAAAACTTCTAAAGCCACATTCAGCTGGTTCATGCCGCCGTCAATTAAAATCAGGTCGGGCAGATTGTTTTCGTTTAAACCGCGCTTGAAACGACGGGTCAGCACTTCGCGCATCATGCCGTAGTCGTCGCCGGGCGTGTAATCCAAAGCTTTGATATTGAACTTGCGGTACGATTTCTTGTCAAAGCCGTCGGGGGTTGCGACAATCATGGCTCCGACGGCGTGAGCACCCTGTATGTGGCTGTTGTCATAGACTTCGATGCGTTGTAACGGCAGGGGAATGCCGATAAAAGCTCTAAGCTCTTCCAATAATTCGGCGCGGGCGGAAAATTCGACGCGTCGGCGAATCAAAGCTTCTTTGGCATTGGCGCAAGCCATTGTCAGCAACCGTTTTTTGTTGCCGCGCACACAGGAAGTCATTGAAACTTTTCGCCCTGCTTTTTCCGACAGGGCTTGAGCCACGATTTGTTCGTCGGGCAACGGCAAGCTCGTAATGATTTCATGGGGAATATCGTGAGACATATAAAATTGTCCGATGAAGGCTTGCAAAATTTCGGCATCATTACGGCCTTCGGTGCTGGTCGGGAAATAAGCATAGTTGCCGCAGCTGCGACCCCCGCGAAAGAAAAAGACCTCGATGCAGGTTTCGGATTTGTCCGAATAAACCGCAACGGCGTCGCAGTCTTTGATGCCGTCCAGTTCGCTTCCCTGGCTTTGCACCTGATTCAACGCGCGGATGCGATCGCGATATACGGCGGCGGTTTCATAATCGGTGGCATCGCTGGCTTCTTGCATTTTTTGCGCCAGGCGTTCTTGGATTTTCGTGCTTTTGTTTTGCATAAAAGCACAGGCTTCGTCGACCAAAGCTTTATAAGAGTCTTTGTCGATTTTGTCGGCACAGGGCGCGCAACAACGTTTGATTTGATGCAACAGGCACGGACGCGTGCGATGGTAAAAAACGTTGTCCGTGCATGAACGCAATAAGAATGCTTTTTCCAAAATTGTTAATGTTTCGTTGACGGCGCCGACCGATGCAAAGGGGCCGAAATATTCGCCTTTTTTGGTTCGGGCGCCGCGATGCTTCAATATTTGCGGCCATTCGTCGTGCGTCGTAATTAAAATGTGCGGAAACGTTTTGTCGTCTTTTAACAAAATATTGTAATACGGCTTTAAACGTTTAATCAGGTCGTTTTCCAATAAAAACGCTTCGGCTTCGTTTTTGGTTTCGATGATTTCTATGTGCTCGATTTGAGAAATCATCCGTTGGATGCGCACGGGGCGGCGTTCGGGATGGGCATAAGCATCCAGACGGCGGCGCAGGTTTTTGGCTTTGCCGACGTACAGGACTTTCCCTTGGGCGGTTAACATCCTGTATACGCCAGGGCGTTCGGGAAAGAACTTTAGTCGGGAAGCGACATATTCGGCTCCCTTCAGCGTTTCTTTCGATTCGCCCGACGCGCGGCTGTCAAAATCGGGGGAATTTTCATCTATCATATTGATTCTTATGCCTTTTTTAAAATATTATGCTTTTTTTCACAGTTGTCCCCAAATTTGGGGATAAGTATGTGGATAACGTGTTGATATAAACCCTTCCTTTAAGCTTTCCTTAACATTTTATCAAATTGCCTTAAAATAAGGCAATTCATATAACGTATTGAATAAACTACGTTTTTTATAATCAAGATATTTTTTTTAAAAATTTTTAATTTTTTTATCTTGATTCCTTTTTGCGTGTTTTTAAGTTTCCTTTTCTCCTGTGGATATGTGTTAAAGAAAGAGACTCGTTGAAAACGGAAGAGTCGCGCCTTTTTTTGGGAAAAAACCAAAGGCGCGAATCGTCATTTTTGAGCTTTGTTTTCAAAACTCCAATTCAGACTTTGTCCGCTGTCCAAAGCCAGAATTTGCCCCGTCATGCACGAAGAATCCAAAATCAACGCAACGGCATCGGCGATTTCGTCGGCGGGACAGGCTTTTCCCAGAGGCGTCTGCATGCAACGCCGTTCAAAATCGGATTTTGATTGTTTCGGCGTCGGGAAAACGTCGCCCGGCGCAACGGCATTGACCTTGACCTGCGGCGCCAAAGCCAACGCCGCCGTTTTTGTCAGCAAAGCCAATCCCGATTTGCTCAGCGTATATGACGTAAAGTACGGCGTCGGATTAAGTACCCGCTGATCCAGAATATTAACGATGTCGCCGTTTTTATCTTTGGACAGCTGGCGGACAAATGCCTGAGACAGCATAAAAGGCACTTGCAGATTTATTGTCATGTTCGCCGCCCATGTTTCGGGCGTACACGTCATGAATGAATCTGCTTCAAAGACGGCGGCATTGTTAATCAAAGCATCAAAACTGCCGTAAGTTTCGACAACGGACGGAATGAATTTTTCCAATTCTGCGGCATCGGAAAAATCGGCTTTGACATAAGCGGCTTTGACCCCGCAGGTTTGCCGTAATTCTTCGACCAGCCGTCCCGCTTCGCTGACCGAAGCTCTGCAATGAATCAAGACGTTCCAACCGCGTCTTGCCAATCCGAAAGCGACGGCGCGTCCGACGCGTTTCGCTCCGCCCGTAATCAAAGCCGTTTTTCCGTTCGGAGCGCTTTTCATCAGCAACGATGCCGCCGTTTTTACCAAAGATGCCGGCGATGTCGTTTCTTCAACCAAAAAAGCAGGTAACGGATCGGCGTTTTGTTCGGCGGAAACGATGCGCTTGATCGCCGAGGACTGATCCGCATCGGATACGGGCAATGTCGTGGGCAGAGAGGAAAAAATCGTTCCCGACAACATATTTTCGGACAACAAAGCGACATTTCCTTCGCGAATGATGTCGCCGCGCGCCGTTTTTAACAAAACGCGGACGGAAGTTTCCGACGCTTCGGGAGAACTGGTGCGGATTTTCACCATGGAATACAACGCATCGTAAACATAAGCCGGGGCGTCCGCGCGCAAAGTCAAAGAATGTTCCGCTTTAACAACGTCAAAAGTCCTTTGAGCAACGGGCAGGGACGTTTGGTCTTCCAACCCTTCGATGAACAAAGATTCGGAGCATGTTTCGGGCAAAGAAACGGTCATTTCTTCGACTAAGGTTTCTTTAGCCAAATTCAACGGAATGAAGCACGCGACGCGGTTTCTGGTTAATGCGTCAAAGTTTCTTTCTCCGATTTGCAGGCGCACCGACAAAGCGGGCGACGTTTCGATCAGGTTTGTTTTCGCCGTGGCGAAATTTAAAATGACGGAAGACAATTCGCCTTCGGGAATCAAGACGGCATGCCGTTCGGCGTCGGGATTCATTTTGGGATAAATTCCGTAACCGAAGCTGTGATAAAGGTTTCCTTTCGGCAAGAACAGCCGCCCGTCGTTTGATTGCCAAGCCAGTACGGGGCGTTCGGAACCCAATCTTGCGTCTTCGGCGGGCTCGACGGTTGTTTCAGGGTCTGTTTTCCATACGGTTTCGCCGCGTTCCAGAACGGGGAAAGCTCCTTTTGCGGAGCAGGGCGTTAAGAATTTCCAAAATCCGTTTTTTCCCGCGGCGGCATCGGCAAACCATTCCCCGTTTGAATTAAGGGCGTATCCGTTTTCAATCAGAAAAAAAACGGGCGTTTTTCCGTTCAGTCGGTTCCCTAAGAAAACCGAGCTGACATTAGGAATCAACGTATCGTTTCCTGCGTCCGGAAACAACAGCCTGATATCTTTGAAGGCGTTTCCGTCAACGGTATAAAACCCCAAAATATGGTGTTGATCCGGAGAAGCCCGAAGAAAGGTTACTTTGACGGGAGAACTGTCGCAAATGCGCAAAGCGGAAGGGTTAAAGGATAAATTCAAAGGTTCGGACACGTTTTTCAAACTCCGTAACGATTCAGACCGTATTTCAGTGTAATGCAATGTATTTTAAACATAAACCTGTTTTTATCCGTGCATCGAACAACAAAAAAAGCCCCTTTGTTCGGCAAGGGGCTTTTTGAGGAAGTTATTTCGGGGATCAGTCTTCTTTGCGGGCGCCCAAACGTTGGTCAAAAACCATCAACCCGGACAGAGATTCTCCGATCGCTGCCGAAGTTTCTGCCAGTTCGCAAGATTGAGCTTCTTCTTCAACCTGTTCGTTAACAAACCACTGCAACATCGAAATGCTGGCATAGTCTTTGTCCGCAGTTGCCATGTCAACCAAATCGTAAATCATTTTCGTAACATCGCATTCGTGTTCATAGGCTTTTTTGAAAACGTCCGCCACACTGTTCCAATTTGTTTTCGGCGCTTCAACCGATAACAATACCGGCGTTACGCCGCGCTCAATCAGGTAATCGTGAATTTTCATCGCATGTTCTTGTTCTTCTTTTGCTTGAACGCGGAACCAATGAGCCATGCCGGAAAAATTCTTTCCCTGAAGCCAGTTCGCCATTCCCAAATACAAATAAGCGGAATCCAATTCGGCTTTGATTTGAGCGTTAAGAGCTTTTTGCAAATTTTCAGATATGCGCATCTGTTTTCTCCTTTAAAATTTCAATCCGAAGATAACTATATCATAATTTTTAAAAAATCAAAACATAACATTTAGATGTAATGCTTTTTTTAATTGTTCTAAATATTCTTCCTGAGGAATTTCAATGCCGCCCAAAGACGCCAGATGCGATGTCAGAAATTGCGTATCCAATAAAACAAACCCTTTTTCTTTTAAACGGGCGACCAAAGCGCACAATGCCGTTTTGGAAGCATTGGTTTCTTTTGAAAACATGCTTTCGCCGAAAAATGCGCCGCCCAAAGAAACACCGTATAACCCTCCGATCAAACGACCGTCTTTGCGCGTTTCGACGCTGTGAGCGAACCCCAGCTCGAACAATCGGCAATATCCTTCCAAAATTTGACCGTTAATCCATGTTTCTTCACGATCGGCGCACGCTTCCATAACGTCTTTAAACGCGGTGTCAAACGTAACCTGAAAAACACCTTTTTTTAAAAATCGCCGCATGGAATGCGAAATATGAAAACCGTCCAACGGCAAAACGCCTCTGCGTTTGGGTTCCACCCAAAAAACAGAGGCGTCCTGTTTATGTTCCGCCATCGGGAACACGCCCGATGCGTAAGCCGTCAACAACAATTCGGGATCCAGTTTCCCTTTTGTCATTTAATCGGACTTTTTATCCTGAAATTTTTGCAGGAATTTTTCCAGCCAGTGAATATTGTAATTCCCGTCGATAAAATCGGGGCTGGAAATAATTTCTTTATGCAAAGGCAGAGTTGTTTTCACGCCTTCGATGACGAATTCGTCAATGGCGCGGTGCAACCGCATCAGGCAACCGTTTCTGGTTTTTCCGAACACGATCAGCTTTGCGATCATGCTGTCGTAGTGCGGGGGAATTTTATATCCCGTATACATTCCGGAATCGACGCGCACCCACAATCCGCCGGGGGCATGCCACCACTTAATGGTTCCGGGCGACGGCGCAAACGTGAACGGATCTTCCGCGTTGATGCGGCATTCGATGGCGCATCCGTCGAAATGGACGTCATCCTGAGTATAATTCAGGTGAGCGCCGCTTGCGACACGGATTTGTTCGCGTACCAAGTCGATGCCGGTAACCATTTCCGTAATGGGATGTTCGACCTGCAAACGGGTATTCATTTCGATGAAATAGAATTCGCCGTTTTCATACAGGAATTCGATTGTTCCGACGTTGCTGTAGCCCAGATTTTTCATGGCTGTTGTAACGATGTTGCCGATTTTTTTGCGCTGTTCTGCGTTCAACGCGGGACAGGGCGTTTCTTCCAGCACTTTTTGGTTTCTGCGCTGCATCGAACAGTCGCGTTCGCCCAGATGGACGACGTTGCCGTAGTTATCCGCCAGAACCTGCATTTCGACGTGTCTGGGGTTTTCGAGGTATTTTTCGATATAGACTTCGTCGTTGGTGAAAGCGGCTTTTGCTTCGGCGCGAGCCAGACGATAGGCTTCGGGCAATTCTTCGGCGTTTCTGGCGATTTTCATGCCTTTACCGCCGCCGCCGGCTGTTGCTTTGATCAAGACGGGATAGCCCATTTTTTCGGAAGCTTCCAGAGCGTCTTCAACGGTGGGAACGCCTCCGTCGGAACCCGGAACGACGGGTAAGCCTGCTTCCATGGCGGCGCGTTTTGCGGTGATTTTGTCGCCCATGGTACGCATCATTTCGGGCGTCGGACCGATAAAGGTCAGACCGTGTTCGCGAACCATTTCCGCAAAGTCGGCGTTTTCTGACAAAAATCCGTATCCCGGGTGAATGGCGTCGGCGCCGGAGATCAGAGCTGCCGTAATGATGGCGGCTTTATTCAGGTACGAGTCCTTAGCCGGAGCGGGGCCGATGCAGATTGCTTCGTCGGCCATGCGGACGTGCATGGCGTCGGCGTCGGCCGTTGAATGGACGGCGACGGTTTTAATGCCCATTTCCCGACAGGCTCTGTGAATGCGCAGGGCGATTTCCCCGCGGTTTGCAATCAGGACTTTTTCAAACATTTTTTATTCCAAAATCAGCAGGGGTTCGTCGTATTCGACGGGGTTGCGGTCAGAGACCAAAATTTTAACGACCTTGCCGGCTTTCGGTGCTTTGACGGGATTAAAGGTTTTCATGGCTTCGATCAGGAACAAAGTCTGATCTGCGGACACGGTGTCGCCGACGTTGACATAGGGGGCG
>HF994931.1:47177-56005 GCA_000434295.1 Acetobacter sp. CAG:977 | reverse complement strand
TCGTATTCGACTTCTTCGTTTGCCTCTGCGGCGGGGGCTTCAGGAGCGGGCGCGGCTTCTTCTTCGGGGACTTCAATGTATTCGTATTCTATGTTATCGGCAGAAGCCGTTTCGTCCGTCGTTCCCGGTTCCGTTCCTTCGGGAACTTCAATGTATTCGTATTCTATTCCGTCGTCAGGAGCTTCCACATACTCATATTCAACGGTTTCGTCCGCCGTTGTTTGTTTTTCGTCCGCCATGATGTCAAAGCTCCCTAAAAATATGATGAAAACAATGTATTTTCCTAAAATTTAGCAAAAGAAACAAGTCAAAACAAAAAGAAAGGCGGAAAAAATCCGCCTTTCTTTCGTGTAACAGCCGTTATTATTCTTTCGGTTCCCAAGTTTCGTCCGAACGTTCAAAACGCAAGGACAGCAAACTTAATTCCGAAACGAATTCTTTGGGCAGACGCTGTTGATCGATAAAGGGACGGAAGTATTTTTTCTGATCTTCCGTATCTTTTAAACCTTCAGCCTTGTCAATCGACATTAACGCGACAAACTTGTCTTTGTTAAAGTCCAGACCTTCCCAAGTAATGTCTTTGAAATGCGGCATCATGCCGACGGGACCTTCAACGGCGCCGACGCGGTTATGAACGCGATCGACGATCCATTTCAAAACGCGCATGTTTTCACCGTAGCCCGGCCACATGAATTTGCCGTTTTCGTCCTTACGGAACCAGTTAACGCGGAAAATCATCGGCGCATTGGGAACCGAACGCTTCATTTCCAGCCAGTGAGACCAATAATCCGCCATATTATAGCCGCAGAACGGCAACATGGCGAACGGATCGCGACGAATACCGCCGGCACCTTCGGCTGCCGCCGTCTTTTCGGATCCCATCGTCGCGGCTAAATAAACACCGTGGCTCCAGTTAAACGACTGGTATACCAAAGGCGTGTTGTGCGCCAAACGACCGCCGAAAATAAAAGCACTGATGGGCACGCCTTCCGGATTTTCCCAGTTCGGATCAATCGTCGGGCACTGACGCGCCGGAGCCGTAAAGCGGGCATTCGGATGCGCCGCCGGCGTTTCCGATGCCGGCGTCCAATCATTGCCTTTCCAGTCAATCAAATGAGCCGGCTTTTCTTCCGTCATGCCTTCCCACCACACGTCGCCGTCATCCGTCAAAGCAACGTTTGTGAAAATCGTGTTGGCGCGGCAAGACTGCATCGCGTTGTAGTTCGTATGTTCCGACGTTCCCGGAGCAACGCCGAAAAATCCCGCTTCGGGGTTAATTGCATACAGGCGGCCGTCTTTGCCGGGTTTCAGCCACGCAATATCGTCGCCGACCG
This sequence comes from Acetobacter sp. CAG:977, assembly GCA_000434295.1. Taxonomy (GTDB): domain Bacteria; phylum Pseudomonadota; class Alphaproteobacteria; order CAAGCB01; family CAG-977; genus CAG-977. The sequence goes on along the minus strand of HF994931.1, from coordinate 54,671 downwards.
TCCAGACTTTCCATCCTTTGAACGAAGCGGGCGGAATTAACATAGCCAGATTCGTTTTACCGCAAGCACTCGGGAATGCCGCTGCAACATAGGTTTTTTCGCCTTCAGGGCTTTCAATGCCCGCAATCAGCATATGTTCGGCAAGCCAGCCTTCATCGCGCGCCTGCACCGATGCAATGCGCAAAGCCAAACACTTTTTGCCCAACAGCGCATTGCCGCCGTAGCCGGAACCGAATGACCAGATTTCGCGCGTTTCGGGGAAATGCGTAATGTACGTGTTGTCCGGATTGCAAGGCCAGGGAACATCCTTGACACCGTCAACCAACGGCATACCGACAGAGTGCATGCACGGAACAAACGATCCGTTTTCACCCAAAATATCCAAAACCTTCTGTCCCGTGCGCGCCATGATCGCCATGTTGACGACAACGTACGGCGAATCGGTGATTTCAACGCCGATCTTCGCAATATGAGACCCTAAGGGACCCATCGAAAACGGAATAACGTACATCGTACGGCCGCGCATGCAACCTTTGAACAAACCGTTCAGCTTTTCCTTCATTTCTTTCGGATTTGCCCAGTTGTTCGTCGGACCGGCGTCAATTTCGCGTTCGGAACAAATAAACGTGCGGGATTCCACACGGGCCACGTCGGAAGGATTGGAACGCGCAAGATAGCTGTTCGGACGCTTTTGTTCGTTTAATTTGATGAACGTCCCTTTCTTAACCAGCAATGCGCATAAATCATCGTATTCTGCTTTGGAACCGTCGCACCAGTGTACGGCGTCGGGCTGGCACAATTCTGCCATCTTTTCGACCCAGGAAACCAATTTTTGGTTCTTGGTCTTTTCTTCGGAATAATTGGTTTGCATTTATTTCGCCTCTAATGTTTAAAACGGCCTGAAAGTCTTCAGGCGGAGGGTTGGCTTTCCTTCGCCCGTCGCTTCAGGCTTGAAAAGCGTTAAAAGTTTAGCCGAATTTTATAAAAGGGGGTAGCTTTTTTATGCGTGTCAGCGCGGAAAAAGCATCACAACGCGCAAGCCGCCCAAACGGCTGTCTTCCATAAATATTTTTCCCCCGTGCGCCAAAACAATGTCTCTGGTAATCGTTAATCCCAATCCGACGCCGCCCGTCTGAGAATTGCGCGATTCATCCAAACGGAAAAAAGCCTTGAATACGTCTTCGCGCTTTTCCTGCGGTATGCCGGGACCGTTGTCTTCTACCGCAATTTCAAGGTATTTGTCCGTAACTTCCATGTTCACGTTCACAATATTGCCGTATCTTTGCGCGTTCGTTACCAAATTCCATAAACAACGTTTGAAGTCGCTTCTGCGGACGTTCATGTTTAACGGCGCATTGCTGGTAAATTGCAACGCCGTTCCTTCGCGTCTTAAAGACTGCAACGTGTCCGAAATCAAGCGGTTTATGTCCGTCGGTTCGGCAGGCTCTTTGCCTTCTCCGCGCGCAAAGTCCAGATAGCCGTTCACCATGTGCTCCATTTCGGTAACGTCGTTGATCAATTCTTTGACGTTTTCGTCGTCGCCCATCATGGCCAGCTGTAATCTCATTCGCGTCAGAGGCGTCCTTAAATCGTGCGAAACGCATGCAAGCATTCTGGTTCTGTCGTCTATATGGCGGCGGATGCGATCGCGCATCTGAATAAAAGCTTTTGCCGCCTGGCGTACTTCGGTTGCTCCTTCGGGTTTGAAATTTTCAACGTCGCGTCCCAAACCGAAATTCTCTGCCGCCGATGCCAATCGCAAAATCGGGCGAATCTGGTTGCGCAAAAACAAAACCGCAATCCCCACAAACAAAAACGACGAAACAAAAGCCCATATCGTGAATATGTAGGTCGTCGAACTGAAAAAGCGTTTGTACGGCACAAATACTTCAACCGTGTTTTCGGGCAGGTAAAACAACAGCCGCAAACATTGTTCGTCTGCCATGTTCTGAATGATAAAAGGATACCCGACGTTGTCCAAAGCGGGAATCAGTTCTGCCGCCATGGCTTTTGTTTTTATGCTTAAGCGTTGTTTCGGAACGACCTGAGGCGGCATGAAATTGATAAACAGCCCCATCGTGTTGCGTGCCGTCTGAATGACTTCGGATTTTTCCGAAGGCGTATCAAACTTTTCATACAGGGTAATAACGCTTTTTATTTCCGCCGCTATCCCCAAAGCCAAACGGCGGCTGACCGCTTGCCAGTGGTTGTCGTAAAACAAAAAACTGCTGACCGTTTGTAACAGCAAAACGGGCATAACCACAATCAGCATGGAACGAATCCATAGCTTTTTGGGGAAAAATTTTAAACGAAAAAAACGTACAACGTAATTATAACGGTCTTTCAGATATGCAAAAATTTTCATAACGTAAAACCTTAGTCGGGAATAAGGGAATATCCTTTGCCGCGAATCGTCTGGATGTATTTGGGCTGGCGGACGTCGGGTTCGATTTTGCGCCGCAAACGCGTGATTTGAACGTCAACGGTTCGCAGATTCGTTTCGTTGCCCGTTTTTTGAGCCAGTTCTTCTCTGGAAATATCCTGTCCCGCTCGTTCCGCCAAAACCTGCAATAAAGCCGATTCGGCAAGCGGAAGGCGAATCCGTTCCGATCCGCGGTATAACGCTTTTTCATCCAAATCATAATGATGGATGCCGAATCGGACTTCGGCTTTTTGTTTTTCGGGCGGCTTGCTCATGACGCGGCGCAAAATATTGTTGATGCGCAATAACAGTTCGCGCGGTTCAAACGGTTTGGGCAGATAATCGTCGGCTCCCGCTTCCAAACCGTTGATGCGGTCGTTCGTTTCTCCCATTGCCGTCAACATTAAAACGGGCACCGTTTCCCCGCGTTCCCGCAAACGGCGCGTAAATTCAACGCCCGTTTCGACAGGCATCATGACGTCGGCAATAACCAAATCGAAAACGAACCACTTCATTAAAGCATCGGCTTCTTTGGTATCGGCAGCCGAAAAAACGCGAAATCCGTTTTCGGACAAATATTTGTTCAGCAAACGGCGCAGGCGGCTGTCATCGTCCGTTACCAAAATCAAAGGCATGTTCAGATTAGGGGAAGTTTCCGTATTCATAAAATAAATCCGAAAAAACGATTCAAAACCGTTTTTTATAATACTGAAACGTCCTGTCAAAGAGAACTAATTTTTCCCGTACCTCATTTGGCGAAAAGACAAAGCTTCGGCGATATGAGCGGTCAGGATGCGGTCATTTTGCTCCAGATCGGCGATCGTTCGGGCGACGCGCAGGATTCTGTGGTACGCTCTGGCGGACAGTTGCATTTTTTCGGCGGCTTTTAGCAAAAATGCCAAAGCATCGTCCGTCGCCAAAGCCGTTTTTTCCAAAAGGTTGCCCGAAGCGTCCGCATTTTTGCTGATTTTTTCGCCCGCTTCCGAACGCGCATAACGTTCTTTTTGGCGTTCTCTGGCTGACAGGACGCGTTCTTTAACGGCGGCGCTGCTTTCTCCGTCGGGCGTTTTAGCCAATTCCCACGGAGCAAGGGCAGGAACGTCAATATGCATGTCGATACGATCCAGTAAAGGTCCCGACAAGCGGGACGCATATTCTTCGGCACAGCGCGGCGCTCTTGAACATTCGCGCCCGGGGCTGCCCAGATAACCGCAGCGGCACGGGTTCATGGCGGCGATCAGCTGAAAACGGGCAGGATAGGAAACGTGAATATTGGCGCGGGCAACGGAAATTTCCCCCGTTTCCAAAGGTTGGCGCAGGGCTTCAAGCGCTGTTCGTTGAAATTCGGGCAGTTCGTCCAGAAATAACACGCCGTTGTGAGCCAAAGAAATTTCTCCGGGTTTGGCTTTTTGTCCGCCCCCCGTCAAGGCGGGCATAGAAGCGGAATGATGAGGCGCTCTGAACGGGCGGTGCGATATGAGGCTGCCGTCTTTTAACAGACCCGCTACGGAATGAATCATGCTGGTTTCAAGGATTTCATTTGCGTTCATTTCGGGCAATAATCCGGGAAGTCTTGCGGCAAGCATTGATTTCCCCGCGCCCGGAGGCCCCGACATTAAAAGGTTGTGTCCGCCCGCCGCCGCGATTTCAAGGGCTCTTTTGGCGTTTTCCTGACCTTTGACGTCTTTTAAGTCGGGGTAGCTTAAAAGATCGTCCTCGGCGTTTTGAGGAGCCGGGGGCTCCAAAGCGGTTGAGTTTTTCAAACAGGCAACCAGTTCGGAAAGCGTTTTCGGCGCAAGGATGTCTTTTCCTCCCGCCCAGACGGCTTCGGCGCCTTGGGCTGAGGGACAGATAAACCCTGCCTGAGCCGCATTTGCCGCGACGGCAGCGGGCAAAACACCCGAAACGGGAGCAATTCTGCCGTCAAGCCCCAGCTCTCCCATCGCCCAGTAAGAGCAAAGCCGATCCGACGGAATAATTTCCATGGCGCCCAACACGCCCAGCGCAATCGGCAAATCGAAATGAGACCCTTCTTTAAGGACGTCGGCGGGAGCCAGATTGACGGTAATTCGTTTGGCAGGTAAAGAAAGCCCAATGGAATTTAGCGCGGAACGGACGCGTTCTTTGCTTTCGGCGACGGCTTTATCTGGCAATCCCACGATGGTAAAGGCAGGCAAACCGTTCGAAATATGAACTTCGACGTTGACGGGCAGGACTTCGATGCCTTTAAAAGCGGCGGTGCCGATACGGGCAAGCATGAATTTACCAGCGGGGGATGTCTTGTTTATCGCGGAACCGGCGCGTCGGGTATGCGCCTTTTAACGGAATGTCGTCGTGTCCGGGAAATGACGATTTGTCGGTTAATCGGATAAAGCCTTCCTGCTCCATGATAAAAGAGCATTCTTCTGCCGAAACGTTTCCTTCCGGCTCACAGTAGATAACTTCGCGCGTTACGGGGTTCTGCATAATGATTTCTTTGTCCCCCGCGGGAATAATTACCTGCGTGCAAGCCGATAAAACAGTCGCCGTAATGCCGAAAATAAAAAGCTTTTTCATAGGCCGTCCGTAAAATATTTCAATAATTTCGTATGAACTATCTTTTATCAAATTGATTAAAAACAAACTAACATATAAAATAACTTGTTTAAATCAAATACTGAAAGGTCTTAACAAATGTCCGAATCCGAGGAAGGAGAACACGGGCTTGGCTCGTATGTTTCAGATTCTTTTGACGAAATGATGTCAAACGGCATTACCGAAGCTTATAAACTTTACGGTAATTGGCTGAAGACCGTTCCTCCGGATTTGTTAAAGCGTCGCAATGAACAGGCCGACATATTGTTTCGGCGCATGGGAATTACTTTTGCCGTCTACGGCGAACGAAGCGGCGTTGAACGCTTGATTCCTTTTGATCCCGTTCCCCGTATCCTGTCCAATTGCGAATGGGAAAAGCTGAACGCCGGCATTTGCCAAAGGGTGAAAGCTCTAAACGCTTTTATCGAAGACGTCTATACGACTCGGGATATTTTGCGCGCCAACGTCATTCCCGAAGAAATGGTCTTGAAAAATTCCGAATATATTCCCGAAGTCGAAGGCTTTTCGCCGCCGAATAAGGTTCATGTTCATATCTCCGGAATTGATATCGTCCGTACTTCGCCGTCCGATTTTTATGTGTTGGAAGACAATTTGCGGACGCCTTCGGGGGTGTCGTATATGATGGAAAACCGCGAAGTAATGATGCGGCTGTTCCCCGATTTGTTCAAAATTTATGACGTCTTGCCCGTCAATCATTATCCGGCAGAGCTTAGAAAAACGTTGGAACTTGCCGCTCCGCAGGGAACGGAACACCCCAAAGCCGTCCTGTTTACGCCGGGCATTTATAACAGTGCGTATTTTGAACACGCGTTCTTGGCTTATGAAATGGGAATAGAACTGGTTCAAGGACAGGATCTGTTCGTTGACGACGATGATTGCGTTTATATGCGTACCATCCGCGGCCCCGAAAAGGTCGACGTCATTTACAGGCGTATCGACGACCGTTTCCTTGATCCCGAAACGTTCAGAAAAGATTCGTTGCTGGGATGTCCGGGATTGTACCGCGCGGCGATGAAAAAGAACGTGACGCTGGTAAACGCCATCGGTAACGGGGTCGCCGACGACAAATCGGTTTATCCCTATGTTCCCGACATGATTGAATTCTATTTGGGAGAAAAGCCGATTTTATCGAACGTTCCGACATATACGCTGTCAAAGCCGGACGATTTTAAATACGTTTTGGAACATTTAAACGAATTGGTCGTCAAAGAAAAACACGGTTCCGGCGGTTACGGCATGCTGGTGGGACCGAAGGCGACAAAAGCCGAGACGGAAGAATTCAAAGAACGTATTAAACAAAATCCCGATAATTATATTGCCCAACCGACGCTGGCGCTATCGACTTGTCCGACGGTTCAAGAAGAGGGCTTGTCGCCGCGACATGTCGACTTGCGCCCTTATGCGTTGATGCAAAGCCCCGACAAAGTGGTCGTTGTGCCCGGCGCGCTGACCAGAGTCGCATTAAAGGAAGGGTCTTTGGTTGTTAATTCTTCGCAGGGCGGAGGAACCAAAGACACTTGGGTATTGGGAAAAACGGAAGGAGACGGGCAATGCTGAGCCGTACGGCAGACAATATTTACTGGATGACCCGCATGATGGAACGGGCGGAAGACGCGGTGCGCGTATTGGATGCGGCGTACCGTATGGAACAGTTGCCCGGAGCCGGAGCGGGTTGGGATCCGATTTTAACGATTTCGGGACAAATGGAAGGGTTTAAATCCAAATATTCGGAAATGAACTCCAAGAATGTTCTGAAATTCATGATTTTTGATACGGACAATCCGTCGGGTGTTTATTCCTGCGTCAAAGCGGCGCGCGAGAATGCGCGTTCGGAGCGCAATACGCTGCCCGAAGAAATGTTTGAAAGCCTGAATGCGACATGGATAGAAATGCAGGGGATCTATTATGATTCTTTGGAGCGTAAAGGGTTTTGGGAATTTTTTGAATGGATGAAGGATCGTGCGGAACTGTTTCGCGGACTAACGGTCAGCGTGATGGTCAAGGACGAAGCATTTCAGTTTGCGCGGTTAGGGACGTTTGTGGAGCGGGCGGACAGTACGGCGCGCTTATTGGATGTCAAGTATCATATTTTATTGCCGACGTCGGGTGATGACAAAACTCTGATAGATTATTACCAGTGGGGAGAATTGTTGCGAGCTGTCGGCGGTTGGCAGGCTTACCGCAGTATTTACAAGGAAGGTCTGCAACCTTCGAAGATAGCCGAGATGTTGATTTTCAGTCCGATATTTCCGCGATCGATGCATAATTCGTATGACGAGATTATTACCAGCCTGAGTGCTTTGGGAGGCGAGACGAAATCGTTGCGTTCGGCGTCTCAAGAGCACGGATTTTTGCATACGGGCAGGTTGGAGGATATATTGAAATCGCGTCCGTTGCATGATTTTCTGACTGATTTTATCGGATTTACGGCGCGTCTGTCGGATCAGATACGGGCTGATTTTATGAAGTAAAATTAT
>HF994931.1:37059-47134 GCA_000434295.1 Acetobacter sp. CAG:977 | reverse complement strand
GGCTCGTTTCCGAGCCGCCGTTTTTCGTCCAAGGAGAACGTTAGCATCCGCCCGTGAACGGAGAACCGAGATTATTCGAGGAAGTTACGGAAATTGTATAATATTTCTGAGAGCTTCCCGTGAAAGTCTGCGCTTTTGTCGCTTTTTTACAAACGCCACCGATTTTTAACTTTGCTCCCGAGGAGTATTTCGTTGTTCCGCTTCCTTCATTATGATACTTACTTACACCTAATATCGCACCGCCGGATCCCATGTTTAGATTGTTACGATAGAATTTGGCAATGCCGTTGTTCGTTGTAACGGTGCTGTTGAGATTGATCGTTGTATCCAAGATGTAAAAAAGGAAATCTGCCTGAGAAATTTCATATTCTCCGCTGTACGAATGCAAGCCTGTTACCGTTACGGGAGCATTGATGTCAATTTGGAACTTGGTTTTATTGCCATAGTTTCCCCCCCAAGCTTCAATGGCATGCTGACCGGCATCACTTTTTGAATTTTTCATGTTAATTGTAAGAGAGCCGTTGATTTTTAGATTCGTCGTATATTTGTCGCTCGTATTTATATAGATTCCCGTATTGTACGCTTCGATAATATTTCCCGAAGCATTAAACTCAATGGAAGCTCCTTGAGAACCGTAAATTCCGTGATAGGCCGAATCATAATAGCGATTTCCTTTCCCCGGTTGAATGACGACCGGACCGTTGAAAATAGCTTTAGAACTTTTCGAAAGTTCAATGATTTCCTGATTCCCCCCTGCCTTGTAGGTGTACTTTCCCGTTTTAGCGACGGTTAATGTTGATGCTTCAAATTCCCAAGTGGCAGCGGGATTTCCCGTAACCGTCAAAGCGCCGTTGATGTTGACCTTGGAATTTCCTCTAAAATAGGAATGCCCGTAGTTGACGTCGGCGTTCGTGTTTGCCTTGATGGTATTTGTGCCGTCAAAATTTACCGTGCCTCCCGTTACGTCAAACAGATAAGCCCAGTTGTCCGTCGTATAATTTAACGTCACGTTTTTAAAGTTGACGCTGTCCGTAAAAAACTTGACGGAGCTTTTCGCCGCTTTCAGGTTCAAAGTCATGTCTTCAATGCCGCCGCCCGATGCATTCAGAGAATCGGCTATCGTCAGTGTCGGTTGCGGCAAAGCTTTACATTGCGCGAATTCTGTATATTTATTTGCGGGAATGAGTTTTTTGCCATTCAGATTGACCGATTCTCCTATCGTGAAGCTTTCCAGAATGCCGATTTCGGAAACATTAGAAGCTACTGCTGTTTTTAAAGTTTCCATGTCCTTTGCCGCGCCATAGCCGTTTGCCATTAGCAAAGAACCGCAATCTGCAGCCACGCATTGTTTTGTTTCTTGATCGCACGTGTAACCTTCGGGACAGTCTTCGTCTGTCTGACAACTACATTTCGCTTCGTGAGCTCCTATGATTTCGCAAATCAAATTGCCTTCGCAGGAATCGGGGCAAAGGGTGCGGCACGTCTTTGTCGTCGTATCGCAAAATTCGTCATTCGCACAAGCGGCATCAGACGTGCATCCGTAACAAAGATAGCCGTGATTCCCGTTTGAAGAACACAGTTTGCTTTGCTGGGTGCAATTATTTCCCGTACAGACATCAACGCATACGTTACCGCTGCATTTTTTGTCCGCAGAACAATGATCATCATTTAAACATTCTACGCAGGAATAAGAGTGATTGCCCTCATCCAAACAATATCCCGAAGAACAAGGATTCGGATCGCAAACATTTACGCAGGTGTTGCCCTTACATTTTTCGCTGGATAAACAGTCGGCGTCCGATTCGCATAAACCGCCTTTTTCGACGCCGCTTTTATTGGGCTTGTCCATTTCCCCCATTGCGTGCCCTAATTTGAGCGATCGTGCAATTTGAAAAGAGGAAGAATCTTTGAAAATTAACGAGCTTTCACCGGCATAAAGACTCGTCGAAACCAAGAATAATCCGAAAAAGAAGGCTATTGTTTTCTTCATGGCACACTCTCCTGAAAAACTTATTTTAAAGTTTTATAATTATAAAGTAGCACATAATTGTGGCAAAATTATGACAAGTTATTTGTTTAAACAAAAAAAAGCCCACTTTAATAAGGGGGCTTCGCATTAAAAAATTCTTCAGGCGCAAACGGCGCGTAAATCGTCTTTGTCTTCCGTGATTTCTTCGTCTTCCGGAGCGGCTGACATTAAATCAATGATTTCATAACAGCTATTATCCGCAAACATTGCCGAAAGCAAAGCATTCGTTTGCGTATGTCCCGAACGTTTTCCCGAAAATTCGGCGATTAACGTGTGTCCGGACATATACAAATCTCCGACCGCATCCAACATTTTGTGGCGAGCGAATTCGTTTTTATAGCGCAAGCCGTCTTTGTTCATAATCATGTTGTCGTTGACCAGTATGGCGTTGTCCAAAGACCCGCCGCGAGCCAATCCGACGGAACGCAACATTTCAATGTCTTTTAAGAAACCGAAAGTGCGGGCACGGGAAAACGAATTTTTAAAGTTTGATGCGCTTAACGTCAAATCGGCTTCCTGATGTCCGATAATTGATGCTTCAAAGTCGATTTCAAAGTGCATCTTCAAATTTTCGCCGCTGACGGGACGCAGGGTAACTTCTTTGTCGCCGTCTTTGAACGTAACGGGTTTCAAAATGCGAATCGCCTTTACGGGAACCCGCTGAACTTTGATGCCTGCACATTCGATCAAGAAAACAAAAGGTGCCGAACTGCCGTCCATTACGGGCGTTTCGGGACCGTTGATGTCTATCAAAAGGTTGTTGATGCCCATGGCATGAATCGCCGCCATCAAATGTTCAATCGTCGCAACGCGGACACCGTCTTTGTTGCCGATGCAGGTGCACATGCGGGTATCTACGACATAATCATGATGCGCGGGAATATAAGCGTCCTGACCGGCAATGTCCGTGCGGTGAAACACTATGCCCGTGTTCGGTTCCGCCGGCTTTAACGTCATGGAGATCTTGTTTCCCGTATGCAGCCCCGTTCCGACGCAGGAAATTTCGTGTCTGATCGTTTTCTGCATGTATTTTTCCATGTTCATGATTCTGCCCCTTTATTCTGAAGGTCTTCCATACCTTACTTTTTAACAACGCATCCAAGCATTGGCAAATCAAGCTTTGTTACGTTTTGTTACATTAAATCTTTGTTAACGCTTGACAGAGGCAAAAAAATGCGGTCGGAAATTTCTTTCCGACCGCCAAACGTTAAAGATTTTATTTCAGCGCTGACGCAAAAACGCCGGAATATCAAGCTCGTCTTCCGAAGGAAGCTTTGTATTTTCCTGCGGTTCGGGCGCTTGTCCTTCTTCTTGCGCATGAGAAGCCGACTTTCTGCCCGTAACAAACTGAAACAGCGAGGGGCGGGGCTTTTCTTTTTCCGCAGGCTTAACCGCAGGCGGCATGGAAGGCGGCGGTAAGTTGGCAAACAGCTCGTCCTGATGCGCCGGCTGAGGTTTCGGCATGACGGCGGGTTCGGGTTCCGAACGGCGCGGCATCGTGAATTCGGGTTGTGCGGTCGGGCGTCTGAACGCCGAAGGCTCGGCTGACGGTCTGGAACCGAAAGCGTCAAAGCTGGGCGCAGAACGCATTTCTGTGCCGGATCCGAACAGCTCTTTTGCCGAAGGCATCGCCGGTATATTCGGGCTGCTGCTCTTTTGATGAAGCGCAGGCTGTAACGGAACCGACGGAGCAGGTGCCGCCGCCGGAGGCGTGACGATTTCTTCTTCGACTTCCGGTTCGGGTTCGATATTTAAAATTTCTTCGGTTTCTTCTTCGGCAAAGTTTTCTTCTGGTTCGGGTTCCGGTTCGGGCTTTTTAAACGTGCCGAGCGGTTGGCGAACCGTTTCGGAAGAAGTCTGAGCCGGCTTTGCAAAAGCCGACGTGAACGAAGCCGAAGGCGTCGCCGTAAAGACGGAAGACGTCGGTTGCGAGAACGGATTCGCCGTTTCCTGCGGACGCGAAATACCCGTCGCGACGACGGAAACGCGAACCGATCCTTCCAAAGAAGCATCAAACGAAGCACCGAAGATAATGTTGGCTTCGGGGTCGACTTCGCGGCGGATACGGTTGGCGGCTTCGTCGACTTCGTACAGTGTCAAATCCGCACCGCCCGCAATGTTAATCAAAATGCCCTTGGCTCCCGTCATGGACGCATCGTCCAACAACGGATTGGCAATAGCTTCTTCCGCGGCTTCCAATGCGCGGTTTTCGCCGCTGGCAACGCCTGTTCCCATCATGGCGCGCCCCATTTCGGTCATTACCGTGCGCACATCCGAAAAATCAAGGTTGATGATACCCGGCGTGATAATCAAATCCGTAATGCTGCGTACGCCGCCTTGCAAAACCTGATCGGCGCGCTTGAAAGCATCGGCAAAAGTCATCTTTTCGTCGGCGACCAAAAACAAATTCTGATTCGGTATGACGATCAGCGTGTCAACATATTGCGCCAGTTCGTCAATCCCCTTTTCAGCCATCGCCATGCGGTGGCGACCTTCAAACGTAAAGGGTTTCGTTACGACGCCGACGGTTAAAATATCACGTTCTCTGGCGAGTCGCGCAAACACCGGAGCCGCTCCCGTCCCCGTGCCGCCGCCCATGCCGGCGGTAATGAAAACCATGTTTGCGCCTTCAAGAACTTCGCCGATCTGGTCTAAGGCTTCTTCGGCGGATTCTTTGCCGACTTCGGGGCGGGCGCCCGCGCCCTGACCTTTGGTCGTTTCCAAACCGAGCTGTATCTTCGTCGTCGCCAAAGAATGGTTCAAAGCCTGAGCATCCGTATTGGCAACCACGAAATCAACGCCTTCCAGTTTCGACTGAATCATGTTGTTGATGGCGTTCCCGCCGGCACCTCCGACGCCGATGACCTTTATTTTCGGTGTCAAAAGCACAATCGGTTGCTGTTGCGGCATTCCGATATCCAAAGGCGCAGAGCTTTCCGCTGTCGGTATCGACTCGGCCGTAATCGTGCCGGTTGCTTCGGTTTGCTTGGTTTCCGTCATGTCTGTCTTATCCTTTTCAAGATGCTTTTTTTACACTTATACACCGAAACTATTTAACAATTGTCTAAAAACCACTGAAAAATTCGTGCAATCCTGCTTTGATCTTTTTGGATGTCTTTTTGATAGGCGGGCGCATCTATCTGAGCGTTTAAGGCATAGCGTAACAATCCGATGCAACCCGTGTATGACGGATATGTTCCGGGCTGTATCAACGCTTCGGGGTCTTCGGGCAAAACGGGTTGTCCGATGCGCGCGTTTTTTTGTAAAACGGACGATGCCAGTTCCCGAATTCCCTGCAATTGGCTGCCGCCGCCCGTTAATACAAAATTCAAACACAAATCGTAAAAACCGCTTTCTTCCAAATCGCGGCGAATCAGTTCAAAAATTTCGCGAACGCGCATGATAATGACGTTCACCATTTCTATGCGCGGAACCCGATACACCGAAACGCGCGCGTCTTCTCCCAACAGAGGAATGTCTATTTCTTCCGTGCTGTAGCGTTCCGAAGGATATACCGAACCGCTTAACGTTTTCAGGCGTTCCGCGTCCGCAAAAGCCGTCTTGAATTTTACGGTCAGGTCTTCCGTAATATGGTTACCGCCGACAGGCAGTCGGGAAACATAAACAAGCTGGCGTTCGTAAAAAACGCCGATGTCCGTCGTGCCGGCGCCCAGATCTATGACGGCGCTGCCTTGTTGCATTTCTTCTTCGCGCAGACAAGCCAGTCCCGCCGCATACGGGGACACGACTTTTTTCGCGCATCTGAGATGGCATTGTTCCAAAATGGAGTTCATATTTCGTACCGCCGCCGGTGCCGTCGATACCTTGTGAAGGGATATGGACAGGCGGTCGCCGAACAGTCCCCGCGGGTCGCGAATGGCGTACGCGTCGTCCAAACGGTATTCCGTCGGTATGCAGTGCAGAATTTCGTCACCGTTCTTTTCTATTTTGTCGCGCGCTTTGGTCGTTAACCGATTGATGTCGCTTTGCGTGACTTCGGCACCGCCTAACAGCAAAGACGAATGAATCAATTCCGATGAAAATTGGCGGGCGGTAACGTTGCTGATGACGGTTTCTATGCGTTCTCCCGCGGTTTTTTCCGCATTCTCAACCGCATTCCTGACCGAATCGATTGTTTCGGGCAAATCGACGATCAATCCTTTTTTCAGCCCTTTGTTTTGATATGAACCCACGCCGACGACCAAAGCTTTGTCGGTCGATACGGGGCGCGCCAAAAGGCAGCTTGTCTTTGACGTTCCGATGTCCAGTGCGGCAATTAAACCGTTTTTGTTTAAAATCTGCGGCATGGGCTTATTCCTTTCGAGCCGATCCGCTTTTTTTGCCAAAGCGTTTGGGTCCGTCAATGCGAACCGTCAGTTTGTCGGGCAGGCGCAAGTCAATCAACGTAATTTTGCGCTTTAAAATCGCCTGAGTCCTGTCCAATCTGGCTAAACGTCCCCATGCCGATGCGGGGTCTTTTTCGGGAAGATATACCGTAATGCCTTTTTCCAAATCGTCCAAAATAACGTTCCAGCGCCGCTTGCCTACGCGGACGGCGGCTTTGACGCGTTTTTCAATCGAGGGTTCCTGAGCAATAAATTCTAAAAATTCGGGCGTTTTTTCGGGGGCGTCTTCTCCGACAACCAAAGGCAAGCCGTTCAGTTTATCCGTCGGAATTTCTATGACTTGCCCGTCTTCGTCGACGGGGTTGTAGTTTCCTTTGTGTTGCCAGACCGCAACGGGCGTGCGTTCTTTTATGCGGATATAAAGGCAACAGGGTAGGCGGCGTTCTATGCGCACGCTTTTTACCCAAGGCAGGCGTTGGATGTTTTCTCGGGCAAGATTGATGTCAACCGCGGTTAACGGCATGCCGCGCGCGGCGTTCAGAGCATCCAACAAATCTTTCTTGGGCGTTTTGTCGCGCCCGGTGACAAAAATCTCGTCAAGGCGCAAGCCTGCCGACAACGCCGCTTCCTGAAACATATAAATCAGACCGGCTTTTTGTTCGGCATAAAAAGAAGAACGGGGAAACCAGACGGCAAAAACAGAAAGCAAAAGAAGGGCAAAAGCCGTCGTGAACGGACGTATTTTTCCCGCCTTTTCCTTTTTGTCTTTTTCGCCGCCTTTTACTCGCCCCATTTAGCGTTCTCCACCATCCAAACGACGATGTCTTTGTATGAAAATCCCGCATGTTGCGCAATTTCGGGAACCAAAGACAACGATGTCATGCCGGGTTGCGTGTTCGTTTCCAATATTGCAAAACGCGGCTTTTGCCCCGGGCGCGTGTCGTCATAGCGGATGTCCGAACGCGAAATGCCGCGGCATCCCAAAACTTTGTGCGCTTCTTCCGCAATGTACAGCGCTTTTTCATAGTCTTCTTTGGGCAGGTTCGCCGGAATGACGTGTTTCGCGCCGCCTTCCGAATATTTGGCTTTGTAATTGTAAAACTTTTCTGCCGGAAGAATTTCCAAAACACCCAAAGCCTTGCCGTTCATGACGGCTACGGTCAATTCGCGTCCTTCCACATATTCTTCCGCCATGATTTCGTCGTCGTCGGCATACGGGTATTTTTCGCCTTCAAAAGGCTTTCTGCCGTTGTTTTCACGAAAGATATAAACACCGACCGAAGAACCGTTCGAAACGGGCTTTAATACGAACGGATGCGGCAAGACATTGCCTGCCAAGATGTCTTCTTTGCTTACGATGCGATCCACGGCGACGGGAAGCCCTGCCATACGATACAGCTTTTTCGCCATGATTTTGTTCATGGCCAAAGCCGATGCCAGACGCCCCGAATGTGTGTAAGGAATTTGCATAATATCCAATACGCCCTGAACGCATCCGTCTTCGCCGTATTGCCCGTGAAGCGCGTTAAAGACGACATCGGGCTTTTCCTTTTTCAAGGTTTCGACAAATGCCGTCAAATCATGGGACAAATCCAAAGAAAAAGCATCATATCCCGCTTCTTCCAACGCTTTTAAAACATTCTTTCCGCTGGACAGAGATACGCCGCGTTCCGAAGAACAGCCGCCCATTAATACCGCTACTTTCTTAGTCATTTTTCCCGTCTCCCAAAATTCCGGTACGTTTTGACGCAACGCCGATGCGGCGCACTTCCCATTCTAAACGGATATTGCTGGTGTCAAAGACTTTTTGCCGCACCGTTTCTGCCAGCATTTCAAAATCTGCCGCCGTCGCTTTGCCCGTGTTAATAAAAAAATTGCAGTGTTTCTCGGAAACCATCGCTCCGCCGCGACGCAACCCGCGGCATCCCGCCTTGTCTATCAGTTGCCAAGCCTTTAAGCCGACAGGATTCTTAAACATGGATCCCGCCGTTCTGACGCCGACAGGTTGTGAACGTTCCCTGATTTCACGATATTCCGTCATCCGTTTTTGGATGTTTTCCTTGCTGTCCGGGCGGCCTTCAAAAACGGCACGCGTGAATATCCAATTCACGGGAAGGGGATTTAAACGGTATTCCAAAGGAATTTCCCCTTTCTGAATCGTGAATTTCTTGCCGATTCCGTCTACGCCCGACATTTCCGTTAAGATGTCTTTGATTTCGCAGCCGTGAGCACCGGCATTCATGCGTATCGCTCCGCCGATCGTGCCGGGAATGCCTGCCAGAAATTCAAAGCCGCTCAACCCCGCATCCAGTGCCGCTTTGGCGACTTCGGCATTTTTGGCGGCCGTGCCGCATTTCAAAGCGGTGCCGTCAATATCGATTTGAGAAAACTCGCGCCCGAGGTGAATGACGATGCCGGGAATGCCGCCGTCGCGAATCAATACGTTGGATCCGCCGCCCAATATCGTAACGGGAACGTTCGGACGTGCCGATAAAAACCAGCTTAAGTCTTCTTCATCGGCAGGCGTATATAATATTTCGGCGGGACCTCCGACCCCAAGCCATGTCATCTTTGCCAAAGGCGCATTGGCTGTCAGTGTTCCCCGAACTTCAGGCATCAACTTCATCAATCCCGATTTCCCCGTAAAAAAGTTTTTTATGAATGACAGCATTCTTGCTCCTTCGTCATCTGG
Organism: Acetobacter sp. CAG:977; assembly: GCA_000434295.1. Lineage (GTDB taxonomy): Bacteria > Pseudomonadota > Alphaproteobacteria > CAAGCB01 > CAG-977 > CAG-977. The sequence continues at coordinate 38,067 of HF994931.1, read as the reverse complement.
ACGACAGTTCTTCCAATTGGCGGGGCAGAGCGTATGCCCATTGAGAAACGTTTCCCGCGCCCAAACAGATGACAATATCTTCCGGTTCGGCCAGCTCATGGATCAGTTTCGGCAATTCTTGTTCAGAATTCAAGGCAATCACGTGACGATGCCCGTGTTGGCGCAATCCTTCGACCAAAGCTTCTTTCGTCGCGCCTTCAATCGGCGTTTCGCCCGCCGCATAAACATCGGCAACGATGACACAGTCCGCATCGTTAAAGCAGGTACAGAACATATCGAACAAATCCGCGACGCGGCTGTATCGGTGAGGCTGGAATACGGCGATGATTTTGCGTTTGACGACGTCTCTTGCCGCTTTCAGCGTCGAAGCGATTTCTATGGGATGATGTCCGTAGTCGTCAATAATCGTAATTCCGTTGACTTCGCCTGTTTTTGTAAAGCGGCGTTTAACCCCCGTAAATTCCGCCAAAGCCGTTTTCAAATCCGAATCCAAAAGCCCCAGTTGAATACCGACGGCAATTGCCGCCAAAGCATTTTGAACGTTATGGCGACCGAACATCGGCAGTCTGAAACCTTCAATTAAACGTTCGGGCCCTTTTCCGTTAAAGCGGTCGGACACCAAAACGTCAAACGTAATCATTCCCGGTTCGGCATGAATGTTTTGAGCCGAAATTTCGGCTTGCGGCGTTAAGCCGTACGTTACGATGCGACGGTCGGAAATCGACGAAATCAGGCTTTGTACCGCGGGATGATCCGCGCATAAGCAGGCAAAGCCGTAAAACGGAATGTTTTGAACAAACGTATGATAAGCTTCTTTCATCTTTTCATACGTGCCGTAATAATTTAAATGTTCGGGATCCATGTTGGTGACGACGACGGCGGTGGCGGGCAGTTTTAAAAAGCTGCCGTCCGATTCGTCGGCTTCGGCAACCATCCATTTCCCGTCGCCCAAATGCGCGTTCGTGCCGTAAGAATTGATAATGCCGCCGTTGGCTACCGTCGGGTCAA
>HF994931.1:36369-37042 GCA_000434295.1 Acetobacter sp. CAG:977 | reverse complement strand
GCCCCGCGGCTTTCATAACCGCCGCGATCATGGATGTCGTCGTTGTTTTTCCGTGCGTCCCTCCGACCGCGATCGACCATTTCAGACGCATCAGCTCTGCCAGCATTTCCGCCCGGCGTACAACGGGAATATGATGAAATCTTGCCGCTTTGATTTCGGGGTTGTCTCCGTGAATCGCCGAAGAGACGACAACAACGCCGACGTCTTTGACATTTTCCTCGCGATGTCCGATTTCAATGGGAATCCCCATCGCCCTTAAACGTTTGACGTTTGACGATTCCGATATGTCCGACCCTTGAACGCTGTAGCCCAAGTTATGCATCAATTCGGCAATACAGCTCATCCCGCTGCCGCCGATGCCTACAAAATGAACCATTCCCAAAGAAAAAGGCAGATTTTCCATATTCTTTCGTTATCCGTTCTTTGTTATGTCAATCACGGCGGCGGCCAGCTGTTTCGCCGCGTCGGGTTTCGCCCGTTGCCGTATTTGTTCCGATGCCGTTATAAGCGTTTTCGGATCATTAAACAATTCCTGAATTTTATCAGCCAGCCGTTCCGGAGTAAAATCAGGTTCTTCCATAATAAAAGCTCCGCCCGTTTCCGCCATGGATTTTGCGTTTGCAAGCTGGTGCGCATCGGCAGAACGGTAAATCGGAACGATAACGGCAGGGCG
>HF994931.1:22662-36337 GCA_000434295.1 Acetobacter sp. CAG:977 | reverse complement strand
CGGCTTCCTGCAGGCTTGACGCTCCGCCGCGGCAAATCAGCAAATGAGCCGATTTTAAGCGCGCGGGCATATCTGTGAAAAAAGGCGCCGTTTCAACGCAAAGCCCGCTCCCCTCATAGGTTTTGTTGACGGCATCAAGTTCGTCGGGGCGGCATTGTTGCGCGATTTTCAGTTTTGATTTCAGTTCGGCGGGAAGGAGCTTTAACCCCGAAGGAATAACGTCGCCGAACAATTTTGCTCCTTGACTGCCGCCCGTAATCAAAAGACAAAAAGGCGCTTTCAGCTCGGGATACGGCTGATTGCACAACGCCAAAATTTCAGGACGCAGGGGAACCCCTGTAAAGACGGTCTTTTTACCTTCGGGAACGCGGGCAACGTTCGGAAAAGTCGTCGCGATCAAGGCGCTCTTTTTTGCCAAAAAGCGGTTTGCTCCGCCCAAGACGGCGTTTTGTTCGTGCAAAATCACGGGGATTCCCAAAAGCTCTGCCGCAAAAGCTGCCGGAAATGCCGCATAGCCTCCGAACCCGATGACGGCGGCGGGTTTTTCTTTGCGTAAAATCACCAAAGACTGTAAAACGCCGAGCCCCAGAAAAAAAAGCCCCTTCAATTTTGCAAAAAAGCCCTTTCCTGCGTATCCCGTGGCGAAAACGCGATATTCTTTCGCCGTCGGAAATTTCCCCGAAAAAGAATTTCCGCGTTTGTCCGTGACAAAGCAGACGGCATATCCTTCGTCGGTAAGCTCTTTGGCTAAGGCTTCGGCGGGGAAAACGTGTCCGCCCGTGCCGCCGGCCGTTAAAACGAATTTTTTGATTTCGCTCATGTTTGCCCCTTTATATTATTCGTCGTGCGCGTCAACGCCAAAACCATTCCCATGCCGAACCCCAAAGAAACAAGCGACGAACCGCCGTACGAAATAAAGGGCAACGTCATTCCTTTGGTCGGAATCAAGCTTAACGTCGAAGCGATGTTCACAAACGCCTGCATTCCGAATTGCGTCAAAAGCCCCGAAACCGCCAACAGCGTAAAAAGATTTTTGTCTTTGAAAATCAGGAAAAATCCTCTTAACACGATAACCGCGAACAAAACAACGACGGCAACGCAAATAATCGCGCCGTATTCTTCGGCGGCAACAGCCATGATAAAATCCGTATGTGCGTCGGGCAGGATGTTTTTGATATGACCTTCTCCCGGACCTTTGCCGAACAGACCGCCGTTTTGAACAGCTTCAAGAGCGGTGCGGACTTGGAACGTATCGCCCGCCTGAGGGTTGATAAAGCGGTCAATGCGCGATTGAACGTGCGGAATCGTGTAATATGCCGTTACGGATCCGACGGCTCCCAACAAAATCAAAATATAAACAAGAATCATCGGAATGCCGCTCAGGAAAAGCTCAATGCCGTAAATCGCACTGACCGTCAGGGTCATGCCGAAATCGGGCTGGGCGATTAAAAGAGCCGCCAAAGCCAGATAAACGCCCGTTGCGGAAATGGTTCCCGGAAATTTTTCATGCTTTTTCCCCAAAGACAACAACCATGCCGCAACGACGGCAAAAGCGGGCTTTGCAATTTCCGAAGGCTGAACCGATATGCCCAACAAGCGTATCCAGCGCGACGATCCTTTAATTTCGGAACCGTGCGCCAAAACAAAAACCAGCAAAACAAACGCCACGCAAAGAACCGCCAAAGCCATCAGTCTGATCGTTCTTGGCGATTGCATCGACACAAACAGCATAACGACAACCGCCAAAGCCAAAAAGACAATCTGATGTTTAATCAGAAAATACGTTTCAAGCTTTAATTTTTCGGCAATGGCGGGCGTTGCCGAAAACGACAGGACGATTCCGATACCGAACAGAATGAATAAAGCCCCCAGTAGGTAGCGGTCAACCGTCCACCACCATTGTCCCAAAATGCTGTCATCCGTTCTGGCGATCGTCGTTTTCATGCAACCTTACCTGATTTTCAGCGTGGATAAAGCAATCAGCCCCAGTATCATGGAAATAATCCAAAATCTGACGACGACGGTTTGTTCTTTCCAGCCTAATTTTTCAAAATGGTGATGCAAAGGTGCCATTTTAAAAATCCGTTTTCCCGTCGTTTTAAAGGAAATGACCTGCAAAATTACGGATATGGTTTCAACGACGAATAACCCGCCCGCTATGGCTAAGACGATTTCGTGTTTTGTCGCCACGCTTAAAATGCCCAAAGCGCCGCCTAACGCCAAAGAACCTGTATCGCCCATAAAAATTTTTGCAGGCGGTGCGTTAAACCATAAAAATCCCAAGCCCGCGCCGATCATGGCACCGCAAAAAACGGACAGTTCTCCCGTTCCTGCTATGTAGGGAAGCTGAAGATACGTTGCAAACGCCATGTGTCCCGAAACATACGCGATAATCATAAAGACGCCGGCAACAATCATCACCGGTACCGAAACCAGCCCGTCCAATCCGTCGGTCAGGTTGACCGCATTTGATGATCCGACGACGACGAACATCGCAAAGGGGATGTAAAAAATCCATAAATCAAGCAGAGCTTTCTTTAAAAACGGAAACGTCAAACTTGTCGCGACAGGCTCGGGGGTCAGGGTTGTTACATACCAAACGGCAATTCCGGCGAACGAAAATTGCAACAACAGTTTTAATTTTCCGGGCAATCCGCCGCATGTATGTTTCGACACCTTCAGATAATCGTCCAAAAACCCGATTAAGCCGTACGAAAACGTTAACAGCAACGTCGTCCAGACAAAGCCGTTTTTTAAATCCGCCCAAAGAAGCGTCGCAACCGTAACGGAAGCCAAAATCATCAATCCGCCCATTGTCGGCGTGCCTTTTTTGGTCAACAGATGGCTTTCGGGGCCGTCTTCGCGAATGGGCTGTCCGCCGTGCTGTTTTTCTTTTAACACGGCAATCATTTTCGGACCGATCAGAAAACAGATGATAAGCGCCGTGAAAATCGCTCCGCCCGTTCGGAACGTCAGGTACTTGAAGATATTTAAAAAAGAGTATTCCGAAGACAAAGGATAAAGCAGATTGTAAAGCATTATTTCCGTCCGTTTTTCAAAACATCGACTATTTCCGCCATGCGGCTGCCGAAGGAACCTTTGACCAGTACGATATCGCCGTCTTTAATGTCGCAGGCGATTCTTTTTGCCATTTCCGATGCCGTGCTTTCTTTGCGTCCGCGCATCTGAGGCGGCATTTGGTCAAACAGCAATCCCGTATTTTCTCCGACGGCGTACAGCAGGTCTATGTTGTTTTCTATTAAATCGACCGCCAGCCCTTTGTGCAGGGAAGGGGCAAATTCTCCCAGTTCGAGCATGTCGCCCAAGACGGCAATTCTCCGTCCGTTGCCGTCGGGAACCAGTCCGCCCAATACTTTGATCGCCGCCCGCATCGATTCCGGATTGGCGTTATAAGCGTCATCGATCAGGATAAACGTTCCGCGATCAACGCAAGGCAAAACGAACCTTTGCCCGCGCCCTTTCGGAACGGGAAGCTGAGACAATCCTTGCAACGCCGTTTCCATATCAACGTTCAATACTTTTAAAACGCCTGCGACCGCCAATGAATTTAAAATCTGATGTTCGCCCGGCAATTTCAAAGTCCACGAATATTCCGTATTAAAGACTTTGGCTTTGACGTAGGTCTTGTTCATTTCTTCGCGGCTTTTGACCAAAGAAATGTCGTTTGAAGCGTTTTTGCCGAAAAAGTAAACGTATGTCAGACCGCGTTTTTCGGTTTCTTCTTTTAACAGGGAAAAATGTCTGTTGTCGGCGTTTAAAAATACTCTGCCGTTTCGATCCATGCCGTCAAAAATTTCCGCTTTTGCATGGACGGTGTCTTCTTCGGTCGGGAAAAATTCGCGGTGAGCCGAGCCGACCATCGTCACAACGGCAATGTCCGGATGCGCCAACATCGTCAGTTCGTGCATTTCCCCCGTATGGTTCATTCCCATCTCGATAACTGCGAAATCCGTCGTTTTCGGCATTCTTGCCAACGTCAGAGGCATGCCGATTTGATTATTTAAGTTTCCTTGCGTGCAATGGGTTCTGCCGACGGCGGTCAGGGCGTAACGCAACATTTCTTTTGTGCTGGTTTTGCCAGAGCTGCCCGTAATGCCGATAACTTTGGCGTGTCCGCGCGTGCGGGCGTGACGCGCCATGTTTTCCAACGCTTTGAGCGGGTCTTCAACCAAAACGGCTTTTTCGGCGGGAACGCCTTCGGGAACGTAAGACGCTAAAATCCCTGCGGCGCCTTTTTTCAGCGCATCGGCGGCATAAAGATGGCCGTCGGATTTGTCGCCTTTAAGGGCGATAAACAAATCGCCTTTTTCCAGCGTGCGGGTATCAATCGAAATGCCGAAGATTTCAAAATATCCGTCGCATTTTCCCTTTGTTACCGTAACGATTTCGTCGGATGTCCATAACGGCGTGTCGGCCAGCAGAACGGCTTTTTTGGCTTCTTCCCTGTCGTCAAAAGGATAAACGACGCCGTTAATCAGCTGTCCCGTTTCGTGTCCTTTGCCCGCTAAAATCAAAATGTCGCCCTGTCTGAGCTCTGATACGGCCGTTTCTATTGCCAAAGCGCGGTTGCCGATGTCAATCCCTTTGGGACAGGCAGGCAAAATTTGATCGCGGATGGCATTGGCTTTTTCCGTTCTGGGGTTGTCGTCGGTAACATAGACGACGTCGGCAAGGCGATCGGCTATTTCTCCCATCTGAGGGCGTTTTCCGGGATCGCGGTCTCCGCCGCAACCGAAAACGACGCATAAACGGTTTTGCGTGTGCGGGCGCAGAGCGTTCAAAACGGTTTCCAAAGCGTCCGGCGTATGTGCGTAGTCAACGTAAACGGCGGCGCCGTTTTTGCGGTCGGCAACGTGTTCCATGCGTCCGGGCGCGCCTTTTAAAATCTCAAGCCCTTTGACGGCCTGTTGCGCATCTTCGCCTGCGGCAATGACCAAACCCAACGCGCACAAAGCGTTCATGGCTTGGAACGTTCCCGCCAACGGCAGGCGCACCGTGTGCTTTTTGCCGAAAATTTCCAAATGAAGCGTTTGTCCTTTGATGTCCAGCGCCGTGTCAACCAGTTTCAGTGCTTCGGCGTTTTTGCCGTAATCAATGATTTTCAGCCCTCTTGCCAAACAATAAGATTTGATGCGGTCAAATTCGGGAATATCGGCGTTTAAGACGGCGGTGTTGGAAGAAAGAGGGCGGTCAAACAGCTTTAGCTTCGCTTCCAGATAGTTTTCCATTGTTTTATGGTAATCCAGATGGTCGCGCGTAATGTTCGTGAATGCCGCGGCGGTTAGGCGTACGCCGTCAATGCGGTGTTGATCGATGCCGTGGCTGGACGCTTCAATGGCGGTTTTCTCGATGCCTTTGTCCGCCAGCATGGAAAGCGTTTCATGCAGTAAGACGGGGTCGGGCGTCGTCAAAGAGCCGTAAGAGGAAAAATCCGAAGAAATAACGCCCAGCGTCCCGACGCTGGCGGATTTTTTGCCTAAGAAATCCCAAATCTGTCTGGCGAAATTCGCGGTCGAAGTTTTCCCGTTCGTTCCGGTGACGGCAACGACGGTCTGAGGCTGTTTTCCGTAAAAAGCTGCCGCGATTAAGGCAAGGCTTTTGCGAACGTCGTCGCATCGCACGTAAATCATGCCGGTATTCGGCAGTTCTGCGTTCAAAGGAACTAAAGCCGCACGAGCACCGTTATCGGCGGCGTCCTGAACAAAAGAAGCTCCGTCGGCTTTTGATCCGGGCAGGGCGGCAAAAAGAAAACCCGAAGCGGCTTTTCTGGAATCGGCGGTAATCCCCGATATTTCAACGTTGTCCGAAACGGGAGCAAGCCCCGCGGCTTTCAGCAAATCGTTCAACTGCATGCGACGTTTCTCCGAAAAAGGATTTATTTGGCATTTAATGCGGCCTTGACGTACGGGGCAGGTTGCGTCGGTTCATACGGACGCGGCGTGATCCCCAGCTGAGGCGCAACCGCGGAAATAATCCGTTCCGCCGTCGGCACGGCGTTCCATGCGGCGGTGTTAAAGTTGAACGTTTCTTTTATTCTTTGCGGCGCTTCCATCATAACCATCAAAACATATTGCGGGTTATCCATCGGAAACGCGGAAACAAACGATGTGCGCAGGCTGTTCTTTACGTACTTGCCTTTGGCGATTTTTTGCGCAGAGCCCGTCTTTCCGCCGACTTCATAGCCCGGAACATTGGCGCGTCGTCCCGAACCTTCGGTAACGACCAAGCGCATAATAGCACGCATAATTTTGGATGTCTTTTCAGAAATAACCCTTTCGCCGATTATTTCATTCGTATTGCGTTTAAACAGCAAGCTGGGAGCATGATAAACGCCTCCGTTCACCAATGCCGACGTCGCGGCGGCTATGTGCAGCGGCGTTACCGCAACGCCGTAACCGTAACCTGCCGTCGCCGTATTGACTTCGCGCCATTTCGACGGATAAAGCGGATGACCGCGTTCGGGAATTTCCAATGACGCCGGTTGAAAAAATCCGAAACGTCTTAAATATTCCTGCTGTTTTTCCGCGCCCACATTCAAAGCAATACGTGCCGCGCCCACATTCGAAGAGTGAATTAATATTTCGGGAAGGCTTAAAACGCGTCTTAATTTCGGTTCGTCCTGAATCTTGTAGTTCGCAAGGATAATCGGATTCGCGGCGTCAAACGTGTCTGATACCTTGACTTTTCCCGTTTCAAGACCAATCGCCGCATTAAACAGTTTCATAATCGAACCGACTTCATAAACGCCTAACGTCGCCGCGTTAAACAGGCTTTTCCTCTTGGCTTGTCTGAGGTTGTTCGGGTCAAAGTCCGGTAATGAAACCAGCGCAACGACTTCTCCCGTCTTGGCGTTCATTAATACGGCGGCAGCACCTTCCGCATTGAATTTTTCGACGCTTTCCTTTAAAGCCAAACGAACCGTGTCTTGAATGCCCGCGTCCAATGACAGACGAACGGGTTCTTTTTGGACGGACAGACGCTCGTTAAAGGCTTTTTCAACGCCCGCAATGCCTTTGCCGTCAATGTCCGTTGCTCCGACAATATGTGCGAAGAGGGCCCCTTGCGGATAAACGCGGCTCTCGACGTGTTGAAAATTCAAAGCGGGGAAACCCAGACGGTTGACTTCGTATTGTTCTTTGGGGGTCAAAGCGCGCTTGATATATACGAAATTGCGCCCGCTTTTAAGCTTTTTCAGCAAAGGTTTGTATTTTAGATCGGGCAACGTTTGAACCAAAGCCGCCGCTATCATTTCGGGGTTTTTGATTTTATCCACTTCGGCATACAGATCCGCCGAAGGCAGGCTGGTCGCCAATATGACGCCGTTGCGATCCGTAATGTCCGCACGTTTCATTTTTATGTTCAACGCATGTACTCCGACGGGAGCGCGGCGGGCTTCTTCGATGATTTCGCCGTTTAACGCAACGTTGAATAAACGGAAGCACAATATGCCAAACGAAACTAAAAAAACGCCTGCCGTAAATAACAGGCGGTTTTTGCCGGACTCAAGGCTTGAAAAACTGTTTTTGTCGGCAGCAGTCATCATTTCGGGCAGGGGGATTTCCTGTCCGGGGTAATAAAACGTTCCGCTTTTTTTCAGAAAACGGAACATGGCGCTACTCCCGAATGCCCGAAGCCGAATAGGAAACGCGCAAAAAGCCGTTTCGAGGTGAAGGAGATTGCCCTTCCTTGAACGGAATGGCGGCAAAAGAAATAATGCGTTTGCCTTCAATGGGCTTCATGCTGGCGTGCCGGCTGCTTAAATCGCGAATTCGCGCGGGATCGTTCAGATAAGTCCATTCCGCTTTTAAAACGTGCAACGCTTTTTGGTCTTGCGTAATGCGGGCGTTTATTGCGTCCAGTTCGTTTTCCAAATCAATGACGTGATTTTTTATGACGAACATTCCCGTTGCCATCACGGCAAACAAAATAATCAAAGAAAATCTTGCCATACTATCCCCCGATGCGTTCTGCAATACGCAGGCGAGCCGAACGGGATCTGATGTTTCTGTTGATTTCTTCTTCGGAAGGCAAAATCGGTTTCTTTGTTACAGGTTTTAATACGGCTTCGGTTTGAACGGCGTCCGGCAGGTACTTTGACGGACGCGCGGACTTGCCGCTTTTTTCCTGAATAAAGGCTTTGACGATTCTGTCTTCTAAAGAATGGAAAGAAACAACGGCCATTCTTCCGCCTGTTTTTAAGAGCTCTTCGGCTCCGTTTAAACCGGAACGAAGCTGTTCCAGTTCGTCATTCACATATATCCTTAAAGCCTGAAACGTTCGCGTCGCGGGATCCGTTCCGTCGTTTCCTTTGTGCGGAATCGCCGAACGGACGACACTTGCAAAATCCAAAGTGCGTTCAAAGGCTTTTTCTTTGCGGCGCGCGACAATCGCCGACGCGATGCGCCGCGAAAAACGTTCTTCCCCGTACAGGTAAATGATGTTCGCCAATTCTTCTTGCGAAAACGTGTTCACAACGTCCGCGGCGCTTAATCCCTGACGGCTCATGCGCATATCGAGAAAGCCGTCTTTCTTAAATGAAAATCCGCGTTCTGCCTGATCCACCTGCATGGAAGACACGCCGATGTCCAGCATGACGCCGTCAACGGCATCCGTTCCCGTTTGCCGTACCAAATCGACCATATCGCCGAATTCGCCGTGCAACAGCGTCAGACGTCCTTCAAATTCACGGCATAATTTTTGTCCGTTTCTGACGGCGTCGGGATCGCGGTCTATGGCGATGACTTTACAGTTTGCCGCGGTTAAGACGGCACGCGTGTATCCGCCGGCTCCGAACGTGCCGTCAACATAAATGCCGCCGTCTTTGGGAGATATGCCGGAAATGACTTCGTTAAGCAAAACGGGGATGTGAGGGGCACCGTCAATCATTGTCGGAACCTCCGTTCTTAATGCTTAAGCGGTTTTGCAGGGCGCGGGCGCGGATTTTTTCTTCTTCTTTTGCGTAAAGGTCGGGGTTCCATATTTGGAACGTTCTGCCTTTGCCGACAAATGCCGCTTTGTCGGTGATGCCCGCGTGTTTCATCAATTTTTCGCTTAAAACGATACGCCCCGTGCTGTCAAAGGGAAATTCTTTCGCATCTGCGTAAATCAGGCTGGTCAGGTCGTCTTGTTCGGATGAAAACATATTAAAGGAACGGTCAATGTCGCTGGCAAGCCTGTCCATCATTTCAGAGGTGCAGCATTCAATGCACGGCGACGTAAAAGAACGAAAAGCAACCAGCTCCGTTTCCTGCTGTTCCAACAGGGCGCGGTAGTCGGCAGGGATGGATACGCGTCCCTTGGCATCGACTTTATTTACTATGGTGTCCAGGAAGAGATTCTTCTTCCGCGGCGTGCGCCCCATATTTGTTTCTCCGTTGTTAAATTTTGCCGTTACCTTCCTTCTGGCGGGCTAGGCAATATTTTCCTATGGTCTCTTATGGGATAGCATGGGAAATTATGGCGGTCAATGGGTAGAATTTGGGATACATACGGGAAAATGTGGAAAAGACAATCCGAAAAGCACAAGATATTGTGCTTTTTTGCTGTTTTTAGAGCTATGTGTGGGAAAATTTAAAAAAGCCAAAAAAATGCGCGGACGGATGCGGAAAAAACGAATCCGACGGGAGTTCTTTTTTTGTTCCGGTGTTTGAGGATTTGAAAATGAATCGGGAAAAAGAGGCTGAAAAACCTAAGGGCTTGTTTTTTAACAAGTCAGAGATTCGAATCGGTTCAAAAATGAATATGCCAGACAGTCTGTAAGCCGGGTTCTGTAATCGATGGCCATTCTTCTACGACGTCCGTTGCCGAACGCCTCCAGCGACCTACCTCTGGCGAAGGACGGGAACGCCCTTGAATACGCGGTTGCGTACGCCTGACTTGGTCTTGCTTCCGATAGGGTTTTCCGTGCCTTTTCCGTTACCGGAAAAGCGGTGCGCTCTTACCGCACCCTTTCACCCTTACCCCTTTTTAAAAAAGGTCGGCGGTTTGCTTTCTGCTGCACTTTCCCTGGGGTCACCCCCGCCGGACGTTATCCGGTATCGTGTTCCCGTGAAGCCCGGACTTTCCTCAGACGCCTAAAAGCGCCCGCGACCATCCGACTGTCTGGTGCCGCAAAAGCTACGTTGTTTTTTTTAAAACGTCAATATTTAAACGCCGAGCAAGCGTTCAATGTACTTGGAAAGTCCGTCGTTATCGTTTGTGTCCGCGATTTCGTCGGCAACGGATTTGACGTCGTCGGGCGCGTTTCCCATGGCGACGCCGGTTCCCGCAAATTCAAGCAAATCCGTGTCGTTGTAATTGTCTCCGAACGCCAAAACGTCCTTTGTTTTAATGCCGAGCCGTTCGCATAACAATGCCGCTGCCGCCGATTTGCAGGCGTCTTTTGACATGACTTCCAAATATCGGGGCTGGGATTTATAGATACGGCATTCGGGAAACAGCGGAATAAGGTCTAAACGCAAAGAATCCAACCGTTTTGCATCGCCGATGCATAACAGTTTGTGCACGGGATCGTCGTTTGACAAAAGGCGGCTTAAATCGCCTTTTTCGGGGTCTCTTTTTATGATGGCGCGTTCCGCATTGATTAACGGAGTTGTATCGTTGTCGGTTATCCAACGGTCGTCGGAATAAGTGCTGCACTCGATATCGGGATAGAAACGGTTGATGTAGCGTTTTGCTTTCAAGGCGGTTTCTTTGCTTAGGGCGATACTGCCCAAAGGCGTCGAATCAAAATCCGAAGCCAAAGCGCCGCTGTAAGAAATATAAGGCGCGTTGATTTCCGCTTCTTTTTGTATCAGTCGGACGGCGGAGGGCATTCTGCCCGATACCAGCACAAAGGGGATGCCGAGAGCTTCAAGCTTTTTTGCGGCGGCTTTGTTGCGCGCAGACAGCGAATGATCCGATTTTAAAAAGGTACCGTCAATATCGCTGAAAACAATTTTATAAGGGAACATCGGTATCATCTTTTTTAAACAGAGCGGCAACGGCAGCCAGACGTTTTTGGGTACGTTCCGTGTCAGGATCGTTAAGGGCTTCCGGAAAGAAATGGCGTTGGAAAGCCGTTAAGGCTGCCGGTACGTCAGAAACGTCGTACCCGATGCTCTGTAACATTTCTTCGCACGATTTCGAGGTTTCTTCAAAAGCGTCCGTCCATATGCCCAAGTTTTCTTTTGCCAAAAGAGACCACGGGAAAAGTTCTCCCGGATCGTTTTTTCGTGCGGGCGCAACATCGGAATGTCCCAGAATAAGAGAAGGTTTTATATTGCGTCGGGCAACAATGTCTTTGACAAGTTCGACGGTCGCGTTAATTTGCGCTTCGGGAAAAGGACGGTATCCGAATTCGTGTCCCGGATTTTCCAATTCGATTCCGATAGAGCGCGAATTGGTATCTCTTTCGTTTTTCCAACAGGAAACGCCGGCATGCCATGCGCGTTTGTCTTCGTCGATTAACGCAAAAATTTGCCCGTCTTCATCAATCACGTAATGGGCGCTGACCTGTGATTCGGGAAGACAGAGACGTTCCAAAGCCTCTTTTGCGGACTTCATGCCCGTATAGTGGATTAAAATCATGTCAATCGGCAACAGGCGGTCGCTGAAATTTGAAGAACGGTAAGACTTGTCAAAAATCATGGGAAAAGCACTTTCGTTTTATTTGAGATAAAGCTATCTTTTCATAAAGTTTTTATAACGGATGTAACGAAAATGACAGAAGAAAATCAAAAAGAATTGCCGACGACCCCCGAAATGCTGTTCGAATGCTTTGACAAGCTTGGGATAAAATACAAAACGACATCTCATCCTGCGGTTTTTACGGCGGAAGAAGGGGCAAAATATTGGGGAAACATAGAAGGGCTTCATTGCAAAAACCTGTTTTGCAAAGATGCCAAAGGCGTGTTGTGGCTGATTGTCGCGCCTGCCGAAAAGAGGGTTGATTTAAAATCGATGCCTGCCAAAATCGGGTGCAAGCGTTTGTCGTTTGCTTCGGCGGATTTGTTATACGAAAAACTGGGCATTACGCCGGGATCCGTAACGCCGTTTTGCCTGATTAACGACAAAGAACGTCATGAGGTTCGCCCCGTATTGGATAAATGGATGATGGAACAGCCGATTATTAATTTTCATCCGTTGACGAACACGGCGACGACGACTCTGACGCCGCAGGATTTAATGAAATTTATCCGTTATTGCGGGCATGAACCGTTAATCGCCGATGTAACGTCGGAATAAGATATTGACAAAACGGAAAAAATAATATAACATTTTGTTACTTTAAAGATTGTCCTCCGAAACAGACTGTTTCGGAGGATTTTTTTTTCGTGTTTTTTAAGAGGTTAAAATGAAAAAAATAAAAATACCGAACCTCTGGCGCCCCAGAAAGTATCAGCTGAAACTGTGGAAATATCTGGAGAACGGAGGGAAAAGAGCTGTGGCGGTTTGGCACCGCAGAGCAGGTAAAGACAGCCTGGCGTTAAATTGGACGGCGGTTGCGGCGTTTGAGCGGGTAGGGGTGTATTGGCACATGCTGCCGTTGCAGACGCAAGCCAGAAAGGTTGTTTGGGACGCGATTGACAAGCAGGGTCGGCGCGTGATTGATCAGGTTTTTCCGCCCGAACTGAGAAAGTCGAGCAATGCTCAGGAAATGAAAATCGAACTGTTGAACGGTTCAATATGGCAATGTGTCGGTTCGGACAATTACAATTCGCTTGTCGGTGCGAATCCTGTCGGAGTGGTTTTTTCGGAATATTCGATTGCCGATCCTGCCTCTTGGGATTTTATTCGTCCGATTTTGGCGGAAAACGAAGGGTGGGCGTTGTTTATTTATACGCCGCGCGGCAGGAATCACGGACTGTCGTTATTTGAAACGGCGCAAAAGGCGGACGGTTGGTTTGCGCAAAAGTTGGGAGTTTCGGAAACCAAAGCCATTCCGATCAGTGCCGTTGATGCCGAACGGGCGGCAGGGATGGATGAAGACACGGTTCTTCAGGAATTTTATTGTTCTTTTGATGCCGCCGTGAAAGGGGCATACTATGCGTCGTTATTAAATCAGGCGGAAAACGACAAGCGCATCGGCTTTGTCCCGCACGATGCGTCAAAGCCCGTTTATACGGCATGGGATTTAGGTGTCGGAGATGCGACGGCGATATGGTTTTATCAGGTTCAAGGCGGCGAAGTTGACGTTATAGATTATTATGAGGCTTCGGGCGTCGGGTTGGATCACTATGTCCGTGTTTTACAGGCGAAGCCGTACACATACACGAATGAGAACATTTTTCCGCACGATATCGGAGTCCATGAACTTTCCAGCGGAAAGAGCCGATTGGATTTATTGAGTTCGCTTGGGATACGGGGCAGGGTTTTGCCGAAAAGCAGTATAGAAGGCGGGATAGCTGCTGTTCGGATGTTATTGCCGCGTTGTCGTTTTGACAAAGAGAAGTGTGCTAAGGGATTAGAGGCGTTGCGGCAATATCAAAAGGAATGGGATTCCGTTCGTCGTGATTTTATGCCGCGCCCGAAGCACGATTGGACCAGTCATGCGGCGGATGCTTTTCGTTATTTGGCGTTAGGGATAAAGGAAGAGCGTAATAAGATTGTTTATGAGAATCGCCGTTTTTCCGATTATGATCCGTTTGGCGGAGAGTAGGAAAAGCCGGCCCCC
>HF994931.1:0-22646 GCA_000434295.1 Acetobacter sp. CAG:977 | reverse complement strand
GCCGGCCCCCGAGAAAAATCGGGAGCCGGCTTTTTTGAAAGTTTACGGGTTATTTCAGAACACAATATCCGTTTTCGCTGCACCGTTCTGTAGACGCGCAATCGCTGTCTTTTGAACAGGTGTCGCGGAAGATGCAATATCCGTCGCGGCATTTCTTTTCCGCCGAACAGTTTTCGTCCGTTGTGCAAGTTTCGGTCTGTAACACTTTACATAAGCCTGAGTTTGGTGAGTTTTCGTCATACGAAACTCCGGAAGATGTCGTTTCGCATTTGTAACCGCTACCGCATGAAGATGAGGTGCATTTACAAATGTAGCCACTTGAAGTGTTGGTGCAAGAAGGATATCGGCTATCTGTACACGGATTCGTATCACAAGGTTTTTTGCAAACGCCGTCATAGCATTTTTCATATGAACCTAGACAATCTTTGTCGGCTGTACAATTTGTAACATATTCCTTGCATTCTCCAGGATCTGTCAAATTGGGGGTAGATGTTGTTTTACAGATATATCCATCTCCACATGATGTAGATGTGCAGTCGCAGTCAAAACCTCGTGAGCTGTTATAGCATTTAGGATACTTCGGATTCGTACATGGATTAGGATCGCAATGGTTCTTTCCAGCGGTACATTTCCCAGAAACACAAGTTTCTCCAGAAGCACAATCGCTGTCTTTTTGGCATCCAGTTGATACGATACATTCACCCGGATCTGTTAAATTAGGGGTAGATGTTACTTTACAGGTATATCCATCTCCGCATGATGTAGATGTACAGTCGCAGTCAAAACCTCGTGAGCTGTTATAGCATTTAGGATACTTCGGATTCGTACATGGATTTGAATCGCATGGTGATATACAAGCTCCAGCTTGACATTTTTGATAAGAATATGAACAATCGCTATCGGTAAGACAGCCAGAAGTACAAACATTGTCTTTACAATAAGCTCCAGAGGAGCCTTTTTTGCAATCATCATCACTTTCGCATCCTGGTCTGCAGGAATGGTCAAGACAGTAGTTGCCGCTGGTGCAGTCGTCAGATGTTTCGCATGCTCCGACCGCAGGGGCACACTTTGACCCGTCCCAGTATTCCCAGTCCTCACAAATGATTCTGCACCCGCCTTTGCCGTCGGCGTATCCGCCCTGGTCAAAACAGCCGCAGTCCGCATTCTCTGCACAGTTCTCGCATGAACGCGTATCAGTGTTGTATTCCTTGCCGGGGTCGCATTCGTGAATGTTAGGTTCACAAACGCCGTCGCCGTTCGCCGTCGCGTCGTCATCATAACATCCGCAATCCGAACCCGCACTGCAGTTCACACATTCACCGTCTTCACACCTCTTCGCATCTGGACAGTCAACGTTCATACACGGGTCTATCAGCTTGCACCCGCCCCAAGTCCCGTCAGATTCATAATCCGTCGGACATTTGCATCCGCCGTAACCGTCGCTGATTTTCATCCCCGGACAACGGCATCCGCCGTTTCCGTCCGCTTCCTTCCCGTATTGGGAACAGCCGCAGTCGTCACTCCTGTCCCCTGCAGGACAGTTTTTACACGCCATGTTATTGTCACTACATCTCGTTCCGTCCGGACAAGATCTGGGATTAGAGGTACAACTGCAGCTGTAGTCTGTCTCGCCGATGGGCGAGCAATTCGGTAAAGAACTGGGGCACGGATTATGGGGAACGCATTTGTTCGCAGGCGTATAACAACTGCCGTTCCCGTCGGATACCTGTCCCGACGGGCAATTGCAGTTCACGCCTTTTTGACAGTTTATACATTGTCCGCCGACACATGTCTTGCCTTTGCCGCAAGACGTGTCGCTGCATAAACACTTATATCCTTTCGGATCAACCGAAAAATCAACCGTTTCGCAAACAGGCGTGCTGCCGTTACACGGATTGGGGTCGCACGAGTTAATCTGTTCGCATTTCTTCGTTACGGGATTATAATAAAGACCTTTATTACGATTGCAAAATTCCTCAATCGTATCGTCTTTTAACATTGCTTTTTTGGGTTTTAACGCTAATCCGTTGTCGTCTTGCCCCAATTTGAAGGTCTCTGCTATCTGAAATGATGCAGAATCATCTAAAAGTAGGGGGGGGGTGGTACCTGTTCTATCGCAAAAGAAGAAATCGGCAA
This sequence comes from Acetobacter sp. CAG:977, assembly GCA_000434295.1. Lineage (GTDB taxonomy): Bacteria > Pseudomonadota > Alphaproteobacteria > CAAGCB01 > CAG-977 > CAG-977. The sequence continues at coordinate 20,510 of HF994931.1, read as the reverse complement.
CATTATCGCCGATGTCATAATGATTATCATTTTTCTCATGGCGCGCTCCTTCTTATGAAGTATTTCTACTCATAATCTAATCTAGCAGGCTTTAATTGCTTAGTCCATCCCATTTCTTTAAACTTTTTGTGACATACTTTCTATGATAAAAAATCGTTGCCGCGTTTGATTGCGCCTTTTCCGTACTTTGATTCGATTTCATCCAAAGCCTTGTCAAGCGCGCTGTCATGATACACCGTGTTTTGAAACAGATCGGATTGGTTGCCGTAACTCAGGCTTTCCAACATAACGCCGATGCTGCGGTACGTTTGGCAAACATCATACAATTCGTTTAACAGCAATAATAAAGCCGAAAAAATCTCGTCTTCCGAATTTGTGCCGAAATTCAGCCTTGTCCGCTTTTCAAATACGCGAAACTCTTTTGTGCGAAGCATTAACCCAGCAACATTGCAAAATCCCCCAAGCCCGCGAAGCCGTCGGGCGGCTCGGTGAACGTGGCTTCTTAAAGCGTGCTTTAAATCTTCTTTGCGATGCGTAAAATCAGGCAGAGCCGACGTGTCTTGTATCGACTTCGGCGGCTTTTCCGTATATTCGATCGGATACGCCATAATTCCCGACAGTTCGTATTTTAAATCCAAAATGTTCTTCCCGCCCGCCTTTCTTAATAAAGTATCGGGGGCGTTTAATAATTCATATGCCGAAAAAATCCCGATCATTTTTAATGAACGTGCCGCGCTTTTGCCGATGCCGCAAATTTCTTCCGTCTGTGCGGATTTTAGAATTTCACGCCGATTAAAATCGTTAATATATAAAATGCCGCCCGATGATTTCGATTTGTCACAGGCAAGCTTCGCCAACGTCTTTGTCAAAGAAATTCCCACGGATACGGGAATGTCGGTTTCTGATTTGATTTCGTCGCGAATACGGCGGGCAATTTCCTCGGGCGTGGCTTTATAAAGTCGTTCCGTGCCCGTCAGGTCGATATAGGCTTCGTCAATGGAAGAGACTTCAACAACGGGAGAAAATTTTTTTACCGTTTCCATGACGCGCTTTGACACGGCGGAATAAAAAGAATGCCGCGCACAAATGTATATTATTCCCGAATGCTCCCTGCGATCCATAAAAACGGGAGCCCCCATCTTTACGCCTAACGCTTTGGCTTCTTTGGAACGGGAAACAATGCATCCGCGTTCGCCCGTCGTCACGACGACAGGCAAGCCCTTTAAACTCGGATCGGCAGCCTGTTCGCACGAAACAAAAAAGCTGTCGCAATCAATCAGAGCAATGAGTTTGTTCATTTCGACCGTCTTAAATGTTCTTGTTATGTTCTTATATTTGTCTTTACCGAACCGGAAGTCAAGGCATAAAAAAAGCCCCGATTTCGGGGCTTTTGCTTTTTTATGATTTTTAACGGTTTAAGCCGCATACAACTGGGCTCGCAACTGTTGGCGCAAAGTGTCGATGACTTCCAGATTGTGGCGTTTTTCAAAATGCCAGAACGTCCAACCGTTACAGCTGGGCAAACCTTGAAGCATGGCGCCGACTTTGTGGATCGAACCCGTGATGGATTCGGCGGCCAATGTTCCGTCCGAACGGACTTTGGCGGCAAAACGCTGTTTTGAATCGAACAGCCAGTCTCCCGAACGCAACAGACCGTGTTCAAGGACGGCGCCGAAAGGAATGCGCGGTTCCTGGCGTTTGCAGGTAAATTGCAAATCAGCCATGTTTGTGACGGGGTTGACGGCATCGATGCGGGCTTTTGCTCCGGCAATGTAGGTCGGGTCGCGTTCTATGCCGATAAACTGGCGTCCCAGCATTTTTGCAACGGCTCCCGTCGTTCCCGTGCCGAAAAACGGATCAAGAATAATGTCGCCGGGTTGAGTTGAAGACATGATAATCCGATACAGCAACGCTTCGGGTTTTTGCGTGGGGTGCAATTTTTTGCCGTCGGCGCCTTTTAAACGTTCGTTGCCGTTGCAAATCGGCAAATACCAATCGCTGCGCATCTGAGTACCTTCATTGATGGCTTTCATGGCTTCGTAGTTAAAGGTGTACTTTGCTTTCGGGTCTTTGGAACACCAAATCAGCGTTTCATGCGCGTTTGTAAAGCGCGTGCCGCGGAAATTCGGCATCGGATTGGCTTTCGTCCACACAATGTCGTTTAAAATCCAAAATCCCAAATCCTGCAACGTTGCGCCGACGCGGAAAATATTGTGGTAAGAGCCGATTACCCAAAGCGTACCGTTGTCTTTTAAAACGCGGCGCGCAGCTTTCAGCCAGGCAACGGTAAAATCGTCATAAGCGTGAAAATCGGAAAAATGATCCCATTCGTCGTCAACGCCGTCAACCAAAGAATTGTCGGGACGCAACAATTCGCCGCCCAGCTGAAGATTATAAGGAGGGTCGGCAAAAATCATGTTAACCGACTTTTCGGGCAGGGAATTCATCAGTTCGATGCTGTCGCCGGGAAGGATGACGTTCGTTTTCAAAGATGTCATAATTAGCCTCTTATGCCGTTCTGGACTCAAAAAATGCGCTGTCGTGTCGCGCCGTTCTGGAATCAGAATAGGCTTCAGAAGTAATTAAATTATTAACAGAATCGTCAAAAGTTAATTTTTTTGCGACTCGGCGATAATTCTTTGAATCGGAGCGTAACTTTTGCGATGGTGTGCGCAAATGCCGTGCAACTTTAACCCGTTTTGATGAGTCTTTGTCCCGTATCCCGCGTTTTCTTCCCATCCGTAGTACGGAAATTCTTTTGCCAAATCGCACATCAGGCGGTCTCTGGTTACTTTTGCGATAACGGAGGCGGCGGCGATTGACAAAGACAGCGCATCGCCCTTAACGACGGCTTCGGCGGGGCAGGGCAAGGGCGGGACTTTGTTCCCGTCGACCAGTGCAAAAGCGGGGGGCAGGGGCAAAGCTTCGACGGCGCGGCGCATCGCGAGAAAGGTTGCTTTTAATATATTAAGGCTGTCGATTTCTTCAACGCTTGCCGTTCCCGTGCCGATCAGGGCGTTTGAAGCGTGAAGTTCTTCAAACAATGCTTCGCGTTTACGTCGGGAAAGCTGTTTTGAATCGTTTAGGTTGGTGGCAAGGCTGTCCGATATTTCCAAGTTCGGAAAAATGACGGCGCCTGCGACGACCGGCCCCGCCCAAGGACCTCTGCCCGCTTCGTCAATGCCGGCGATCAGGACGGAAGTGTTTTGAGGCTTCGGGGAAAACAAATCGGCAGGGAAACGAAGAGAACGGCGTTCAAAGGAAAAATCGGGCATAAAAGAACCTCTGTTTTATTGTTCGGATTTTAAAGTTTTATCTTTATCCCGCCGCTTGTCAAAAAATAAAAAACGGTATAAGAGGCGGATTGGTATTATGTTGACGCATATTACAATTGCTTTCCCGTATTATACGGTAGCGGACCTTTCTTCGTCGGTATGACGTCATATGTTAATTCGTTTTTCAAAGATAAAAACATGAAAATACCGTCGAAAAAAAAATGTGCCAGACGCACAGAAATTTATTAAAAAATGGATATTGACCTACGGCGGGTCGGAGAGGGCTTTCCAACGCTTTAAAACAGAATTTTCAGGACAAAAATTGTTCTCTTACGCAGGGCTTAATTTTTTAAGTCGCTCCCTTTTATACAAAACGAATTTTATGAAATGCTTGAAACTTTACTGCCATCTGTTCAGAGCGCGTTTGAACGCCCGTTTCGGTTTTGGAGGAATAAAACAAAAATATTCCGCAAAGGTTACAGAGCTTAATCAAAAACTTGAAAAGATGCGGAAAGAAACGGAGTTTTAAACTTTTTTTTGTTCGTTCTGCTTCCGGATTACTTGGTAATCCGCCGGAGTTAAAAGGCTTATTAATTCCTTTAATATTTTGGGATAAATCAATTCCCAAGAGTCATCTTTGACATATTCAAGAGCGGTTTTTCCGTCGTTGTCTTTGGCATTTATGTCGGCTCCTTTGGCGATCATCAATTTAATGACCGACGGCTTAGGGTGGCCGAAACCGACGCAGGCGCAGATTAAAGGCGTACGGCCTCCCTTGTTTCGAGCATGAACGTCTGCCCCGTGCTTGATTAACAGCTTTGCCACATCCGGATTTTTAAAGAACATGGACATTAAAGATAATGCCGTCTCGCCTAGATCGTCTTTGGCATTAACGTCAGCTCCGTGTTTAATGAACAGTTTCATGAAGTGAGGATAAGGATGAATAGCGGCACTTACAAGCAAAGGCGTTTTTCCGTCGTTGAGCGCTTTATTCACATCCGCACCTTTTTTGATTAACAGCCGGGCGATTTTAAGCGCTTGTCGGAATGTTCGAGAATATCCGGGCGGATTGTCGCGGGGGATGTACTCTGTCCTGAAAAATCTTGTGCCTGCCGCATAAACCGCATGCATCAAGGGCGTTTTTCCGTCTTTATCGGCGGCGTTAACATCGGCTCCCTTTTTGAGCAGGAGTTTTACGGCGTTAACGTTTAACTTTCGTACTGCGCACATCAGAGGCGTGGAGCCGTCGGTTTTGTTTTTGGCATTTACGTCAGCGCCGCGTTTTATCAAAATTTTGGTTATTTTCATCATTTCTTCAGAGGGATTGCAAACAGCTAATGCCAAAGGAGATTGTCCTGCGTTGTTTTGCAGATTGAGATCGAGGTTTGGGGCTTTGTTGATAAAAATCAAAATTCTGATAAAAAATAAATCAATCCCGATGGCAATTATTAAAGGCGTATTTCCGTCTATATCTGTTATATTGGGATCCGCGCCGTTTTCTATCAACTTTGCAATGACCTTTTTTGGAGAGGGATTAAAAAGCACGGCAATCATCGGCGTCATTTCGCCCCCCTGGGATTTAACGTTGGGATTCGCGCCGTACCTGATCAGTGTCGCGACAATATCCGGATTGGCGTTCTTATGTGCGGCCATGATCAGAGGAGGTAGGCCTTGGGGGGATGTTTTGTGGAGATCTGCTCCGTTTTGAAGCAGTGTTTCAAGGACTTTTACGGACTTGTTGCGGGTCGCGGCGTGCATTATGGGCGTGTACCCTTCATCGTCGGCCTCGTTAATGTCGTATCCTTTTTGAAGCAAAGCGTTAATCACTCTCGTGCTTGAAGAAACCTGGGCGGCCTCTATTAAGACGTTTTGTTTTTTATCAGTGAAAAAATTGTTTTTTTCTGAGTAGGCAAAAAATTTTTCGGAAAGAATGATTTTCCAATAAATTCTGCGGAAAAAAGAATATAACGGCTTTAATTTCATACAAAAACTCATTATAAAGAAATACGCGATAAAATATCGTAATATACTAATTCTGGTTTTACAAGTACTGTCGTGAAGCGTTTTTTTGATTCGCGGCGACAGCTTGGATAAAAAACAGAAGCCGCCTGTTATAAAAAAATAAAATCCGGCGTTCTTTTTTGAAGAGGGAAAATTCTAAAAAACGGTTGAAGGTTTAAACGCGGTGCTGTAAAGTGTCGGCTCAGCGGGGGATGTTTTCGAAACTCTGCGGCGAAAATGTTTTGCGGCGGGGTTTCGGAAACATCTCCTAACTATAAGCGGGGGTGTTTGTAACATCCTTTTTTCATTAACTCTTTGGAGGATTTTTTCCATGGCGGATAAAAGCACGATGAAGATGATGGACGCCAACGAAGCAACCGCTCACGTTGCCCACCGTCTGAATGAAGTTGCCGTTATTTACCCGATTACCCCGTCGTCTCCGATGGGCGAATTCGCAGATGCCTGGTCTGCTGCAGGCGTTAAAAATATTTGGGGCAAAGTTCCCGAAATCTATGAAATGCAATCCGAAGCCGGTGCTATCGGCGCCGTTCACGGTTCTTTGCAGGCGGGCGCTTTGACGACGACCTTTACGGCGTCGCAGGGCTTGCTCCTGATGATCCCCAACCTCTATAAAATCGCCGGCGAATTGACGCCTTTCGTCATTCACGTCGCCGCCCGCGCTTTGGCAACGCACGCGTTGTCAATCTTCGGCGACCATTCCGACGTAATGGCTTGCCGTCAGATCGGCTTGGCAATGCTGTGCTCGAACAACGTTCAGGAAGCTCAGGATATGGCGGCAATCGCTCAGTACGCGACCCTGAAATCCCGCGTGTCCTTCATGCACTTCTTTGACGGGTTCCGTACGTCTCACGAAATCAATAAAATCGACGTCATCTCCGACGAAGATCTGAAGAAATTCGTTGAAGGTCTGCCCACGTCCTTTAACCGTACGAACGCTTTGACGCCGGATCACCCCGTCGTTCGCGGTACGGCTCAGAACCCGGACGTGTTCTTCCAGATTCGCGAAGCCGCCAACCCCTATTATGAAAAAGTCCCCGCCATCGTTCAGGAAGCGATGGATAAATACGCTTCTATCACTGGCCGCCAGTATCATCTGGTTGATTACGTCGGTGCCAAAGACGCCGAACAGGTCGTCGTCATTATGGGATCGGCCGCAGACACGACGGAAGCAACCGTTAAACATCTGCAAAACAAGAAATACGGCGTTGTAAAAGTCCATCTGTACCGTCCGTTCCCGGCAGAAGCTTTGATTAAAGCGTTGCCCGAAACGGTCAAGACGGTCGCCGTTATGGATCGTACGAAAGAAGCCGGATCTCAGGGCGAACCCTTGTTCTTGGATGTCGTTGCCGCGTTGAGCGATGCGTTCGCCGCCGGCAAGATCAAAGCCATGCCGCGCGTCATCGGCGGTCGTTACGGCTTGTCTTCCAAAGAATATACGCCCGCTATGGCTAAGGCCGTTTTTGAAAACGCCGAAAAAGCCGAACCCAAGACCCGCTTTACGGTCGGTATCACCGATGACGTAACGAACCTGTCTTTGGATGTTGACGCTTCCTTCGATATCGAAGACGCCGACGTCAAACGCGCCATCTTCTTCGGTTTGGGCGCCGACGGTACGGTCGGAGCGAATAAAAACTCCATTAAAATCATTGCAGGACGCGACGGAACCTACGGTCAGGCATACTTTGTTTATGACTCCAAAAAATCCGGCGCCATGACGACGTCTCACTTGCGTTTCGCAAACCACGTCATCAACGCTCCTTATTTGATTAACAAAGCATCTTTCGTTGCTTGCCACCATTTCCCGTTCTTGGAAAAGATCGATATGCTGGCTCAGGCTGACGAAGGAGCCGTTTTCCTGTTGAACGCGCCGTTCAAACCCGAAGAAGTTTGGGACAAACTGCCCGTTGAAGTTCAGGAAGAAATCATCAAAAAGCATATTAAGCTTTATTCCATCGACGCCGTAGAAGTTGCCAAGGCAACCGGAATGGGACGCCGCATCAACACGATTATGCAAACGTGCTATTTCGCGCTGTCAGGCGTTCTGCCCAAAGACGAAGCTATCGCAAAGATTAAGGAATACGCTCAGAAAACGTATGCCAAAAAAGGCGAAGCCATCGTTAAAAAGAACTGGGACGCGATTGACGCTTCTTTGGAACACTTGCATGAAATCAAGGTAACGGATAAGCCGACGTCAAAGTTGCATCGTTTGCCGGGCGTTCCGGCGACGGCTCCCGAAATTGTCCGCAAAGTCGAAGGGACAATTCTGGAAGGTCGCGGCGAAGAGCTGAAGGTTTCCGATTTGGAATGGACGGCCGACGGAACATGGCCGACGGCAACGACGCAATACGAAAAACGTTGCATTGCTTCGGATATTCCCATATGGGATCCCAATACATGCTTGCAGTGCGGCAAATGCGCCATGGTCTGCCCGCATGCGGCTATTCGTGCCAAAGTCGTTCCCAATTCCGAATTGAAGAACGCTCCGGAAGGGTTCCGTTCCGTTCCGTACAAGGGTAAAGAATTCGTTGATTCCAGCTGGATTATTCAGGTGGCTCCCGAAGACTGCACGGGCTGCTCTTTGTGCACCCGCGCCTGCCCCGCGAAGAACAAGGAAAATCCGGAACTCAAGGCAATTAACATGAGCCCGATTGCCCAGCATCTGGAACAGGAAAAGAAGAACTTCGACTTCTTCCTGTCGTTGCCGGACGTTGACCGTACGAAAATTGAAAAGAAGATGGTCAAACAGGTTCAGTTGTTGCGTCCGCTGTTTGAATTTTCGGGTGCTTGCGCCGGTTGCGGCGAAACACCGTACGTTAAATTGCTGACGCAGTTGTTCGGCGACCGTTTGTTGATCGCGAACGCGACGGGTTGCTCGTCCATTTACGGCGGTAACTTGCCGACGACGCCTTATGCCAAAGACGTAAACGGACGCGGTCCGGCTTGGTCGAACTCTTTGTTTGAAGACGCCGCGGAATTCGGTTTGGGCATGCGTTTGTCCGTCGACTTCCAGAAGAACTTTGCCAACCAGCTGATTAAAGGCTTGGAAGGCGAAATCGGCGGAGATTTGGTCAATGCCATTTTGACGGCTTCCCAGTCCGATGAAGCGGGTATTGCCGCTCAGCGTGAACGCGTTGAAGCTTTGAAAGCCAAGTTGTCTTCTTTGAAGTCCGATGAAGCAAAAGCTTTGAGCGAAGTCGCCGATTATTTCGTTGAAAAGTCCGTATGGACGATCGGCGGTGACGGTTGGGCTTATGATATCGGTTACGGCGGTTTGGATCATGTTTTGTATTCCGGTCGGAACGTTAATATTCTGGTTTTGGATACGAACGTTTATTCCAATACGGGCGGACAACAGTCCAAAGCGACCCCGATCGGGGCTTCCGCGAAGTTCGCCGTTGCCGGCAAGTCTTTGCCGCGCAAAGACTTGGGCATGATTGCCATGGCGTCTGAAAACGTTTATGTTGCTCAGGTCGCGGTCGGCGCAAACGACATGCAAACGATTAAAGCTTTTGTCGAAGCCGAATCTTATAACGGTCCGTCTTTGATCATTGCGTACTCGCACTGCATCAACCACACCTACGAAATCGACAAGAACGGTTTGGAACATCAGAAGAACGCTGTTGAAACGGGCTTCTGGCCGTTGTACCGCTTTGACCCGCGCCGCGTTGCCGAAGGCAAGCCCGGATTGCAGCTGGATTCCAAAGCGCCGACTAAACCGATTGCTGAATTCATGGCGAACGAAGGCCGCTTCCAGATTGTTAAGAAGCAGGATCCGGAACGTTATGAACGTTTGGTTGAATACGCTCAGGAACAGGTTGAAGAACGTCGTCGTTTGTACGAACACCTGGCCGCCGGAGCTAAAGCAGCCGAATAAGCCGAACTTTTTTAAAAACAGAGCCTTTTCCGAAACGGAGAAGGCTCTGTTTTTTTATGGGTTATGAATTGTGTATAAATATCTTAAAATAATTAATGTAAATTACAAAAAAATGAAATTTTATTTAATGCATTGTTTTTAGAAGTGAAAACAAATAACATTTAAAAATCAACTTGGCGGATGTAAAACAATCAAAGGAGGCGGCTATGTTGAAATTTTTCGTTGCTTTTATGTTTTTTTTGCAAATCACATCGGTAAGAGCCGGGATTTTGCCTGAATTAACACAAAAAAAGAATTTTTTGCCCGCAGATATGTCAGCCGGTTATAAAGGAATCCCCGAATGGGATAACAAGAAGAACCTTTTATCAAATTCGGGTGATACTATGTTAAAAGCTCCAGCGAATTATCCTGATTCGCCGTCTGCAGCTTCAACTTCCGGGAGCAGCTCCTCTTCGGGGAACACATCAAAATAAACAAAATTTATTTTACATTTGCGTTCATTACGGAAAGCGGCTTTTATGCCGCTTTCTTTGTTATGGGTGATATTGTCGGAAAACATGACAAAAAACGAAAATTTTTGTCAAATTACTTGATTTTTTGACCCGAATGATGCTATAAAAAATTAAAGGAAAACTTTTTAAAAGGAAGTGTCGATATGTCTGCTTGGTTTAATAAGTTTTTGGCGGTTGTTACGGTTTCGGCCGGAGTTAATGTCGCAGCTCAGGCTCAGTCGAATGAAAATATACTTCCGACTCTGCCCGGCTGGGAAAATATCGAAGTCGTTGACGGTGCACGTCAGGAATCCAGAAATCAAGCGGCTCAACAAAGACAACAGCCCGTAAACCAACAGAAAGGACAAAAAACAGTCGTCTTGGTTCCGTGCAAAGATGCAAACGGTGAATTGGTCTTTAAAATGAAAGAAGTCGATCCTTCCACCATTCGGGAAGTCCAAAACGTTTCTTCTCAAACGGGCGTCAAAGCCAATAAATCCGCTAAAAAACAACAAGCCTATACCGATATCTATAATTATGATGGCGGAAAAGGAAACGGAATTTCCGTCGCGCATGAAGACGGTTCCAGAACAACAATCGAAACGTCTCACGGCAAAATATCCGCAACGCGTAATCCGGCTCAGGGTGGTTATATCAAAATTAATTCCGACGGAACCTATTCTTATGACGTCGGTGCCGCCAACGGGTCAAAGAAAAAAGGCGTCGTAACGGCTTCCAAAAACGTTTCGGGCAACCGTATCATCGGCATCAATACGGGAGAAAACGGTCAAGGCAGAGTTACTGTTCTGACCAGCGACGGCGGCGTTACAATCCGTTCTTATACCCCGGAAACGGGTACTTCCGAAGTAACGATCGGAAAACAGGGGATTAAAACTTCGGGACGTACCAGAATTGCCGGCGATATCTTTAAATCACTGTTCGGCAGAGGTCGTTAAAAGTTTAAATGTTTATAAAAAGGCTCTCGTTCAGAGAGCCTTTTTTATGATTTAACGTCCGCCGACGGTAATTTTTGAAATCCTGACGGACGGCTGACCGACCCCGACGGGAACGCTTTGCCCGCCTTTACCGCAAGTGCCGATTCCGTTGTCTAAACAAGAATCGTCGGCGATCATGTCAATCGCGTTCATAACATCGATGCCGTTTCCGATAAGCGTTGCATCTTTTAACGGAGCCGTAATTTTTCCGTTTTCTATCAGATAGGCCTCCGATGAGGTAAAAACAAATTTTCCCGAAGTAATGTCAACTTGTCCGCCGTGGAAGCTTTTTGCATAAACGCCTTTTTTAACGGAAGCGATCAGTTCATCTTTTGCTTTGTCGCCGTTGGTCATAAAAGTGTTGGTCATGCGAACCTGCGGAACGGCGGCAAAGGATTCTCGTCTTCCGTTGCCGGTCGGAGAAGCATTCATCAGTCGGGCGTTCATTCTGTCTTGCATATAGCTTTTTAAAATGCCGTTTTCAATCAGAACGGTTCTTTGAGACGGCGTTCCTTCGTCGTCAACGGAGATTGATCCGCGAAGGTTGGGTAAAGTGCCGTCATCGACAACGGTAATACCTTTTGCCGTAACTTGTTCGCCGATTTTTCCGGAAAAAACGGAAGCTCCTTTGCGGTTGAAATCGCCTTCCAATCCGTGTCCGACGGCTTCGTGCAACAGGACGCCGCACCATCCCGAGCTTAGAACCACGGGGAACTCTCCCGCGGGGGCGGGGACGGATTCCAGATTGACCAGAGCCTGCCTCAGAGCTTCGTCAACGGCGAATTTCCAAACATTTTCTTTGAAAAAAGAATCATAAAGGTAACGACCGCCCAAACCGTAAGAGCCGCTTTCCATCCTGTTGTTTCGTTTTGCGACGATGCTGACGTTAAAGCGAACCAGGGGACGGATGTCGGAGGCTTCTCGTCCGTCGGCGCCGATAATTTTTACGACCTGCCATTCGCCGCCCAAAGACGCTGAAACCTGCGAAACACGAGGATCTTTGGAACGGGCATAAGCGTCGATTTTTCCCATTAAATCGACTTTTTGTTCAAAGGAAACCAGTGATAACGGGTTTTGATCCGTGTACAGCTGTTTAGATTTTCCGATGACGGGCAGATAAGCGGATCGCGCCGGAGATAATTTTATGGGGCGGACGCTGTCGGCGGCTTCTTTCAGGCGGTGTTCCGAAATTTCATTTGAAAGAGCGTAAGCATAGGCTTCTGCGCTGATTGCCCGAAGCCCGAAACCTGATGAAGCATTATATCCCGAGCTTTTGATTCTTCCGTCATCCAAAACCAAGTGCTCGGAATAGGCGTATTCCAAAAACAATTCGCCGTCATCGCACCCCGAAAGAGTTTCCGTAACGGTTTTTTTTGCCGCTTCTTTATCAAGCGTTGAAAAAAATAGCCGGTTTGTTTCCTCTTCAATCGTCATAGGGCTGTACCTTTCGGAAAACTTTTATTATTATGTGCAAAGGTTAAATCAAAGACTGTTTTCTTAAAACAAAAAAAAACGTTAAACGTTCATTTTTTCAGGAGTACCCCTCTATGTTTCCTTTGATCGGTTTGGCAATTGTTATCTGCAGCGTGGCCGGCGGCTATCTGTGGGGCGGCGGGCATTTTTCCATTTTGTGGCAGCCCGGAGAATTTTTGATTATCGGCGGGGCGGCGTTCGGTTCGTTTTTGATTGCGAATCCGCCGTCGGTTGTTTTTAAGACTTTAAAGGTTTTGCCGCGCGTTTTTAAGGCGCCCAGATACAACAAAAAAAGCTTTTCCGAAGCTTTGGCAATGATGTTTATGTTCTTTCGCTTGGGAAAAAGCAAAGGAAACATGGCGTTGGAATCGCACGTTGACAAGCCCGAGACCAGCGATATCTTTAAACGTTTTCCGACGATCACCCATGATAGAGACGCCATGGATTTTATGTGCGGTTATTTGCGGTTGTTGACGTTCGGTTCACCTGCGCCGCACGAAATCGAATCGGTTATTGATGCTGAAATAGAAGGAATTCAGCACGAAAAGGAAGCATTGTCCGCAGGGCTGACCCGAGTTGCGGATGCGACTCCTGGCTTGGGCATTGTTGCGGCGGTCTTGGGCGTTATTCATACAATGGGGGCGATTACCGAACCGCCCGAAGTTTTGGGAAACCTGATCGGTGCTGCTTTGGTCGGAACGTTTTTCGGTATTTTGCTTTCTTACGGTTTTGTCGGACCTTTGGCGTCGGCTGTGGCGAATACTCTTAATCCGGAGCTGGAATATTTGAATTTGATCAAGGCCGGTTTGATGGGGCATATTCAGGGCTATGCACCGCAAGTGTCCATTGAGTTCGCAAGAAAATCTTTGCCGCCCGACGTTCGCCCGACTTTTGCCGAAGTCGATAAAATGTGCCAAGATCTGTAGGAGGAGCTGCTATGCCTGACGGAGAACGCGCTCCGATTGTTATAAAAAGAGTCAAAAAAAGCGGGCATGAAGGACACCACGGCGGAGCGTGGAAAGTCGCTTATGCCGATTTCGTGACGGCAATGATGGCTTTTTTCCTGTTGCTGTGGCTGTTACAGGCGGCAAGCAAGGAACAAAAAGAAGCCATTGCTTATTATTTTTCGACGGGAACCGTGATGGATTCTTCCACGGCGGGCGGTGCCAGCATTTTGCCCGGCGCTTTGACCGCAACGGGTGAAGAAAAGGCGTCTTCTCCTTATGTCGGATTTAACGGCAGTCAGGCAAATTCTTACTTGTCTGCCGAAAAACAAAAATATCTGGCAAATCAGGAACAAGAGATGTTTGATCGTGCCAAAATCGCTTTGGAAGAGGCTCTGGCTTCCGATCCTAAGTTGGCAGAACTGAAAGATCATCTGGTCGTTACAAAAACCGACGAAGGCTTAAATGTCCAATTGGTCGATTTTGATAACAAGTCTATTTTTGCTTCGGGGTCGGATGAGCTGACGCCGAACGGAAAACGGTTGACGGTTTTGTTAGCCAAAGTTTTGGCACAGATGCCGCAAAACATCGCCATAGAAGGACATACGGATTCCGTGCCGTTTAAAAGCGAAGACGGTTATTCAAACTGGGAGCTGTCTGCCGATCGCGCGTTGGCGTTCAGACGCAGGATGGTCAGTTTGGGCGTTAATGAAACTCATATTGTCCGCGTTGCCGGACAGGCGGATATGAAGCCTTATATTCCCGAAGATCCGGCGGCGCCTCAAAATCGGCGAATCAGCATGACGTTTCTTTCTTCTTTCAGAAAAGACGCCGTTGACGAAGCCAAAAAAAGAGCTTTGGAAGTTCAGCGTGAAATCTTAAAAAGAAGCAGACAATAAAAAAAAGCCTCCGAGAACGGAGGCTTTTTTTTAAGAGCTTTTTTTGTAATAAACCAAAGGAGCGATAATTCCTGAAATCAGGAAAATAATTCCCGTTCCGATAAGAACCCAATTTTTATATTCGTATCCGAATTCGACGCAATCGGCGGAAATCGGGCAGGCTAAATATGAAAACGGGTCAAAGGGAAACATGAACGTAAATTTATTCAGGAAATAAATAACAGCCAAAGACGAAACATAAGAAGCACCGATCAGGCAAATTTCTCCGAAAATAAACAGAAAAACAGACACGCCATCCCCCTTTGAAAAAAATAAAAGTGCGTTTATGATAGCAAACCTTTGCAATCCTGCAAGAGGCGCGTTAAATTTATAGCGGTCGGCAGGGGTCAATCTTGCCGCAACGAAGAATATCATAACGGATAAGGGGTTAATTTCCATGCCTTTTTTGCTGATTAAAACAAATATACCTTTAGATAAAACCATGCGCGAAACCGTTTTGAACCAAGCATCGACGGTTATTGCCAGAACGACGGGGAAGCCTGAAAAATTTATCATGGTTAATGTTTGCAGCGGAGAAGATTTGTTGTTCGGTGCTAAAAGTGCTCCGGCTGTTTATATGGAAATGAAAAGCGTCGGGCTTTCTCAGGGATTGGTTCCCGTTCTGTCAAAGGCTTTGACGGAAATGATCGAATCCCGACTTCAGGTACCCGGAAACCGCATTTATATCGAATTTTCATCCGTCCCCGGGCATATGTGGGGATATAACGGCACTACGTTCTAATCGGAAAACAGCATGAGCTTTAATTCGTTTCTGCGCATATTTGTTTCGGTCGGCGTTTTGGTGACGTCGGCGTGTACGCACCAAATCGATGCCCGACGCTTGGATATTTTGGAAACGCCCGAAGAAGTGATGCAACAAGAAACGGATTACATGACGTATTTGCGTTTGAAAAAAGCGCCGGGACCGTTGGATCAGGACTATATTATTCTAAGCGGGCGCTTGGCTCGTGAAATGGGGCGCGACGACATGTTTACGTCTTCTCCCGAACGGATAAAAGTCGCGTTGCGCGACGTTTTAAATTATCATCCGACGGCGGATATTCATCCTGCCGTAATTCACGAATATGTTGAACATGCTTTGATGAATACCAGATCAATGTGGATGGTCGACGGTTCGACGCCGTACGATTACGTTCTTGACGTCGAGCTTAGCGAAGTCCCCGTGCGGGATGACGATAATGTCGAATCCAAGGCATTGGCCGTTATGTTCGTTTTGTTTCAACCGAACGGAAATATTCAAAAGGAATGGTTCGGCGTTTTAAAACGCGAAAAGGGGTCAAGAAGCTGGTATTAAAAGCAAAAGGCGGATGGAAATCCGCCTTTTTTTGAGGGCAGAAATGAAAGAATTTTATGTTTTCAGACACGGTGAAACGGAAATGAACCGCCTGAGGAAATGGCAGGGCAGGGGGATTGATTTGCCGTTAAACGAAAACGGACGCAAGCAGGCTTTTGAATTGGCAGAGCGGTTAAAAGGGCTGGGGATAGAAGCCATTTTTTCAAGTCCTTTGAAGCGGGCATTGGAGACGGCGCAAATTGCGGCGGGCGTTTTAAATGTTCCCGTGATTGTCAAAGAAAATCTGACGGAAGGCAGTTTCGGGGTTGCCGAAGGCAAGACGCGCGAGGAAATCGCCGCAATGTATCCGGACGTTTCCGATGCATGGCACAATTTGGATGCGGATTATATGGATGCGTGTTTTCAGGGCGGCGAATCGAAACGCCAAATTCAAAGCCGTGTTTTGCAGGCATTATCGGAAATCGCGGTTTTGCCGTACCGACGTGTCGGAATTTCCGTTCACAGCGCCGTTATCCGATATTTATTGCTGTATTTCGGGATAAAACAACAGCAAATTCCTCATGGGGAGCCGTTTCGTTTTTGCTGGGGCGGAGAAGGCTTTTACTTGTAAAAAATCCCCCGAATTCGGGGGATTTTTTAATCGTCGATTTTTGATTTTTTGTGAAGTTTCTTTTTGCTTTTTTTATCTTTTTTGCCTTTTTTTACTTTCTTGTCTTTTCCTGTTTTTTGGCAACCGCCTTTAATTTCTTTTTCGGCTTGTTCAAAAAGCTCCGGATGTTCGGTTTTGATTTTTTCCAACAGATCTTCGCGTTCTTTTTTATGTTTTGCCCGCATGTCATATCTGTCTTGCAGTTGTTTGATTCGCTGGTTCTTTGTTTCCAAAGCGTGGCGTAATTTTAATTCTTTGATTTCGGGAATTTCATTTTCGCCTTCCAGGCGTTTGACGATTTTTTGATATTCGGTTTCTATTTTTATTTTTTTCTCTTCAAGCTTGTTTCCCGCTTTTCCGGCAAAGGCGGAAGACGCCAAAAAGCAGGCGGCGATCAAAAGTATTAAGGTTTTTTTCATGGGACCTCTCAATTTAAAGCAACAATATATTACTGTATAAGTATGGCGATATAAGAGTCAATCAGAGGTATGAAATTTTAGTTTGACTTTTTTTATGGAGCATTCAATACTGAACACATGATGAAGAACGTACGAAACATTTTTGTTAAAAACTGGTGGTGGCGTCCTTAACGGGGTGCCGCTCAAATGTGTTTCGTTTGCCGCGTGTGCCCGTACGGCCCGCGGTTTTTTTGTTTCTATCCTTTTATAAAAACGAATCGGGGGCCTGAAAAGGTTTAAAGATCTGTTTTATGAAAGGTTAAGACAATGACATACATTTCCAAATATTCCGTTCCCGATACAAACGGTTACTTTAACGGCTTCGGCGGACAGATTGTTCCCGATTTTTTAAAACCCGTTATGCGGGAAATTGCCGAAGCGTATGAGAAAATCAAGGTTGATCCCGAATTTATACGGGAAATGAAATATTACGCCAAAGAGTTTATCGGACGCGAAACGCCACTCTATTATGCCGAGCGTCTGACAAAAGAAATCGGCGGAGCAAAAATATATCTGAAACGCGAAGACCTTTGCCATACGGGAGCCCATAAAATCAATAATGTCATGGGACAAATCCTGTTGGCAAAAAAGATGGGGAAAAAACGCATTATTGCCGAAACCGGGGCAGGTCAGCACGGTGTCGCGACGGCGACGGGATGTGCGTTGTTCGGATTTCCTTGCACGGTTTATATGGGGGCTGAAGACGTTAAGCGCCAATCTTTAAACGTTTTCAGAATGAAAATGTTGGGAGCGACGGTCGTTTCCGTTACGCGCGGACAGCAGACATTAAGCGATGCGGTTGATGAAGCTTTGGAAGATTTGGTCAAAAATTATAGCGATACCTTTTATTTAATCGGTTCGGCTGTCGGACCTCATCCGTATCCCATGATGGTTCATGATTTCCAATCCGTTATCGGTACGGAAGCCAGACGCCAAATTTTGGAAGCTGAAGGGCGTTTGCCCGATTATGCCGTTGCCTGTGTCGGCGGAGGTAGCAATGCCATTGGTTTGTTTTCGGGCTTTTTAAATGATTCTTCGGTTAAATTGGTCGGTGTCGAAGCTGCAGGAAAAGGGCTGGAAACAAAAGAACATTGCGCCACGATGGCAAAAGGTACGCCCGGTGTCTTGCACGGCGCATATACTTATTTGCTTCAGGACGAAGAAGGCAAGCCTTTGCCGACTCACAGCATTTCAGCAGGGCTTGACTATCCCGGCGTCGGCGCCGAACACAGTATGTTGAAAGATACGGGACGCGCCGTTTATGAAAGCGCAACCGACGAAGAAACGATAGACGCCTGTCTGAAGCTGTGCAGAATCGAAGGGATTATACCGGCGTTGGAATCGTCTCATGCTTTGGCGTATGCGATGAAGCTGGCAAAGACATTAGATCCGGATAAAATCATTATTGTGAATTTGTCGGGCAGAGGCGACAAAGACGTCGATATTATCCGCGAACACGTAAAGCTTTAAAATTTTTCTGGAAAGCAAACCGAAAAATCTTTTATATAAGACGTCGGTTTGCTTTTCAGGAAAGAAAAAATGAGCTTGTTTCAAAATGTATATCATAAATGGACAACCTTTGTTCAGTACGTCTATGATTGGTGCTTAAAGTATGCGGCACACCCGAAAGCGCTGTGGATATTGGCTGCTTTCTCGTTTATAGAAAGCTCGTTTTTCCCGATACCTCCCGATATTTTGCTGATTCCCATGATATTGGCGACACCGGCGACAGCCTACAGAGATGCCGCCGTTTGTACGGTGTCCAGCGTGTTGGGCGGGTTTTTCGGCTATCTGATCGGCATGTTTTTGTATGATGCCGTCGCCGTTCCCGTTTTTACTTTCTATAACTATATGGAACAGCTGGAAGCGTTTAAAGGTTACTATAATTCTTACGGCGCATGGGTCGTGGCAATGGCAGGATTTACCCCGTTCCCTTATAAAGTCATTACCATAACCAGCGGTATGACGGGGCTTGATTTGGGCGTGTTCACGATAGCATCCGTTTTATCCCGCGGCGGGCGTTTCTTTCTGCTGGCATTTTTGTTGAAAAAATGGGGCGAACCGATGCGGGCGTTTTTGGAAAAGAATCTGGGATGGCTTGCAACGCTCTTTTTTGTCCTTTTGTTCGGCGGCTTTATGGCGATTAAGGCTTTTTAAACGATGACGGTCGTAACCCGTTTTGCTCCCAGTCCGACGGGACGTTTGCATTTGGGGCACGCTTTTGCGGCGTGGACGGCGTATCAGGCGGCAAAAGAAAACGACGGAAAATTTTTATTAAGAATCGAAAATATCGATGCAAGCCGCTGTCGGGAAGAATTTATCAACGGTATCTACGAAGATTTGGATTGGCTGGGGTTGAAGTGGGACGGCGAAGCGCGAATCCAATCTCAACATCTGGACGAGTATTCGGAAGCTTTGGATACTTTGAAAAATAAAGGCATTCTTTATCCTTGTGTTTGCACCAGAAAGGAAATAGAAGCCGAAGTCGCCCGAATCGGGCATGCTCCTCATGCGGGAGAAACGGTTATTTATCCGGGAACGTGCCGCAATAAACAGATTAACCCCGATTCGGCAAAAAATTTTTCATGGCGTTTGAATGTTAGCAAAGCCCTTTCTTTGACAGGGGAGGATCTTTATTTCTTTGACGAAGCCAAAGGACGGATAAAAGCCAGGCCCGATATTTACGGCGATGTCATCTTAGCCCGCAAAGATGCCGGAGTCAGTTATCACCTCTGTTCCGTTTGGGATGATTGGAAACAGGGCGTTACGTTGGTCACCCGAGGAGAAGACTTGTTCGAATCGACACACATTCACCGTTTGTTACAAGCTTTGTTCGGCGCGCCGGTTCCCGTTTATCGGCACCACAAACTGATTTTGGATGAACACGGACAACGTCTGGCAAAGCGCAATGATTCCGTCACCATTAAATTTTTGCGTGATTCGGGAATGGCGCCCGCAGATATTTTTAAAAGATTTTTATCGTAAGGATTTTTCAATATTTGCCGTAAAAAAAAAGCCCTTCAGGAAGAAGGGCTTTAATTTTATCGGGTTATGCCAAAATAATTAACGGTTTTTTGTTGCCAAAGCTCTTGCGGCGGCATTTGCCGCTTCGACTTTTTCAAAAGTCGGCATTTTCATAATGGAAGTGTCTTTGGAAAAAGGAGCAACCATTCGGGCAATATCGTTGCGACGATTCTGAAACATGATTTTAAAGGGTGTTTTGTTAAAATCCTCTTGTTTAACGTAGGGAACACCGCCGACGGAACAAATTTTTTCAAAGATTTTGTCGGGCATATCTTTGGAAAACAATTTAGCACCGGGAGCCAGAGACGGATTCCTGTCAATGTTATAGGCGGTTAAATGTTGATCTCTTGCATACAGCAAATCGCAAGTTTGAACGGCTTGATGGTCGTTATAAAAAGCCTTAACCGCGGCGTCGAGAGCTTTTTCATCGGAAGCACCCATGGCTTTTTGGATAATGACGGAGTGTACGCTGATACCGCCGGGCATTTCCGGAGAATAAGGCAAAGCTTCGTTTGATTTCAAAGCATAATACATCAAAGCCTTGTGAGCTTCGGCATCGGCTTGCATTAAACGATAGCACTGGACTCCGTCCGCTGCTTTCATTTCAGCCATATCCAGCTTTGTTAAAACTTGTTTATGATGCAACTGGCGCGCGGTTCCGGCCAGATTTACGGCGATATCCGCGGGATTCAAGGAAGAATCGATATAGACCTTATTGCTGAGCGCATTATAAAAAGAAGGAAAAGGCGCGTCGGGAACAGGAACCAAATTTTGTTTTTTCAACAATTTGACGGCGTCTTTGCCTGCTTCCGTTGTTTTCATCAAAGCGAATGCCGCTTTGATTTTGGGATCAAGCGTATCCTCGTTTTCTTGCTGGGGTTCGGCTTTTGCGGGCTTGCTTTTTTTGAAAACAGGGATGACAGAAAAGACATTATGACCTCCGTTACTGCGCTATAAGGTGAATTGTAGTCCGAAGCGGCGGTTTTTGTCTATATTTTTTTGTCAAATACAATTATGCAAGCTACAGATAAAAAAAATGAATAAATTAAAAA
>HF994930.1 GCA_000434295.1 Acetobacter sp. CAG:977 | reverse complement strand
TATTATGACGCAATGGATAGATGAAATTGAATGGAACAATTTACAAGCTGGCGAAATCGTAGATTTGCTTGGTAGACATAACGCGAACCTTTCCGAAGTCACTCAGATTATAGATAAACTGTCCGTTGCGGGAACAAATTCAAATACGACAATCTTTTATTCCGGATTAGTAGATACGGATGCATTCGTCGAGGGGCATAAACAGGCGGGCACCCGCATTATTGACTCGACGAAGGCGGGGGATCTGCTTGGTGATGCAGAGTTTAAAAAATACATTTATGAAACATTTAAAGGGGAAAATATAGATTCGTTTTTGTATGACGGTAAAGACGGGCTGTGGGCGCGCACCTCCAAACGTTTTGCCGAAGCAACGGCGGGGGGGNNNCGTTTTGCCGAAGCAACGGCGGGCGAAATTCGGGTGGAATTAGGCCCGAATTTGCGCCGTAACAGTGTTTTTATTCAAACTGAATTACCCGTAATAATTGAAAATGTTAATATACACACGGCTAACGGTCTTCCAAAAGAGAATTTTTTAAAGGGATTGTTCGGGGGTACGGATTATACGTTGGATCCTGTTACCGCCAAGCGTGTGGAAAAAATTTTGAAAGATGCAACGCATTTATATTCATCCCCAACTTTGCAAAAAATATTGAACAGATTAGGGATGGTGGGCATTGCTCTGGGGCTGACAACGGTAGCTTCTATGGCAAAGGCGGCGGTAGAAGACGACGATATGGACGGAGCGATAGAAATTGTTTCCGATTTCTTCGTGTCCGAATTTTCGGGGGCTGCGGGCGGTGCCTTGTCGGTTTCTGCGGCGATTAAGGTGTTGACGTGTTTGTCGGTTACTAATCCCGTCATTTTTGGCGGAACTTTGTTTTTATCAGGGATTTTGGGAGCAATCGCCGCTTCGGAAATCGGCGGAGCAATATTTAACGAACATAAAGATCGGATAATTAGCGCCGTTAGAGATTTGTTCGGTTGGGAAAGTACGTATGACGGAGAACAAAATTTAAGACAGGTCTTAAAACGACAAAATATAATGGCGGAAACAACGCGCTCGCCGTTAATTTTGGATTTGGACGGAAACGGGGTGGAAACGGTATCGGTAAATGATGGCGTATATTTTGACCATGACGGGAACGGTTTTGCGGAAAAAAGCGGATGGGTGTCTGAAAATGACGGGATACTGGTCCGTGATTTAAATAACAACGGACAAATTGACGACGGAAACGAACTGTTCGGGGATCAAACATTGTTGTCCGACGATACGAAAGCCGCAAACGGATTTGAAGCGTTGGCAGCATAAAACTATTGTATAGGTTGAAATTGTTTTTCTGATTTGAGATATTTATTAAAGATAACATTTGTGGTTTGAAGGTCGATTTCAGTGCTTCAATTTTTTAAAAACATTCCTAGAGATGCTTTTAAAATTGTTATTTTAATTGTATCTAATGCTGTTGCGGCGTATTCGTATAATGCGCTTTATTTGTCATATATTGATTCATGCGTCTATTCTGATTGCAGTGCTAGATTATATTTTTTAATCCCAATGTTTTTGAATATGACTATTGCTTTATTTTATTTTGTTTTGTTGTTTTTGCTTTACAAGGTGAGTGTTTTTCTATCATATATTTTGTATTTATTGTTTTGTATTTGTTTGTTTTGCTTTAAGGTCTATTCTCCATTTTTGCTTATATATATGAGGTATTGAAAATGAAAAAAATTATTCAAAATAATATGATTTTATGGATTTTATTTTCTCACTTTTTTATAGGAGTGATTATTTATCATCCTTTGGTTAAATTTAATTTTATTATAAATTTTATTAAAAATACTATTGTGCTATGGTATTTTATAATTTCTTTTGTTTACATGTACCGCCAGATGAGAAATAGTGTTATAAAAATGACTTTTCTCTCTATATATGCTTTTATCAGTTTATGTATTACAGTTTTGTTATTTGGCGTTCCTTATACATTATTATCCTATTTGGGTAGTAGGATTTGGTTCCTTGAATTCGCAAATCCTTGTAATATGCTCACGGATTCTGTGCTGTTTATGCAACTAAAAGTTATTATAACGGGAAACAACTTTTTTTCGTAAGTATGGGGAGGTTTTATGCACAAAACAGAAACGTTATTTTCTAAGTTAACGGGATGGAAGCAAAAATTTTATGTAGACGAATATAGCGTACATAAGGATGCTTTTAACGTATCTTTGTCTATTGATCTTCCAAATAATTTTTTACAAACATTAATGATAACTGTTGTTTATTGGGATGGAGGAGAAAAGAAAATAATTAAGGACTTTGCGATAAAATCTACATCTGTTGATTTTACTATATATAATCAAACATCTGTTCCTCCATTTATTTTATACTTGGAAACTCAACATACACTTGAACCTATCGCTGTTGATATTATATATGAAAAAAGGTTATCAATCGCTACAATTTCATACGAGGATTATGATTATCTAGATATATCTTCTGCATCTTTTCCTGCGACTTCTTCTTTAGGAGAGTTGGTTGTTTCCGGTAATCGTCAAGGAACATTACCTCAAAATCTTCAGTCCTCCTTTTACTCGGCAGAAACAACGCGATCGCCGTTAATTTTGGATTTGGACGGAAACGGGGTGGAAACGGTATCGGTAAATGATGGCGTATATTTTGACCATGACGGAAACGGTTTCGCGGAAAAAAGCGGATGGGCGTCTGAAAATGACGGGATACTGGTTCGTGATTTAAATAACAACGGACAAATTGACGACGGAAACGAACTGTTCGGGGATCAAACATTGTTGTCCGACGATACGAAAGCCGCAAACGGATTTGAAGCGTTGGCGGATTTAGATACCAATCAGGACGGCGTATTTGACGGCGACGACGAAGCGTTCGGAGAAGTTAAAGTTTGGCAGGACAAGAACGGAAACGGCGTTGTTGACGACGGGGAATTGAAAACGTTAAACGAAGCGGGTGTCGTATCCGTTAATCTGAATTATCAAAATCAATCCTTTACGGATGATAACGGAAACGAACACGGACAAACGGGAACGTTTATGCGTACGGACGGTACATCGGGAACAATAACGGACGTTTGGTTTGATGCCGATTATGCGGATACGGTTGATTTGACCGATGTCGTCATATCCGATGAAATAGCTCTTCTTCCCGAAGTCGAGGGATTCGGCAACGTGCATAATTTGCAAACGGCGATGGCTTTGGATACGACGGGGGAATTAAAGGGACTGGTTCAACAATATGCCTCGACGACGAACCGTGCTGTTCGGGACGGGATTTTAATTGATCTGATTTATACTTGGGCAGGAGTGATTGACGTCGATCCCGAAAGCCGCGCAGCAAGAATGTTATACGGCAATGCGATCGGTGATGCTCGCAAACTGGAAACATTGGAAGAGTTTTTAGGGGAAGAATATTTAGGAACATGGTGTTGGGGAGAACGTGACCCGAACCCTCACGGTCATGCAACACCGATATTGTTGGACGCGTTTGAACAACTGAAAGATTATATAGACGGAGCTTTGTTGTCCCAGACGCATATGAAAACTTATGCGGATGCCGTAACGATAAATTGGAATACGTCAACGGAAAAGTGGGAAGTTGATATTTCCGCGGCTTTGGAGTTGTTGGAAACGGGGTATGAAGCGGCGGGGACGGACGGGATACTGTTCCTGAACGATTTTGCCAAGGTTTTAAAAGTTTACGGAGAATTGGGTCAAGATGTTATTGATGCTTTTCGGGCGGCGGGAGATCCTTCCGGAGAAGGAAGTTCGTTTGAATTGGCTTTGGCTTCTTTAGGCGCGGATAATGTCGGTACGCCATTCAATGACACGATAAAAGGGACGGATTTTGACGATCAGTTGTTCGGTTTGGCCGGGGATGATTACATTTCGGGAGGCAACGGTAACGATACTTTGAACGGCGGTTCGGGGAATGATACTTTGCTTGGCGGCAATGGGGATGATACTTATGTCTTTGAACAGGGCTTCGGTCATGACAAGATCAGTAATTTTCAATCGTCAAGCGGTAATTACTCCGATACGATTTTATTTAAAGAGGGGCTGTCTCCTGATAATGCCGTTGTTTATAGAGAAGGTTATGACCTGATCATTAGTTTCGGCGAAAATGACAGTTTGCGCATTTTCAGCTATTTTGATGAGCGCGGCCTGTCTCAATCAGCCGTTGACACGATTAAGTTTTCGGATGAAGAGCAAACGGTTTGGACGCGTGATGATATTTTTGAAATGGTGAAAGTGCCGAACGATATGGAAAATTTCTATATCGGAACGGACGGAAACGATACTTATGACGGTTTGGGCGGAAATGACATTATCTTTGGCGGTTCGGGGAACGATACGCTGAAGGGCGGAAACGGCGACGATATTTTGTACGGCGAAGACGGCAATGACGTTTTGGACGGCGGTTCGGGAAATGATATGCTCTACGGGGGATTAGGGTCCGATGTTTATAAGTTCGGCCGCGGTTCAGGCAAAGATACGATTATTGAAACCGATAAAAACGAAAATGATGTTGATGAAATCCTTTTAGGCGAAGGATTGACTGCGAATGATATTTTAATTAGCAGAGATAACAGTCATTTATATGTTTCTATCTACGGTACAACGGATGATCCGACGATTTATGACGTTCTAACCCTTAAAAATTATTATTCCGCAGGAAATATGCCGTTTAGATTACGCTTTGCAGACGGAACCGTTTGGAATGATTTGAACGAGCATGTCACGGTAAATACGGGGCAGAACGAAGGTGACACGATTTTTGGTTCCGGGCTTGCCGACGTCATTACGGGAACGGATAGGAACGATACGATTGACGGAGATAACGGCAACGATACTTTAAACGGCGGATTCGGAAACGATACTCTGATTGGCGGAGCAGGCGACGACGTTTTGGATGGCGGAAGCGGAAACGATATATTGCGCGGAGGTTCGGGCGCCGATACATATAAGTTCGGTTTCGGGCGTAATGACGACGTGATAGAAGAAGATTCTTTTAATGGCGATGTTATTTTGCTGGATGCCGGCATTACTTCCGATGATGTTACTTTCGGCAGAACATCAGGAGCATTGTATATTGAGCTTTCTGATCATAGCCGTTTGACGCTTAAAAATTTTGTGAATAACTCTTCAAATTACGGCATCATTTTAAAATATGCCGACGGAACGACGGTGAATCTGCGCCAAAAATTATTGGAGTTGCCTATAAAAGGGACGTTGTTTGACGATAATTTAAAAGGAGATGCTTCTAATAATACTTTGATCGGGCGGACTGGTAACGATATTCTTGACGGCGGGGACGGAAACGACCTGTTGGACGGGGGAGAAGGCGATGACGTTTTAAAAGGCGGCGCTGGAAATGACGTGTACCGTTTCGGTTTCGGTTACGGCAAGGACGAAATATCCGACAGTCTGGGGACAAACGTTGTCGAATTAAACGAAGATGTTTCGGCAGAAGATGTTGCTTTTAAACGGGAAATGAACGATCTGTTCTTGATGTTAAATGACGGTTCGTCTCTTAAAATTGTCGGCGGCGCAAATCCGGAAGATGTCGCTACTCATATTTCTGAAATCAGATTTTTAAACGGGACTGATGAGGCATTGTCCGTTTCAACGGTGTTGCAATCCTTACCCATACACGGGACTGAGGGAAAAAATATAATAAACGGATCCGCTTCTAACGATACTATATACGGATACGGCGGTTTTGACACCTTAAAAGGTTATGCCGGCGCAGATACTTTATACGGCGGCGACGGTGATGATACCCTTGATGGCGGCGACGGGGACGATTTGTTAGTCGGCGGAGCAGGCAACGATATACTGTTAGGAGGAGCCGGTAACGATACTTATCGTTTGGAATTAAACGGCGGACACGATGAAATTACAGATGATTACGGATTGAACGTTATTGAAATTGACGAAAATGTTTCAGCCGAAGACATCGTAATTGAACGTTCAACAACTTCGGTCAAAATTTCTTTGCCGGACGGTTCTTCTCTTTTGTTAACAAAGTCTGCTTCGGAAAACGAAGAAGCATATCATTTGGAAACAATCAAATTTTTAAACGGGACTGACCCGGATATTGATTTTATGGAACGTCTGGCACTGGAACCTTTGCACGGGACAAATGGTGCGGATAACATTATAGGAACTTCGAACAATGACACATTAAACGGTTTGGGCGATGATGATGTGATTCGCGGATACGCAGGAAATGATACGATAGACGGCGGTAGCGGCGATGATGAAATAGAAGGAGGAGCCGGCAACGATACCATTACCGGCGGCAGTGGAAACGATGTTATTGACGGCGGTGACGGAGACGACATTATAGACGGAGGAGCCGGAAATGACGAGATCGAAGGCGGTTACGGCGATGATGTC
>HF994929.1 GCA_000434295.1 Acetobacter sp. CAG:977 | reverse complement strand
TCTTCATCCGTCCCGTTTAAAAATCGGATACGCTCGAAACAATACCATACATCACCACCTATTCCGTTTGTGATTGTGAGCGTTGAACCGTCCGAAAGTTTTAAAATAACATCAGTATTCAAGCGCTCTATTGTAACGTCCGCAGCAGTAACAGGAGCATTTAATTCTATAATATTTGCCTGACTGGAAGAAGATGCATAATCTTTTTCTATGACATCATTTCCGTATCCGAAGCCAAAGCGATATATATCGCTTCCGCTTCCGCCATCAAGAATATCGTCTCCTGCACCACCATCAAGAATATCGTTACCGTTTCCGCCTTCTAAAGTATCGTTGCCGGCACCGCCATATAAAGTATCGTTACCGTTGCTTCCTTTTAGTGTATCATTTCCGTCTTCGCCGTAAATCGTGTCATTCCCATCCAAAGCGTTAATACTGTCGTTTCCCGAACCGGCAAAGAAAGTTTCATCTGAAGAAAAGCCGCTAATAGCATTTGGTTTATCATCGCCGTAAACCGTCATTGATGAAAAAAGCTCTGAATTCAGGACAATATCATCATCTTCACCGTTTAAAAAACGAATACGTTCGACATATTTATTATCATAAAAATAATCGGTTCCGCCTTTTATCGTCAAACTGGAACCGTCCGACAACGAAATCACCAGATCTTCATTCAAGCGTTTCAACGTAACGTCTGTTGCCGCAACATTCGCTTCAAGCTCTATAACATCTTCGCCGTTATTTTCCACGATAACGTCCTGCCCGCAACCGAAACCGAAACGATATGTATCGTTTCCGGCTTTCCCGATAAACCGTTCATTTAAAGATGTCGAAACAAAAGTTTCATCCGCAACTGTTCCGTTGATGATAACTGGCTCCGGCTCTTCGGGCAAAGAAGATAAAATATCGCTAATTATAATATCTTCATCCGTCCCGTTTAAA
>HF994928.1:101935-112035 GCA_000434295.1 Acetobacter sp. CAG:977 | reverse complement strand
CACACAGGCGGTCTTTTTTTGTCCGTATGTAAACGAAAATAAAAAATCACCACGGATTCCCCCGTCCCTAAAACTCCCAGTTAAACGCGGATTCTCCCGTTGACCAAAGAAATTGCTAAAACTAAATAAATTAGGGGAAGAATAAATCACCACGGATTCCCCCGTCCCTAAAACTCCCCGCTAAACTTTGCAAACCTCGTGCAAAAATAATAATTCTTTACCCCTTACACGCAATCCGCTCATATAATAACTTACTTCAATACCTGAGTCGGTTAACGGAATAAGTACTCGATCTTCCCCGTCATTACGATATGTATGAACCAAACGCGTCGTAAGCGTTAAGCACTCTTTTTGTGCTAATATTTGCCTGAATACAAAATAATCGTCATATATTTGAACGTTGTGCTCTTTTTTTAACCACTCCAGAAACGGTGAAAGGCTGCGTATGTAGGCTCCGGAACCGCAGTAGACAACCATCTCAAAATTATTCTCATCGTGAAGGCAAACAGATTTCCTTTTTGCCCAGATATGATTTTTCGGAACAGAAAGCAGTAAGCTCTCTTTTGCAAAGGGAATGCTTATAATGTCCGGATGATTAAGTTTGTTTAATGTAACTATGGCGGAATATTTACGTGATAATAACAAATCCGACGGATTCTGGGTTTCTTCAAAAACGTCAAAAGCGATTTCTTTTTCCGGATATGCCTTTTGAATTAAAGGCATAAAAAATCTCATCGGTCCCGGATCACAAAAGCCCAACGATATGCCGGAGCTTGCTTCCAAGGCTTTTTTCATTTCTTCGGCTTTGCCGAGAATTTCTTCCGCATAAGTCAGAGCTGTTTTACCGGCACTATTGAGAAAGATTTTATTTTTGTTGCGTTTAAATAAAGTCGTTCCCAATTCATTTTCCAGCTTTTTTATCGCGACGCTCAACGCCGGCTGAGAAACGTGAAGTTTTTCGGCAGCAACAGACATATTATTGTTTTCTGCGACGGTCTTAAAATAAAAGAGCTGAGTCAATTCCATAGCGCCATGCTCACTATAAATTTAAATTATAGCTTTATAAAAAAACGGTATTAGATTTTTTTTTCAAAGTCAAACATCCTGAAAACAGAGGATTACGAATTAACAAGAGGCACGAAAATGAAAAAATGCATTTTGATGCTTGTTACAGCGATGTTTTTTACGGTTTCAGAATTACAAGGGGCTCAGACGAATATGGACAGAGTTTTATTGGCAAACGAAAAATATGAAACGTTGTTTTCAGAAAAACGGAAAACTCATGCGACGGATCCGGAATTTATGAATATTTTGCAGAACTTTATTTTCGGCGAAATATTTTATATCGGCGATTTAAGCGATCAGGATCGAGAGCTGATAACAGTAACTTCGTTAACGGCGATACAAGCACTGCCGCAATTGAAGTCTCATATTTTTGCGGCATTAAATGTCGGCAATTCTCCTGTAAAAATACGCGAAGCAATTTATCAATGTGCGCCGTTTATCGGCTTTCCCAAAACGTTAAATGCGATAGGCGTATTTAATGAAGCCGTTCGCGAAAGGGGAATAGATTTGCCGTTGCAAGAGCAGGGGACGGTAAGCGAGGAAACGCGCCATTCTAAAGGAGAGGATATTCAAAACAGACTGTATGGCACCGAGGTCAAGGATGCGATGAAAACATTACCGCCGGAATATCAGGAAAAGATTCCGAATGTGTTGACTGATTTTTGTTTTGGGGATTTTTATACCAGATCAGGTTTAGACGTAAAAGACAGGGAATTATTGTCTTTAGTCGTATTGGCATCAATCGGAGCAGAAAAGCAGCTAAATGCGCACATAGTCGGGAATTTGCGAGCCGGAAATTCAAAAGAAAAGCTATTAGCCACGATGGTTCAAACGATACCGTATATAGGTTTGCCTGCGGCGTTGACGGCCATAAATCAGATTAAAGCGATAACTCCCGAAAACTATAAACCGATTTATGAGTAAAAGAATGAAGGCGCTGTTATATGCAATGATGCTTTTTATGTCGTGCGTTATCGGGAATGTATCGGAGGCATCGGAAACAATGAGACTTAAAATCAGCTTTGAAGGCACCGAAGTCATTATCAAACCGGAAGACAATTCAGCCGTAAAAGAAATCATAAAGATGCTTCCCGCGACATTGGAGTTTTCTGATTTTGCGGGAGAAGAGAAGATAGCGGTTTTGCCCGAACCGATTTCTTTAGACGGTGCGCCGCGCGGCATGAAGGCGTCTGCGGGAAAAGTTTTTATTTATGCGCCTTGGGGAAATTTCGGAATTTTTTATAAAGAGCACGGAAGGTCAATTGATCAAAGCTTAATTCCCCTCGGTGAGGTTGAAAAAGGGTTGGAAAGCTTAGCTTTAAAAAGAGGCGGATTTAAGGCAAAGGTTGAGGTTTTTTATCCGTAAAGGAGAATTCCGATGAACAGAAGAGAATTTTTAAAAATATCAGCAGGGTCGGCTTTGGTTGTTGCCGGAGCCGTTGCCGGCGTTCGGTCTTTTTCTTCAAAAGACAGTAAAGAGAAGACCTTTCGCAGTCTTGGAAACCTGAAGGTATCAAGCATAGGGTTAGGCTGTTTGCCGATGGTCGGATATTACGGCGGTTATTATGAAAAAGATAAAATGGTTTCATTAATTCGCCGAGCCTTTGATAAAGGTGTTACTTTTTTTGACACGGCGGAAGTCTACGGTCCTTATACCAGCGAAGAATGGGTCGGTGAAGCATTGGCACCGTTTCGCAAACAAGTAAAGATCGCAACGAAATTCGGTTTTGGAGTTGAAGAAGGGCGTCCGACATATTTAAACAGCCGTCCTGACCACATTCGCCGTGCTGTTGAAGGCTCTTTAAGGCGGTTGCGGACAGATTATATTGACTTGTTGTACCAGCATCGCGTTGATCCGTTTGTTCCGGCGGAAGAAGTCGCCGGCACGGTTCAAGATTTAATCAAAGAAGGAAAAGTATTGCATTGGGGAATGTCGGAAGCTTCGGCGCGCTCTATTGAAAAAGCTCACAAAGTTTGTCAGCTCAGTGCGGTTCAAAGCGAATATGCCGTTTGGTGGCGCGAGCCGGAACAAAAGATATTCCCGACACTGGAAAAATTAGGAATAGGCTTTGTTCCGTATTGTCCGTTAGGAAGAGCTTTTTTAACCGGCGTGATAAATGAAAACAGCCGTTTTTCTCCGAAAGATCGCCGTTCGACTTTGCCGCGTTTTACGCCCGAAGCGCTAAAGCAAAATATGCCTTTGGTCGATTTAATTAAAAAGTGGGCAAGAAGAAAAGAAATAACGCCGGCGCAATTTTCTTTGGCATGGATTCTTTCAAAAAAACAAGATGCCGTTCCTATTCCGGGGACAACGAATCCCGATCATTTGGATGAATTTCTTCAAGCCGCTCAAGCCGGAAGAATGTCAAAGCAAGAGCTGGAATCTTTTGACAAAGAATATGCCCGAATAAAATTAACGGGGCATCGGGCAGATCCGTTTACCGAAAGTCAAATCGACAAATAAAGAGCCTGTTTATATGCCGTTCAAATCGGATTTGAAACCATCCCGTCAGCCAGTTTAGGCTCAAACCAAGTTGATTTGGGCGGCATCATCTGATTGCTGTCCGCAACCGCCATTAAATCTTCCATCAGGGTCGGATACATGGCAAAAGCAACTGCCATTTCTTTGCTGTCAACGCGGCGCTCCAGTTCTTTTAAGCCTCTCATTCCCCCGACAAAGTCAATCCTTTTGTCCGTTCTGGGGTCTTTGATGCCGAGCAAAGGCGACAATACCAAATCCGACAGCAAACTGACATCCAACAACTTGACGGGGTCGTCCGTTTTCGGAAGCTCTTTTAATCCCAGCAGGTACCATTGACCGTCAATGTACATTCCGAAAGAATGGGGGCGCACGGGGGCGGCAGGCGTTTTATCCTTCGGCAGAATGACAAAGTCTTTTGCCAAAGCCTGTATTAAATCGTCGGTATCCATGCCGTTCAGGTCCTTGATCAGACGGTTATAATCCAAAATTTTCATTTCGCTGACGGGAAAGGCAACGGCTAAAAAGAAATTGTAATCTTCTTTGCCCGTATGGTTCGGATTTTCTTGCGCACGTTTTTTGGCGACGCGCGAAGCCGCGGCAGAACGGTGATGACCGTCGGCAATATAAACCGTTTCCGTTTTGGCAAATTCATCGGAAATGATTTTTATATCCGCATCGTCATCAATGACCCATAAAGAATGAATAACGCCGTTTTCTCCTTCTACTTCATAAGCAGGAGAGGAAGAAGCGACGGTTTTATGAATAATGTCGGCAACGGTTTTATTATCGCGATACGCCAGCAGGACTGGTCCCGTCTGAGCGTTTAAAGCATCAATTTGCCGAACTCGGTCGTCTTCTTTGTCGACGCGGGTAAATTCGTGTTTTCTGATGCGGTTTTTATCGTATTCTTCGACGCTTGCCGCGACGGCCAATCCTGTTTGGACGTGATTGCCCATAACGGCTTTATAAACGTAATAGCAAGGTTTTTCGTCTTGTTTCAAAATGCCGTCCTGCAGCATTTTATTGTAATTTTCCGCAGATTTCGCGTACACTTCGGAAGAATAAGGGTCTGTTCCTTTCGGCAAATCGATTTCAGCTTTGGAAATGTGCAGAAATGAAAACGGTTTTCCGGCAGCTTTTTCGCGAGCTTCGTCCGCATTCAGGACATCATAGGGCGGTGCAATGACGTCGGCAGCGTATTGCGGAACGGGTCGGATACCTTTAAACGGGCGAAACAAAGGGACTGCTTGCACAATGACCTCCATGAGCAACAATGAAAAAACCGTTTCTTTTTGTACTTCAAAAAATCGAAACAGAAAAGTAATAGTTTTCGGCGGTCCGACGGCTTCCGGAAAATCGGGGCTGGCATTAAGGTTGGCGGAAAGAATAAACGGTGTCGTGATAAACGCCGACAGCATGCAGGTTTATAAAGATGTTCCGACCCTGACGGCAAGACCTTTGGACGGCGAAACAAAAAAGGTTGACCATAAGCTTTACGGTTTTCTTGACGCGAATCAGAAATGCTCGGCGGCAAGTTGGGCAAGCTTGGCGGCAAAAGAAATCGAAAATGTTCTAAAATCCGAACGAGTTCCGATTTTGGCGGGCGGCACGGGGATGTACATCCAAACGTTGGAAGAGGGGATTTCTCCGTTGCCCGAAGTCGGCGAAGACGTCAGAGCGACGGTAAGGGAACGTTTCGAGCGACAGGGATATGAAAAATTTTTATCGGATTTTATTAAAAAGGATCCGCAAGTTCGTTTGACGGATCCTCAGCGTTTAATCCGTGCCGCCGAAATTTTTGAAGCGACGGGGAAAAGTATAGTTTATTGGCAATCATTGCCGTTAAAAAAAGCCGTTGAGGCGAGCTATTTGAACATTTTGGTTTTGCCGCCGCGAGAAGTTTTGTATGCGCGTTGTAACGAGCGTTTTTCAAAAATGTTAAGCGGCGGCGCCATGGAGGAAGTTCGGGTATTGCTGTCAAAAAATCCTCCGTCGGATTCTCTGATTATGAAAGCCATCGGCGTCAAAGAGCTTTCAGGAGTTTTAAAGGGCGAACTGTCTATGGCAGAGGCGGAAGATCATGCCAAGCAAATGACGCGCAATTATGCCAAGCGGCAAACGACGTGGTTCAAGCATCGTTTTAAATCGGATTTGACGGTTGTTGACGGCGATTTTGATGCAATATTAACCAAGGTTTTACAATTCTTGTCATAAATTTGAGAATTGAGTATATAACCGCTTGTCTAACGGGCGCGCGTGCGTTATTACTTGGCGTTATGGAGAAACTTTATTTTATTTGAGAGGGCAAATGCTTTCAAAACTGACCGGCTGGCTGTCCGCGGATATGGCCATAGATTTAGGAACGGCAAATACTTTGGTATACGTAAAGGGGCGCGGCATCGTTTTGAACGAACCGTCCGTTGTTGCCATTGCCGAAAACAAAGGAAAGAAACAGGTTCTGGCCGTCGGTGATGAAGCCAAGCAAATGTTGGGACGTACTCCCGGCACGATACATGCGATCCGTCCGTTGCGCGACGGCGTGATTGCCGATTTTGAAGTCGCCGAAGAAATGATTAAGCATTTTATTTACAAAGCGCACAATCGTCGTAATTTTGTTTCTCCGCTGATTGTTATTTGTGTTCCGTCGGGATCGACGGCCGTTGAACGCCGCGCGATTCAGGAATCCGCCGAAGCCGCCGGTGCTCGTCGCGTTTTCCTGATTGAAGAACCGATGGCGGCGGCGATCGGTGCCAGCCTGCCCGTGACGGAACCGACCGGCAGCATGGTTGTCGATATCGGCGGCGGTACGACCGAAGTTGCCGTTTTGGCTTTGGGTGATATTGTTTTCGCCCGCTCTGTTCGCGTCGGCGGGGAC
The DNA here is from genome assembly GCA_000434295.1 of Acetobacter sp. CAG:977. GTDB lineage: Bacteria > Pseudomonadota > Alphaproteobacteria > CAAGCB01 > CAG-977 > CAG-977. The sequence goes on along the minus strand of HF994928.1, from coordinate 105,613 downwards.
AAGATGGATGAAGCCATTATTGCGTATATTCGCCGTAATCATAACTTGCTGGTCGGCGAAGGGTCTGCAGAACGCATAAAGAAAGCCATCGGTTCGGCGTGTCCTCCGGAACAGGGCGAAGGACGCACCATGGAAATTAAGGGGCGTGATTTGATGAACGGCGTACCCAAAGAACTGACGATTTCCGAACGCCAGATCGCCGAAAGCTTGGCAGAACCCATCAGCCAGATCGTTGAAGCCGTCAAAGTCGCTTTGGAACATACGGCTCCCGAATTGGCGGCGGACATTGTGGACAAGGGTATTGTTTTGACGGGCGGCGGCGCGTTGTTGACGAACCTTGACCGCGTATTGCGCAAATCAACGGGATTGCCCGTATCCATCGCCGAAGATCCTTTGACATGCGTGGCTATGGGAACGGGACGTGCGTTGGAAAGCATCAATAAATTCCGTAACGCTCTGTCAACGATGTACTGATTTGTTTATTGCGGCGCCCGCGAACGGTCGGCGCCGCTTTTTTCTTGTGAGAAGGACGCCCGAGCATGGGAAAGCAGCATACGGGAAGCCTGCCTTCCTTGCATAAAATAAAAACCAAGTTACAGAAATTTGCTCTTCTGGCTATGGTTATGCTTGCTTTCGGCGTAATGTTATTGGGCAAAGCCGATACTTATCTGGTCGAAAAAGGGCGTATTTTATTCAACGATATCGCAACGCCCGTTTTGGCATTGCTTTCAAAACCTGCCGAATCTATTTCGGCATTTGTCGAAAATATTCATGAATTGGCAGCCATTCGCAAGGAAAATGCCAGACTGCGCGCGGAAAACGAGCGTTTGGCGCTTTCAAAGCTGGAAATTGATCGTCTGCGCAAAGAAAATATTTATTTGGCGGATTTGCTGAAATATGTGCCGCCGCCCGAAGCGATTTCCATTTCTTCGCGCGTGATTGCCGATACGGGAAATTCTTTCGCCCAGTCTTTGATTGCATTCGTCGGACAAAAACAGGAAATCGAAAAGGGAAACGTCGTTTTAACGGGCGACGGATTGGTAGGAAGAATAGCTTCCGTCGGGGTAAATGCCGCACGCATTTTGCTGATTACGGATATTAACTCGCGCGTGCCGGTCAAGGTCGAGCCGCTCGACGCTCCGGCAATTTTGTCGGGAGATAACAGCGAATATCCTCAGCTGAATTCTTTGCCGAACAATGTTCAGGTTTCGGTCGGAGACCGCGTCGTAACATCCGGCATGGCCGGTGTTTATCCGGCAGGGCTTCCCGTCGGGGTTATTACTTCGGTTGCCGACGGCGTGATTCGCGTCCGACCGTTTTTTAACCGTAACCGCTTGGAAATCGTCCGTATCGTAGATTACGGGCTTTCCGGCTTGCTTCCGGATTTGCCATGCGTGCCTTCGCCTTAGATAATCAGCCTTTTTTGACTCGTTGCGCAGTATGGTTGCGGCGGTGTTCTCCGAAACTGCTGACGTTGTTGATTTTATTGTTTTCCATTGCGCCGACGTATATTCCCGGATATTCGTCGGTTCGCCCCGCATGGGTGTTGGTTCCGATTTTTTATTGGGCGCTTTATCGGCCTTATTCTTTTTCCGTTGTCAGCGCTTTTTTGACGGGGCTGGCTTTGGACTTGCTGGAAAGCACGCCTTTGGGGGTCAATACGTTGACGTTTACCGTGCTTTATATCGTAACGGAAACTCAACGCCGGTTTTTAATCGGAAAAACGTTCTCTTTGGTTTGGGCGGGATTCGCAATATTGGCTTTCGGAGCTTACTTTTTAAAATGGTTCTTTGTTTCGGTATGTTTGGCGGTCTTTACACCGATAGGATCTGCTTTTGTCAGTTGTTTGTTATTGGTGCTGGCTTATCCGGCTATTGTATGGCCGTGCGCAAAGTTGCATATTTATTTGTTGGATAAGGAAAAATGATTACACGCGACGGCGACAGGGGAAAAATGCTTTCAAGGCGGGCAGCCATGCTGGCCGGCGGACAGCTTTTTCTGTCTTCGCTGTTGTTGGCAAGAATGTATTATCTTCAAGTGCTTGAATCGGATCGTTATAAGACGTTGGCGGAAGAAAACAGAATCAGCACGCGCTTGCTGGCGCCTCCGCGCGGTTTGATTTTTGACAGGTTCGGTGTGCCTTTGGCGCAAAACAATCAAAACTTTCGGGTGTTGGTCATTTCGGAACAAACGGAAGGCAATTTGAACGCCACATTGGAAGCATTAAATGCGATTTTGCCTTTAAGCGACGGAGAAATTCAAAGAATTCGTCGCGATGTTCGCCGATCCCGAGACTTTACACCCGTTACGATACGAGAGAATTTAACTTGGGAAGAAATGGCGTCAATTCAGCTGAATGCGCCGGATTTGCCGGGGATTATCATAGATGAAGGTCTGAGCCGCTACTATCCCGAAAAAGAACTGTTGTCCCATGCGGTCGGTTATGTCGGCGTTGTTTCCGAAATGGAATTGGCTTCGGGCAATCCGCTGCTTCGTTTGCCGGGATTTCGGGTCGGCAAATCGGGAATAGAGCTGGAGCATGAAGCGGAACTGCGCGGAAAAGAAGGGGCTCAGCGCGTTGAAGTGAATGCGGTGGGGCGGATTATTCGCGAAATTGAGCGCGATGAAGGCATTCCGGGACGGACTTTGCCGTTGTCCATAGACGTGCGACTTCAAAAGATAGCCTATGACAAAATGAAAAAAGAAAGCGCTTCGGCCGTATTATTGGATATTTATACGGGCGAGGTTTTGGCTTTGGTTTCTACGCCGGCGTTTGATCCCAATGCGTTAAATCACGGGCTGTCATCGGAAGAATGGGATGTCTTGTCCTCAAATCCTCGTGCGCCGATGCTGAATAAAGCCATTAGCGGACTTTATTCTCCGGGCTCTACGTTTAAGATGGTTGTGGCTCTTGCAGCGCTGGAAGCAGGGGTGATTACGCCCGAAACAAAGATTTTTTGCGGCGGCTATACAATGATGGGAAATCACAAATTCCATTGTTGGAAGGGTACCGGACACGGCAATTTGAATTTAAAAGAAGCGTTTCGCCATTCTTGCGACATATATTTTTACGAAGTCGCACGACGTACGGGGATTGATCGAATTTCCGCGATGGCAGAACGTTTGGGGTTCGGTTCATTGACGGGGATTGACCTGCCCGGAGAAAAGAAAGGGTTAATGCCGAACCGAAAATGGAAAGAATATCGTCTGGGCGAACAGTGGCTTCAAGGGGATACTTATAACGTCGGGATCGGTCAGGGATTTATTTCCTGCACGCCGATTCAATTGGCGGTAATGGTAGCGGCGATTGCGAACGGCGGTCGCAAAGTAACGCCGACGCTGCTGGTTCCCAAAGACAGAAAAACGCAAACGCAGAAAGGCGAAATTTTAAATATATCCAAGCATCATCTGAAGCTTATTCGTGAAGCCATGATAGATGTCGTGAATCATCCTCGCGGAACGGGGCGGCCGGCATTTGTTGATGTTGACGGCAAAAGAATCGCCGGGAAAACGGGAACAACGCAGGTAAAGCGCATTACGTTAAAAGAACGCGAAGAAGGATTAAAAGATCAGGATGATTTGCCGTGGAAAGACAGAAACCACGCTTTATTTGTCGCCTTTGGCCCTGCGAAGGCTCCGCGTTATGCTTTGGCTGTCGTTGTCGAGCACGGCGGCGGC
>HF994928.1:79834-101901 GCA_000434295.1 Acetobacter sp. CAG:977 | reverse complement strand
AAAACGGCGGCGCCGATTGCCGGAGCCATCATGGATGCGGTTCTTCGTTTGGATCCGGCATCTCAAGAACCGTTTTTGCCTGACAGTACGGTTCAAAAAAGCGGAGATATCGGGAAATGATACCATTTTTTTCGTATGAAAACAGTTCGTTGCGCAATCCTGATATGACGCTGAAAGAACGTTTTTTCCATATCAGCTGGTTTTATATATTTCTGATATGTTTGGTCGCCGCGACGGGGTTTGTCATTTTATATGCGGCGGCAAACGGCAGCTGGACGCCGTGGGCTTCAAAGCAATTCGTGCGTTTTTGGATGGGAATGGCCGTTCTATTATGCGTGGCGATGTTGAATTTGCGTTTGTGGCTAAAATACGCTTACGTTTTCTATTGCATCGTTCTGGCAATGCTTTTTTACGTTGAATTTTTCGGGCATGACGCGATGGGTGCGACGCGTTGGATTAATTTGGGATTTGTTCAAATTCAACCGTCCGAATTGATGAAAATCGCGTTGGTTTTGGCTTTGTCCCGTTATTTTCACGGCTGTTCGTTGCAAGAAACCATGAGCTTTTCTTATATGGTCGTGCCGACAATGTTGGTATTAATGCCCGTTGCTTTGGTGATGCGCCAGCCCGATTTGGGAACGGCGGTTTTGATGACGGCGGTTTCCATGGCTTTGTTTTTCCTGGTCGGTGTCCAAATGTGGAAATTTGCCGTTTTGGGTGTTGCGGGGCTGGCTTCGATACCGATAGCATGGCGCTTTTTGCATGATTATCAAAAAGAACGCGTATGGACGTTCTTGGATCCCGAACGCGATCCTTTGGGCAAAGGGTATCATATTTTGCAATCGAAAATCACGCTGGGGTCGGGCGGCATTTTCGGAAAAGGATTTTTGCAGGGCACGCAAAGCCGTTTGAACTTTTTGCCCGAAAAACAGACAGACTTTATTTTTACGGTCTTAGCCGAAGAATTCGGCATGATCGGTTCCGTTTCTTTGCTGTTGTTGTATTTGGCTTTGATTTTTTACGGGTACGTTATTGCTTTTCGTTCTTCAAGCTTTTTCGGGCGCTTGCTGGCATTGGGCTTAAGCACGAATCTGTTTTTGTACGTTTTTATCAATATTGCGATGGTTATGGGGTTGGTTCCCGTTGTGGGTATTCCCCTGCCGATGATTTCGTACGGCGGAACGGTTATGCTGACGCTGATGTTTTCTTTCGGTTTGGTGGAATGCGTCAACGTAAACCGCAATGTCCAAATCGGGCGTCGCGGCGCGTATGACGATTAAGAGAGATTTGTCTTATATCAAAACTCCCCTGCTTAGAGGGGAGTTTTTTGAGAAACAATATTAAAAATTCCCGTTTTCCTGCGGAGGGTTACCACTGGTCGTTCCCATGCTTGTACTCATGCCCGTCATTGAAACGGAAGGAGAGGTTTCTTCAACATTTCCCTGCGAGACAGAATCTTCAATCGGCTGTCGCGTCTGTCGGGATCTGTTCGAACGCTGCCTTCCTCCTGTCATGTTTTCCAACGCTTCTGCAGCGGCTTGTTTTTGTTTTTCTTCGGCTTCTTTTTGTAATTGAGCCTGAATTAAAGCTTCGACAAGCGGATTTTCGCTTTTGGCTTTCTTTTCGTCTTCAGGCGGGTCAAAGTCAGCCAAATTGATGTTAAAGTACTTGCTGTATTGCTGTTCCAGTTCTTTTTCCTTTTTTTCCAGATCGGCGTTTTGACGCTCGGCATACATATCCAAAAGGTCTAAAGTTTTCTGAATCAAAGGAATGGACATGGTAATATCGTCGATGGACATGGCGTTTTCCAGACGGTTACGCGGAGTAACGGCGGATTTGTCGCCCAAAAGAACGGCAGTTTGATACCATTTATAAGCAAAAATGTCGCTTTGCGGGACGCCGCGTCCGTATTCATACATTTTTCCGAGCTCGATTTGAGCTTGCGTATGGTTGCGCGTTGCCGCCGCCATAAAACAGTCTGCCGCCGCCAGATAAGCGTCTTCGTTATCGTCGCTGGCCAACAACATGCCGCGTTCGTACAAAGCAACCGGATCCGTCATTCTGGCGCAAATGGCGCGGGCATTTGTGTATTTTGACAGCAAATTTTCCTGAGAAGCTGCATCATCGGCGAACATTGAAGATTCTTGTGCCGATGCGCCGAACGTTAAAAAAAGGGAAAAAAGCAGAAATACCTTGAACACGAAGCCATATCCTTGAAATAATATAACGACAGGGCGGAGCGGTTAATTTCCGCTCCTTTTTAGAAATTTTATTCTAAACGGGCGTAAAATGAAACGGCTTTTATTCATTTTTTCCTTTTTCTTATTCTTTTCTGCAGAAGCTTTTTCCCGAACGCCGCCCGTAACGGTAGATCTGGTTCCTCAGAAAAGCGGGATTTTTCCCGAAGAAAAAATGTATCTGGCTTTGCGATTAAAGCCGCAACGAGGCTGGCATTTATATTGGCGCAATTCCGGCGATGCCGGAGAACCCGTCGATTTTCGCCTGTCGCTGCCCGAAGGATTTGAGCAAACGGAAGTCTTGTGGCCGTATCCCGAACGTTTTTCCGATGAAGGAATGGCGGAATACGGATATGGAAAAGACGCCGTCTTGCTTATAGGAATAAAGGCACCGGATTATTTGCCGTCCGGAAAAAAGCTGGAAATCAAAGCCGACGTTATTTGGATGGCTTGCAAAAACGAATGCGTGCCGGGCGCGTCGGAGGCAAAGGCATATCTGACTTCGGGAATGAAAGACGATTATGAAAATCCTCTGATTCGCGATGCTTTGGCGTTTATGCCGCAAAAGGAAGAGACGCCCGTGCCGTTTTGGGAAAAAGGAGATGTCCTGATTTTAGGATTGCCGGCTTCTCTTGAAGCGTTCGAAAAGGCTTATTTCTTTCCCTATTCCGCAAAAGTGGCCGACCATGCGGCGGAACAATACATAAAGACGACGCAAGGTAAAGCTTATTTGTTTTTAAAAGGTCGCTCCGAGCGGGACAAGCCTTTGGAAGACACGTTTTCGGGAACTCTTGTCACGCACGGCAGGGACGGATCCGTTAAAGCGTTTGACATTACGGCGAACAGGGCAAAAGAAGTTGCTCCGGAATTTCCTTTGGCATTTCGGTGGCTTGATTTTGCGGGAGCGTTGATTTTGGCGTTTGCGGGCGGATTTTTGTTAAATCTGATGCCGTGCGTCTTTCCCGTTTTGTCGCTAAAGGCGTTTAAAGTTGTTTCTTCGGCGAAATCAAACGCGCGGCAAATAAAAAAAGAGTCACTGTTCTATACGGCAGGCGTCTTGGTGTCCTTTCTGAGCGTGGGAGGAGCGTTGTTGGCTTTTCGGGCGGCAGGAACGGAACTTGGATGGGGATTTCAGCTTCAATATCCTCCCTTTGTCCTGTTTTTAAGCGTTTTTATGTTTGTTTTGGGATTGCTTTTTTCGGACGCGGCGTCGTTCGGAGAAACGATTTCTTCCAAAAGCGCGGCAGTTTCTTCCGGATGGGGGGATTTCGGAACGGGCGTTTTGGCCGTCGTCGTTGCAACACCTTGTGCGGCTCCTTTCATGGGGACGGCTTTGGGGTACGGGTTGCTTTCGCCGGCGCCCGTTACATTGGCGGTCTTTGCTTTTATGGGGACAGGCATGGCGTTGCCGTTTTTGATGCTGGGATTTTTCCCCGCATTCGCACGGATGTTGCCGAAACCCGGCGCTTGGATGGTTCTGTTCAGAAAATTTTTGGCGTTTCCTTTGTACGGCGCGTCGGGATGGTTGTTATGGGTTTTGGCGGCTCAAGGCGGATCTTTTGCTTTGGCGACGGGCATCGTTTGTCTGGTCTTTGCGGGTTTTTCCGTTTGGCTGTGCGGCGAAGCGGCAAAGGCGCCCGAATTGAAAATTTGGGGACGGGGGGCTTTGGTTTGCTTTATCCTTTTGACGGCCGTTTCATTGTATTCCGTCAGCCCTGACGTTCAAACAAAGGAAGATGTTTTAAAAACGTCATGGCTTCCGTATCAACCTGAAAAAATAGAAGAGTATCGGAATAAAAACGTCCCCGTGTTTATTAAATTTTCAGCGGATTGGTGCCTGACGTGTTTATTAAATGACAAAGCGGTGCTCAATACGCCGAAGGCTGCCGAACTGTTCCGTTCGAAAGGGGTGGCCGTGTTTTATGCGGATTGGACGGAGAGGGATGACGGGATTACGCGGGCGTTGGAATCTTTTGAACGCGGGGGCGTGCCGTTATATGTGTATTATGCGCCGCATGCACGGGATCCGAAAATATTTCCTCAGATTCTGACTTACGGAATCCTGGAAGACGCTTTTGAGGAATTATAATTTCGGCGCCGCAGAAATGATAAAGACAACGGTATGTTCAAACGTGCCTTTTTCTTTGTCGCGGGGAATAAAACGGATAACGGCTTTCCCGGGAGCAAGGGCGATAAAAGATTGCCCGATCCAGCTTTGATTGTTTTCTGTTTCTTTGGATAACGGAACAAATAACGGAACGGAATCGGTATCCATCGTTCCGACGGGAGTGCTTAAAGAAACGGAATAATCCGAGTTTTTTAGATTTTTCTTTCCGCCTTTCAGCGTTGTTTCCGTTTCATGCAAATCCGAATAGACATACAGCGTAACGATGTCGCCGACCATCAGGGGAAGCGCGATTTCCCGAGTATTCAAGGTCATTTTAATTCTTTGCGGGACGGCTTCGCGATAGAACAGAGCGGAAATCATTTCGTTTGAATCGGCGAACGGAGCGGGCGGTTTTTTATCCTTTAAAGCGGGATTGACCGGTGATTTAGAATCAAAGGGGATCCAATCCGGCATTAACGGGGGAATATTTTTGAATTTGAAAGCATCTGGATTTGTGTCGACGCGATTCATAAAATCTGTTTTTTCGATAATTTTCCCGTTTGCGGGCGGTAAAGGCAGCTTTTTGGGATACATTCTGCTGTTTCTGTACTCTTCGGAAATTAAATCGGCCAGCCAGAACGGAAGGAATTTTTTTAAATAAGCCGTTTGCAAAGCAGTGAGATCTTTTCGGGTTACGGATTTTAAGTGTTCCGCCGCGATGATTTTCGTTTTTTCTTTTTTCTTTTGAGCCTTGAGCTTGTTTAACGCAAGATCAGCCAGAATATGGGCTTGCAAAACGTCGCGTTTTTCGCCTTTTGCTTCGTTTAAGAGGTCAGCCAGATTATAAAGGGCGTACATGTCTTTTTTAAGCAAAGCTTTTTTATAATAATCGGCGGCTTTTTCTTCGCTTTGTTCGACGCCCAATCCGAAACGGTGATAAAGCCCCAACGTATTCAGAGCCGCGGCATTTCCGTTGTCTGCGGCGATTTTGAAATATTTTGCGGCGGATTTGAAATCTCTGGGAAAGCCTATTCCTTCCTGAAAAAACAATCCCAATTTATAGGCGCTTGCGGTGTTTTTTGTGTTTGCCGAAGAAATCAGCCGTCTTTTTTCCATGCTTGCCGCCAACCCGTTTGTTTGCCCTTTTGCCGAGGCGCGAATGATCATTCCCAAACGGTTCAGCTTTGCGTTGTCTTCTTCAAGGACGAGGCGGGCGATTTTCTTTTTGTCGTTTGATGTTTTTCCTTTTTTCTTTTGCATGGCGTCAACCCATCTGAGCAGATAAGCGGCGCTGGGCTGGCGTTTTTCGATGGGGCGCAACAGTTCTTCGGCTTTGTCGTAATTTTCTTTGTTAAAGGCAGCTAACCCGTTTCGTATACGGTCGGCATCCGACATGTCATCGGCGGCAAACGCGCTTAACGGGGCAAGCAGGAAAATAAAAAAGACAAACCGCAACATTATTTGGAAATATCCGATCCTTCGCCTTTAAAACGTTTTTCATAGACGCTTTGTTTTTCGATGCTGTCGTACCAACGTTTGGACGTAAAGATGTTGGGCGCGACCAGACCTTTTCCCTCTCTGTAAATGAGGGCTAATGCCATTTTCGCGTTTTTATCGCCGTTTCGGGCGGCTTTTGTGTACCATTTTACGGCAGCAAGGGTATCTTTTTTACCTAAAAAGCCGTTTTCATACCAAGTTCCCAAAGTTATCTGGGCTTCGCGGTCGTTTTTTGCGGCGGCTTCTGCCATATAGGTATACGCGGCTTCTATGTTTTGCGGAATTAAATCGCCGCCCGCGTAAAGAAACGCCAGTGTTGTCATGGCGGGAACGTATCCGTTTTTGGCGGATTTTATATACAGGTTTTCTGCTTTTTCGACGTTGCGCTCAACGCCCAATCCGTTTAAATACAACGCGCCCAAAACAAAAGACGATTGCGGGTCGCCGGCGACGTCCCCCGCGTTAAAGCAATTAAACGCCTGTTTAAAATCGCCGGCTTCGTAAGCCGTTAAACCTTTTTCCAAAACGTCGGGCGTCCACTGGCGTTTGTTAAGCAGATTGAAAACAAAAATGCCTGCACACAAAAAAGCCGCAATAATGACGGCATAAGCAAGAAACTTTGATTTTTCGTTTGTTTTCATTTTAATCGTCCGCACGTTGATTTCATTTATTTTGCTGTCTTAAAGACAGGATTGCAACGGTTTTTATCCGTGAATGGGGATTGAAGAACAGGGGCGTTTTTGATATTTTCCCAAAAGGTTGAAATGTTAGGGACGGCTCTGTTGTTTTTTCCGCATAAGAACGATGTAAAGGCTTTTCGCTTTACCGGTTTTTCCTTTGACGAAGCGACGTCGACGGCGTCTTTGCGCTATGCTTTTGACGACAACGTTTTTTTTGAAGAAACCGTCTGTTTTTGCGATGCGCCGCCTGTGGCGCCCGAACGCCGCAAGGCTTTGGAGGCGTGCCTGCGCTTGTTGCATTTGGCGGCGGGCGTCAGCTATTATAAAGCCTATATTCCTTCGGAAATCCTGGTTGAAACGGCGCCTCTTAATAAAGAAGAAGCAGACTTTTTTAACACTTTTTACCGTTCGGGATTGGGCGAATTTTCATATCGCAACGCCGTGTTGCCCCGGATTGATTTTCCTTGCGCGGATAAGTCCGACAGAAAACCGTTTGATTTAAAGCTGTCATCACGAACCGTCGTTCCCGTCGGCGGGGGCAAAGATTCGATTGTTACGCTGGAAACGTTAAAGGCGGCGGGCAGAAATCCCGTTTTGTTTTCCGTCGGAACGCCCCGCCCGATTAAAGAAACGATTGAGCTTTCGGGATTGCCGTCTTTCAGGGTTGTTCGCAAAATATCTCCGAGCTTGATTGAACTGAACGCGGAAGGGGCAAAGTACGGAGCGTTGAACGGACATGTCCCCGTAACGGGAATTATCGCTTTTATTTTGATGGCGGCGGCGGTGTTGTACGATTTTAGCGACGTCGCAATGTCCAACGAACGCTCTGCCAATGTGGGAAATACGCAACTGAACGGCGTTTGGGTTAATCATCAATGGAGCAAATCTTTGGAATTTGAACGGTCTTTTGCCCGTTTGACGCAAAGCATACTGCCGTCGTTTCGATATTTTTCGCTGTTGCGTCCACTTTCAGAGCTGTCGATCGCCCGTTTGTTTTCAAAAATAAAGAAATATGACGCCGTGTTTACCAGCTGTAATCGTGCGTTTCGGCTGGATGAAACAAAGCGGTTGGACAGATGGTGCGGGGAATGCGACAAATGCCGTTTTGTTTTTTTGGCGCTGGCTCCGTTTATGCCAAAATCGCATTTAACGGAGATTTTTTCTGCAAATCCGTTGGATGACGAAGCTCAAACGGAAGGGTTTAAGCAGCTTTTGGGATTGTCGGCGTTCAAACCGTTTGAATGTGTCGGGGAAACGCAGGAATGTATCTTAAGCTTTTTAAAGATATGCCGTCTTCCCGAATGGAAGGATGACAAGGTTGTTTCGGCGCTGAGAGCCGAAATAGAAGAAAAATGGAAAGAACGGGAACGCGAACTTTCCGATGCGATTTTTTCCGTGTCGTCGGATCACGCGATTCCGAAGGAGTACGAAGATGTTATCGGATATTTCAAAATCTGAAAGCATAACGATATGGGGCAAAGGTCGCGAAGGAACCGCCGTTGCCGATTTTATAAGGAGGGAATTTCCTTCCTGTCGCATTAAGACGGTCGAGGATCCTTTGACGGAACCGCTGTCGGGGATCGTTGTCAAATCTCCGGGAATCAGCCTTTATCGGGACGAAATCCGCAATTCTTCGGCAGTTTTTACGTCGGGGACGAATTTATTTTTGGAAAAGTGTTATGAATCAAAACGCCGTCCGTTTTTAATCGGCGTAACCGGCACCAAAGGTAAAAGCACGACGTCTTCTTTGATAGTGCACCTGCTTTCGGCTCAGGGGCGAAAGGTCGCTTTGGGCGGCAACATCGGCGAACCCGTAATCGGTTACGCGGGGAAAATAGACTCGTTGGATGTCGTCGTTGACGAAATTTCGAGCTATCAGGCAGCAGATTTGCAATATTCGTTTGATGTTTGCGTAATATTGAACTTATACCCCGAACATATCGACTGGCATCGGACGCATGACCGTTATTATCGGGACAAACTGAATATACAGGCTCATCGGATGAACGGACAAAAAGTCGTCTTGAATAAAGAAGACGCCAGAACGAAAGAATACCTTCCGTCTGCAAGGGATGCGGTCTTTTTTAACGATACTGCTGGCATATCGGAACATGACGGCTGGTTTTGGAAATCGGGGGAACGGTTGTTTGAAACTTCCGTCGTGCCGTTGAAGGGAGAACATAATTTAAAGAACGTTTGCGCGGCGTTAACGGCGGTTGAACTGGCCGGCGGAGATTTAAAAGCGTGCGCGCAAGCCTTAAAGACATTTAAAGCGTTGCCTCACCGTTTGTCTTTTTGTTGTGAGAAGGGGGGCGTTTGTTTTATCGACGACAGCATATCGACGACGCCCGAAACGGCGATCGCGGCATTAAAAGCGTTTGCGCCGCAACCGATTATTTTAATTGCGGGCGGATACGACCGTTGCCAGGACTATAAAGAATTGGCGTCTTTTATTGCATCAGGCGGCGCCAAAGCGGTTGTTACGCTTCCCGATACGGGGGAACGTTTGGCTCGCGACGTTTGGGCGGCGGGCGGCAAAGCCTATGAGACGTCGAACATGCGCGAAGCTGTTTTAAAGGCTTTTTCTTTGGCGCATGGCGGAGATATTGTTTTGCTTTCGCCGGCATCGCCGAGCTACGGCATTTATAAGAATTTTGAAGAGCGCGGAGACTTATTTGCCAAAGAAGTATCAGAGCTTTGAAAAATTAAAGCCAAAAAGTATCGCCCTTCTTAATTCAAGAAGGGCGATATTTTTACAGGTTGTTAGATTTTAGAGCATCGGCTCAAAGTTTCTGCTGTTTTGGAAGTATTTCAAGTTGCCGCTTCCGCCGCCGCCACCGCCGCCGCCTCCGGAGGAGGTTTTGGGGACACATTTAGCGCATTGCGGTCCGTCAACGCAAGATCTGCCGGGCATTTTGGTTTGTCCCGCGGGGCAGGATTTTCCGGTCATATCGGAAAATCCGGATTCGCAAGAGCAGTCAACGGGGATAGGATCTTTTTCAATCGCAGTTAAGGGATTGCAACGTCCTGCAACAGGCTCAGAGCCGTTCGGGCAACATTGTTTGGCAATGCCGCTACAGAAATAACCGGTCGGGCAAGGTTGATTGTTGTTGTACAGGCATTTTGCAACCTGCGCGACGCATTTTACGCACGGCAGACCGTTTGCCGTTCCTGATTGTTGAGTATCATATCCGGAGGAACATACCAATCCTGCCGTATAGCCGGCGGGACAAGATTCCGTCTCTTTTTTAGTAAAGGAGCAACAGCCGTCTGAACAATACATTCCTGCCGGGCAGGTTATTTTATTGCACAGGTTAATGTTGTTGCTTGTGGTTGATGAGGTCGTAGAACCGACTGTTGTATTCGTGACGGTTCCGCCACCGCCTCCACCGCCGGTAACGACGCGATCCATGGTTTCTGCCAGCATGCTGTCAGCTTGTTGCCGAGCGGCGTTTGCGGCAAAGGCGTCAGTTGACGTCAAAATAAAAAACGTGATGAGAATAAAAAATTTTTTCATATTTGTTCTCCTTTAGACGTCTGGCTACAAGCCGGTTCTGGCGTTATAGTCGGTACGGATGCATTGACAATAACCGATAATGCCGTTTGCCAACCGTTTGCCGCAATCCGGGTTTTCGACGCAGTTTGTCGGGCTCGCTCCCTGAAGTACTCCGGGAACGGCGACACAACATCCTTTTCCGTTACCGTTTTGGCATTGCTTGCCCAAAGGACAAATCACTCCTTCGCAAGGATAGCGGCATTTTGTACCGTCATAGACTTGCCCGGAAAGACATTCGGGGCAATTCAACTGACCTCTGTAGCATTTTGTCGTGCAACATGCGGTTCCGTCGCCGTTTTGGCACTGATATCCGGAGGGGCAAACGACGCCGTCGCAGGGCATGCGGCATTTTGTACCGTCATAGACCTGTCCTTCGCTGCACATGGGGCAATCGGTTTGCCCTGCCGTGCAATTTGCGCGGCATCCTCCTTTGCCGTCGGCGACCTGACCGGCGGGGCAGTTACAACCTGTTTCGCCGTCTTCACAGTAAGTACAATTGTAAATCAGAACCACGGCTGTCGCCGGATCCTTTACGCAAACCAATTTGACGGCGTCGCAAGGTACGGAACATTTAGACCCCGCGCCGCAACTGTTGCTTGAACATCCGCAAGCGTATCCTGCGGGGATTCTTGAATCCTGTGTACACAACGGAGTAGTACCTTTGCAGGGATTTGGCGAGCAATAATCCGGAGATTCGCAAGCTCCGTTTCCGTCGGCCAGTTTTCCGCTCGGGCAATTGCATTGAGTTCCTTTTTCACAGTTTTGGCAGGAACCGTTAACGCATTGTGCGCCCTGTCCGCAAGACGTATCCGTACAGCGACATGTAGGAGATCCGTTTTCAACGGTACAAGGGGCTGTCGGAGGACAATTAAGTTTTTCGCACAAGTCTATTCCTTTGTTGATGGGCTCCTTAACGACGCTGATGCCCTGATCTTCCATCAAGCCAAGTTTTTGTGATGCAGCGAGGCAAACGGACGGCATTACAAAAGAGAATGCCAGTATGTATAAAAATTTTCTCATAAGAGCCTCCTGTTTATTTTAAAAGGCAACAACCGTCGGAGCACGCCATTCCGGACGGGCAGATTACACCGTCGCATGCATCTGTCGTTACGACGGGATTATTCCAATCAATTGCCGGAGCGTTAGGATCCAATGTATAACGATCCGAATAAACCGGAGTTAAAGGATCTACCAAAGCGACTTCCGGTTCACAATCATCATAGTATAAAGCTCGTCCCTTTTCATCGTATCCCGCGATATCGCCGCACCCGGCGAAAGCATTTGTTGTTCCAAGGACAAGAATAGCAGCTAAGAGAAAAATTTTTTTCATGGCTAATCTCCTTGTTAAAACTTTTCCTTATTTTTTAGTGTAATACAAAATTGTGGCGAAAATATGGCAAAAATGCAGTAAAAATTTTGGGCTGTTAAATAAAATATTTTTAAAAAAAAGCCCGTAAAAAACGGGCTTTTTTATCATTAAAATTTACTTGTTGCAGGGAGCAACCAGTTCACTAATGGAAAGAACGCCGAGAAAATAATCATTCGTGCAAACTTTTTGGTTTCCGATCATACCGCGGGTTCCCGTGCAGGCGCTCAAAGCCGTCAGGCACAAAACGACAGCGATTTTTTTCATAATTTATCTCCTTCAGACTCGAAACAAAAAGCAGGAGGCTTTCCTGTGGGGGTATAATACGCTAAAGGGGGCTTTTTGCAATATCTTACGGCTTTTTCGGAAAAGTGATTTATAAATAACGGTTTTTTTTCCGAAAAATTTATATAAACTGATTTTAACGATATGATTTTTCATATTGAGCGTTTTAGAATTTTTAGAGAGGCTTTTATGCAAAAATTAGAAAAACAGTTCCATATACATTGTGTTGAAGGCGATGTCGGGCGTTATGTTATTTTGCCGGGAGATCCAGGACGTTGCGAATCCATAGCGGCTTTGTTTGATAACCCTGTTCATATCGGTCAAAATCGGGAATACAATATTTATACGGGCTCGTTGCTGGGGGAGAAGGTCTCGGTCTGTTCAACGGGTATCGGCGGACCGTCGGCGTCCATAGCGATGGAAGAACTGCATAATATCGGAGCGGACACGTTTATTCGCACGGGGACGTGCGGCGGCATAGATTTGGACGTTCAGTCGGGGGATATTGTCGTTGCGACGGGAGCGATCCGTTTTGAACATACGTCGCAGGAATATGCGCCGATAGAATATCCTGCGGTGGCGAATTTGGATATTACGATTGCGTTGCGTCAAGCTTCATTGGCGATGGGCAAAACGACACATACTGGCGTTGTCCAGTGCAAAGACGCTTTTTACGGTCAGCACAGCCCTAACAAGATGCCCGTTTCATATGAATTGCTTCAGAAGTGGGAAGCGTGGAAACGCTTGGGGGTCAAAGCCAGCGAAATGGAATCCGCGGCGTTGTTTGTGGTTGCTGATGCGTTGAGATGCCGTTGTGGGTCATGTTTCCATGTTATTTGGAATCAGGAACGCGAAGCGGCGGGCTTGGACCAAAAGATGTCGGAAGACACGTCGGCGGCGGTACGCGTTGCCGTTGATGCGCTGAAGATTATCATCGAGCAGGATCGCGCGGCGAAAAAGTAAGAAGATATTTTTGAAAAAAAGCTTCGGAAATAATTTTCGAAGCTTTTTTTGATAAAAAAGGAATTTATTATGAACGAACAAATCTTCAATCAAATTGAACGGCAAGACCAAAAACTTCCGAATATTTTTTCTTACGCAACAAATGAATTATCACAAGATGCTTTTTTGTGTTGGCTTTTTGAGTGGGGACAACAAAATTATCAAGGAACTTTTTTATATCAAAAAGCAAGGGAACTATTGAAGCGTTTCGGTATTGAAGTAACGGAAAAAACGCAAATTGACGTGATAAAAAAACAATATAAACATATTGATGTTTTGTTACTTCTGAAAAACCCGAAAAAAGCAGTCATTATTGAAGATAAAGTGTATTCCGCCGAACATGGGGATCAAATCAAAAAATATGCAGAAGCTCTTTCTGAGGAAGGAGAATATAGCAAAGAAGAAATATTAACGGTTTATTTGAAAACGGCTAATTTTATCGGTAAAAACCGGAATGCACAAATTACAATCGGACGTCAGGACATTTTGGATGTTTTGGGAAAAGAGGGATGCGGAAATAATATTTTTGATGAATTTATTGAACATCTTTTACGTTTAAACGAAAAAACGGATGAATGGAAAAACGAGGAGAAGCCCGTCAGATGGAGTTATCGTGCTTGGGAGGGCTTTTTAATGGAATATTCGGGAGAGAACGGAGGCATGGGATATGTACCGAATCCGTCCGGCGGTTTTTTGGCGTACTGGTTTAGCTGGGAAGATATTAATAATCAACATGATGAAATATATAAACAAATCGAAATTTTGCCAAATAAGCGATTAAAATTGTGTTATAAAATAAACTTCAATAATAAAGAGCGCTACAACGCAAATCTTGTCAAAGAGTTGCAGGCAGAGCTTTTGAAGGAGCATGCCGACCTTAAATTAGGTAACCGTCCAGGCAGAACATCAACATACGCATATAAAAAAATTAATTTGGATGAAATCTCAAAAGATGAATGTATCAAAATGGTTGATGCTTTTATCAAAGGATAAAACCGCTTTCTGAACGGCAAAAAAGTCTTTATGCGCTGTTTTTATGAAAACACGATCTGACGGGGCTTTATTTTTCGAACCGTATGCTTTGATTGTTGACGGCGTCTGCGGGGAAAGCCTTGCGGGTGTTCTTATTAACATGAAACAGGGCATAAAAAAATCCGCACAATGGCGGATGTTAATGGTGGAGCTGAGGGGAATCGAACCCCTGACCTCTTGAATGCCATTCAAGCGCTCTCCCAACTGAGCTACAACCCCACGCGTTCAAAAGACGTGCAGAGAATATCACAAAAAAAATCCTCTGCAACAAAAAAATCAATTCACCGTAACCGTTTTCATTTCTTCCCGAAGTTCCGCCCATTTTTCCCGTAAATGCTCTATTCCGCTTTCTTCGGGATAAGACAGCAGCACGTCTATTAAAAACAAATCCGCTTTCTTCGGGTTGCGCCCCAAGGCTCTGAGCTTTTTGGCATAATCGGAAATTTCCCTGCTCAACTCGGCAATTTCAGTTTTTTCGGCGTTCTTAAGCATATTCGTCTCCTGAAAATTCTTAAAAACAATGTTTCGGCTGTCCAATGAAACGAAAAAAAAGTACACTTCCTTGCGGAGAAAAAAATATGACCGATTTCACAACTGACGATTTTTTGGGCGGGAAAGTCCGTTTGAAACAAAAAATTAACGGATACAGAGCAACGGGAGACGCCGTTTTGCTTGCCTGTGCCGTCGACGCAACGCCGAAACAAACGGTTTTGGATGTCGGAACGGGAACGGGCGCGGTGGCTTTGTGCATTGCTGCCAGATGCCCCCGAACGCAGGTGGCGGGAATAGAGCTGCAGCCCGAAATGGTGGCGATGGCTGAAGAAAACATTCGCCTGAACGGTATGCAAAACCGCGTAACAATTTTGTGTCAGGACGTGCGGACGTTTCCGTCGTCGCTTCCGACGGGCAGCTTTGACTGGGTCGTGACGAATCCGCCTTTTATTTTGGAAGATCAGGTTTCCCCTTATGCGCTCAAAGACGTGGCGCATCGTGAAAACGACTGTTCGTTAAAGGAATGGATTTCGTCCTGCTTGCGTTATGTGGGGTCGAAAGGGCGGTTCGTTATGATTAACCGTGCCGACCGCTTGCCGGAAATTTTATCGTTGTTGTACGGAAAACTGGGGGACATCCGCATCGTTCCCGTTTGGACAAAGGAAGGGCGCGCGGCAAAAAGAGTTTTGATTTGCGGCAAAAAAGACAGCCGTTCTCCGTGCGTTTTGGATCC
Organism: Acetobacter sp. CAG:977; assembly: GCA_000434295.1. Taxonomy (GTDB): domain Bacteria; phylum Pseudomonadota; class Alphaproteobacteria; order CAAGCB01; family CAG-977; genus CAG-977. The sequence continues at coordinate 86,914 of HF994928.1, read as the reverse complement.
CGGAATCGTTTTGACGCGTTCGGACGGGACAAGGTCTTTAAAGGCGGAAGCCGTTATGCGCGAAGGGGAATCTTTGTTTGATAAAAAAGGGGATTAAGTATATAAAAGAATTTAAAGAAACGAATTTCGGGAAACGCAAATGATAGACCTGATTACCCAAAAAAGCCCGTTTCGCCTTTTGGCAGAACGCGACATGGACTTGCTGGTATTGGAAGAGATGCACGCATCGGCGCCGTTTCGCAATTGGCTTGTGGGCAAGCTGTATAACGGTTCTCGCCGTATTCGCCGTTTTTTGGGGGCTTGGCACACGCCGTCAAACGGATCGCTGGGCAGTGTTGATATTCTTTTTTTGTTTGAAGACGCTTCGGGACGCAAATGTGCGATTTTGATCGAAAACAAAATCGATCAGCCCAAACAGGATCTTCAGGCGCAGCGTTATTTCGAATTCGGCGAAAAAGGCGTTGAAGAAAAAGCTTGGGACGAATATTTGACGTGCCTGTTTTCGCCGCAGGCTTATTTTTCCAAGCTGGAGCCGTCCGAATATTTTTCCAGCTATCTCAGTTATGAAGAGCTTGAAGGCTGGTTTGCGCACGCGAACGAAGCCGAACACGGCATTGTTGCGGAACGCGGCGTGTACAAACGGATGTTGATTCGTTCTGCGATTCGTCAGGGAACGGGCGAGATTCGTGCGGAAACGGCGGCGCCGAAACGTTCGATGATGACGGATTACCGCGTATTTCCGGGCGGGGTATTTAACTTGCCGAAGGGATACAGAGAAGCGGAAGACACGATTTTGGGCAAATTTTGGCATGATTATAAGGCTTTTGCCGATTCTTCGTATCCCCATCTGAAGATGAAAAAGCCGCAAGGCAGTGCCAGCGAAGCCGGATGGGTGGAATTTTGTCCCGACGAATTTCCCAGAGATATCAAGATCATTCATAAGATGCCGCAAGGATTTATGGATTTGTCTTTTGCGATGTCGCCTTTGGCAATGATTCAGGCGCCTTATCAACCGTATTTGGATCAGGACATGGCATTTAAAGACAGCGGCAAGGCGGCGGTTATCCGAATTTGCGTTCCCGTTGCGGATCCTCAACAGCCTTTTGAAAACCAGCGTGACGCGATTTTGTTTGCCTTGCAAAAGGCGGACAGGCTTTATCGTCTGTACATGACGGTCGTGAACGGCGGGGCGTCGGCGCCCGGCGGTTATGCGCCCGAAGAATTGTTCTTGTAGGTGTGTTTCAAGATTCGCTTGACCGACGGAGCGGATAAGGCTAATTTTCGGTAAGTTTTCTACGGTACTTTTTTTGAGAAGAAAATGGTAAGAAAAACGGGAAGCGATTTTCAGTCATTAATTCTGACGCTGCAAACTTTTTGGGCTGACAAAGGATGCCTGATTCTTCAACCTTATGATATGGAAGTCGGGGCGGGAACGTTTCATCCCGCGACGATTTTGCGGGCTCTGGGTCCCGAACATTGGAAAGCGGCGTATGTCCAGCCGTCACGTCGTCCCGTTGACGGGCGTTACGGGGACAATCCGAACCGTTTGCAACATTATTATCAGTTTCAGGTAATCATGAAGCCTTCTCCCGAAAATGTTCAGGATTTGTATCTGGACAGTTTGCGGGCATTGGGAATTGACCCGATGCATCATGACATCCGCTTTGTCGAAGACGACTGGGAAAGTCCGACTTTGGGAGCTTGGGGCTTGGGTTGGGAAGTCTGGTGCGACGGCATGGAAGTTTCCCAGTTCACTTATTTCCAGCAGGTCGGCGGCATAGAATGTTTTCCCGTTTGTTCGGAACTGACGTACGGATTGGAACGTTTGGCAATGTATATTCAAGGCGTTGAAAACGTCTATGATTTGGATTTTAACGGGCACGGCGTCAAATATCGCGAAGTGTTTCATCAAAACGAAGTCGAATACTCAAAGTATAATTTCGAATATGCGGATACGGAAATGCTGTTGCGCCATTTCAACGATGCCGAACGGGAATGTCGCAAGCTTTTGGCGGACGGGATCGCGTTGCCGGCATATGACCAATGTATCAAGGCGTCTCATTTGTTTAACCTGTTGGATGCGCGCGGTGTTATCAGCGTAACGGAACGTGCGGCGTATATCGGTCGTGTGCGCGCTTTGGCAAAGGGGTGCTGCGAAGGCTGGCTGAAAAGCCGCGGGCACGGAACGCAGGAGGCTTGAAATGAGCGAATTTTTATTGGAACTGTTTTCCGAAGAAATCCCCGCCAGAATGCAGGCGGACGCGGCGGCAGAGCTGGAGCTGCGGATAACGGAAGCTTTGAAAAAAAATGAACTGCCCTATGAATCGGCGCGTTCGTTTGTAACGGCACGCCGTCTTGTGTTGACGGTATCGGGGCTTCCCGAAGCTCAGGCAGACATATCCGAAGAACGCAAAGGTCCTTCGGTTTCCGCGCCGGAACAGGCATTGAACGGTTTTTTACGTTCGGTCGGCATGCAAAAAGATCAGTTGGAAGTTCGCGACACGCCGAAAGGGCAATTTTATTTTGCGACGTTATCCAAAAAAGGTCGTCCGACTTCCGAAGTCCTTAAAGAAGCGGTCGAATCTTTACTTCATTCGTTTCCGTGGCCGAAATCGATGCGTTGGGCGTCGCATCCCGAACGTTGGGTTCGTCCGATGCACAGCATTTTGTGTTTGTTTGCGGGACAGGTTGTTCCCGTTGAATTTGCCGGATTGACGGCGGGAGACAAGACGCGCGGACACCGTTTTTTGGCACCTGCGGAATTTGAAGTCAGGGATTTTGCGGATTACGAGCAAAAATTGCGAGCCGCTTACGTTATTATCGATCGCGAAGAACGCAAGCGCATCATTTCCGAAGACGCTCATGCTTTGGCGCACAAGGCTGGGTTGGTTTTGCATGAAGACGAAGGTCTTTTGAACGAAGTTGCGGGGCTTGCGGAATGGCCGGTTCCGTTGATGGGCAAAATCGACGATGAATTTATGGGCGTTCCCAAAGAAGTTTTGATGACGTCCATGCGCGAACATCAGAAATATTTTTCGTTGTTGAACAAAGACGGCTCTCTGGCGCCCCGTTTTATCGTTGTTGCGAACATGGACACGGCGGACGGCGGCGAAGAAATCGTTGCGGGGAACGAACGCGTTTTGCGCGCTCGCCTGTCGGATGCCAAGTTCTTTTGGGATACGGATCGCAAGGAACCGCTGTCGTCCAAGGTTGAAAAATTAAAAGCACGCGTTTTCCATGCAAAGCTGGGTTCCGTTTATGACAAGATCAGCCGTATGCGTGCGTTGTTGCCCGAGATTTTGAAATATGTTCCCGCGGATGCGCAAAAGGCGGATCGTGCGGCATATTTGTGCAAAGCGGATTTGTCGACGGGAATGGTCGGGGAATTTCCCGAGCTTCAGGGTGTCATGGGTCGGTATTATGCGCGTCATGACGGTGAAGACGAATCGGTTTGCGAAGCCATAGCGGAACATTATGCGCCGCAGGGACCGAAAGACGCATGCCCGTCGTCGCCGGTCAGTGTTGCGGTGGCTTTGGCGGACAAGATAGACACGTTGGTCGGCTTTTGGCTGATCAATCAAAAGCCGACGGGATCGAAAGATCCGTTTGCGTTACGCCGTGCGGCTTTGGGGGTTATCCGATTAATATTGGAAAACGGGATAAAGATGCCGATTTTGGAAATCTTTCATGCGTCGCGTTCAGTCTACGGAGACAGCATCACGGACGGCGTTCGCGAAGCGATGACGGAATCGGAAAAAAGGAAAAACGGCGAAGAACCGAATGTTTTAACGAATTGGTCTTTGCTGCAGATGAATCTTTTAATGGGCTTTATAGCGGACAGGTTAAAGGTTTATCTGAAAGATCGTGGTGTACGCCATGATTATATAACTGCTGTTTACAACTTATCACAGGATCGCGATATTGAAGCGGTGGATTTGGTGTTAATGTTGGCACGGGTTCGCGCTTTGATGAGCTTTATCGGGACGGACGACGGCATGAATTTGCTGACGGCGTACCGTCGTGCGGCGAACATCGTCCGGATTGAAGAGGCAAAAGACAAGACGTCTTATGCCGAACGGGCGGACAAGACGCTTTTTGTTCAGCCGGAGGAAGGAGCATTGTTTGACGCACTGGATGATGTTGTGATAAACAGTTCAAAGAAGATTGCCGAAGACGATTTTGAAGGCGCGATGGAGGTTTTGGCACGACTGAGGTCTCCTGTGGACGCGTTTTTTGAAAAAGTTCAGGTAAACTGTGAAGACGTTCAGTTGCGTTGCAACCGTTTGCGTTTGCTGTCCGAGATAGTGGGCGCGATGGGCGGCGTGGCTGATTTTTCTGCAATCGAAGGTTAAGGAGATATTTAGAAACCATGACGAAATGGGTTTATAAGTTCGGCGACGGAAAAGCCGAAGGCCATGCATCCGACAGGAACCTGTTGGGCGGAAAAGGCGCGAACCTGGCTGAAATGAGCTCTATCGGGATTCCCGTTCCTCCGGGCTTTACCGTAACGACGGAAGTTTGCACGTATTTTTATGAAAACGGCAAGACCTTCCCCGCCGATTTGAAGGAACAGGTCAAAGACGGCGTTGCTCACTGCGAAGCGATTGTCGGCCGCAAATTTGCGGATCCCGAAAATCCGTTGCTGTTTTCGGTTCGTTCGGGTGCTCGCGTATCCATGCCGGGCATGATGGACACCGTTTTGAATTTGGGCTTGAACGACGAAACGGTTAAGGGCTTGGCCAAAGCTTCCGGAAACGAACGTTTTGCGTATGACAGCTACCGCCGCTTTATCCAAATGTATTCCAACGTTGTGTTGAACATGGATCATCATGATTTCGAACATGCTTTGGAAAACATGAAGAATGCCAAAGGATACAAGTCCGACGTCGAATTGACGGTTGACGATCTGAAAGCCTTGATTGAAGAATACAAAAAGATCGGCGCCGCTGCCGGCAAACCCGTTCCTCAAGATCCCGAACAGCAATTGTGGGGCGGTATCGGAGCGGTCTTTAATTCTTGGATGGTCGATCGCGCCATTTACTATCGCAAACTGAACAACATTCCCGAATCCTGGGGTACGGCCGTTAACGTCCAAACGATGGTGTTCGGCAACTCGGGCGATAATTCCGCGACGGGCGTTTGCTTCTCTCGCGATCCGTCCACGGGACGCAACGTATTCTACGGCGAATACCTGAAAAATGCTCAGGGCGAAGACGTCGTTGCGGGTATCCGTACGCCGCAACAGATGTCCAAAGAAGGCAAAAAGGAACGCGGTTCCGATCTGCCCTGCTTGGAAGAAGAAATGCCGGAATTGTACAAACAGCTCTGCGACATTCGCGAAACGTTGGAAAAACACTATCGCGACATGCAGGACATGGAATTCACGATTCAGGACGGCAAGCTGTACATGTTACAGACTCGTAACGGGAAACGCACGGGTGCTGCCGCTTTGAAGATTGCGGTTGACATGGTTAACGAAGGCCTGATCGACAAAAAAACGGCGATTACGCGCGTTGAACCGCAACAGTTGGATGCTTTGTTGCACCCGACGCTGGATCCGAAAGCCAAGAAAGCGGCTAAAGTTTTGACGTCTGCGTTGCCCGCATCTCCGGGTGCTGCGGTCGGTAAAGTAGTTTTCTCTGCCGACGACGCCGAAAAATGGGCGGAAGAAGGTGAAAAAGTCGTTCTGGTTCGTATTGAAACGAGCCCCGAAGACATTCACGGCATGCACGTATCTCAGGGTATTTTGACGGCACGCGGCGGTATGACGTCGCATGCGGCGGTTGTTGCCCGCGGTATGGGAACGCCTGCGGTTTGCGGTGCCGGCGATGTCAAGATCGACTATGCGGCGAAACAGTTCAAAGTCGGCGATACGGTTGTCAAAGAAGGCGACGTTATCACGTTGGACGGTTCGACGGGTGAAGTCATTTTGGGCGCCGTTGCGACGAAAGAACCCGAATTGGTCGGCGACTTCGGTTTGCTGATGGGTTGGGCTGACGAAATCCGTACGTTGAAAGTCCGTACGAACGCCGATACGCCGCACGATGCGGAAGTCGCGCGCAAGTTCGGCGCCGAAGGCATCGGTTTGTGCCGTACGGAACATATGTTCTTTGATCCGAACCGTATTGCTCACATGCGTGAAATGATCATTGCTTCGAACGAAGCCGACCGTCGCGCCGCATTGGCAAAGCTGTTGCCGTATCAGCGCGATGACTTCAAGGGCTTGTTCATTGCGATGGACGGCTTGCACGTTACGATTCGTCTGTTGGATCCTCCTCTGCACGAATTCCTGCCGCAGAAGGAAAACGAACAGCGCGAAATCGCCAAGGAATTGGGCGTTGACGTTGACGTCATCAAGACTCGCGTTGCTCAGTTGCACGAAGCGAACCCGATGTTGGGTCACCGCGGCTGCCGTTTGGGCGTAACGTATCCGGAAATTTACGAAATGCAGGCTCAGGCGATCTTTGAAGCGGCTGTTGAAGCTTCGAAAGAATTGGGCAAGCAGGTCGAACCGGAAGTTATGATTCCTCTGGTAGGCACGAAGAAAGAACTCGATCTGATGAAAGCGGCCGTTGACAAGATGGCTGAAGAAGTCATGACGAAAGCCGGCAAGAAGTTCAACTACACGGTCGGCACGATGATCGAATTGCCCCGTGCGGCTTTGACGGCGGACAAGATTGCCGAAACGGCTGAATTCTTCAGCTTTGGTACGAACGACCTGACGCAGACGACGCTGGGTATGTCCCGTGACGACGCCGGTGCATTTTTGCCGGAATACGTCCGCAAAGGCATTTATGCCCGCGATCCGTTTGCTTCGATTGACGAAGAAGGCGTCGGCGAAATGGTTCGCATTGCCGTTGAAAAAGGTCGCAAGACCCGCCCGAACATCAAGTTGGGCATCTGCGGCGAACACGGCGGCGATCCTGCAACGATCGACTTCTGCCACCGCGTCGGTCTGACGTATGTTTCCTGCTCTCCGTACCGCGTGCCCATCGCACGTTTGGCGGCAGCTCAGGCAGCGGTCAAGAACGCTTAATAGGCTGATATCAAAAAGGGCGGCTTCGTAAAAGAAGCCGCCTT
>HF994928.1:79621-79824 GCA_000434295.1 Acetobacter sp. CAG:977 | reverse complement strand
GTAAAAGAAGCCGCCTTTTTAACATTAAAATCAAATACGACGAATTGACTTCGGACAGGCAAGCGTTTAGCCTGATAAAAAAACGAATTTCGGAGGAAAAAATGAAGCGCTCAACGGTAACGTTGCCGAATTATATGATCGGAGCTGACGTCTTTGACAAAGCGGGAGCCGTTTTAAAAAAATACGGTAAAAAAGCCGTTATC
>HF994928.1:68899-79592 GCA_000434295.1 Acetobacter sp. CAG:977 | reverse complement strand
TCGGCGGTAAAAAAGCAATGGCGGCAGCGGCCGACGAACTGACGTCGGCTTTGAAAAAAGACGGCGTTGAAATCACGGGGCAAGTTTGGTTCGGCGGCGATTCGACTTATGAAAACGTTGAAATGCTGTCTCAAAACGCGGCGGTGCGGGACTCCGACATGGTCTTGGCGGTCGGCGGCGGAAAATGTTGCGATACGGCGAAAGTTTTGGCGGAAAAAATGCAAAAGCCGTTATTTACTTTTCCGACGATCTCTTCGAACTGTGCTCCGTGCACGGCGTTGGCAATTATGTACAATGCGGACGGCAGTTTTAAAAACAATTTTTATTGCGCTCAGCCGCCTTTGTTCGTTTTTATTAACGATGACGTTATTGCAAAAGCCCCCGTTGAATATTTACAGGCGGGAATCGGCGACGCTTTGAGCAAAGAACCCGAAGTCGCTTTGGCGTTGAGAAACGTCGATCTTGACCAAAATCTTCTGGTCGGGCTGAGCTTGTGCGCGGCGTGCACCGAACCTTTGTTGAAATACGGGGCAGAGGCGCTTCAGTCTTGCAAAGACAAACAAAGCTCAAAGGCGTTGCAGGAAGTCATTTTGGACATCGTCATATCGACGGGGCTGGTCAGCAACATGACGGTTTGTCCCGAATTTTATTATAATACGAACATTGCGCATTGTTTTTATTACGGTGCGACGATTTTCCCCGCGGCGCATAAGTATTTGCACGGATTTTTAGTCGCTTACGGCGTTTTGGTATTGCTGGATTACGACGGGCAAACGCAACTTCGCGACCGCGTTATGGATTTTTACCGTCGTGTCGGGTTACCCGTAACGTTGGCGGATGTCGGATTGTCGTCCGAAGATTTGCCGGCGCTGGTCGAAAAAGCGACGAAAGTTCCCGGTTGGCACGTCGAAGGTTATGATTTAAATGCCGAACGGTTTAAACAGTCCGTTTTGAACATAGACGCCATGGGACGTCATGCCGCGTAAGGAAGGCTCTGATTTAAGGCGGCAGAGCTTAAGCGTTTTCCGGCTTGAACGGGCGGGACAGCAAAGAATATAAAACGTCGTCGACGGGAACGTTTTCGTTCATGATTTTCATCAACCCTTCGCAGATGGGCATTTCGACGTTGACGGCTCTGGCACGTTCGACGACGGCTTCGGCGGTATAGACGCCTTCGGCGACGGAACGGCGGTTCGACAGGATTTCGTTCAGGCTTTTTCCTTCGCCCAACGCCAGTCCGACGCTGTAATTTCTGGACTGGGTGCTGTTTGCGGTCAGCACCAAATCGCCCAAGCCCGACAACCCCATCAAAGTTTCGGCTTTTCCGCCCAAAGCGACGGCAAGTCGGGATATTTCCGCCAATCCGCGCGTAATCAGCGCCGCTCTGGCATTATCCCCCAGTTTTTTGCCTTCGACGATGCCGGCGGCGATGGCCATGACGTTTTTAACGGCTCCGCCGATTTCGACGCTGATAATGTCCGAAGAATAATAGGGACGGAAAGACAGCGTCCCCAACGTTTCCACCAAGTGCTTTCCGAGCGTTTTGTCGGCACATGCCAACGTAACGGCCGTCGGTTTTTCAATGGCGGCTTCGGCGGCGAACGTCGGTCCCGACAGAACGGCAATCGGTGCCTGAGGCAGTTCTTTGGATAGAATTTCGCTCATCAAAGCGCCGGTTTTTTGTTCGATTCCTTTGGCGCAGACGACGGCGGGCATACCGCTTTTCCAAAATCCCGAAAAGCTTTTGCAGGAAGCCCTTAAAAACTGAGCGGGAATAACCAACAAGACAACATCTGCGGCGCTTAAGACCCCTTCAAAACTGTTTGTTACGGAAATATTCGGGTTTAAAGGAACGCCCGGCAGAAACGGCGTGTTTTCGTTGTTTTGGCGTACGGCGTCGATGACTTCCTGTTCGCGAGCCTGCAAAAGGACTTTTTTTCCGGCTCTTGATGCGACCAAAGCCAATGCCGTTCCCCAGGCTCCTGCTCCTAAAATGCCGATAGTTTCCATGATAAAAATCCTTTAACTTTAACGTTTGGAAGACGGGTCAAGCGGCCATCTGGGGCGCGGGCTGAAATCCAGCGGATCGTTTGCTCCCGCCAAAAATCGTTCCATCCCTGCCCAAGCGACCATTGCGCCGTTGTCGGTGCACAAGTTTAACGGAGGGGCTTCAAAAATCATATTCTTTTTTTCAGCCAGCTCTTTTAAAGCTTCTCGCAAAGCTTTGTTAGCCGCAACGCCGCCCGCGACGACCAGATGTTTTCCTTCCGGACAGATTTTTTTAAACATTTTTATGCCGTTTTTCAGACGCGAGCAAACGGAATCCAGCACTGCTTTTTGGAAACAGGCGGCAATATCGGCTTTGTCCTGTTGCGTCAAGACGGCGGTTCCGATGTCATTATCGTCGGAAAAACCTTCTATGATATGGCGTACGGCGGTTTTTAAACCTGAAAAGGATAAATCGCACCCTTCTTTTCCGACCATCGGGCGCGGCAGGGAAAAGCGCAGGGGGTCGCCGTTCAAGGCATATTTTTCGACCATGGGCCCGCCGGGATAGCCCAGGCCCAACATTTTTGCCGTCTTGTCGAAAGCTTCGCCGGCGGCATCGTCGATGGTGGCGCCTAATTTTTTATATTTTCCGACGCCTTCGACGGCTAAAATCTGGCAGTGTCCCCCCGACGTCAGCAATAACAGGTAGGGGAACTCAACGTTTGAGCCCAGCCGAACCGTAAGAGCATGAGCTTCCAAATGATTGACGGCGATAAACGGCAATTTATGAACCAGAGCGACGGCTTTTGCGGTCATGACGCCGACAATAACGCCGCCGATCAAGCCGGGTCCTGCCGATGCNCAAGCCGGGTCCTGCCGATGCCGCAACGGCGGATAAGTCTTGAAACCCGATGTTTGCCTTTTCAAGAGTTTCGGAAACGATGTCATCAACGCGTTCCAGATGGGCTCTGGCGGCGATTTCGGGAACGACGCCGCCGAAAGCTTTGTGTTCCTGTTGAGAAAAAACGACGGAAGCTTTCAGTTCTTTTTGATCTGAAACGACGGCGGCGGCAGTTTCGTCGCAACTGGATTCTATCCCTAAAACAAGCATTTTCCCTCGCTTAATAAAATTATTCTACCTATATTCGGAAAAAATGGTAAAATCCAGCAGATTTAGCATTGGAGGGTTTGAAAATGGCGACCGAAAACACAGAACCGACGGCCGAAACGGAAACACAAACGCCTAAGGCAGAGGCTTGCACTGCAAAGCCCGAAGGCAAAGCCGATTCCGTTTGTGCCAAAAAGTGCGGAAAATGCCGCAAGGGATTGGTTGCGGCGGTTGTTATCGCAGTCGTTGCCGGAGGGGCTTTTGCCGTTCCCGAAGTTCGTGAAGCCGCTTTGGAAAAATATGCCGAACTGACGGCGGAAATGCCTCAAGAAACAGTTGAAGAAACCGTTGTCGAAGAAACAAGCCCGGAAGACGAAAATATCAACATTCGTTTGGAACAGCTTGAAAACGCCCGCGAATTTGAAGAAGCCGAAACCGTCGTGGCAACGTCGGAACCGCAACCGGCAGATCCTTCGCCTGCTCTTGCCGATATGCAAAAAAATTATTTGCAGTTGCTGTCGGACATTCAAACCCTTCGTTCCCAGCTGATTTCCGCATCGACGGAACAAAACCGCCGTTTGCAGGAATTAAAAAACGAAATGCCGCAAAAAGGGCTGATCGAAGAACGCTTGCTGGCGTTATCGGCAAAGGAAGATTCCTTGATTAAGCAAATCGCGGATACCGAAGTTAAAACGGAACGTTTGGAAAAGTCCAAGGCGGACGCGGCATCCGTTCTGGCATTGATGACGCGCATGGATCAAACGGAACGCAAGCTTAAGGAATCCGCGGCGGAAAAGGAACGCGCGGCGGCGATATTATTGGCGCTGTATCAATTGCGCGAAGCCGCTTTTTCGGGACAGCCGTTCCAGACGGAACGCCAAACGGTGCTGGCTTTGGCGGTTTCTCAGCCGAATTTGCTGGATAAAGTCCGCCGTTTGGGCTTTGCCGCCGATACGGGGATTTGGACACTGGCGGCGTTGCAGGATTCTTATGACGCTTATGCGGACAAAGCATCTTTAAGCATCAGACTCAGCCCGAAAAAAGATTGGTTCCACAAGGCGTTGAACGCGCTAAGCGAACAGATTGTCATCCGCCGCATTGACGTCGGCGCAGACGATATGTCCGTTGACGCCGTTTTGGCCAGAGCCGGACAAGCCGTTCAGAAAGGCGACATCCAGACGGCTGTCATTGTTTTAAAGAACCTGAACGGCGACCCCGCTTCCGTTATGAAAGACTGGATCACGGCGGCGGAACGTTACGTTTTGGCACGCCAGGGAATTAACGAAGCTGTTTCTGCGGCTTTGGGCGTTCTTTATGCCAAAGGAGAATAATGATGATAAGAATTCTCTGGAACGCTTTTTTACTGGCGGTTATCGCCCTTGTTGCCGCATGGTTGAGCAATAATGCGGGAACGGTGGAAATTCAATGGGTCGGGTACCGCATCAAAACGTCCGTCGGCTTGTTAATCGGAGCGGCGGCACTGGTTTATTTCGTTTTTCATTATTGCCTGTCCCGTCCTTTAAGCATGATCGGTGCGGCATTCGCGTCGCGTTTTGCCAGTGATGCCCGTGCGGAACGGATTGCCAAAAACAAAGTGGCAAAAGAAATGGATCGTTATGTTTTGTTGGCAAAAGGGATGACGGCTTTGTCGGCGGGTGACGTTGCTTCTGCCGAAAAAATGCAAAAGCAGATTTCAAAGAAATTTGATGACGACGTTTCCAAAACGACGGCTTTTGAAGCTCAGCTGGCAGAAGCCCGCAACGAATTGCCCAAAGCGTTGGTTTTATACACGGAACTGACGAAAATTCCTGAAACGAGGCTGTTGGGGATGCGCGGGATTATCCGATTGAATCGTCTGACGGGGAATTTGTCTGCGGCATTGGACGCTTGCAAAGTTTTGCTTAATGAAAAAGAACCGCCGTCTTGGGCGGTTTCCGAAGCGTTTGAATTGCAAATTCAGGAAAAACGTTGGGACGATGCGCTGTCGACTTTGGAAAAAGGGCGCAAGCAAGGTGTTTTTGACAAGAAGACGGCGCGTCATTTGAAGGCATGTGTTTTGTTGGAACAGGCGAATTGTACGGAAGATGCCGAGGAAAAAGAACGTTTGGTTCGTTTGGCGGCGGATGCCGATGAAACGCTGATGCAGGCATCGCTGGGCGTGGCGCAATATAACATTCAAAAAGGTCAAATTCGCAAAGCGCGCTCTGTTTTGTTTGATTTATGGAAAAAATCGCCGTGTATGGCCGTTTATGAAACGTATTTGGCGTTGAATGCTTCGGCGTCGCCGATTGACGTTGTCAAAAGCGTGGAAGAACTGATTGCCGAAAATCCCGATGCGGTGCTGAACCATTTTGTTTTGGCGGACAGCTCGTTCAGGGCGCATTTGTGGGGACAGGCAAAGACGTCGGTGGAAAAATATTTGGAAGTTTGTCCGAATTCCAGAAAGGCATTGCTTTTGGCGGCAGAGATTGCGGAAAACGATCGCGACGAAAAAGCGGCGGCGGATTTCAGAGAAAAGGTGTCTTTGGCAGAAGCCGAAGCACCGTACAGATGCGGGGTTTGCCATACCGAATTTTCCGAATGGCATACGGTTTGCCCCGTTTGCCGAACGTTGGGAGCAACGGGATTGGCGGCGTAAAGATAAAAAGCGGGGAAAATTCCCCGCTTTTGTTTTTATATTTCAGGATATTTTACATGTTCAAAATATAAGCCGTCGGGCGGAGCCGTCGGACCGCCTTCTTTTCTGTCTTTGGCTTCCAGAGCTTTTATGACTCTGGCTTTGTCCCAATGGCCTTCGCCGACCAGCTTTAACGTTCCGACCATGTTCCTGACCTGATGGTGCAAAAACGAACGCGCTCTTAAATGAAAATCAATATAATCGCCGTTTTTCGTAACGGAAAATTCTTCCAACGTTCGGACGGGAGATTTCGCCTGACAGGCAACGGCGCGAAACGTGGTAAAATCATGTCTGCCCAAAAATACGGTTGCCGCGTCGCGCATGGCTTCAACATTTAACGGAGCGGCGACCCACCAAACGCGTCCGTCATCCAAAGCGGGGCGGGAACGACGGTTTAAAATGCGGTAAAGATAAGACCGTTCCACCGCTGAAAAGCGGGCGCTGAAATCATCGGGAACGATTTCGGCGGACAAAACGGAAATGGGTTGCGGACGAAGATAAGCGTTTAACGCCTGACACATATGAAACGAAGACATGACTTTTGTACAGTCGAAATGGGCGACTTGCCCCAAAGCATGAACGCCCGCATCGGTTCGTCCCGCGCCCGTAACGACGACGTCTTCACCAGAAAAGCCGAAGACGGCTTTTTGCAATTCTTCCTGAATGCTGGGTTCGCCTTTTTGGATTTGCCAGCCTGCGTAATTTGTTCCGTTATATTCGACGACGATTTTATAGCGCGGCATTTCAGGACAAGACCGTCCCTTCGGGTATCGGACAACCGCGCAGGAAATCGGCAACGGGCAAAGGTTTTTTGCCTTGGCGTTGCAGGGTCAAAAGTTTCAATCCGCCCGTTTTGCAGGCAACGGTTCCGTTGATGAAAGTTCCGGCGGGCGCAGGCTTGTTCAGCTCAACGGGTTCGGCGTCAATGACGGCGATACGTTCTTCGCCGAACATAAACCACGCGCCGGGATAAGGCGACAACCCGCGGCGGCGGCAATCGATTTCGTTTGCGTCAAGGTTCCAATCGATTTTGGCTTCGGCTTTATCGATTTTCGGCGCATAGGTGACGCCTTCTTCGGGTTGTTTTTTTGCGATCAGCGTGCCTTCCTGCAATTTTTTCAATCCTTCAAGCAACGCTTCACCGCCCAGTTTTGCCATGTCTTCGTACAAAGTCGCGGCGGTGGCTTTCGGCGTGACGGCGATTTTTTTGACCAGCAACATATCGCCCGTATCCATGCCTTCGTCCATTTGCATCAGCGTAACGCCCGTTTCTTTGTCGCCTGCCATAATGGCGCGTTGAATCGGTGCGGCGCCGCGCCAACGGGGCAGAACGGAACCGTGAATGTTCAAACAGCCGTACGGGAAAGCTTTTAAATAAGGAGCGGGAAGAATCATGCCGTATGCGGCGACGATGGCGATATCGGCATTTAACGCTTTGAAGGCTTCAAATTCTTCGGGCTTTTTAAGAGTTGAGGGCGTCCGTACGGGAATACCGTGTTCTTCGGCATAGCTTTGTACGGGGGAAGGCGTTAATTTATGACCTCTTCCCGCAGGTTTGGGAGGACGCGTATAAACGCAAACGACGTCGTGTTCACTGTAAAGCGCTTTGAGGGCTTCCAAAGCGAAATCGGGCGTTCCCATAAAAACGGCTTTCATCTGTTCAGTCTTCCTTTTTGGCTTCTTCGGCTTTCCAGCGGCGTTCTTTTTCGATGCGGCGGATAATCATGTCGCGTTTAACCTTTGAAAGATAGTCGATGAACAGCTTTCCTTCCAAATGGTCAAGTTCGTGCTGTATGGCGATGGCCAGCAATCCGTCGGCGGTTAAAGTTTGTTCTTTGCCGTTTTCATCGGTGTATCGGACGGTTACTGTTTGCGCGCGTTCGACTTCGGCGTACTGGTCTGGGACGGACAGACAGCCTTCGTCATGCATGACGCGAGCTTCGGAACGTTCCAAAATGACGGGATTAATCATGCGGTAGGGATGTTTCGGTTCGTCATCACGGGTAACGTCAATGACAACGATGCGCTTTAATATCCCGACCTGAGGCGCGGCAAGCCCGACACCCGGCGCTTCATACATGGTTTCAAGCATGTCGTCGGTCAGCTTTTTAATTTCTGCCGTTACCGTTTCGACGGGAACCGACTTTTTTTTCAACAAAGGGTTCGGGACTTCCAAAATTGTCAGCAAGGCCATAACGTTTTTCCCTGAAAGTTGCTTTTAGTCTTTAGATACGGCTTTCATCGCCTTTCGTCAACAAGACAGGGGTAAAATTTTGTTTTTCCGCTTAAAAAAGGGGTGTTTCGGATCGTGTTTTGGGTTATAACCTTGTCTCAAAGAGTTTCTTTTATTTTTGGGATGAACACCGATGATGACGACAAAGGAAATCCGTTCGACGTTTTTGGATTATTTTAAAAAGAACGATCACGTAATCGTTCCGTCCAGTTCTTTGGTACCGCACAACGATCCGACCCTGATGTTCACGAATTCGGGGATGGTGCAGTTTAAGAACATCTTTACGGGCGTGGAAAAACGCCCTTACGTTCGAGCGGCGTCGGATCAAAAATGCGTGCGCGCGGGCGGAAAACACAACGATTTGGACAATGTCGGCTATACGGTGCGCCATCATACTTTTTTTGAAATGCTGGGGAACTGGTCTTTCGGCGATTATTTCAAAGAAAAAGCCATCTATTATGCTTGGAATTTGGTGACGAAAGAATTCGGGCTGCCTCAGGAAAAACTGACGGTAACGGTTTATCATACCGATGACGAAGCGTTTAACTTTTGGAAAAAAATCGCAGGTCTGCCCGACGAACGCATTATCCGCATTCCGACAAAGGATAATTTCTGGTCAATGGGCGATACGGGACCTTGCGGACCTTGTTCCGAAATCTTTTACGATCACGGCGAACATATCCAAGGCGGCCCTCCGGGCAGCCCCGACGAAGACGGCGACCGCTTTGTCGAAATTTGGAATCTGGTTTTCATGCAATACGAACAGCTGGCGGACGGAACGCGCATAGCTTTGCCGCATCCGTGCATTGACACGGGCATGGGGCTGGAACGCATGGGCGCCGTGATGCTGGGAACGAACGACAACTATGAAACGGACATATTGAAATCCTTGATTAACGCGGCGGCGGGCGTCGTCGGCGTCGAACCGAACGGAGAATTTAAAGTTTCTTTGCGCGTTGTTGCCGATCATTTGCGTTCATCCTGCTTTTTGATTGCGGACGGGGTTCTTCCCGCGAACGAAGGGCGCGGTTACGTTTTGCGCCGCATTATGCGTCGTGCGATGCGTCATGCTCATTTGATGGGGTGCCGCGAACCGTTGATGTGGCGCTTGGTGCCGTCTTTGGTTCGTTCCATGGGCGATGCGTTCCCCGAGCTTGTCCGCGCCGAACCGTTGATGACCGAAACGTTGCGTTTGGAAGAAACGCGCTTTAAACAAACGTTGGACAGAGGTTTGAAATTATTGGACGCCGAATCCGACAAGCTGGCGTCGGGCGGCGTTTTGTCGGGCGAAGTGGCGTTCAGGCTTTATGACACGTACGGTTTTCCTTTGGATTTGACTCAGGATGTTTTGCGCGGGCGCAAGATGTCGGTCGACGTGGACGGCTTTAATCAGGCGATGGCGCGCCAGCGTGCCGAAGCGCGCAAAGCCTGGGCAGGGTCGGGAGAATCCGCGACGGATGCCGTATGGTTTTCCGTTAAGGAAAAAACGGGCGGAACCGAATTTTTGGGCTATGATTCGACGCAGGCGGAAGGCGTTGTCAAAGCTTTGGTCGTTGACGGCAAAGAAACGGATACCGTTTCGGAAGGACAAAAAGCTTCGGTTATTACGAATCAGACTCCGTTCTATGGCGAATCGGGCGGACAAATCGGCGATACGGGTGTTATTTCCGCGGGCGGAGATACGGTTTTCGTTGTTGAAGACACGCAAAAGAAAGTCGGCAATCTGTTTATTCATCAGGGCGTGATGAAGAAAGGTTCTTTGAGCGTCGGCAAGAACGTTTTGATGGAAATTGACGAAGACCGTCGTGCGGCGACGGCGCGCCATCATTCCGTGACGCATTTGCTTCAGGCGGCGTTGCGCAAAGTTTTGGGCGACCATGTAACGCAAAAAGGGTCTTCGGTAACGCCGGACGGTTTGCGTTTTGACTTTAGCCAGCCGCGTCAGATTACGGCGGAAGAATTGCGAGCCGTCGAAACGGAAGTCAACAAGAGCATTTTAAAGAATCTGAAAGTCACGACGCGTTTAATGTCTCCCTCCGACGCGATAGAGGAAGGAGCGATGGCGCTGTTCGGGGAAAAGTACGGCGACGAAGTGCGTGTCGTATCGATGGGCGAAGGCGAAAAGCGCGTTTCGATAGAGCTTTGCGGCGGGACGCACGTTCACAGGACGGGCGATATCGGCAGCTTCCGCATCATATCGGAAAGCTCTTTGGCGGCGGGTGTTCGCCGTATAGAAGCGGCGGCAGGTCTTGCGGCGTTAAAGTATGCCGAATCTCGGGACGATATTTTATCCGAGGTTTCTGAAAAACTGAAAGTTTCGGCGTCCGAAATTCCCGCCCGCATCCAGTTGATGCAAGACGAAAAGAAACGTTTGGAACGCGAATTGTCCGACACGCGCAAACGGATGGCTTCGGGCGGAGCGGCCGATTCCGAAACAAAGACGGTGAACGGCATTAAGTTTATCGGACAAATTCTTTCCGACATTCCTGCCAAGGAATTGAAAGGCATGGCGGACGAACTGAAAAAGAAAATCGGTTCGGGCGTTGTTGCGTTGGTTTGCACGTCGGAAGGCAAGATTTCCGTTGTTGTCGGCGTTACGGACGATTTGACGGGCAAGATCAGTGCGGTGGATTTGGTTCGTGCGGCGTCTGCGGCGGCAGGGGGCAAAGGGGGCGGCGGACGAGCC
>HF994928.1:54291-68869 GCA_000434295.1 Acetobacter sp. CAG:977 | reverse complement strand
TCAGGCCGGCGGTTCGGACGTTACGAAGACGGCTGAAGCTTTGGCTGCCGTAGAACGCGGAATCGGAGCCTGAAATGACCCCCGTTCAGGCAGGTGCGTTTTTAACGATTGATCTGAAAGCGATCGCCGAAAACCGGCGGTCGCTTCAGGCGCATTTAGGGAACGGTACGGAATGCGCCGCCGTATTAAAAGCCGATGCTTACGGATTGGGTGCGGCGGCGGTGGCAAAGGAATTGTATCGCACGGGATGTCGCACGTTTTTTACGGCGTATGCGTTTGAAGGCGAAGCATTACGTCCCGTTGTGCCCGAAGCGAAAATTTATTTGCTTCACGGCGGTTGGGAAGGAACCGAACGGTTGTGCACGGAAAACGGTTTAGTCCCCGTTTTCGGTTCTTTGCGCCAGATTGAAAGCTGGGAAGCCTATGCGAAACAGACGGGACGGACGTTGCCGGCGGCTTTGCATATCGATACGGGGATGAGCCGTTTCGGTTTGAGGGGCGAAAACGTGGACGCTTTTTGCGCCCGTCCGCCCGAAGGATTGAAGTTCGAGCTGGTTATCAGCCATTTGGCGTGTGCGGATGACAGGGATTCTGCGAAAAATAACGCTCAGCTGATCGCGTTCGATACGGCGTGCGACCGTTTAAAAGAAGCGCTGGGGTACGATTTTAAACGCAGCCTTGCCGCATCGGACGGCAGCCGTTTGCCCGATTCCCGTTTTTATAAGGATATTGCGCGTCCCGGCATAGCGCTTTACGATAATGCCGTTCGTTTGGATGCGCGCGTTTTGGCGGTTTTTAACGCAAAAGCGGGACAGACGGTCGGCTACGGCGCGACATTCGAATTAAAAGAAGACAAAAGGCTTGCCGTGCTTTCTATCGGTTATGCGGACGGGTTTCCCAAATCGCTGTCAAACAAAGGAAAGGTCGTTTTGTGCGGTCGGAAAGTCCCCGTTTTGGGGCGCGTGTCGATGGATTTGACCGTTGTCGACGCGACGGGAATCCCCTACGAAGAATTAAGAGCCGCGGAAACGGCAGAAATCTTCGGAGGGGAAATTCCGTTAAAAGAATTCGCAGGGCTTGCGGGAACAATTGATTATGAAATCCTGACAAAGCTCGGCAATCGGATTTACCGCCGTTATGTCAATGAAGGAGGCGAAGGATGAATATTTTTGCTCCCGTCGGACGCGTTTTTTTGAATTTTTTACGCTCAACGGGCAAACTGACCCTGTTTACGCTTAACACGCTGTCTCATTGTGTGCGCCCGCCGTTTTATTTCCGTTCTTTGTTTTCGCAGATGGTGGAAATCGGCTTTTATTCTTTGCCGGTTGTCGCTTTGACGACGATGTTTTCGGGAATGGTCATTGCGTTGCAAAGTTATTCCGGATTGTCGGGCTTTTCTTCCGAAGGAGTGGTTGCTTCGGTTGTGGAATTGACGATTACCCGCGAATTGGGCCCCGTGTTGGCGGCGTTGATGGTTGCGGGGCGCGTCGGTGCGGCAATGGCGGCGGAATTGGGGACGATGCGCGTTACCGAACAAATCGATGCGCTGACGACGTTGTCGACGAATCCGTTTAAATATTTGATTGTGCCGCGCGTGTTGGCGGGAACGCTGATGTTGCCCGTTTTGGTTTTGATCGGCGATGTTATCGGAATTTACGGCGGATATTTGATTTGTTATTACAAATTGGACTTTAACGCCGTTAATTTCCTTCGAAACACGTGGGATTTCATGAAGGCGGTCGATATCGTGTCCGGATTGACCAAAGCCGCCGTGTTCGGTTTTATCGTTACGTTATTGGGATGCTATAACGGTTATCATTCCAAAGGCGGGGCGGAAGGCGTCGGCAAAGCAACGACGAATGCGGTCGTTTCGGCGTCGATTTTGATTTTAATCTGCAATTATATGCTGACGGAACTGTTCTTTACGAAATAAAAGGGGGCTTTGATGAGCGAAGAATTAAAGGTTCAAATGACCGACGTTCACAAGGCGTTCGGGAAAAAAGTCGTTTTGGACGGCGTCAATCTTCAAGTCAGAAAAGGCGAATCGCTGGTTATCATCGGCGGGTCGGGTACGGGAAAATCCGTAACGATCAAGTGTATTCAGGGGTTGCTGGTTCCCGAATCCGGATCGATTAAGGTGGACGGACGCGAGATTATCGGGCTGTCCGAAAAAGAAATGGAAAAAGTCAATTCAAAGACGGGAATGCTGTTTCAGGGAGCGGCGTTGTTTGACAGCCTGAATATTTGGGAAAACGTGGCGTTCGGCTTGATAGAAGGCAAGAAGATGAAGCGTTCTCAAGCCAAAGAAATCGCCATTGAAAAATTACGTCAGGTCGGACTGTCTCCCGACGTTGCGCCGCTGTATCCGGACGAGCTGTCGGGCGGCATGAAAAAGCGCGTCGGTCTGGCGCGCGCGATAGCGACATCGCCGGAATTGATATTCTTTGACGAACCGACGACGGGTCTTGATCCGATTATGTCGGACGTTATCAACGATTTGATTCGCAGTTGCGTTTCCGATTTGGGGGCAACGTCCATAACGATTACGCACGATATGTCTTCGGTGCGCAAAATCGCCGACAAAGTCGCCATGTTGTATAAAGGCAAAATAATCTGGTACGGTTCAGCATCAGAAATTGACCATACGGACAACCCTTATGTCGAACAGTTTGTGAACGGGCGTGCGGACGGCCCGATACGGATGGAAGTGCGTGGCTAAGAAAACGTCAAGATTTGTTTGCCAGAACTGCGGCGCCGTTTTTCCCCGTTGGGCGGGAAAATGCGAAACGTGCGGCGAATGGAACACGATTATTGAAGAAGAATCGCCGTCTTTGAGCATGCCGAAAGCAACGGGCGGACAAGGCGGACGCAAAATAGAATTTGTAAGTTTGGACGGCGTTCCCGAAACGTCTTTCAGATTAAAATCGGGTATATCCGAATTCGATCGCGTCTGCGGCGGCGGTTTGGTTGCGGGGTCGGTTTTGTTGATCGGCGGCGATCCGGGAATCGGGAAATCGACTGTTTTGTTGCAGGTAACGGGAGCTTTGTCAAAAGTATGCAATGCCGTCGGGAAACCCGTCAGGTGCGTGTACATTTCGGGGGAAGAATCCGTTGATCAGGTTCGATTGCGGGCGGCACGGCTGGGGTTGGCATCGGCAAAGGTGGATTTGGCTTCTGCAACGAACGTCAGGGATATTATTGCGACTTTGGACACGGGAGAAGCCCCCGATGTCGTTGTGATCGATTCGATTCAGACGATGTTTTCGGATGCTTTGGATTCTGCGCCGGGAACCGTCGGTCAGGTCAGAGCGTGCGGCAACGAGCTGATCAGGCTTGCGAAACGTCGGGGCTTTGCGTTGTTTTTGGTCGGGCACGTTACCAAAGAAGGCACGTTGGCGGGGCCTCGCGTATTGGAACACATGGTTGATACGGTTTTGTATTTCGAAGGCGATCGCGGGCATCATTTCCGGATTTTGCGCGGTGTAAAGAACCGTTTCGGTGCGACGGACGAAATCGGCGTTTTTGAAATGACGGACAAAGGATTGTGCGAAGTCCCCAATCCTTCGGCGCTGTTTTTGGCGGAACGCAGAGGCAATATTTCGGGATCGTGCGTTTATGCGGGCATAGAAGGGTCGCGTCCGATGCTGGTAGAGATTCAGGCGTTGGCGGGATTAAGTTCGGGCGGTTCGCCCCGTCGTGCCGTCGTGGGGTGGGACAGCGCGCGTTTGGCGATGGTTTTGGCGGTTTTGGAAGCGCGTTGCGGCATAAAAATGTCGGACAAAGATGTTTATTTAAACGTTGCGGGCGGCATTCGTTTGACGGAACCTGCGGCGGATTTGGCGGTGGCGGCGGCTTTGCTGTCTTCGGTGTCTCAGATTCCCGTTCCCGCCGATATGGTTGTTTTCGGCGAAATCGGGCTGTCGGGAGAAGTCCGTGCGGTGCCTCAGCCGTCTTTAAGACTAAAAGAAGCGGCAAAGCTCGGATTTTCAAGAGCTTTAATTCCTCCCGCCCGCGTTAATAAAAAATCAGTAAAAGAATCGGATACTGGGTTGAAGCTAAACGAAATCGGACATTTAAAGACATTGCTTGATATGTTCGGAATGATTGAAAACAAACGGGAATCGTGATGGAACAGCTGACAGGGACGGATATATTCGTAATTGCGGTGTTGTTAATATCCGGGCTGTTGTCTTTAAGCCGCGGGTTTGTCAGCGAAATGCTGGGAATAGGCTCGTGGTTTTTGGCGGCTTCGGCAGGGTTTTATCTGATGCCGTATTTGGCGCCTTATCTTTCCCGTTATATTTCGAATCCTCTCTTTGCCAATTTGGCGGCGGTAATTATTGCGTCTTTGCTGACTTTGGTCATTTTGACGATTTTGTGTTCCAAAATAACGATCAAAGTTAAAAAAAGCGTTTTAAACCGTTTGGATCATTTTTTGGGATTGCTGTTCGGGCTGTTGCGCGGCCTGATTATTTTGATTTTAATATACTTTATCATATTAACGCTGGCGCCGAAAAAGCTGCCCGATTTGCGCGAAGACAGTCTGACAATGCCGTATTTGGAAACGGTAACGGACAGCGTCAAGGGACAATTGCCCGAATCCTTGTTTGATACGCCGACGAAAAAGGACGATTCTGAGAGCAATCTGGACGAGTTGTTTGAAAAATTGAACGATATGAAAGAAATTCAAGGACAGCCGAAGAAACAGAAAACGCCTGAACAGGATCTGTCAACGCCGTCCGAAAAAGTTCCTTTAGATCCGTTCACGCAGGAACCGATGAGCGAAAAGCCCGTTGCGCCGGAATCATTGCCTGACGAAGGCGAAGAACTGTTCAAGCTGTTGAACGCACCGGAAGTCAGCGAACAGACAGGCGGCGAAGAAACAGGCTATGACCGTCAGGAACGCGAGGACATGGAACGCCTGATTATGGAAAACATTGACGAAACGGGGAGTGTTGTCCCGTGAGCAGAACCGTTTTAGCATTGGACAGTACGCATGATGCGTGTTCGGTTGCCGTCGTTTGCGACGACGGAGAAGTATTGGCTTTCGAACTTTCCGAAATGGAACGCGGACAGGCGGAAGCTTTGATGCCGATGGTTAAAGAAGCGATGGATAAAGCGAAATGCGAATTTTCCGATTTATCCTATATCGCGGTAACGGTGGGGCCCGGTTCGTTCACGGGCGTTCGCGTCGGTCTTGCGGCGGCACGGGGGCTGGCTTTGGCGGCAAGGCTGCCGATGGCGGGCGTTACCGTATGCGAAGCGGCAGCGTTTGATTTTTATAAAAAGTTCCCGAATGACGATCGGCTTTTGGGGGTCGTTTTGGAAACGAAACGCGATGATTTTTATGTGCAGTTTTATAAAGACGGAGCTCCGTTAAGCGAGCCGTACACGGCTTTTCCCTCGGAATTAAAAGAAAAAACGGACGCCGTTTTTATCGGGAACGGCACGCTTCGTTTAAAAGAGGAAATTCCCGAAGCATGCATTGAAGAAATGCCGATGCCGACGGCGCTGACGGCGGCGTTCCTTTCGTTTGACAAGGTAGCATCAGAAACATACCCTTTGCCGCTTTATTTGCGTGAAGCCGAGGTGACACTATGCAGGAAATAAAAGAATGCGATGCATCGTTTGCCAAAACGTATGCCGACATTCATTCCGCCTGTTTTAAAAAAGGCTGGAACGAAGCAACGATGCGCCAAATGCTTTTGATGCCGGGGGCTTTGGGAATGATTGCGTATGAAGATTCCAAGCCTGCGGGAATTATTATGTATGCGTTCAGCCCCGGACAGGCGGACATAGTGGCTTTGGGCGTTCTGCCCGAATATCGGGGGAAAAAGATTTCGGATGCTTTGGTTGATCAGTCTTTTTCCGTATTGCACGAACGCGGGGTATGCGAAATTTTTTTGGAAGTCGCCGTTGATAACGACCATGCGATTAACTTATACCGTCGACACGATTTTCAAACGGTCGGACGCCGCAAAAATTACTATGACCGCGGGGACGAAAAGATAGACGCTTTGGTCATGCGTGCGGATTTATAATTTTGTTCGCCGCATTTCAGGGTGATTGCGGCGGCTTGTTTTTTAGCTTCGGTCAACACGAACGCTCCTGCGGACAAAGGCAGGTATGACATAAATTCATCCAAGATGTCGACATTGTGCGTATAAGCGGCGGGCGGCAGGAAAACGGCGCTTTTTTGGTATTTGACGGACAACAGGCTTTCGTTAATCAAGCGAGCGGCTTCTTTCGGCGAAAAAAGCGTGTTTTGCATGGGGGGCGCTATTTTTTTTATTCCCCACAGGCTGAATTTGTTCGGGGTAATGCAAATAAGCGAACCGTTGTTGACAAGGACGCGGCGGATTTCTTTCAGCAAAGCTTCCGGTTGCAGGATTCGTTCCAAAGCATTGACGGCCAGTACGGCGTGAAACGAATCGTTCGGGAACGGCAAAGAGAGAGGCGAAACTTTTAAAGAAGACGGGTCTTCGGGATATTCTGCGGGATCGGCTTCAACGATGATTTGGGGATTTTTTCGTTTTAGCGCCGAGTAGAAGGGGGTTGCGTATCCCAAGGTCAGGAAACGCAGATTTTCGGGGACTTTCCATCTGTTATCGATCAGAGCCGAGAGCTGATCTGCGACGCTTCTGCCGCATCTTGAGGCATAAAAAGCGCCCAAAGTTTGGTTAGAAGGATTTTCCACAACGACTCCCGTAAAAAAAGACCGCATATCAACGCACCGAACAGGGTACATTAAAATGCGGTCAGTTATAAAGCAGTTTTATCCGGAGTCTGATAGATATTCTGCTTTTTTTGATGTTTCCTACCAAAGGAGATTGGATATTATAATTACATATAATTATTTATTTGTATAGTATTATTTTTGAAAAACATGTACGTCACGCTGAGGGAAAGGGAAAGACAGTCCCGCTTTTTCGATTTCGGTTTTGACTTTTTTATTGATATCCCATTGGACGTCCCAGAAATCGGCATTATTTGTCCATGCACGCATTTCGATGATGACGGAACTGCTGGCCAATGATTTTAAAAAGATTTGCGGTTCTGGATATTTTAAGAATCTCGGTTCGCTTTCGATAATGCTTTTCAGGACGCTAAAGGCGGTTTCGACGGAATCGTTATAAGCGATGCCGACTTCGATGCTAAGGCGTCGCGTCGGATTATGGGAGTGGTTTTTGATCGGCGCACCCCACAGGACGCTGTTCGGGACGGTAACGTTCAATCCGTCAGGGGTTTCAAGTTCGGTCATAAAGAGGTTAAGCTCTTTGACTTTACCGCTGACCGAGGGGGCTTCGATATAATCGCCGAATTTAAAGGGGTGCAGGAATAACAGCATCAATCCTGCGGCGATGTTGGAAAGTGTATCTTTTAACGCCAGTCCGACGGCGATTCCCGCAGCGCCGAGCAGAGCGAAGATGCCTGTCGTATCGACGCCGAAGACGCTGAGTATGGCGAGCAGAGCGGCGCCGAAAGCGGCATATCGGACGATGGTTTTTGCCAAGGGCAGAAAAGTGTTGTCAAGTTTTTGGATTTTGTCGAACAATTTTTCCAATGTTTTTCCGGCGATACGCACGAAGACTTCGGCAATGGCGAGAACAAGCATGGAAATAATGATTTTGGACAGCATCGGATGGATGCCCGGCACGTAGAAATGAAGCAGATCAGACATGAAAGATTCTCCGTTTAAGGTAAAACGGAAACAGGATAGCTTTTTTTACGGGTAAAAGGAATAGGGAGGGTTTAGCGTTTTTTTCTTTTTTTGTTCGTTTATTTTTTATTTGGCGTGCTTTTTTCTTTTGGGCTTTGATTTCAGCCAGCCTTTTTCGTTCCAGCTGCATCAGGTCGCAGGTATTTTTTTTCTTGTCCCAAGAAATTCCCGCATTTTCGCAAGTTTGTATGGCGCGGGCTTTGTCCAGAGCCGGCAGGAAGAAATTCGGGCTTTCTGCGGTCAGGGACAGAAAAGCGATGAACAAAGGTGCAGCCAGATTTGTAAGAAAGCTTTTCGGTTTGATAAAGACTTCATAACACAGAAAAGCGCCGAAGACATAAACGGCAGCGGCAAAGATAAGGGCGCCGCGCATTTGTTTTTGTGCGCTTTTGGTATCCAGGAATTCCGGTTCATCCGGGAATGCCAGCATAACTCGGGAAAAATCGACGGGAAGATTGATCCAATCTTGTACGATTTTAAAACCCGGAGCAAGCAGCAAAGCCAGATTTAATAAGAAAAGGCACCAATGCAACGCGGAAAGGGAACGCGAAGCCGCCGTTTCGTAAGGGGAGGAAGCTTTCATACAATTCCTTAAGTTTTTTATATATTTTTAACCTTTCTTTTAAAGGAAAGGAAGCATAAAACTTCTGAACGGTAAAAATGCTTGTCGTCGGGCGAACAGAAGTATATTTTCAAGTTGATTTTAATTTTAGGGGAAACGCTGATGAATCCTTCACAAAAAGAGTTTTTGCTTAATGCGTTTGCATCATATATCCGTCAAACGACGATTGCGACGAAAGGCGCCGTTATGGAAGCGTATCGCGATTATCCGGATTTGACGGAAGAACTGTTGTCTTATTTTTCGATGAAATTTGACCCGGATGCCCTTTCGTCAAAACCGGAATTGGAAAAGCGCGAAGCCGAAATTTTGGAAAAGATGCCGAAGAACCCGTCGTTAAAGGCGGTGTTTTCGGTTTTAAAAGCGATGGTTCGGACGAATTTTTACCAAGACGGCAAAGATTATGTTTCTTTTAAGTTTTTAAGCGGTCGCATTCAAGGATTGCCGAAACCCGTTCCGATGGCTGAAATATTTGTATATTCTGCGGCGGTTGACGCGGTTCACCTTCGTTTTGGCAAGATTGCGCGCGGCGGCATCCGTTGGTCTGATCGCAAGGAAGATTTCCGCACGGAAGTTTTAAGTCTGGTCAAAGCCCAGCAAGTCAAGAACGTCGTTATTGTTCCCGTCGGATCAAAAGGCGGATTTTTCCCGAAACATCCTCCCGAAAACGCCGATCGCCGCGAAGTGGTCGCGAACGCCGTTGAATGCTATAAAACGATGATTCGCGGTTTGTTGGACATTACGGACAATATTGTTGCGGGCAAAGTCGTTCATCCTTTGCGTACGGTTTGCTATGACGGGGAAGATCCCTATTTGGTTGTTGCGGCGGACAAAGGTACGGCGGATTTTTCCGACATAGCGAATGCGCTGTCTGCGGAATACGGCTTTTGGCTTGGCGACGCCTTTGCGTCCGGCGGTTCGGCAGGCTACAGCCACAAAGGCATGGCGATTACGGCGAAAGGATCTTGGGAAAGCGTCAAGCGCCATTTTGCGGAAATGGGCAAAGACTGCCAGAACGAAGACTTCACCTGTGTCGGCGTCGGCAGCATGGCGGGCGACGTTTACGGCAATGCGATGCTGTTGTCAAAGCATATTAAGCTGATTGCGGCGGTCAACCATTCCAATATATTTATTGATCCGAATCCCGACACGGCGGTTTCGTTTAAAGAACGCGAACGCCTGTTTAAGGAAGAAGCGGGCTGGGCGGCATACGACCGTTCTTTGCTGTCGGCGGGCGGAGCCGTCTATGATCGCAAGGAAAAGAGCATAACGCTTTCTGCCGAAGCGTGTCGTGCTTTGGGGACGAATACGCAGGTAATGACGCCTGACGAACTGGTCAAAGTGATTTTGAAAGCGCCCGTTGATTTGATTTATTTCGGAGGCATCGGGACATATGTGAAATCGACGTCGGAAACGCAGGTTGAAGCAAAGGACGCTGCCAACGCGGGTTGCCGCATAGATGCAAGCGAACTTCGCGCGAAATGCATAGCGGAAGGGGCGAATTTGGGCTTAACCCAGCGTGCCCGCATAGAATATGCGTTGGCGGGCGGGCGTTTGAATACGGATGCCGTTGACAATTCGGGCGGCGTTGACTGTTCCGACCACGAAGTCAACATCAAGATTATGCTGAACGCGGCGATGGCGGAGGGACGGCTGACGTTTGAAGGCAGGAACGACCTTTTGAAATCGATGACGGACGAAGTCGCGGCGTTGGTTTTAAAGGACAACTACCAACAAAACCGTATTTTGTCGTATATGCGCCACCGCGGGGCGAAGAGTGTTCCGGGCAACAAGAAACTGATGAACCGTTTGGAAAAATCGGGGCGTTTGGACAGGGCTTTGGAATTTTTGCCGACGGATGCCGAAATGGATGCGCGTTTCAGCCGCGGAGAAGGCTTGACCCGTCCGGAACTGTGCGTTTTGATGGCGTATGCCAAAATGTCGTTGTACGATCATATTTTGAACAGCGATTTGCCGGACGATCCCGTGATGGCGGAAAATATTCTGCTGTCGTATTTTCCCAAAGAACTTCAAACGTTATGGCGTGCCGATGCTTTGAAACATCCGTTGCGCCGTGAAATTGCTTCGACGGTTTTGGCAAATAACATGGTTAACCGCGTCAGTATTAACTTTGTCGGAAAGATGCGTCAGGAATGCGCGGCGTCCGTGGCCGAAGTGGCAAAAGCATATTTGGTAACGGCGATGGCGTACGATACGGAAAGCCTGTTTGCTTTGATTGAACGCAAGAGCGGCGATATTTCTTCGGAAGAAGAAGGAATTTTGACGCGTCGTTTGGTTCTTGAAATCGAAAACATGGTTTTGACGTTGTTGCGTCGCGGACTGGAAGGCTCTGTCAGGGAAGAGGCGAGGATTCTCGCGTCGCATCCCGACGAGAAATTCGCGTCGGTCAAAGAAGCGCTGTCCGCCTGATTTTAATTTTTTAGACAAGCCCCGACTCGTTAAGAATCGGGGCTTTTTTTTATTTTTAAGGAAATTTTTTGCCGTTTTGTTCTTTTTGAGGGCGAAAGATTTAAAGTTTTAAAATTTTTGAACGAAAAAATTAAGGAAATATTTCCGAAATATGGCAAAATTATGGCAAAAACGAAGTTCCGCCTACCCAAAAACCGATTTTTGTGCTATATAATAACGATGCAGACGGGAAGCCGCGAGCTTGATGAGGAGGCTTCCTTTTTTTGCGGCAAATGAACAACGGGCTTTCTTCAAATCGGATGGAGGGGCTTTTTCTGCCGCTGCAGTGCAACTTTCCGAGAAGATGGGAAAATTGAAATGTCTAAAGAAACTTCTTTTTCTGCCGGTGATTTTGTTGTTTATCCGGCTCACGGCGTCGGTAAAATTTTAAGCATAACCAAAGATACGGTCGCCGGACAGGAATTGGAACTGATTGCCGTTCATTTTGACAAGGATCGCATGACGTTGCGGGTTCCCATGGTCAAGGCAAAGAATTCGGGTTTGCGAAAGCTGTCGAATCGCAACGTTATGGAAACGGCTTTGGAAACGTTGAAGAGCAAGTCAAAGGTCAAACGTACGATGTGGAGCCGTCGCGCTCAGGAATACGAAGCGAAAATCAATTCGGGCGATCCGATATCGATTGCCGAAGTCGTGCGCGACTTATACCGTTCTCAATCACAGTCGGATCAGTCTTACAGCGAACGCCAGATTTACGAACAGGCGCTGGACAGGCTGGCGAACGAATTGGCGGCTTTGGAAAAGATTAACACGCAGGATGCCACGACGAAATTGTGCAATATATTGCAACTGGCGGGCTGATCTTTTAAGGATTGATTTTAAAAAAGCGGCTTTGAAAAGAGCCGCTTTTTTTATTTTGTCAATTCATTCATCTTTTCTTTTAATGCCAACAAATCATGCCAAGCGGCTTTTTTCTGAGCCGGAGAGCGCAACAGAAACGCGGGATGAAAAGACGGCATGGCGGGCAGTTCCGTATTTTCAGAGGCATACGTCAGCCATTTCCCGCGGATTCGCGTAATGCCCTGAGTTATGCCTGTCAATGCCGCCACGGCACTGCCGCCCAACAACAGAAGGATTTTCGGATTAACTAAAGCGATATGGCGTTTTAAAAACGGCAAAAAGAGAGAGACTTCTTCTTCGGAGGGTTTTCTGTTCGCGGGGGGATGCCACGGCAGGACGTTGGAAATATAAACGCTTTCGCGGTTTAATCCGACGGAGGCCAGCATTTTATCCAAGAGCTGTCCGCTGACGCCGACGAAGGGGATTCCCTGTCTGTCTTCTTCATTACCCGGGGCTTCGCCGATGATCATGACGTCGGCGTTCGGGTTTCCCGTTCCGAAAACCATGTTTGTTGCGCTGTTTTTCAAAGGACAACCGTTGAAATTTAGCATGACAGACTTTAAATCCTCAAGAGACGAGGCTTTTTGAGCCAACAAAGCCGTTCCTGCGTCTGCGGCAAGCGGACGTTGAGCGGGTTCGGTTGCCGTTGCGGGTTTGGGAGTTGGAATCGGCATTGATTTTCCGACGTTCTGCGGAGTCGCAGCCGAAGTTTCGAAACGGTTTTGCGGGCTGTCAAGGATGCACTCGTCGACGCCCGCCGTTTGATACCATTTCAGGATTTCCACGGTATTGAAAGAATTATCGCTCATGGCGGATACGGTATCATATTTTGGAGTTAAGTGAAATTTTTTGAAAAAAATTTGTGATTCGGAGAACAAAAAGGGTATTCTTTAAGAGAGTTTGTTGTCAAAGCTTTGGGAAAAAGGATGAGGACGAAGGCATTTTGGCTTTTTTTATCGCTTTTGGCGGCGTGTGTTCCCGAGAACACGGCGGGCAGTGCCGCTTTTGACAAGAGCGAACATAAAGCGGCCGTTAAAACCGAAAACAAAGAAGCTGAAGAATTATCTTTTTCGGCGGATGCCGTCGGTCCGTACATACTTTATTTGCAAGCCAGACAGGACGGCGATTATGAGAAGGCCGTTTCGTTTTTGTCTGCGACGGTCAAGGCAGATCCCGATAATGCGGCATTGATTTCGGAAATGTTGTCGCTTTTGGCGTTGGAAGGGCGCACGGCGGAAGCGATGCCGTATGCTCAGGCGGAATTAAAGAATGATCCGTCATCGCTTCTTGCGGCATTGGTTGTTATTGTCCAGAACGTCAAGGACGAAAGATATACGGATGCCTTAGCCGTGTTAAAGGATTTTCCGCATAAGAAAGAGAATGCTTTTTTGGTACCGCTTTTGGAATCTTGGGTTTATGCGGGAATGGGGCGTCAGGAAAAGGCTTTGGAAACGCTGGAAGCGGTCAACGGGCGCGGTACGGAAGCTTTGTACGTGTTTCACAAGGCTTTGATGAACGATATGTTCGGCGAAGAAAGCGATGCCGAGGAGAATTACGAACTTTTGTTGCAAGAGCCCGGCGGTCTTTCGTTGCGGGCGGCGCAGACGTACGGTAATTTTTTGCTACGGCGCAACGACATAAAGAAATTTTCCGTTTTGATGGAAGCTTACAGAAAGACCAGCCGCTCTTACACATTAACGGACGAAAGCTTTTTTACGGCGGGCAAGCGGCCGTCGTCTTCGGAAATACCGATGAGCGTTCCGACGGCTCAGGCGGGTATGGCAGAGGCTTTTTTCGACGTGGCGAGCAGCCTGTCGGGCAAAGGGGGGCCGGACAGCGCGCTGTTTTTTATACGGTTTGCGCTTTATTTGGATCCGAAGCTTTCTTTGGGACGCGTTTTGCTGGGCGAGCTTTTGGAAACGCAGGGGCGTTATGCCGAAGCCATGGAGCTTTACGAAAGCGATTCGGAAGATTCGGAAACGTATTATGCCAGCCGTATGCGTTTAGCATTGTTGCAGGCTCAGCAAAAACAGATAGCCGAAGCGGAAAAGACGTTGGAAGATTTGGCATCGAAACGCGGGGATCTTCCGTTGCCCTGGATAGAAACCGGCGACATTCTTTTGACGGACAAGCAATATGAGGAAGCGGCAAAGGCATATACAAAAGCGATAGAAAAGATACCGTTTCCGCAAAAGCAACATTGGTCATTGTTTTACAGCCGCGGTGTTGCCTATGAACGCAGCGGGCGTCCGAAAGCGGCGGAACAGGATTTGATTCAGGCTTTGATATTAAGTCCCGATCAACCTTTGGCGTTAAATTATCTGGGGTATTTCTGGCTGGAGCAGGGCAAGAATATCAAGAAAGCCAAAAATATGTTGGAGCGTGCGGCGATTCGTGCGCCGAACGAAGGCTTTATCGCGGACAGTCTGGGGTGGGCTTATTATATTTTGAAAGATTACAAACGCTCAGTTCCCGTTTTGGAAACGGCTGTTTCTTTGGATCCCGGCAGTGCGGTGATCAACGATCATCTGGGGGATGCGTATTGGCGCAGCGGTCGCAAACGCGAAGCGCGCTATCAATGGCGCAAGGCGCTGGACGTTAATGACGATTTTATGCCCGGCGATCGCGCGCGTACGGAAGCGAAACTTGAAAAAGGTTTGGATGTCGTCGGGGACAAGGTGGTTGCCGGCGAATCGGGGCTTGGCGTTAAAACGGCGTCAGATGATACAAAGGCAAAAGAGAAGCAGGGCAAAGGAAAGAAGAAATGAGCTTTCGGGCTTTGGCTCCGGCGAAAGTGAATTTATACCTGCACGTCGTCGGGAAACGTCCTGACGGTTACCATTTGCTGGACAGTTTATTTGCATTTACGGAATACGGCGACGTTGTCGAAGCTTTTCCGTCGGAAGAGCTTT
>HF994928.1:0-54271 GCA_000434295.1 Acetobacter sp. CAG:977 | reverse complement strand
CTTTCTTTGGAAATAAAAGGGCCTTATGCCGCGGGGCTGTCGTGCGGGGAAGATAATATCGTCATAAAAGCGGCATTAAAATTATCGGAATTTTGCAAAGTTCCCGCGAAAGCGCGTCTTGTTTTGGAAAAGAATCTTCCCGTTGCGTCGGGAATCGGAGGCGGTTCGTCGGATGCGGCGGCGGCGCTGAAGGTTTTGCAAAGATTATGGAACGTTGATTTGTCTTGGGACGATTTGTTGTCGTTGGCGCTGTCTTTGGGTGCGGATGTTCCGTCATGTTTGCGGGCGCGCCCCGTTCATGTTTCCGGGATAGGCGAGATTTTGGAAGAAATTTCTTCCGTACCTCGTTTGTTTGTATTGCTGGTTAATCCGAACAAGCCCGTATCGACTCCGCAAGTTTTTAAGGAGCGCTGCGGAGATTTTTCACGAGCAATGCCGTTGACGGCGCAAGAATTGATGCCGCAAAATTTTATAGAAGCGTTGAAAGCACGGCATAATGATTTGACCGACGGGGCGATAAGAGTTGAACATGCGGTCAAAGATGTTTTGGAAGCTCTTGAAAAATATGAAGATTCGGTTCTTTCCCGCATGTCGGGCAGCGGCGGGACGTGTTTTGCATTGTTCACGGATGAGGGGCGGTTATCGGCGGCGAAATCGGATTTGGAAAAAAGCCATCCGTTTTGGTGGGTAAAAGAGACGCGGTTTTTATAAAAAATCCGCTTGTGAAATAAATTATACTTATGTATAAAAAAGTCGATTATCCCTTATTTGAGGAATAGGGATTCGTATGCATGGCTCCATTGAAGGGGGAAACGAATGTTAAAGAATCGTCGTGTTTTATCTGTTTTTGCAATAATAGCGGCACTTATTGTTTTGAACGGTTGCCAAAAGAAAAGTGCGACCGGTCAGCAGATGGTAGCGAAGCCGCATGTAACGACGACGTCGGCGCTCAAGAGCGGATATGTAGAACGTTTTGATTTTCCGGGGCGTGTGGATGCGGTGGATTCTGTGACGTTGAAGGCCAGAGTTGCCGGATTTTTAAAGGATCGCCTGTTTGAAGAAGGGGATACGGTCAAGAAAGGTCAATTGCTGTTCACGTTGGAACGGGCACCTTTTGAAGCGGAAGTTGCGCAAGCATCGGCGGATTTGGCGAAGGCCAAGGCGGATGCCAAGAATGCGAAATTGAATTTGGAACGTGCGTTGGAATTGCGCAAGACGGGAAATATTTCGCAGTCAAGCGTTGACAGCAACGAAGCGGCGGACGGTGTGGCAAAGGCTCAGGTGTTGCAGGCACAAGCGACATTAAATCTTGCCAAAATTAATTTGGGCTATACCAGCATCAAAGCGCCGTTTTCCGGCAAGATCGGCTTAGCGGCATATTCATCGGGCGAGTATTTGCCTGTAAATACGACGTTGGCTCAGATTGTAACGATTGATCCGATGAATGTTATTTTTTCGATCAGCGAGAAAGAAATGCTGACGTTGCAGGAAGCCGGGATATTAAATTCGACGGATCATTTATCGATATCTCTGAAGATGGCGGACGGCTCGATTTACCGTTACGGCGGCGAGATTAACTTTACGGACGTTACGGTCAGCGACAACACGGACACTTTGACGTTGCGTGCAGGTTTTCCGAATCCTGCGCAACAGCTGATTTCCGGTCAGTTTGTGACGGTTATATTGGAATATGAATCTCCCGTAGAAAAGATTGTTATTCCGCAGGCATCGCTGATGTCTTCTCCGACGGGCAAGTACGTATATACGGTTGACGCGCAGAACAAAGTAGTGAACCGTCCTGTAACGACGGGAACGGAACAGGGGAAGGACATTGTTATATTAGACGGTTTGGAAGAGGGCGAACAGGTTATTGTTGAGGGGTTGCAGAAAGTCCGTCCGGGTCAGGAAGTCGTTGTGGACGCTCCTGCTTTAAAGAAAGCGGCGGCGAAGCCTGCGTCTTCAAAGACGAGCAATAAAAAATAAGGGGAAAGTAAATGTTCTCTAAGATTTTTATTTCACGCCCCCGTTTGGCGATTGTTGTTTCTTTGGTTATTTTGATTGCGGGTTTGATTTCGATTAAGAACATTCCCGTGGCGCAATTGCCTGACGTTGTTCCTCCTTCGGTTTCGGTTTCTGCGACGTATCCCGGCGCGAGCGCGGAAGTTATCGAACAAACCGTGGCTCAGGTTATCGAGTCGCAGGTCAACGGCGTTGATAACATGCTTTACATGGAATCAAACAGCGCGAACAACGGTACGTATTCTTTGCGCGTGACGTTTTTATTGGGAACGGATCCGGATATGAATACGGTTAACGTTCAAAACCGAGTTAACCAAATTACGACGAAGCTGCCCAGCGAAGTTCAACAACAAGGCGTTACGGTTAAGAAGAATACGACATCAATGTTGATGGCGTTTTCATTGTATTCTCCGGACGGGACTCGAGATAACGACTATCTGGCGAACTACATGAACTCGCACGTCAAGGACGTTTTGTCGCGTGTTCCCGGCGTCGGCGAAGTCAATACGTTCGGCGATACGGACTACAGTATGCGCGTATGGTTGAATTCGGAACGTTTGGCGAATCTCGGATTGTCGAATCAGGAAGTTATTGCGGCGATAGCGTCTCAAAACATTCAGCCTGCGGTCGGTTCCATCGGTGCGTCGCCGGCTCCTGCCGATCAGCAGTTGGAATTTTCTTTAAAGACGGCGGGTCGTTTAAGTACTCCGGAAGAATTCGGCAATATTGTTCTTCGGTCGGATACGAATGGCGGGTTGCTTCGCTTAAAGGATGTTGCCGAAATTAAGTTGGGGGCAACGTCATATTCAGGGACGGCATTTTACAACGGGAACGTTTCATCCGGTGCAATGATTAACTTAGGTCCCGGTGCGAACGCCATGTCTGTTGCGACAAAGGTTAAATCCGAACTGGAAAGAATGAAACAGTTTTTCCCGGACGGTGTTGATTACGCCATTGTTTTTGATACGACCGTGTTCATTAATGCGACGGTTGACGAAGTCGTCCATACGATTTTTGAAGCGTTTATTTTGGTTTTGCTGACGGTTTACCTGTCTTTGGGTACGTGGCGTGCGACGTTGATTCCGGCGGTTGCCGTTCCCGTTTCTTTGATTGGTACGTTTATTTTTATGGGGCCGTTCGGTATTTCCGCGAATACGATTTCTCTGCTGTCCATCGTTTTGGTTATCGGTATCGTGGTTGACGATGCGATCATGGTCGTTGAGAACGTGGAGCGCGTGATTTCCGAAGAGCCTGATATGCCGATTCCGGATTGCGTTGCCAAAGCGATGAGCCAAATTACGGCGCCGATTATTGCGATTACGCTGGTTATTTTGTCGGTGTTTGTTCCCGTGGCATTTATTCCGGGGATTACGGGGCAATTGTATAAGCAATTCGCCATAACGGTTTCGTGTTCGATGTTAATTTCGGCATTGAACGCTTTGACGCTCAGCCCTGCATTGTGCGCGGTTATGTTGCGCCATGAAGAAAAACCGACTCGCGGTTTGGTTCCTTGGTGTATGGCACAGATTGACCGTGCGCGTGACGGTTATACGAATACGGTTCGCCGTTTGGTTCGCCACTCTTCTTGGTCAATTTTGATAATCATCGGCGTTATTGCGGCGGCGCTGGGGTTAAACAAGATTACGCCTGCGGGATTTTTGCCTGACGAAGACCAAGGCGTTTTCATGGTTGACGTTCAGTTGCCCGAAGGTGCTTCGCAGGACAGAACAAAAGAAATTTTGAGAAAAGTCTTTGAGATTACCAAAAGTCATCCTGCCGTAGACAAAGTGATGATGGTGTCGGGGCACAGTATGATTGCGGGTGACGGGTCGAACTTAGGCATGACGATTATCGGTTTGAAGCCTTATGAAGTTCGTCGGGAAACATCGATGCAGGTGGCGGCGATTATTGCGTCGCTGTATCCGAAATATTCGGCGATACAGGGAGCCGTCATTCGTCCGTTTACGGTACCGTCGATTCCCGGTATCGGTATGGCGAACGGTTTTGATTATCGTTTGCAAAATGCGGGCGGGGAAACGCCGCAACAAATGGAAGCGGTTATGAATCAGCTTCTTGAAGCAGCGAACAAAGATCCTAAGTTTAGTATGGTGTACAGTTCGTTTAACACGACGAACCCGCAGTTGTTTGTGGACTTGGATCGCATCAAGACCCAGATTTTGGGCGTCAATGTTCAGGATGTTTACTCTCAGATGCAATCGACATTGGGATATTACTATGTCAATGATTTCATTTTGGGCGGCAAAGTCTATGAAGTGAACGTTCAGGGGCGTGAAGTTGACCGCAGTTCTCAGGAAGACATCTTTAAGTTATATGTTCGCAACGACAAAGGCGGAATGGTTCCGTTACGTTCTCTGTTAACGATTAAGCCGATTTTAGGGCCGCAGGTTTTGACCCGTTACAACAACATGCTGACGGTAAAAATCAACGGTTCGGGCGCCGACGGCGTCAGCTCGACCGATGCGATGACGGAAATGGAACGTATTTCCAAAGAAGTGCTGCCCAAAGGCTATGAATACGAATGGACGGGTATGTCTTTGCAAGAACGCGAAGCGGCAGGACAGACGGCATCGATTTTGGTGTTGGCATTCTTGTTTGCTTATTTGTTCTTGGTGGCTTTGTACGAAAGCTGGATGATTCCCATTCCCGTTTTGCTGTCGGTTTCGGTCGGCTTGTTGGGGGCAATGATCTTTATTTACACGTTCGGTCTGGTGAACAACGTGTATGCGCAAATCGGCTTTATTTTGCTGATTGCTCAAGCGTCCAAGAACGCGATTTTGATCGTTGAGTTTGCAAAGGACTTGCGCGAGGAAGGTCTGTCTCCGGAAGAAGCGGCGACGGAAGCGGCTCATTTGCGTTTCCGTGCGGTTATGATGACGGCGGTTTCGTTTATATTAGGGTTGCTGCCGTTGGTCATTGCATCCGGTGCGGGCGCTATGGCGCGTCGTTCGATTGGTACGACGGTGTTCGGCGGCATGATTGTCGCGACGGCATTCGGTATTTTTATTATTCCGATGTTGTTTGTGGTATTTGTGCGCCGTCGCGAAAAATTCCATACGAAGCGTCGCCAGAAGAAGGAAGCTTACGAAACGAAGCGTGCGGCGAAATTATTGCCGTAACGAAGCAAAGAAAAAGGCGGGAAATTTTCCCGCCTTTTTCATGAAAAGGGTAAATTTACGAAACGGGTAAAAAAAAGAAGCGCAAAAAGCGCCTCTGTGTCACAATGGGTTGGTTCTGGTGCGGAAGGCGGGACTCGAACCCGCACGAGGACAAGCCTCAACAGATTTTAAGTCTGTTGTGTCTACCATTCCACCACATCCGCGCCGGAACAGATACTTGTTTACCACAAGGGACGCCGAAATGAAAAGAAAGTTTTTATTACTGACGATAATTTTTTGCACCGGCTGCAGTGTTTTTGAGGGGCGGCTGCGGGAAGCGGCGTGTGACGGAAATTTATGGGAGCCGTATTATTTTGTAAATTTTGAATACGGGCATGTTCGGATGAGCGATGCGGGCAGGAACGAAGTCGGCAAAGTTGCGTATAAAGCGAAGTATGCGCATGCGGATGTATGCATTGTCGGCTATGAAAGCTATCGCGGGACATCATCGAATGCGGCGTATGAAGCGTATCATAGGGCATTATCGGTTGCAGATGTATTTTTAGAGGTTGGTGTTCTGCCCGAAAAGATATATATTGATATGAAACCCGAATCAGGATTGCCCGCGATGGTTTCTGCGGATCGTGCGACGCAAGAGGGACGTCAGGTGGAAGTACGAATAAGGAAGGGATCTTTTTAACAAAAAAGGGTTCGTTGACACGAACCCTGATTTGGTCGGAGTGATAGGATTTGAACCTACGACCCCTACGTCCCGAACGTAGTGCTCTACCAAGCTGAGCTACACTCCGAAAGTACAAGAAGGCTTATAACGCGATATTTGCTTTCCTGCAAGAGGGTTTTGAGTTTTTTTTATTTTTTTAGGGTGATTGTTGTGAAAAAGAAGATATTTGCGGGTGTTGCGCTGGTTGTGTTAATCGGGGTCGGCGGGTACATATATTGGAGCTGGAACGCCGGGAAGGAAGAAAGCGCATCGTCGGCAACTTTTTTTACGGAAGAATTGGAACAGGCCGACACTTATGATCAGCCGTCGAAGCCTGTTGCCGTTGAAGCCGAAGTCGGTCGCCCTGTTTTTGATATAGTCCGAGTCGAACCCGACGGCAGCATGGTTGCGGCGGGACGCGGCATTCCGAATGATACGCTGTCTTTGATGGACGGAGAGAACGTTTTGGCTTCAGTCAGCGTGGATGATCGCGGGGAATGGGTTTATATTCCGTCGGATCCGTTGATTGTCGGGACGCACGAACTGTGGCTGAAAAACGACGAAGTGCGGTCGCGGGAAGAAGCCGAAATAGTTGTGGTGACGGTTCCCGAAACAAAGAAACAGGACGACACGATAGCGGTTTTGATGTCGTCGGATGCCGAAGACGTCAAGGTTCTGCAAGGGCCTGAAGCATCAGAAACGTCTTATGTCAACATTATGTCGGCGAACTATAACGGCAAAGTTTTTGTCGTTCGCGGAACGGTACAAGGCGAAGGCGAAGTTCGCCTGTATCTTGATAACGTGTATTTAGGGTCTGCTAAGACGACGGAAAACGGCGAATGGTCGTTCAAATCGTACAGAACCATGGAAAACGGTCGCTCTTACACGTTGCGTGCGGACAAAGCCGACGAACGGGGCAAAGTTTCTGCCAGAGCGGAAGTTCCGTTTTCCGTGGCGAAAGGAGCCGACACGTCGAAACAGCGTCGCGTTCGGATAGTCAAGGGAGATAATTTATGGACGATAGCGAAACATTTGTACGGCAGCGGCTTTGCCTATGTAACGATTTATCGTGCGAATAAAGACCAAATAAAAGATCCGAATTTGATTTATCCGAATCAAGTATTTGTTTTGCCCAAAAAAGCGGAAAAATAGCAAGAGAAGTGAAAAAATACTTTTAAGCGGTCAAGGAATCGCTTAAAACAAAAAGACTTTAATTTTCAGGAGGCCTTATATGTCCCGAGTAGATTTATCATGGCGGCGTTACGTTTTGCCCCCCATTCATACGGAAGGGTGGCGTTTTGTCGGAATTTTTGCGGCCGTAACGATGTTGTTATGGATGCTTTGCCGTCCTTTGGGCGTGATAGGCATCGTATTGACGGTATGGTGTTATTATTTTTTCCGTGATCCGGAACGCGTTACGCCGAAGGGGGACAATTTTGTAATCAGTCCCGCCGACGGTGTTGTCAGCAAGATAGCCGAAGAAGTTCCTCCCGAAGAATTGGGGCTTGGTTCTGAACCGATGACGAAGATCAGCGTTTTCATGAGCGTATTTAACGTTCACGTTAATCGCGCGCCGATGAGCGGCAAGATTTCCAAGATAGTCTATCGTCCGGGTGCGTTTGTTGACGTGTCTTTGGATAAGGAAAGCGAAAATAACGAACGCAATCAGCTGGTTATGGAAACGGTAACGGGTCATAAGATAGCGTTTGTTCAGGTGGCGGGATTGGTTGCGCGCCGTATTTTGTGCCAGGTTGAAGAAGGGCGCGAACTGAAAGCCGGCGAACGTTTCGGATTGATTCGTTTCGGCAGTCGGTTGGACGTTTATTTGCCCAAAGACATTGCTCCGTCAGTCGTTGAAGGACAAATCGCCGTTGCCGGAGAAACCGTTTTGGCCGATGTTTCCGTAAAGGGTAAAGGTCGTGAAGGAGTCGTATCGTAAAATGTTAAAAAGTCCTCGTCAGCGGATAAAAGATTTGCCGCTTAACCGTATTGCGCCGAATTTGGTAACGCTGTTTGCGCTGTCTTCCGGGGTAACGTCAATCCGTTTTGCCATGGAAGGACGTTTTCAATGGGCGGTGTTTGCCATATTGATGGCGGCGGTTTTTGACGCTTTGGACGGGCGCGTTGCCCGTATGCTTAAAGGAACGTCCGATTTCGGTGCGGAATTGGATTCTTTGTCCGATGTCGTTTGCTTCGGCGTTGCGCCGGGCTTGCTGATGTATTTCTGGGGATTGGGAACAACGTCTCCCGTCGGCTGGATTTTTGCTTTGTTGGTACCGATTTGCTGCGCATTGCGTTTGGCTCGTTTTAACATCATGCTGGACGATGATCCGTTGCCGAATTATTGGAAGCATTTCTTTGTCGGTCTGCCTGCTCCGGGCGGAGCTCTGGTCGCATTGACGCCGATTATGCTGTATTTCTATTTTCAGGCGCCGTTCCTGCGTTCGGGGTGGTTCGTTGAATTATTCCTGTTTATCAGTGCGTTTTTAATGGCGTCACGTTTGCCGACGATTTCGTTAAAGAAATTCCGCATTCCCGTCCGCTTTGTCATTCCCGTTCTGGCGTGTGCCGGTTTGTTCGCGGGGGCGCTGGTCTATGAACCGTGGCTGACGGTCGGCGTTGTCGGCATTCTGTATTTGCTGAGCGTTCCTTTGTGTTCTTATGTCTTTTTACGTTTGAAGGCAAAAGCTGAAGGAACGGAAACGGAAAAATCCGAAAAAACGGTCGAAGAAGTTAAAGCCTGAGATTTGTTTTGAAACACGACGCCTGTCGGAGCTGTTGCCCCGACAGGCTTTTTTGTGGAGGAAAACTTGTTAGACATCAACGCTTGGACAGGGGATTTTTGTGAAAAGCTGCAGTTCGTTTTCGGGCGAAATCTTTTGTTTGTCGGATTGCAAGGCAGTTATAAACGCGGAGAAGCGACGCAAAACAGCGACATTGATATGGTTGTCGTTTTAAACGAATGCCGAATTCAAGAAATAAAAGCGTACGGAGAAACGGTAAAAAGCATGCCGTTTTCGGACAAAGCGTGCGGTTTTGTCTGTTCGGCAGAGGTGTTGAGAAAATGGCCTCGTTTTGATGTTCTGAATTTGTATTTTGATACGAAACCGATTATCGGCAGGTTGGAAGATTTTATAGCCCCGTTTTCACAAAAAGAAATACGGGAATCTTTGGTGTTCGGGGCATCTTGTCTTTATCACGGAGCCGTTCACGCTTTGATTTTTGATCAGGATTATGAAGCACAGGCGGCGGCATTGTCTAAGGCGGCATTTTTTGCAATAAGGTTGCGCCATTATTTGGAAACGGGGAAACGTACGGAGCGCAAGACGGACATTTTATGCATCGCTGATGAACAAGAACGTCTGATATTGAAAAGGAATGCTTCTGCCGAAACGGTTTTAACGGCGATTGCGGAGTGGAGTGAAAAAATAATCGTCTGAAACGAATGCCGTCGTTTTTATTTAGAAACGAAAAGCCCCGTATCCGACGGGGCTTTAAGTTCAGTGTTTCAAAGTCTTATAAGCGTTTTCGATTTCACTTTGCAGACGGTTTATAAATTCGCGTTTCGGCAATCCTTTGGGCATCTGAGGCAGGATTTTCACCGTGATTGTTCCCGGCTGTTTGACGAAAGCTTTCCTTTTCCAGAATTCTCCCGAGTTTAAAACGACGGGAATAACGGGGACATCACATTGTTCATAGAGCAATCCGACGCCCGGATTATATTTTACGGTTGTTCCGGGCGCCGTTCTGGTTCCTTCGGGGAAAATAACGACGGGGTAGCCTTCTTTTAAACGCTTTTGAGTACCTTCAAGAATGGAACGCATGGCTTTCATGCCTGACGATCTGTCAATGGGGATACATCCCGTCAACAACAAATTCCACCCGAACAAAGGCAACCACAGCAGTTCTTTTTTCAAAACAAAAACGGGGTGCGGGAAAATAGCGTGATATGCGATGGTTTCAAAAGCGGATTGATGCTTTGAAGCAATAATGAAAGCGGAATTTTCAGGTAAATTTTCAATTCCTTCGACGCGGTATTTCAATCCGATCAGGACTTCCATGGCTTTCATGGTGGTGACGGACCAGAATTTTGCAATACCCATGATGGCTTTTCTGGGCAACGGAGCGGTCAGGCACCCGATAAAGGACAGACAGAACGTCCAAATGAAATAGAACAGATTAAACAGGATCGAACGAATATATTTCATTTTAACACTCACTGAGGGTCGGGGATTGATTTTTTAGGGAAAAAGGGTAACGCCTGGCGCAAGGATACCAACAGGAATTTGTTATATTCCGAAATAAGCAAAGCGGCGGTTCCGGGATATTTCCACCATTCGTCAT
The DNA here is from genome assembly GCA_000434295.1 of Acetobacter sp. CAG:977. GTDB lineage: Bacteria > Pseudomonadota > Alphaproteobacteria > CAAGCB01 > CAG-977 > CAG-977. Next base: position 44,071 of record HF994928.1, on the reverse strand, counting down.
GTTTAAAGTTTGCGGGAAAGACGGGATGGGGAACGATAAAGAAATCTGGCATGGCATTTTTAAATTCCGCGAGGCTTCGGGGCATATGATAGGCGGCAGTTACCAACCTTAAGGAAGAAAAGCCGTTTTTTAACATCCAGTTTTTGCTTTCCAACGCATTTTCCCAAGTATCGAGGGCGACGTGTCCCAAAGTAATTTTATCGGCGATGTCTTCGGGCAAAGTTTCGATGGTTTGTGACAAAAGGCTCCAGTCGACGGACTGATTAACGCCCGAGATGAGCAATTTTTTGGCTTTTCCGTTTTTCAATAAAGCGGTACCCGTTGCGACGCGATCCGTGCCGCCGGTCAGGGTCACGATGGCATCGGTTTCAGCCGTTTCGTCGATTTCGGCGTTTCGGACGCGTTGAGCGAACAAGATCAAGCCGACGCCCCACATCAAGAGGAGGCAGAGCATAAAAAGCGCGGCGAATTTTTTGGATTTCAGCTTCACATCAAACGCCTTAAAGTTCTTTGTACCGTCCAATAAGCCGTCAATGTGGACAGCAAGACGGCGAAAACGGGAATCAGGGAAAGCAAAATCCACGACCAAACATCGAATCTGGCTTCGGACAGTAATCCGCCTCTGATTCCTTCGGCAAGGGAAGACACCATAAAGATGACGGGCAAGACCAGAACGAAACCGATCACGGCACCCAAAGAAGACAGAAAAGCGATGCGTTCTGCATACTGTTTTGCGATATAATCGTCGTGAGCGCCGATTAAGTGAAGCAATTCGATGATGGGTCTGTGGACGTCCAATCCCGAGCACGTTACGTAAATTACGATGATGGATGTCGTCGCGATGACCAAAGCCAAGAGAGAAGAAGCCAGCAAGCTCAGCGTTTGAGCCAGATTGACCAATTTTCCCAACCACAGTTTATGAATATCCAGGGAAGCGTTCGGCGCGCGTTTAGCCAAAACGTTTTTTAATTTATCCAAATCGACGACGGTATCGGGGATCAGCCGAACGTCAATCAATCTGGGCATGGGCAGGTCATCCAACAGGAAAGAATCGCCCAACCACGGTTTCAATAAATCTTTTAACTGGCTGTCCGTTAAGACGTTGGCGGAAGCGACGCCTTCCGTTTTTCTGAGAACGGAAAGGACTTCGTCGGTTTCCAGCTGAGTTTTTTTAATATTGATTTTTCCGTTTTCTTCCAAAGGCAGGATTTGGACGGTTAAAGACCCTGAAATAGAACGGCTCCACCGTCCCAGCATGGAATTCAGGGACAAAGCGCCTGCGGTTGTCAGCCCGGCGAAAAAGACCATAAGCATTACCATCCACGGCAAAAACCAAGCGGATGTATCGGTCGTAAAGGGCAGGTCGCTGTTTTTTCTAAACACGGCGTTCCTCCTGCCTGAACAGGGCGGTTTCGGGGGCGTATCCTGCGGGGAAAATCGACAGTCTGCCGTTTGACAGGTGCATTCTCGGATAAGGAAACGCACGGATCAGGGCTTCGTTATGCGTTGCGATGATGACGGTAGTTCCGCGTCTGTTCAATTCGACGAACAGCCTCAGCAATCGGGCGGCGCTTTTATCGTCCATGTTTCCCGTCGGTTCGTCGGCGACCAGAATTTGCGGTCTGTTAATGACGGCGCGAGCGATGGCGACGCTTTGTTTTTGCCCGCCCGACAATGTCGGAGGTTTTGCGTTCAGATGGGATGCCAAGCCCGTCCAAGTCAGCAATTCGACGACGCGTTTTTGGACTTCGGCTTCGGGCAGACCTGCGATTCTAAGGGGCAGAGCGACGTTATCCACCGCCGACAAATGGTCAAGCAATCTGAAGTCCTGAAAGACGACGCCGATTTTTGCTCTGATTTCCGGCAAGGCGTCCCGAGACGAATTTTGTACGGACTTTCCGAACATTTTGATATGTCCGCGCGTCGGTTTTCTGGACAGGTACATCAGACTTAGCAAAGAGCTTTTTCCCGCGCCGCTTTCGCCCGTCAGGAAATGAAAAGATCCCGAAGGCAAGGCGAATGTAACGTCTTTCAGCACTTCGGGACCCTGCCCGTAGCGCAGACCGACGGCATCAAATTCTATGACGTTGGGCGCATTCACGCAAAAAACACTCCTTGATGTCAAAACACGAGAGTATATTAAACACAGATTATGCACAAAGTTAATCTTTTATATGTAAATTTTGGGCATATTATAAGAAGTAAAACCGAATTTATAACGAAAGAGGCTTTTATGCTTTTGACGTGTCCGAAATGTCAAACGGTCTATGATGCGCCGGCTGATCGGGTGCGCCGTGCCAAGAAGGTGCGCTGCGCTTCGTGCGGGACGGTCTGGATGCCTGATTTGGGCGTTCAAGCGCCTTCATCGGCGGCACAGGAATGGGATGTCCGACAAGGAAAGTTCGGCACCAATGCGCAGGAGGAGTACGTTCCCGAAACAAAAGCCGATCCGAATTGGCAGGCGTTCGGCAGAGAAGGAAAATCCGAAAATCCGGATTGGCAGGCATTTCCCAATGCATCGGGAGAAGGCAATTCCCCCGATTGGCAGGCTTTTTTAAACGGCGGAGGCAAAACTGCGGAATGGGAACCTCAGGAACGGGAAGCCAAACAAGCTCAAGATGCCGCTTTTTCGGATGTTTCGGCGTCATCTTATGCTCCTGCGGGCGATGAACGCGAAGGCGAAGCTTTTGAAGAAAAAAAAGAAAAGTTCGGTTTTTATGATGACGGGGAAGAACCTCCGACGTTTGATTTCAATTCGCCTTCCGAGGGGACGGAGTTGCCCGAAGACTTTAAAATCCCCGAATTTAAAGAGCCGTTTACCCCCGTTGATTATCCCGACAAGACATTTTGGCAGGAATGGTCAAAGCCGTTGTTTTTTCTGTCTCTTTTATGTATTGCGGGGGCGGTGTGGCTGACCTTTTTCCATAAAGTCAAAACGATTCCGATGGCGTTTAAGACGGTAACGTACGAGTTTATAGAAAAAGATTATAAGAAATTTTTGATTATTAACGCATCATTGGAAAATCAATCGCCCGACTATGCCTATCCGCGCCGGTTCAAGGTTGTGTTTTATTCTTCGAACGGCAGGTTTTTGGCTGACCGCGCCGCACCGTCTCCGTTAGGGGCTTTGCCGCCCGGAGAAACGGGAAGCTTTGAGTTAAGGTTCGAACGCCCGCCCGCCCAAGCGGCAAAGGCGGAATTGGTTTTGGATTCCGTCGATTTTTCGGCTCAAGCCGACTTGCCGTCCGCGATTTCCGAGCCCGAAGCCACGGGGCGTCTTAAAAAAATGCAACCCGTCCCCTTAAAAGACGGGACGGAAAACAGGTCGCCCGAAGAAGGAATGCCCGTTCGCGTTCTGCCTCAGGCAGAGGGGAACATTGAAGCGCAACCGCCCGTATCCGGCGGGGAGACGGTTATTCCTGCCACGGCGCCGTCAAACACAGCTCCGTAATATTGTTTATTTCCTGACGTTTTCTGACGACGGCGAACTGATCTCCTTTGACCAGAACTTCGGCGGCAAGAGGATGCATGTTATAGTTTGAGGACATTGTTGAACCGTATGCCCCGGCGGACAGGAACGCGATTAATTCGTCGGAGCGGCAGGCTTGCATGGCGCGTTCTTTGGCAAAGACGTCGCTGCTTTCGCAAACGGGACCGACGATATCGTATTTTTCAATTTCGGCGCTGTCGTTTAACGTGACGGGGACGGCTTTGTGATAAGCGTCGTACATGGCGGGACGAATTAAATCGTTCATGCCCGCATCAACGATCAAAAACGTTTTGGCAGGTGTTTTTTTCGTGCGCACGACACGGGAAACCAGAATGCCGGCATTGGCACACAGGCATCTGCCCGGTTCAAAAATCAAAGTAAGATTCTGTTCGGGAAAATGTTTTTTGACGACGTCGGCGTATTGGGAGAAAGAAGGCGGATTTTCGCCGTCTTTATAAGGGATGCCCAGCCCTCCGCCCAAATCGACGCGACGGATTTCAATGCCGTCGGCAATGAGGGTTTTTAACATGTCGGCGACTTTTTGAAAGGCTTTGTCAAAAGGTTCGGTTTCGGTTAATTGCGATCCGATGTGAACGTCAATGCCTGCGGGATTGACGCCTTTCATTTCTTTTGCCTTTTGATAAAGGGCTCTGGCGCTTTCCCAAGAAATGCCGAATTTGTTTTCCTTTTTTCCCGTTGATATTTTTTCATGAGTGTGGGCATTGACATCGGGATTGATGCGCAAAGCGATGTCGGCGGTTTTGGAAAGCGAACGGGCGACGGCATCAATCATTATCAATTCTTCTTCGGATTCGACGTTGATTTGGCAGATTCCCGCATTGACGGCATCGGTTAATTCTTGTTTTGTTTTTCCGACGCCTGAAAAGACGATTTTTTCGGGCGGAATACCTGCATTCAGAGCCAGCTTTAACTCTCCGCCCGAAACGATGTCGGCGCCTGCGCCCAAATCGGCAAAAGTTTTTAAAACGGCGGGATTTGCGTTGGCTTTGACGGCAAAACAGATCAAAGCGTCGGGATGGCGTTTTTGGATTTCGTTTTTAAAGTCGAGGAAAACGTTTTCCAACAAAGTCGCCGAATAGCAATAAAACGGCGTTTCGACGGCGTCCGCAATAAGGGGGACGGGGACGTCTTCGACATTCAGAACGTTATTTTTGTAAGAGATGAGCGTCATTTTTATCGTCCTTCGGCTTTTGGTCGTTTTGCGTGTTTTCGGGAGTCTTTTTATCTTCCGTCGAATGATTTTCCGTTAAAGCGGGTGCTTTTTCGGGAGATTTCGGAAATTGGGGCGCGGGGTACTGTCTGGGATAGAAGGCGCCGGGCGGATATTCCAAATTTCCCATTTTTCCGCACGCGGCCAATGAGGTAAGGGCAATAGCGGCAATCAGGAATTTTTTCATAAAAGCTCCTTATCGATTCGGGTAAAAGCGTGTATGATAAGCTGACATTTTTTAAGGTTATTAAGGTTAAAACGTGGGCAGGATAGCAAGAAAACTTATTTTTGTCTTCCTCTTTCTGGGGGTAATGTCGCCGTCCTATGCTGATGTGCGCATGAAAGGATTGAATGCGCCCGATACGTTTAAGCTGTATGATTTTCCGCGTCCCGCACCGACGGCAACGTTTAGGGACGGACGGGGCAAGACGGTTTCTTTAAAGGATTTTAAGGGTAAAATATTAATCGTGAACATGTGGGCATCGAACTGTCCGCGCTGTGTTGTCGAACTTCCGATGCTGAACCGCCTGCAACGGGATATGGGCGGGCTGAAATTTCACGTAATTGCTTTGGCGGCGGGGCGCGAAACGCAAACGGGAATTCGGCATCTGTGGGCGAAAAAAGAGCTGTCGGATTTGGATATTTATATTGACGACGGTGATTCTTTTTCGATGGCGGCAGGGGTTTTAGGCTTGCCGACGACGCTTTTGGTCGACGGCGAAGGGCAAGAGCTGGGGCGGATCAGAGGAATGGCAGAATGGGACGGACCGACGATCAAGGCTCAGATACGTGAAATGATACGCCGAGAAAAGGCGAAACCTCCCGTAAAAAAGGAAGAATCGACAAGGCCGAAGAAATCGGAGTCTGATGTTCCGCCGCCTCCCGACAGAAAGAACGAATTTTCGTCATGGTTTAAATAAAGCGGCTTTACGGGCTTTTTTTAAAAAAGCTTGATTCTGGCGAAAAATGAAGTAAAAGAAGGCTTTACTGCATTCTAACGGCGGAGAAGAAAGAATGGCGGAACAAAGATATCTGACGATTTCTTGGGAACAGTTTCACAAAGATGCGCGTACATTGGCATCACGCCTTTTGGATCGCGACGATTTAAAAAAGATCGTTTGCGTAACGCGCGGCGGTTTATTTCCTGCGGCGGTGCTGGCGCGCGAATTGGAAATCCGCTGGATAGATACGATATGCGTTGCCAGTTATGATGAAGAAAGCAGGGACAGCAAAGCGTCAATATTAAAGATTCCCGAAGGGGACGGTGAAGGCGTTTTGGTCGTGGACGATTTGGTTGATTCGGGACGCACGGGGCGCATCATCCGCGAATTGATGCCGAAAGCTTATTTCGTTACGATGTATGCCAAACCGAAAGGTCAGGAAGTCGTGGACGATTTTGTCGTTCCCGTGGATCAGGACGTATGGATTTTATTTCCGTGGGAAGCGGAATTGTCGCCGGCATCTCCGTTGCGCCGCCGTTTGTAAGATTCAGTTTTTTAAAAGAAAAGCCCCGAATGTTCGGGGCTTTTTCATATGAGTGATAAATTTTTATCTGGGTTCCGGTTCGCGGAACAAAGGCTTTCCTTGGAACATTCTGGCGGATTGCGCTTCCATCAAGGTTCCCAAAGACAGCTGACGGTCGCGAATGGCGACGCGCAACTGGTCGGCAGAGGTCGGGTCGGGGTTAGCGAACACGAACCGCAATTCGGGGAACATTGTTTTGATGCCCTGTAATTTTTGATGGATGACCCCTAAGATACCGCGTCCCAAAAGGTCGGCAGCCAATTCTTCGTTTAATCCGCCTGCCGTGGCATATTTGATGACGGAATTCAAAGCGTCTTCAACCGAGTTGGCATGAATGGTTGACAGAACCAAGTGTCCGCTGGTGGCGGCGCGCAGGATCTGGCTTGCGCATTCGGGGGTACGGATTTCGCCGACCAAAATGTAACGGGGTCTGCAACGCAGAACGGATTTCAAAGATTCGCCCCAATCATTATTGATAGGCTCCGTTTGCTTGCATAAGCCTAAGCCGCCGCGTTTTGAAGAATAAATGCCGTCCAAAGGCAATTCGGGAGGATCTTCAATGGTATAGGCGAAACCGCCTTCGCGTTCCAGATATTTGCGCAAAAGGCAAGAGATGGACGTTGTTTTTCCGGCGCCGGTCGGTCCGCCCCACAGCAACAAGCCCGATTCGCGGTTTAACGAAATCAGGTGATTTGTCAGATTTTCGGGCAACCCCAATCTGGCGACATCGGGTGTTTTGCGCGGCATACGGCGGGCTGAATAATGGATTCCTGTCAACGTTGCGACGCGTTCGACGCGGTACATTGTGTTACCGAACGACAGCGAATAGCTGGAACGCCCGTTATACCCTTCATCCAAAGCTTTTCTGAATTCGGGGAGATCGTCGGCGTACAATTCTTTTAATCCGTAACGCGTTTCTCCGTCGTGAACATAGGCGATATTTTCCGGCGTGAAATAAATATCGGAAAAAAGTTGGTCTTCAATTTTAGCCATATAAAAGCCCGTTTACTCTAATCATAATATGGATACACCATAAACGGCGGTCATTTTTTTCTCAAGAAGATTTATATAATTTTTTTATGACAATGCTCGCAAAGCAAGGCAAAGACGAACAAAGCGGCACAACAAAGTTCGATTGAAGGTGCGGCGGGGGCATCGAAAGTGACGGAAGCAAACAAACCGAAGCTGACGGCGGCAAGCCCGATTAAAATTCCTCCGACGGCCATTTGTTCGGGAGTTCTTGTTAGAAAACGGGCGGCGGCGGGAGGAATGATCAGCAATGCCGAAACCAAAAGCATACCCGTTGTTTTTAACGACAAAGCAACGAACAGAGCCGTAATCAGCATAAACAGGACGGACTGTACGCGCAAAGAAATTCCTTCGCTTTGCGCCATATCGGGATTAACGGCGATAAAGACCTGTTTTTTCCAATTCGGCAGCAATAATGCCAGACAAATCACGGCGCATATTGCCGTAAAATAAAGGTCTTTGTTCGTAACGGACAAGACGTCTCCGAACAAATAGCCCAGCAGATCCGTTCTTAAATTTTCATTATAAGCCAATCCGACCAGCCCTGCGCACAACGCCGTTTGTCCGACGATTAATAGCAAGACGTCCGTTCCGACGAGGAAGCGGTCGGAAATTCTGGAAAGCAACAAAGCCAACACACAAACAATCATAACGACGCCGGCGTTTTGTCCGATGCCCAACGCCGTTCCAAGCAAGACGCCTGCCAAAGCCGAATGAGACAGGGCATCGCTGAAAAAGGCGGTTTTTTTCCAAATCATCAAGCATCCGACGGGGCTTGCCAAGACGGCTGTCAGGGCGGCGGCGATCCAGGCACGCCAGAAAAAAGCTTCAGTCCACACAGTTATATTCTCCGCTGTTTTCGTGCGTATGGTCATGTTTATGGTTGTAAAGCGCCAAATGAGAATGCGATCCGTTAAACAAAGACGCATATCCCGGCAAAGAAATGATTTCGTCGGGCTTTCCGGAACAACAGATGTGTTTGTTTATGCAAATGACTTGATCCGTTTTAGCCATAACGACATGCAAATCGTGAGAAACCATCAATATGGCACAACCTCTTTCTTTGTTAATGGAATCGATCAAGGCGTAGAAATTTTCTTCGCCGACGGGATCCAATCCTTGAGCGGGTTCGTCCAAGACCAGCAAATCCGGATCTTCAAGCAACACTCTTGCCAATAAAAGGCGTTGCATTTCGCCGCCCGACAAATGATGAATCTGGCGCCGCATTAAATGCGAAATTCCCGTTTCCTCCATGACGGCTTGTTTTTTTTCGTTCGGATGCTCCGTGTTTAAAGATAAAAAACGTTTGACCGTCATCGGAACGGACAAGGGGATTTGGAATTTTTGGGGAACGTAGCCTGTTTTTACCCCGTCGGCTTTTTCAATGGTTCCCGAACTTGGGGGAATAATGCCCAGAACGACTTTTAACAAGGTCGTTTTTCCTGCGCCGTTCGGACCGATCAGCGTAACGATACGCCCTCTCGGTATTTCCAGCGATATGTTTTCCAAAATGCGCAGTGCGCCGGCATTGACGGATACGTTTTTCAACGATACGACCGGCATATCGGTTAATTGCGGCATGACGGGCAGACTCCGTACAATTCGATACAGGCTTTTTTGGGTTTAAATTTGATGGCGGCGGCGGCTTTTTTTAACTCTTTCATGTTTTTTTCGATTTTTACTTCTTCGGCTTTTTTGCAAACCGAGCAAACCAAAAACACGGGGGTATGTTCTTCTTCGGGGAAACGGCATCCGATAAAGCATCCTTCTGCGGGCAACTTGTGAATCAATGAATTTTCTTCCAAGAAATCCAAAGCCCGGTAAATACTGACGGGAGCGGCTTTCGGAAAGTCGTTTTTCAAAGAGTCCAGAATTTCATAAGCTCCGACGGGAGTATCGCTGCGCCATATTTTTTCCAAAACGGCGAATCGCAAATCCGTCAGGCGCAGATTTCTGGCTTTGCAAAGTTCTTCGGCGACGAATAAGGCATTCGTGACGCATTTTTCGTGATCGTGCGGTTCAAAGCAGGATTTTTTTCTTTTTTTCAGTATTTTTGCATCCATTTTTTTCAACGCCTTGTTTTTGCGAAAGAATGTAATAATATAACAAAAAATCCGTTAAGAGGGACATTTTTTATGCGATTTGCCGTTTTTGCGATTTTTTTGTTTTTTGCTGCCGCGGCTGAGGCTGACGCGCCTCGGGTCGTCGTTTCGACGGCGCCGCTGCATTCGGTTGTCTCTGCGGTTATGAAGGGAGCGGGAGAACCGGATCTTTTGTTGCCCGCAAACGTTTCGCCGCATGATTATCGGTTAAAGCCGTCCGATATGAAAAAATTATCGGATGCCGACGTTGTTTTTTGGAACGGCAAGATGTTGGAGGGCTTTTTACCCAAAGCATTGGAAGCGGCTCAGGCAACGGGAAAGAGCATTCCCGTCATGCAAGGCGACGGGATACTGTTGCTTAAAGCGCGCCCGTTGCGCAAGGGAGCGGAAAGCGAAGAAACGGATCCTCATTTTTGGCTGTTGCCCGACAACATGGGGCAGGCGGCTCTAATTGTTGCAAAGGCTTTGTCTCGTGCGGATTTCGAACACGCGGATTTATATTTAAAGAATGCCGAACGATTCAAAGAACGAATGTCCGCTCTGACAAAAGAGATAAAAGACAAGTTTTCGGGGCTGAGGGGAGATAATTTTTTATTTTTTCATGATGCTTTTTTATATTTTGAACGGACATGCGGATTAAAATCGCTCGGTGCGGTAGAGGTCGGCGGGTCTTCTGCCGGAGCGGGGCGTTTGATGGAGCTTCGCGGGCGCATGGCAAAGGCGGGCAAGACCTGTCTGTTTGTTTCGCCGCAATTTTCTAAAAACCGGATTTCCGTTTTAACCGAGGGGCTTTCGGTTAAAGTCGGCGAAGCCGATCCGATGGGCGTCGGATTAAATCCGGGCGAAAATTTTTATACGGATTTAATACATAACCTGATACAGTCGATATACGGTTGTTTAAAGGAAATAGAATGAGACTGGGTTATTTGTTTGCCGCGTTGTTTTGTTTTTTTTCGGTTCAGGCGCAAGGCGCGGACAGCGGCGACAATCCGATTGTTCAAAAGATTCGCTATCCGGTAGCTCTCGGTTCGTTGTATCCGGAAAAGGCAAAGGATCTGAAACACACGGTAAAAGAATTATTGGTTTCAGCCGATCGACATTTTCGTCCTGACGGCAAGATACCGAAAGCTTTAATCGTTCCGTCATCGTCGATATTTTTATCCGGGCGTGTTACGGCGGCAGGATACGCTTATTTAAAAAGGGTGCGCCCGTTTTTAAAGCGGGTTGTCATTTTGTATGCGCCGATGAACAAAAGCTATTTCGGTATGGTTGTTCCCGAAGCGAAATTTTGGGAAATGCCGGACAGAAGGTTTGAAATAGACACGGCGACGGCGGAACGCTTGTCGCAGATTCCCGGGATAACGCGCGATGATGCGCCGCACGCATCGGAATACGGGGCGGAAGTACAACTTCCTTTTATTTCGGCATTATTTCCGCCCGAAGTTAAAATTTTGCCTGTTTTGGTGGGTGATGCCAGCGTTTTGCAGGTTTCCGATTTAATTGATGCGGTTTGGGGCGGTCCAGAAACGGTTGTTATTGTTGTTTCTCAGCTCAATGATGCCAAGACGTACGAAGACGTTCTTGAACGGGCGGACTATGTTATAAAGCGATTGGAAAAGAAAGAATATCAGTCGTTGAACAAGCGTCATTTAACGGGGCTTTTGCCAGTAAAGGGTCTGTTGCACTATGCCTCGGAGCATGACGGGGAAGTAAAAATTCTGGCGCGGGGGACGTCGGCGGACGAATTTGCACCGTCGAAGAAAGTTTCGGGCTATCTTGCGGCGGGCGTGTATGAAACCGAGCTGTCGGAAGAAGAACGTAAAGAAAAGCTTGAGAAACTTTTGCAGGAAAATCAGGAAGATTTGCTGAGGATAGCGGCACATTCGATTTTATCCGGCTTCAAACGGGGACGCCCGCTTTATGTCAGGGAATCCCGTTATGCCGACGATTTAAGCAAGAAAGGGGCTGTTTTTGTCAGTTTATATTACAACGGCATGTTACGGGGCAGCGTAGGTTCATCGGAACCGACGCGTTCGATTATCAGGGACGTTTCGGAAAACGCCTATGCGGCGGCTTTTCAGGATTTTCGTTTTGCGCCTTTGGGTGAAGACGAAATCAAAGACGCTGAAATATCGATTTCCCTTTTGACGCCGAAAGTTCCGCTAAAGTTTGAAAGCGAAGAAGACCTTTTGAAAAAGATGCGTCCGCACAGGGACGGCTTTGTTTTGCGCGAACGCGAGAACAAAGCGTTGTTTTTGCCGTCGGTATGGGACACGTTTTCGACGCCGAAGGAATTTTTGATGCATTTGAAACGCAAAGCGGGATTGCCTGCGGATTATTGGTCGTCGACGCTAAAGATGTATCGGTTTGAAGTTATTGACATTAACAGCGGCGATTTACCGGATCCGAAATCGATATGGGAAGCGCGCAAGAGATGAACGAAAAACGGATATTGAATGTTGTCGCGGCGGCGTTGGTCAAGAAAGAAGACGGGAAACTTCTGTTGGCGCGCCGTCCTGCAGGGAAAAGCCTTGCAGGTTTGTGGGAATATCCCGGCGGCAAGATAGAAGCGGGCGAAACGCCGAAGGAAGCTTTGGCGAGGGAGCTGGAGGAAGAACTGAACATTACGGTTTTACCGTCCGAGATGCATCAGTTTGAAAAGACGGTATTTGAATACGAAGCTTTTATATTAAATATGGAATTGTTTATCTGTTTTTCTTGGTCGGGGGATCCGACTCCGAAAGAAGGACAGGAGATTTCGTGGACAGATGTATGTTTTTTGGGTCTGGAACGGGATAAATATCCGATGCCGCCGGCGGATGAAGTTATTTCCGATCATTTGAGAAATTATCTATCACATTGAAAAATATAATAAAATTATATTATGACTTTAGATATAATTTTTAAAAAATGGCGGATTTCTGGGGTTTATGACGTCAGATATATACTTTTTTTGTTGAAATTGAAGGTTTATGCGTTTTAGCCTGAAAATAGAAGAGAAAGTTTTGCCGTGCGTACATATTTTCGGGCGGCCGTAAAAGAGGAGACAAGGCCATGACAAATATTTATAAAGGCAGTGACGAACGCGGAGCATTAATGCTTGAAGCGATAGCGTTGTTGGGCTTAATGACGATGATGTCCCCGATGGTTGTGCGCCAGACTGCGGATCGTACGGCGGAAATGGAAGAAGTTGCGATTGCGGGGCAAATGAAGACGCTTCGAGATGCGGTTTCGTCCTATATTGATTCGAATTATGCGAACATAGCGGCATGGGCGAATGATGTGCAGGTTCTGACATTGGACGATTTGCGTCCTTATTTGCCGGCATCGTTTATACAGGCGGACGGAACGTTAGGGAATAAGCTTGTTGACGATTATCGGGTAGGCATTCGTCGGGAACGCCCGTGTAACGACACCAATCCCGACGGTTCGTTGACGGACGCGTGTAACCGTTGGAAGATTACGGGTTTAATTTCCTCCGGAACGCAAGCCGGCGGAGCCGGTAACGAACTTGACGACCGCCGTGCGGCGCGCATTGCGACGATGATCGGTGCGGACGGAGGGTACATTCGTTCGACGCAGGCGTTGAATGCGTTGTTTCCGGGCAATGCGGCGGAAGCGAACAAAGCGATTGGCGCGCAGGGAATTTGGGAAATTGACGATGTGACGCAATTTTTCCCGGCGGGCGGGTGGCAACCCGGACAAGGCCGGGTTGTCGCGACGACGACGTATACTTCCGGGATCGGCGGTGACTTTTTATACCGTCATGCGGTGAACGGTCTGCCTGAAGCGAACAGCATGTTCACGGACATTGATATGTCCGGTATGGGCACGGGGGCGCACCGTATTCGCCATTCCGGCGGTTTGGAAGTCGTGAACGGCAAGATTATAGTTCGTGATTCACGGAATAATGACTGGGATGCTGACGCGGCGACGACGATTTCCAATACGGAATTGACAATGCAAGATGCGGACGTTTCCATAACGAAAGGTGAGAACACGACCTTTACTTTAGGGGAAGGCGAAGTTCGTGCGGCGACGGCCGGCGGAGAGATGGGCGTAACGGATTTAGACGCATACATGGCGGCAGGCGGCGCGGAAGTTTCATTGACCAGTGGCGCAATTTATGAGGGGGGAAATTCTTTTGAACAAAACGTCACAGGGGACAGTATTATCACGGCCGGCGGGAGATACGATGTCCAGTCGGGAGATAATATGTTCCTGACGGCATCCAACGGATCCGTGAATATTAAAGGAGGAAGCGGCGAAGGGAAAGGGATTAACCTGAATACGAACTGCACTTCGGGGACAGGTTCTTCTAGCTCATGCTATGGCTTATTTCTGCGTTCTACCACTGCGAATAATTGGACGGCAGCAGCTAATGCGCCCAACCGTATGGTTGGCGGATTAAATCTTTACGGCCGTTCCGATATTCCTTTTTCAATGTCTACGTCATATAGGAATACAAATGGAAACCAAGTATTTTTGGCAGTGCATTCAGGCTTCGCTTATAATAAATCTTTAGTCCTTCACGGATCAACGTCAAAAGAGGCAAGTGATGTCTTCTTTAGAGGTTCTGATAATTGGCAATCCAATGGGCAAAGCAATCCGATGCTTTATTCCGCAGATGTTTCTTTACAAGCATTAGGGTCGGGGGCGACTAATTCTCAAAACGGCGGTCGTTTGCAATTAGGCTCTAATGAACGGATGAGAGTGAATTTGATCGGGCGAGCACCTGGCGGACACATGACAATGTATGCTCCGAATACCAGTGGTGAGCCGGTTGCTACAGCGGTTTTGGCAGCGAGTCAGCACAAATATACCAGTCAACGAGGCGGCCTCTTTGCTTTAGGAACTGGCTACACAAATGCTATTAAAACAGATTCTTGGAAAGAGGACGAGAAGACCGGCGACAATAACGATGCTGTTTTTTATATGAATGCACGTACGGCAACTGCAAATATGCCGGGTTTCTCTCCTTTTAAGATTGCTTTAAAGAATGAGCCAACTGCAGAAGCCGATTATGGCTATGCGGTTCGGTCTCTTGCTACGCCGAAATATAATGATGACGGAACTCTTGCCTCTGATAAGTTGGACGACACCATTGATTCCGAAACCATTAAAAATCAGTTGGAATCACCTGAATTAAAAGGAGGTTTGGCGTCAACCTACTATGGAAACAATACAGTTTCAGAAAATATTCCGGGATATGCTACAAACATTGATTATTCCAGATACGAGGTTGATCCGGCATTTGTTTCCGTTATGAACGATATCAAACTGACTTCCCGCGGAGGAGCCCATTTGGCCGATATTTTGCCGAACTATATAAATAAAGGCATTTATGTTCTGTCTAATACTTATGCATACGGCGGGTGGCCATGTGATGAACACACATGCGAATATGATATTCCAAAGGCTGTAAAAACCACAGGAGGAGCCTTGACTGAAGGCGCTTGGGAGGTCTATTGCGGCAATGGAAGTGATGGAGGGATGCAAACATACTTAAAAGGCGGAGCGACCTGCAAAGATCATGATGAGGATGCGGCTAATAAGCATTATATAGAGGTGGACTATTTTAGTGGAAATGTTAACGACGGATATTCGACCTGTCCAACCAATGCGGCATGTTTGACACATCCGTTCTTGGGAGCAGTTCCGGCTCCGGGTCATACGTTGACAATACAAGAAAACGGAAAGAACGTGTCAATATCGGGACTTGACGAAGGGCCGTGTCCCGACGGATATGTCCCTGTTATGACCGTTACTCCGACGGCTATTGAAGTCGGTAAGGTTAACTATATTGATATGCGCGTATCGACAGGCGGGGCGGAAGATGACAGCTATGTCTACTACAACCTTGAAAACATCACTTTTTCGAGTAACAGAGCTTCTATTTATCAGCCTGCAACGTCAGTCAGTACAGCGGTTATAACGGTCGATGCTGCGGGTAAAGAGATACCTAGGGGGAGTGATGACGAAGTGTACGGTTGGAAAGTGGCTTTAGGTACGGTTAGTACAACCAGTACCGGCTATAACTGGAACCAGGGCGGCGTGTGGCAGGATAGTATGAAAGCCGTGGCTCATACATACTGCTACTTTAACCCCTCTCGCTTCCAATTCCCCAACATGGTCTATGACAGCAATGGTATGTTACACGCAATGCCGGCGCCGCGTAAGACCAACTGATCTTGAAAAAGCGCGGAGAAACAAAAAAGTTTCCCCGCGCTTTCTTTTTTAGCGGAGGACAACCATGTATTTCTGGCTAATTCTGGCTTCTTTAATGGGAATAATTACTTTTGGCAATCTGCGCGAAAAAACAAAAGATGCAGATTATTATGTCGTTCCTGTCTATGAAGCATTGGCTCAGAACCTGCTGACTCAACATAACGCCGTTGTTTCTAAATTGAGAGCCAGATTTTTGGAAGCAGGGAACTGGGACTGGGCCGGTATCGGCGAATACACGACGGTCGTCTCGGTTGACGAAGCCGGTACGCCGACGTTTAACGAACCGCAAAACGACCCTTCGCAATATTTGCCTTACGGTTTTAAATATATGCCGGGATATACGACGGTTTATTTTTGCGTCAACAAGGCTTTCCAAGATATGGAAGCCATGTGCTCCGATCCCAACGCGGTAATGTATGCCATTACTTATGCTCCCGTGCCGGTTCGTTACGCCGGAGCTAATGCCATGTCTATTCCGAAGTCTATTGCGGCAGGAACGCAAAATTCACGCTTTGTCGGCTTGATAGAAAAGGCGCCGGCTTTGTTGGCTGACGGTTACGGTCAACCGCTCGGCGCCGGTTTCTATATTCTGTCCGCAGGATATTCTCCCGCTTCCAGTACGTATATTCCGAACTATTTTATTTGCCAGTTGGGAATGCAGGATCCGACAGGGGTTATGATTGCCCAGACGATGGTCAAGGGATTGGAAAACGGCGAAAATATGGAATCAACCGGTGCAACTTGCTTCTGGGATTAGTTTCTCTTTAAGGAATAAAAAAGGGAGGCAAGCCTCCCTTTTTTATTTCGTTTCCGGTTTTATTTCTTTTGCTCCTTCATCGGTGATTTCCAATGACGGCAAGGTCTCGGCTTTATCTTGGGCGGCCGTATTTTCAGAAGCCGGCGAGGCGCCCGATATTTGCAGGATAAAGTTTTGATAAGCCTGCATCAAGTCGGGATCGTCAAAAACGGGTTGACCGTTTTCAAAATGATATTTGCCGTTTGCTTCGTCAAAGAAAGCAACGATATTTTCCAACATGCTCAATCTCAAGCTTTGGGCGAACCAGTGCATGCGCAAAGCTTCGGAACGGGCATCAATTTCATGAAAGACGCGGACTTTTTCTTCCGGAGAGGGGATATCTTTTATACTTTGCAACTGTTCTAAATACAAATCATCGTAATCCTGATGGTATTTTAAGATGAGTTGTTGCAATTTTTTCAGATTTTCAGCGGTCTTTTTAACGTTTTCGGGAGAAGCAAAAGCTTCTTCGGAAATAATTTCTTCCATAATTGGCCGGCTGTCTTCCCAGTACTGCATAAAGATGACGTTTTCGACGTTGGATTGGTTAAAGAGGTTGTAAGTATTTTTAGCCGCGAATCCCACGCCGGCAAAGAGCAGGATATAAAACAGAGTTAAAATGATTTTTGCGAACAAAGAAGACTTTTCGCTTTGGACGTTGGCAGAGCTTTTGGCGTCCCAGAGGAATTCTTTTCCTTTGATTGCAAGGACGACGGTTACCAGCAGGCAAAGCAAAGACAACACCGGCAAAAAGCATCCGAGTCCGACGGCATAAACGAGATAAGCACGTTTTAATGAAGCTTTAAAAGAAAGCTTTTCGCCGTTTTTTGTCAGGATGGAAATTCCCGTTAACTTTCCGCCGACGGTTGTTCCGAAACGGGCGACGCAAGCTGCTTCGACGACGGGATAAATCAGGAAAGCGACGAACAACGCCGCATAGACGCAATAAATGGGGTCAATATTTTGAAAAGCGTTGCACATGCTTGACGCCAGAATAATGAAAGAAGAGATGATCCCCCAAATCAAATAGTCGGTGAAACGGGCGAGCCCCCGTTTAGCCCAAAAAGAAAACGGCATATTATTTTCAGTCATGATACAAATCCTTTTTTGTTTCTGTTTTAGCCACGACGGCGGCACAGACCAGATCGCCGGTTACGTTTAAACAAGTTTGCCCCATATCAAGCAAAGCATCAATACCTAAAAGCAAAGTATAAGCTGCGGCGGCGTTTGAACCTTGTTCCGGGGACAATCCGATGCTTTGCAGGACGGTTAACAGCATGATGACGGCGCCGCCCGGAATTCCTGCCGTTCCGACGGACGCCAGCAAAATGACGGACAGGACGGTAATTTGTTGAGAGAAATCCAGTGTAACCCCGCAAACCGAAGCGATGAAAAAGACGCTTAAGCACTGCTGTATCGTAACGCCGTTCATGTTGACGGTAGCGCCGAGAGGCAAAGAGAAGGAAGCAATATTTTCAGGAATATTTAATTTTTCTTCGGCAGTTTCGATGGACAGAGGCAAAGCGGCACCGCTTGAGCGCGTTACAAAAGCGGTCAACATGACGTCTCTGATGTTTTTAAAGAAGAAAAGGGGATTCCATCCTGCAAATTTCAACATAACGGCATACACGGCGAACATCTGGAACAAGAATGCGCCGTAAGCCGTCAGAGCGAATTTTGACAGCGGCGTCAAGATGCCCAAACCGTTTTTTGCAAAAGTATCAAAGGCCAAGGAGAAAACGCCGACGGGCGCATAAAACATAATCCACCGTATCAGGATGAACATTATTTCCGACAATCCCGAACAAACCTTAAAGAGGTTTTCTGCTTTTTCTTTTTTTGCGGGATCTGAGGATTCGCGCAAAAACGACAAAGCGATTCCCGAAACGACGGCAATAAAGATGGCTTGCAAAATATTTTCGCCGTTTAACGCCGCAAAGGGATTTAAAGGAACGATATTCAGCAAAGTATCCTGCAAAGACACGGAAACCAATTGCGGAACGTCAGAGGTTCCGATGTCTGTTTTCGGCAAAAGAGCGGAAAAATCGATATTGTTTCCCAAAATCAGGCTGACTGCTCCCGCGATCAGAGCCGTCAAGGCATATAAAGCGACGGTTTTTAATCCGATGCGACCCAAGGATGACGGCGGTGTTGAAGCGGCGGCAACGATTAAAGAGAAAAATATCGTCGGGACGGCGCACATACGCAACAAGCGAATAAACAGGGCGCCGAAGGGGGCGACGATATTTTGAAGCGGAGTTTCTCCGAATTTGAAACTTCCGAACGCGATTCCCAAGACGGCGCCGGCCGTCAAGGCGGCGAATATGCGAGCGAAGGGGCTTTTAAACATTTTCGGTTTTTTCTTTTTTAAGGTTTTTTTTATGACGGGGAACGAAGGGGAGAACGTGTTTTTTGCGTTTTGTTTTCCAGCTTTCTTTATTTTCCGGTTCTGCCAAGGTAAAGAGGGATGCTTTCGGAGCCAATAAAATTTGCGTCGGATACAGGCTTCTGTGTCCGGACAGGACATAGCAAAAGGCGCAAATGCATCCTGCATAAGGGGCGATATTGCTTCCGAACAACTCCATGGCAAGGAATGTCGCGGCGATGGGCGTATTGACACACCCCGCGACGCATCCGACGAACCCCAGAGCACCGAAAAATGCGATATCAAGCCCGAACGTTTGCGCGAACAAGGCTCCTGCTGCGGCGCCGATAAAGAAGGTGGGGGTCAGAACGCCGCCGCTTCCTCCGCCGCAAAGCGTTACGGCCAGCAGGAATGATTTCAGCAGGAAAGCATACCAAACGACGTTTTCTCCGTTCAGGATTCTTACCATACTTTTTTCGCCCATTCCCAAGAACTCTTCACCTCCTGCGGCGACGACCGACAGCAGGACGGCGGACGATATCATGCACTTTGCCCACGCGGGGATGCGGATTTTCTGATAAATCCGCCTGACATAATTATTAAGTTCGATATGGCAAATGCAGACAAGAGCAAAGAACAGTGAAGCCGCAATGCACCATCCCAGCAGGTTCGGTGACGGCATCGGGATATTTACGGCGAAATCCGCATAAGGAACGCCCATTTTCAAACAAACAAGATAAGCGCTGATTCCGCTTAGGACGGAAGGCAGCAACACGGAATAAAAGACTTCGCCGACGAACAGGACTTCGATGCCGAATACGGCGCCTGCGACGGGAGCGCCGAACACGGCTGACAAAGCGGCTGATACGCCGCAAATGACTAATTTTTTACGTTCTTCGGCGAAAAAACGCATTGAACGGGCTAAGGCTGACATAAGTGCGGCGCCGATTTGGACGCTGGGACCTTCCAACCCGACGACGCCGCCCGGAGCCAAAGTAAACAGCGTTGATAAAATTTTGCCCGGCACGACGTTGAAGGGTATTTTGGCAGAATGCAAATGGATGTCTTCCAATACTTTTTCCGTGCCGTGTCCTTCGGATTGAGGGGACAGGAAACGCACGCATCCCATGCTCAACAACAGCCCTGCGGGGATCAGCGCATATTTCCACGCGGGCAGAGCATCAATGAAAGCGCAGCTTTTATAAATCAACAGCAAGAACGCTCCGACCAATCCTCCGGCCAAAGCTCCCGTCAGACAAGCCAGTATCAGCCATTTAAAAGCGGCATAAAACAGCCAACCTTCGTCTTTGATGGAATCGCGCCACATAAATAACCCGCCCTTTTTTATTTTAAAGACAGGGAATATTAAGAGCATTTTATTTATAATGGAACAAAGAAATTATTCTTCTTGCATATTCATGATGCCGAAGGGGACATGGACGGCGGGGGCAACTTCCGCAACGGCGGAAATATTGGCTTGGTTATCGTCAAAGAAGATGTGCGGTTTAAAGATGCGCAGGACTCTTGATTTGTCGATTCCCCCCAAAAAGAACGTTTCGTCGACGCGAACGCCCCATTTTCGCAATGTTGTGATAACTCGGCGGTGAGCCGGCGCATTTCTTGCGGTGGCAAGGGCGACGCGGATGACGGGTTGATAATTGATGTCGTCGTATTTCATTTGTTTTTCCAGCTTTTGCAGCATGGAAATGCCGTCCAAAAACGGTTTCAGAGGACCTTGTTGCAAGGGGATGTCGGCTTTTGTTCTTTCGGATTTAAAGAATTCTTCCATTCCGACGTTTTTGCACATTTGTTCGGCAGAATCGTCGGCGAGGATACCGTCAAAGTCGAAAGCGATTCGGAATTCGGGATCATTTTCGTCGTCTTCGAACGGGTGTCCGTAGATATAGCCTGCGGCGTACCCTCTGGCGATGGCGTCCGTAACGTCGCTGCGGTTTTGTGAAAGGAACAGTCGCGAATTGAAGGCGGGCAGGTAATCGTAGGACGGTTTTCCTTTTGTAAAGGCGGCACGGGTAATGTTCAGTCCGTAATGTTCGATGGAGTTCAGGACGCGTAATCCCGTTTCCGCGTCGTTTCTGGATAACAGGACGACTTCGACGGGTTCGGAGGGGAATCTTTCGTTTAATCCGAGGAACCTTTTGACGAAGGGAAAGGCAGCACCTTTCGGCAAGGGTTCGTTTTCATGGGCGATTTGGTATTCGCGGTAGGCGTCTTCGCCCTGTTCAAGAAAGATCATATCCGTTTCGCTCAGATCGAACAAAGCGCCGGAAGAGACGGTAACCACCAATTTTTGATCGATATAGAAAACCATGAAAGTCTCCTTTCTTCGCGTATTAAAGTTTATTTTACAATAAAATCAAAAGGATATAAACCGAAAAAGCGAAGGATAACGACAAAAGATTTGACGAAAAATATAATTCAATTTGTCCAAAAAAATCTTGACAGAGATACTGAAAGGGGGGCAAACTGGCAATATCGAAAAAATTTTGCGTGATTGGAACCACTATGGCCGAAACAGAAAAGAAACCGGAAAACGAAAAATCGTTGCTTGAACAATTTATGGCGGCGGGAAAAGTGACCGTTTTTGAAAGCGGTTTGGAACGACCCGACTACATTCAGGATCGTCCGTTTTTTAATTTGTTGCCGCGCGGCAAGACCAGCGTTATCGAAGCCGGCGAAAAACCGAATTCTTTGACGGTAACGTCGGGCGAACAAAAGGGCAAGTCTCCGTCTTTGCGTACGGAAGCTCACCAGTTTTTCGTCGAAATGGAAAAACGTTTCCGTTCCGTCGTTCCCGGCATTACGGTTTTCATTATTGACCCCGATGCCGTTCAGGGACGTTACCTGATGGATGAAAAGGAAGACCGCAGTCTGGGCAAATCTCTGTTTTTGCATGTGGAACAGAAATTGCGTGCGGCAAAGGCGGATAAGGAAAAAACGTTTTTGACGGACAGATCCGTATTGAAACAGGTTTCCGAAGCGGGGATTACGGGACGTAATCCGTTTTCAATGGCGGCGTCCGTTTCTCCGACGTATGACGCGCTGGAAGGCGTCGGCCGCGTCAATCTGGTTGTCGGCGACAATCCGGACAGCATGGAACCCAACGTTTTGGGCGATGCGGTCGTCGGTGCGGACGAACGTATGGCTAAAGAAGGAATTACACCCGACGAATTCCGTCGTCTTGTTCTGTATCACGAACTGGGACATGCGACGGACGAAGAATACACGGGTTATTCTTTTGACAAAATTACGCAAAACGAATTAAGCGACGTTATGCGTCGTCACCGTACGGAATGTATTGCGGATGCGCATGCGACGCTGCAGTTGGCGCGCGATTTCGGAAATACCAAATGCGCGGCTTTGTGGGGTGATTGCCGTATCGAATACTTGCGTGTTTGCGTGAACAACCGTTTGGAAGACACGAAATATGAAAGCGACTTTGTGAAGAAACTTCGCGAAGCCGAAGAAAAAACGACCGGTATCAATCCCGACGATCCCGAATATGAAAGAAAGTACAAACAGCTGATGCAGGACAAGAAGACGTCGGCGATTGTAACGAAATTGGGATCTCCGTTGGCATATCACACGACGGATGTTGTTGATGCCGCCATTAAATTTGCGGAAGAACATTTAAAAGACGGTTCTTTGCAAAAGATGACGGATGCCGAAGTGATTAAAGAAGCGCGCCGTTTGTCGGAAACGTACGGATTGACGCGTCAGCAGATGGCGGAAATTTCGATTGCGCTGGCCGAAGGCAAACCGCATCCGAAATATGAACAAATGATGGCACGCTGTGATGAAGCGCGCAGTCGTATGCCGCTGTCCAAGGAAGCTATCGAAAAGGAATACGAGCTTCGTCGCGAGCTTCGAGCCTTCCAGCAGGAAGCGCAGTTGGCGGCGAATTTAGGTTTGCCTCAGCCTGATCCGAACAAGAGCCTGTCGAAAGATTTATTGCGCAAACTGATTCGGGAACAGTCACGGAACAAACAGATGCAGACCTATGCTCAGATTGTTTTGATGGACTATCAGGATGCGATTTTTGACGCGTTTGAATCCAAGGGCTTTTCGCGCAAGGCGATGCATCAGGTGATCAGCCAGCAGAAAGAGGCGTTGCGCAAGGCTGGTCATGATCCCGTCAAGCCTGACAAATTTGCGCCGTACAAGTTAAAGACGCTGGACGCGATTATTCAGGAAGCGCCGGATGTTCAGACTTCTTTGAATGCCAACAAGATTGTCAAAGACAAACTTGCGTCGATGCCGTCAAAGACGGAGGTTTCGGGAACGGAGGCGTTGGCTCATTTTGTAAAGAACGAGCTTCGTTCTTTAAATTTGATGAAGGACGTTTTAGCCAAGGCGTTAATTCGCGATCCGGCGAAACTGACGGTAGACGAGCAGATAGAATGCCTGCGTTCGGAACGCAAAGACTTTGTCAAAGCGATGCAGTGCGAGAAAGAAACGCAGATAGCGGCATTTGCGTTGCGCAGCGACAAGGATATGTGGGCGTTGGTGTCGAAGAACGAAGTTTTGGCGGCGTTGGTTGATAACAAAGCCAAGCAGAAACCTGCGGTATGGTTTGCTCAGTATCAGATGATGGCGGGGAAGCCTGACAAAAAGATGGCGGAAGCCTTGATGCAGGGCATTATCCAGCAACACCAGTATGTTGCAAGTTCTGTTGTTGCCAGCGAAGGTTTGGCGCCGGCTTTGGAAAAGGAAGACAAGCGAATGATGAAGAGCCTGAAGAACTATGTTTCTTTGATGGAAAAGTCTTCCGTGCCGAAGCAGAAGAAGATTTCGCCGTTAGGCTTGAAGCAGGTTAAGGACGGCAAGACGGTATAATCCGCGACAGCGGTGAAGAAATGCCCCTTTGCGCAGGCGGAGGGGTATTTTTTTTGAGATTTTTTATAAGGGAAGTCTTTATTAAAGGCTTATATAAAAAAAGAGGGAAGGGGACGGATTTATTTTTTGAAAAGGCTGGATTTATTTTTAAAATTGTGGCAAATATAGGTTGCTTAGAGTTTTGAAAGAGTCGGCGGGCGAAGAAATGGGTTCTTTGTTTTGCTGATTTTGTAACTTGTTTGTAAGGAGAAAAATACAATGGCAGTTCGCGTTGCGATTAATGGATTTGGCCGTATCGGCCGTTTGGCATTCCGCGCTATCGCCGAATCCGGGCGCAAAGACGTTGATGTTGTTGCGATTAACGACTTGGGTTCGCCCGCAGCTAACGCTCATTTGTTAAAGTTTGATTCCGTTCACGGCATTTTCCCCGGCGAAATATCGGCGACGGACAATTCCATCACGGTCAACGGCAAGACGATCAAAGTTTTGGCTGAACGCGATCCGCATAATCTGCCTTGGAAAGAAATGGACATTGACATTGTCTATGAATGCACGGGCATTTTCACCGACGCCGAAAAAGCGAAAGTTCATCTGGAAGCCGGTGCAAAGCGCGTTTTGGTTTCCGCTCCTTCGAAGGGTGCCGACCGTACGGTTGTTTTCGGCGTGAACGACAAGGCTTTGACGGCAGAAGACAAGATCGTTTCCAACGGTTCCTGCACGACGAACTGCCTGTCTCCGGTTGCGAAAGTGTTGCATGAAAAATTCGGCATCAAGCACGGCTACATGACGACGATTCACTCTTACACGGGTGACCAGCGCACGGTCGACACGTTGCACAAAGATTTGTATCGTGCTCGTGCTGCCGCTTTGTCGATGATTCCGACGACGACGGGTGCCGCAAAGGCTGTCGGTCTGGTTCTGCCGGAATTGCAGGGCAAATTGCAGGGTTCCGCCATCCGCGTCCCGACGCCCGACGTTTCCGTCGTTGACCTGAAAGTCGTTTTGGAACGCGACGTTACGAAAGAAGAAGTCAATGCCGCGATGAAAGCCGCTGCGGAAGGCGAACTGAAAGGCATTTTGGGCTACAACGAATTGCCGTTGGTTTCCGTTGACTTTACGCATGATTCTCACAGCTCTGTTTTCTGTGCGGATCAGACGACGGTTATCGAAGGCAACTTCCTGCGCATTATGTCTTGGTACGACAATGAATGGGGCTTCTCGAACCGTATGTCCGATACGGCTGTCGCTATGGCGAAGTTCCTCTGAGAATAAACGAAAAAAAGCGGCTTCCTCCCTTTTCGGAGGGAGCCGTTTTCTTATAAGCGAAAAAGGAAAAATAAAATGTCAAAATTTAATACGCTTGACGATTTGCAGCCTGCGGGCAAAGTCGTTTTTGTCCGTGCAGACCTGAACGTTCCCGTCAAAGACGGCAAAATTACGGATACGACTCGTATTGACCGTTTGGTTCCGACGTTAAAGGAATTGGTCAAAAAAGGTGCGAAAGTTGTTGTCGGTTCCCATTTCGGTCGTCCGAAAGGCCAGCGCAATCCGGAAATGTCTTTGAAGCAAATTCAGGGAGCATTGTCTTCCGCGTTGGGACAGCCGGTTGAATTTGTTGACGACTGCATCGGTCCGAAAGTTGCCGATGCCGTTGCGAAAATGAAAGACGGCGACGTTGTGTTGCTTGAGAACCTGCGTTTTTACGCCGAAGAAGAAAAGAATGATCCCGCTTTTGCGGCGAAGCTGGCTGAAAACGTCGATATCTACGTTGATGATGCTTTTTCCTGCGCTCACAGAGCGCATGCGTCAACGGAAGGCATGGCTAAACTGAAACCGAATGCGGCGGGTCGTTTGATGCAGGCCGAATTGGAAGCGTTGGATGCGGCGTTGGGCAATCCTGTCCGTCCCGTAGCGGCGATTGTCGGCGGTGCAAAGGTTTCCACGAAACTTGATTTGCTGGGTAACTTGGTCAGCAAAGTTGACGTTTTGGTTATCGGCGGCGGTATGGCAAACACGTTCTTGTATGCTCAGGGTGTGAATGTCGGCAATTCCTTGTGCGAAAAGGAAATGGCCGATACGGCGCGCGAGATTTTGGAAAAAGCCAAAGCCGCGCATTGTGAAATCGTTTTGCCGACCGATGTTGTCGTTGCGAAGGAATTTGCGGAAAATCCGGCTTCTTTGCGTACGACGGACGTTAACGACGTTAAGGCTGACGAAATGATTTTGGACATCGGTCCAAAGTCTGCCGAGGAAGTCATCAAGAAACTGGAAGGTTGCAAGACGGTTATTTGGAACGGTCCTGTCGGTGCTTTTGAAACCAAGCCGTTTAACAAAGCGACGGACACGATTGCCGAAGCTGTCGGCAAGCTGACGGTTGCGGGCAAGCTGTTGTCGGTCGGCGGCGGCGGCGACACGGTGTCTGCTTTAAAGAAGGCGGGCGTTGCGGATAAGATGTCGTATTTGTCTGCGGCGGGCGGTGCGTTCCTTGAATGGATGGAAGGCAAAGTATTGCCCGGCGTCAAAGTTTTGGAAAAATAAGTTAACCGCAGATTCAAAGAATGCCGCTTTTAGCAATAAGAGCGGCATTTTTTTGTCAACAAAAAACGGAAAATCGGCAAGAAACTTGGAAAAACATTAAAAACTTTTTTCAAAATTTTGTCATATTAAAAATAAAAAAAATATGTTACATTAGAATAAAAGTAAAATTTTATGCCCGGAGGAACCGTTATGGCAGAATTGTTGAAAGAATACGAAGATTTCTTGAAAAATTACGAAGCCGAGAAACAGGCGGATCCTTTAAAAAGAGAAGAAATTGACCAAAAATATGCCCGTATGAATTCCGATTTTTTTGCGGTTGCGCAAAAGGAACCGTACGACAGGGATGTTTTAAAACGCTTTCATCAGGAATATTACGGCGTTCCCGAACAAAAGAACATGAAGGACGTTTTGGCGTCAAAGGATCAGACCGAATGGTCGTCCGAAGAAATTCTTTTAAACAATAAAGTTTCAAAGTTTCAGCTGACGGAAGATCCTGCGTCTGTCAATAAAGATTCTTTTTTGGAACAGGGGGACTATACCGACAAAGAAAAACGCGAAATGACGTTTATGTTGAACGGAGAATTGTCGCGTGTTCAGCCGGATGCCGCATTTGTTTCTTTTGACGATATTATGAAAGAATCGCAAGAAGCCGTGAACAATCCCGATTATGCATCGGACGGCGGTTTTTTGCAGCGCTATGAACATGACGTTGCGACGGCGGCTTCTGACGAAGACGCGGAAGAAATACGCCGTAATTATTATAAAGAGAATCCGTCGTTTTATCTTGCGGCGCAAAAACGCGAATTTGACGGTGCTCTTTTGGATATGGCGCGCAGCGAATATTATGAAGATGTCCCTGCCGTAGAAGGAAAGAAGAACGAAATCGCGGCGAAGACTCAAAACGGCGAAGAATTGACGGAAGAAGAAAAGAATCTCGTCAATATGGTTGAAAAGTACGGTTTGGAAGAAGATTTTGAAAACCGCAACAATGACAAACCCGTAGACTTGAACGATTATCCGAAGGAAGACCGCGAAGAATATGCGGCGCGCATGAATGCGATGTTGCGCCGGTATGTTCCGAATTATCAGCAAAAGAGCGTTCAGGATTTCTGTGATGCCGCAGATTTGGCGGAAGGCAGAGCCAATTCTGCCGAAACGGATCAGGAAAACGAAGAAGAAATAGATCTGCTTAAAGAAGCAGAGGAAATGAAGCGTTGGTTGGGCTATTACGACGAAGAAGGCCGTGCTTCAAGTCCTGATTTTAAGATGCCGTATTCGATGATTACGGGGATTTCGCAGAAAGATCCGAAGGATCCGAACTGCCCCGTAGATATTTCTTTGGAAACGGGAACGACGCTTCAGACGCGCCAGAAGAATATTGCGATGAAGTATCCCGATGCGAGCGGACCGTCATTGGAAGACTGCATGACGATGGTTCGCATGGGGCAAAAGCGCGGTTGGACGGTTGCGAATTTGAAGGGGTCGGAAAACTTTAAACGCCAGATGTTCTTGGCTTGCACGATGTTGGGAATGGAAGTCAAGGGCTATCAGCCGTCTCCCGAACTAAAGAAACAGGCGGAACAGATGCTGTTGGCGCAACAGGAAAAGAAAAAGCAAACGGGACAGCCGACGTTGCGCGAGACGGCATTGGATCTGGATGCGCGTACGGTGAACGGGTCGTATGTGCCGCCGTCGCCGCCGAAACAGGAAAAAGAAGCGACGCAGGAACAAACCGACGATAAACAGCCTAAGGAAGGTGAAAAACAGGCAGAAAAAGAAGGCGATAAACCGAAAGAAAATAAAGACGAAAAGTCTGTAACGCTGCCGCCTTTGACAGAAGAGGAAAAGAAACAGGTTCAGGAACGTTTTGATACGGTTGATAAGATTACGTCCGACTGCATGAAAGACGTTATGAGCCGTAAGAATGCGGCGGAAAAGCAGGCGTCGATAGATGCAACGCTGGAACAACGCAAACGCATCCGTGCGGCGTTGATTGAAGCCGAACGCAAAGAAGCTGCCGGCGAGGCGTTAACACCTGCCGACGAAAAAGCCAAGAAAATGGCGGAACAATACAAGGTTTCATCGAATCCGAAGGACAAGCCCGAAAAAATTCCTTTGATCAATCCGAAACATTTGGACAAGGACTTGAAACAGAAACGGGAAACCGCCGTTCTGGATGCACGAGCCGGTGCTTTGCTGGAAATTTCCGCGATACAGAGCACGGCGGTAACGTGCAAGCAAATGGCGTTGGATCCCGATAAGGAAAAGGCATCATTGCCGGTAACGCCGGAAGTGATGAAGAGCCAGATAGAGGCTCAGGTCAGCAGCCAAAAAGCCATGATGAGTTCTTTATCGGGCTTGGGCGGCAACTCCGGGGAAGGTCAGAAGCCGTCTCACAGCCAGATTTTACAGAAAGTCGGAGAAAATAATTCAATGACGAAATATGCGCAGGCGGATCTGGAAAGCAAGTGCGCGGCTCGCGGAATGACAGCGCCGCAAAGAGGAATGGACGCATCGATGCAAAAGAAGGTTTCAACAATTTTGCAACAAGTTCAAAAAGGAGCGGGACGTTCTTAATCCGTTTCCGTTTTGAACAAAAAGCATATCGAAGGAGCAAGCGCCATGGCGGAAGAAAACAAACAAAACCCGAACGGTGAAGTTTTTATAGGTTCCGTTGAAAAGACGTCCGGCAACAAGAAATCGGATCTTTATGCGAAAGAGCCCCGCCGATTACTTGAGTTTTGGAAAAAATTCCAAACGAAACAGGAAGAAGCGTTGAAACGAGCCGGGATCAGTTCGGCAGCATCCAAGATATCTTCTGTGCGTATAGTTTCTTTGAAAAACGGCAAAGAAGGGGTCAAGGTCGATTTTGTCGGCGGCGGCGGCGTTATTGATGTCGGGAACAAAGCGCATATTTTCCGTCGGGTGAACCGCAGTCTTCCTTCTCCTTCAAAGATTCGAACGTTGATGGCGGCCATCCGCGAAAAGGGATGGGATGCGGTGGCGGCGGATCTTGATCCTGCGACACGTGAGATTTTGCTTAAAGCATGCTCGACGGCGGGAGTGAAATTAGAAAAATCATCTTCTTCGGCTCAAAGAGGATACGCGTTGCAGCAGGAACAAAAAAATAACGCTCCTTTGATTGCTCAGCCGAACACGATGATCAAGACCGCGACGCCGCTGTTGGATCTTTTGTCCGGAGTGGACAATGTTCAAGAGGGGCAACCTTCAGCGGAACCTCAGGGTTTGACGTCCAAAGAAATCGAGGAAATGAGGGTCGCGGATGCATTAATACTTGCCGGAATGAAAGAAGAAGTCGTCGAAGCGATGTGGCACGGCGGGTCAAAGCCGTCCCGCCGGCGGGTCAAAGCCGTCC
The DNA here is from genome assembly GCA_000434295.1 of Acetobacter sp. CAG:977. Classification (GTDB taxonomy): domain Bacteria; phylum Pseudomonadota; class Alphaproteobacteria; order CAAGCB01; family CAG-977; genus CAG-977. The sequence goes on along the minus strand of HF994928.1, from coordinate 14,538 downwards.
CGCCGCCGTGACAACGGAGTGAAAGCGCGTCGCAAGACAACGAACGCGACATTAATGCAGACGCGTAAGGAAGAAAGCAAGCTGATCGGAGAAATCAAACAAGGCTATAAGAGTATTATGGCTGACGTTCGCAAGGATATTATTCAGGAACAGATTGAAATTTGGCGTTCCGAATACTACGGCACGGAAGACAAACCCGGCTTGAAAGACACGATTTCCAAGAAACGTGAAGAAGGCAAAAATCTGACCTCTCACGAAGCAAAGTTGGCGGAACGCATTGAACGTTTGGGGATTTTAGCCGATGCATCAAAGGAAGTGCTGACGCCTGAACAGATTAAAGCTCGCGAAACATTAAAGACTGCGGATTTAGACTCTAACATGGCAAAGAAGTTCCGCGAAATCGGCGAACGAAAAAAAGTAATCTGCGATACGATGGTGACTTCGGTTCAGCTGGCTCAGTCGAACATGGCTTTAAAGACGCTGACGTCCAAGAAGGCGCCTCAAATAGCGGAGGGTGCCGTCAAAGACAAAGCCGCCAGTCTGATGGTGCCGAAGGGCATGAGTACGGAAGAATTAAAGGCGCATCTGGTTCAGATGAAAAAGAAACGCAACCGTGCTTTTAAACAGGTTCACCTTGCTCATGAGAATTTTAAGGCGCGCTCAAAGGGGCAACCGGTGCAATCCGTTGTAAAAAAAGTCAAGCAGGCTTCAGAAAAGCTTCATGACGCACAGATGCAAAAGCGGCAGAAAAGGGCGGGAAATCAGCCGAAAACTCAGGAGCAATCGGCAGAAATCGTTGCCGAAAAGGCAAAAGAGGGCGCCGAGAGACTTGAAAATCAAGCGTCTTTCCGCATAGACGATGTTAAAGAACCGGTTTCTCAAAAAAAACGCGTGTCGTTTCATGCGCATTTAAAAGCGCATGAAGAAAGCCAATCGGTAATTCGCGAGGCAGACGCAAAGACGAATCAGGACTCCTTTCTGCAGCCCGTACGGGCGCCTCAGCAGCATCCTTTGCGCGGAGCGGCACTGACCAAGTTTATAGCGGATCAAAAGGCGGCGTCGCGATAAACTCGACAAGAATAAAAAAAGCCCTCTTCCGATGAAAGAAGAGGGCTTTTTTATAAAAAGTAACAATGTATCATTTAAAATCGACGGGTCTTGCAAAAGCCAGCAGGCGTGCGGAATTATCTTTGATTTCCGCCCATTTGTCCGTCAGCTCCAGAACGGCGACGGCGGATGTCGGGAATTTTTTTCCCATCTGTCTTAAGGCTTCGTCGTCGCTGAGGGCGGCGTCGCAAATGACTTCTGCCAAATCTTCCAGACCGGGGTTGTGGCCGATAATCATGACGGTTTGAATGTCTTCTTTGATTTGTTTGATGATGTCGAGCAGGGCTTGAGTTCCGGCTTGATAGAGGGCTTCGGACGAGAAAGCCGGAGTATCGGGGAACGCCTTGTAAATTTCCTGGTAAGTTTCCGTGACGCGCACGGCGGGCGAGCATAAAATGATATCCGGGACGATGTCGCAGGCAGCCAATTGTTTTCGCATGATTTTGACGTCTTTTTTTCCGCGTTTGTTCAAGGGGCGGTTAATATCTTCATAAAGGTCGTAATCTTTTGAAGCTTTTCCGTGGCGCATCAGAATCAGAAAGTGGGTTGGTTTGATTTCGGTTTTATTTTCTGATTTTGTTTCTTCGGGAATCGGGGTCGTCGGTTTGACGGCATTTTTTGCTGCGGCGCTTTTTTTTCGGGTTGAGCTTTTTTTTGTTTTCGCGGCGGTTGTTGTTTTCTTTTCAGTCATGATAATCCCCTTTGGTTGTTAATATCGTTTTAGGATAAATGAAAGAGGACAAAAAAGAAATATATCTTAGATGCTTATTTCATCGTTGGCTGAAATATGTTAAAAAAGAAATGCAATTTTGTATTGTTTTCGAGGATATACAGCGATGGCTACGGAAGGACTGGTTTATTCTGACCCGATAACGTTAACTTCGCCGCAACGTTTTTTTAACAGGGAATTGTCATGGCTGGCGTTTAACAGGCGTGTTTTGGAAGAATCGATGAACAAACGCTATCCGTTATTGGAACGGTTGCGTTTTTTGGCGATTTCCGGATCGAATTTGGACGAATTTTTTATGGTGCGCGTTGCGGGGTTGGCGGCTCAGATTTATGCCGGAGTGACAGCCAGAAGCGATGACGGCCGCACGCCGCAAGAACAATTGGATGCCGTTCGCGAAGCCGTGGAAGATTTGCGTAAAAAGCAAGATGAATATTTTGTATGCTTGCGCAAGGAGCTGGAACGGGAAAATTTATATATTGTCGGTCAGGATGATTTGTCGAAACAGGACAAAAAGCTGTTGCAAAGCGTTTTTGAAGAATCGATTTTTCCCGTTTTGACTCCGATTGCGTTGGATCCCGCGCATCCGTTTCCTTTTTTGCCGAATTTGTCGCATTCGCTGATTTTATCGTTAAAGCACTCGGACGGTCATGAACAAAAAGCATTGCTTCCGTTGCCGGGCAGCCTGTCCCGTTTTATCAGACTGGGCAAGAATCCGGATCGCTTTATTGCGTTGGAAGACGTGGTTATGCTTTTCATCGAACAGATTTTTCCGAACTTTAAGGTTAAGGAATTCGGCTTGTTCAGCATAATCCGCGATTGCCTGTTGGAGGTTGACGAACGTTCCGAAGATTTGATCGCTCAATTTGAAACGGCATTGGAGCGCCAGAGGCGGCGCGGAGTCATTGCTTTGGTGACGAACAGACAGATGCCGGAATCTTTGTTGGCTTTTGTGGAACATCAATTGGACGTTGAACGCGAAAACGTGACAAGGCGCGACGGCTTTATCGGAATCAGGAGTTTGACTTCGTTGATTGTCCCCGACCGTCGGGATTTGCTGTTCAAGCCTTATAAGCCGCGGCGTCCCGAGCGCGTCCGCGATTTCAAAGGCGACCATTTCGCAGCAATTCGCAAAAAAGACATGGTCATTCACCATCCTTATGAATCTTTTGAAGTCGTGGTTAAATTCCTGCGCCAGGCCGCCAAAGATCCCGATGTCGTTTCGATTAAGCAAACGCTCTATCGCACGAACAAGAATTCTCCGATTGTCAAAGCGCTGATAGATGCGGCGCACGCGGGCAAGGCGGTTACGGCGGTGGTTGAACTGCGTGCGCGTTTTGACGAAGAAGCCAATTTAAAATGGGCAAAGGACATGGAACAGGCAGGCGTTCATGTGGTTTTCGGGCTGATGAACTATAAAACGCACGCTAAAATTTCGCTGGTCACGCGTAAAGAAGGCACGAAGATGCGCGGCTATGCGCATTTCGGAACGGGCAATTATCACGAAGTTACCGCCAATATTTATACGGATTTGTCTTTCTTTACCTGTGACAAAGATTTGTGCCACGATGCGGCGTTGGTGTTTAATTATCTGACGGGGTACGCTCAGCCCGAAGGGTTGAAAAAATTATGCATTGCGCCGATTAACCTTCGCGACCGTTTGGTCGAGCTGATTGAACGCGAAATTAAATTTGCCAAAGAAGGCAAACCCGCCTCCATTTGGGCAAAGATGAATTCTTTGTTGGATCCCGTCCTGATTGATGCGCTTTACAAGGCGTCAAACGCGGGGGTGAAAATCACGCTTGTCGTTCGCGGCATCTGTGCGTTGCGTCCGGGTATTCCGGGGTTGTCGGAGAATATTCGCGTTACAAGTATTGTCGGTCGCTTTTTGGAACATTCCCGCATTGTTTGTTTCGGAAACGGTTCAAAGCTGCCGTCACCCGATGCAAAAGTGTTTATTTCTTCGGCGGACTGGATGCCCAGAAATACGATGCACCGCGTTGAAACGCTGGTTCCGATAGAAAACCCGACGGTGCACGAACAGATCATGGGGCAGATTATGCAAGCCAATGTCAAAGACGAAGCGTTAAGCTGGCTGTTGCATGATGACATGAGCTATACAAGGATTTCGGAAAGCCCTCAAGCATTCAGCTGCCACCAGTTTTTCATGACGCATCCCAGCCTGTCGGGTCGCGGCTCTGCAAAGCTGCGCTCTACGGTGGCGCGCCAGAAAATTGCGGTACGTCGTGAAAAACGAAAGACGGAAGACAGTTCAAAAAAATCTTCTAAAAAATCCGCCGGCAAGAAAAACGCAAAAGCGGTAATAAAAGAATCAAAGAAGACTTCTGCCAAAAAAGCGCTTTCAAAAAAAGCGTCGGCGAAAAAATCAACGGCAAAGACGACGAAAAAGACAGCCAAGAAACAGCTGACAAAACAAAAGAAACTGGCTGTCAATTCAATGGTGGCAAAATAAAGGGAACGATAATGGGGAAACATCATTCTGAAGACGAAGAAATCGAATTTGAAGCGAATTTTTCCGACAAGGAAGAAACTGCAATCAGGACGCGCCTGATATCGCTTCAAACCAAAATCAGGGAAGTCAATGTCCCCGTTATTGTTTTGCTGTGCGGTGTGAACGGTTCCGGAAAAAACGCGGCTCTGGCGATTTTTCGGGATTGGCTTGACCAGCGTTCCGTTATTTTGCGCGCATACGAACGTCATGACGTTCATCAGGAACGCATCGAATACCGGCGTTATTGGAGGGATACGCCGATAAACGGAAAGACGGGCGTTTATGTCAGCTCGTGGTATTCGGATCCGTTGGTTTATCGCGCGTATGACAAAATCAACGACGACGGGCTGTATGAGCTTTTGGATAACTGCAACGATTTTGAAAAGACGTTGGCGGATTCGGGCGTTATTTTTTGTAAGCTTTGGTTTCATAAAGATAAAAACGAACAGGAAGCTTTTTTGCGCGCTTTGGACGAAGACCCGTATGAAAAATGGCGCGTTATGGACGACGATTGGAAGAATTGCTGCCTGTCCGACGGATTTGAAGAAGCGACGCGCAAGCTGATTCGATACACGGACAAAGACTATGCGCCGTGGTTTGAAATCAAAGAAGGTACATTCACGCAGCGTATTCGCAAAGCATTGGACATTTTCTGCACTCATGTTGAACGGGAATTGGACGAACGTTTAAAATTCCGCGAAAAAGAGGAAAAGAAACGCGAAGAAGACAAAAAGTCCAAAAAGAAAAAATATGAAAAGCCCGATTTTGTCAAACACATCAATATGGATGCGTCGATATCAAAAGAAAAATACAAAGAACAACTTCCGTATTTACGAGCACGTCTGAATGCGTTGCTGATGGAAGCCAGAAAACGCAACAAGCGCGTTATTTTGGCATTTGAAGGTCCCGATGCGTCGGGAAAAGGCGGCGTTATCAGCCGATTAACGTCGTCTTTGTACGTTCGTGACTGCGACATTTTTCCGATATCCGCGCCGACGCAGGAAGAAATCAACCATCATTATTTGTGGCGTTTTTGGCGGCGACTGAGCGAACAAAAGCTGTTGACGGTTTTTGACCGCAGCTGGTACGGGCGCGTTTTGGTAGAACGGATAGAACATTTTGCGACGGAACGCGAATGGAAACAGGCGTATGACGAGATTAACCGTTTTGAAAAACAGATGGTTCAAGGCGACAACATTGTTGTGAAGTTTTTGCTGTACATTTCCAAAGACGAACAGCTTGTTCGTTTTAAGGCGCGCGAGGAAACGTCCTACAAACAATGGAAAATCGGTAGCGAAGACTGGCGAAACCGTGAAAAATGGGAACAATATGACGAAGCGTTTGACGATATGCTGAAAAAGACGGATACAAAGTACGCTCCGTGGTTTGTCGTTCCCGATAACAACAAAAAGTACGGACGCATCAAGACGATGAAGCTGTTGTGCCGTTATTTGGAAAAAGTTTTGGATTTCAAGACGGATAAAGAAATCCCGCCTCCCGATAAAGAGGAAGATTAAAACTTTATCGTTCGAAATTTTTTCTGGCGGCGGCTACTCGCGGCGTTTGAAGCATCTGATTTTCGGATCGGTTCGCATAAGCTTCGATTTTTAAAAGCGTTTCGTTCGAAGGAATCCAACCGAAGCGAAATCCTTTGGGTTTCAGTGCGTCCATTCTTTTTTGAATATCCGTATTTTTTCGTTTTGTGCGCAAAGAATGCAAATATGCATTGATATCGTCGGTATTATATTGCGACGTAATGCCGATAAGAGCTCTGTAGGCTTCCGTAAAATTGCGCCGGTTATAGTTCAGACGTTCAAGTTCGGGATTTAACTCTGTTAACTTTTCGATTTCGGCGTTCACTTCAGGCAGAACGTCGGGAGATTTTTGAAAAATAAGCTCGGCGGCTTGTTTGATAAAGGGCTCGTCAGAATTCATCAGCCCTTGTGCCAAGGCATATTTTTGAAAACGTTTTCTGTAATTATATTCGGCAATATCCGCAGAATCCCCGTTCAGAAAACGGTAGTGTCCCGCGATGCCGGTTATTCCGGTTTCATTTTCCATCCGAACAGCATGAGCCGTATATTTAGGCACGCCGTTTTGGAGATAATTTCCGCCTCTGTTAAACGAATTTTCAATCTGTGAAACGGCGTCTTGCACGCTGGTCGGATGGTTTCTCATAAAGTTTTCCTTATCAAACTTTTAGAAAGGGTACAAGACTTTTTATCCGAAATCAAGAGCGGGCATGAAAATTATTTAATATAATTTTGTTCGCGTTCTTTTTTCAGGCGCAAAGCTTTTTGCGTCGGAGTTTCATTCATGTCGCGGTCGCGCACGCGGATTTTCAATGCGTCAAAAGCATCGCCGATGGGAATGAAACCGTCGCGAATGTCAATCAGGCTTTCTCCCGCATGAGCCAAGCCGACGGCGTTTCCGTTCCCGTCAACCAATAAACCGCCCAAAGAAACGCTTTGAACGTTTGTATCGGTCAAGATATCGACGCCGTTTGCCCCGAAACGATATCCGGCGACTTTTCCGTTTTCCATGGCTCCTTCAAATCCGCCGCGCATCGGAGTGCCGATGGCATAAAATTCTTCGCCGACTTTGGGCAAATCAAGTCTGACGGGAATGGGCCAGGTATAGTCGGATATATTTTTGGGCGGCACGAACAGCAACGCGACGTCTTTGGCTTTGTCGGCGCGCAAAACCATGGCGGATAATATGCGCCCGTCCAAAAATTCAATTTTGATGTACGGCGAGGATTTGGCAATGCTGTAATTTGTCAGAACCAACGACGGGGCAATGACGACGCCCGAACCGATATCTTTGTCATTCATGACGGCAACGACGCTGGAACGGATACGGTAAATGCGGTTTGCCGACAGGTAGCGGAAAGGCTTTTGGTTGTCTATGACGATGTAGCCGTCGGCTTTGGAAACGTCAAAACCGTATTTTTGGGCTTCTTTGAACAAATCGTCGTTAAGCGTTCCGTCGGACGGGGACAGAGATTCAAGCGAAGATTCCAACAAAAATCCGTCGAACAGACGAATCAGCGGCGTATCTTTCATTAACCGTCCGTACAGCCCCATTTCCGTTTGTCCCGTTTTTAACAGGCGTCCCAAAATTCCGTATTCCTGCTTTTGAGAATCGAGCAAATATCCGATATCGGCGCGGACGGCGGCATCGACGGACAGGTCTTTGGATTTTTGAGAAATCTCTTTAAGCAAGGAATCCAATTCGTCCTGTTCTTTGAAATCTAGGTCGCCCTTTTCCGTCAAATACTTGGCGCGTTCGGTCAGAACGGCAATTTCTTCGCCTTTGGTAACGTCCGTCTGAGCCAGTTCGCCGAGCTGTTGAGTTTCTTTGGAAATTTCCGAAGCCAGCAATGCCTGTTCTTTAACCAGATGTTCGATTTGTTCGTCGGTCATGGCATTGATATTTTTTTCTTTTTCCAAAATCAAAGAAGCCAGAGCATCGTTGCGTTGTCCGATTCTTTCCAAAGCATTTAAAACGCGCTGACGTTCGCGTTCGTGATAGAATTTCATGCGTTTGCGGCGGTACGAAGACGTCAGGTTTTTGCGATTTTGAATATGGGCGTAAAGCATGGCGTCGTAATCGGCTTTTGCTTTTCCGATTTCTTCTTCGGACGGAACGTTGCGCATGACGTCCATAAAACCCGGAGCGCCGACCATTCTGGCAACGGCGTCGGCAAAAGCTTTTTCAATCAGGCGGACTTCGCCGTCGCGAACGGGGTCTTGAATGTCTGCGTAGCCGTAAGTGCTGTCTTCCCAATACAGTTTGCGGTTAAAGGGCGTCATGACGCGCCACAGGACTTTGATTTCGGCGGATCCGCTTCTCAAACGCGGATACGTGCTCGTGCGCCAATCGTAGTGGTCGCAAACGTTGACGTATAAATCTTTGATTTCCGCCGTAATGACGTATCCCGGAATGCGGTCTCCGACGGAATAGGGGAAATACGGACTGTTTTTGTTGACGACGACGGGGAACAGTTCGTTCATTTCTTCGAAAAAGACGTCTTGGAACTTCATGTCGCGTCGCATGGCGCGACCTTCGTTCAGTATTAGTTTCCTTGAGTTCCGACGGCAACCGAAAAGCTTAAAGTTATACTGTCCGATATTTTTTCCCCATTCGGAAACCGTGCGCCCTCGGTCGATTTTGAAATCGACGTATTCCAGCTTGATGGAAGACAGGGAAGGATCAAACGTAAACAGTTCGTCAGCCAAACCGCCCGTTGCGGAATTTGACGGCGTTGCGCCTTCGACAAAGGCGTTGGCGGGCATCCGGCACGCGCACAAGACGGCAAAAGCAAATAAAAAAGATTTCAATTTCATCGGATACCCGTATATTTATATTTCACAGTTTATTTCAAATATAATCGGAAAAACATTAAAAAATGTTTTAGGAAAGGAAGTTCGGGAATGTATTTATTGCCGGCGATAGATTTAAAAGGCGGTCAGTGCGTCAGGCTCAGGCGCGGCGATATGTCGCAAGCGACCGTATTTAATACGTCTGCGGGGCAACAGGCGCGTTCTTTTGCACGTGAAGGCGCCGAATGGATTCATATTGTTGATTTGGACGGCGCTTTTGCGGGCTCTCCCGTGAACGTCGCGGCGGTCGAAGATATTTTAAAGTCTGCCGACGTAAAGACGGAGCTCGGCGGCGGGATTCGTTCTTTGGACGTCGTGAAGATGTGGCTGGATAAAGGCGTGGAGCGGGTCATTTTAGGCACGCAGGCGTTAAGGGATCCCGATTTTGTCAAAAGAGCCTGCGATATGTTTCCTCATCGCATCGCGGTCGGCATTGACGCAAAGGACGGCAAAGTTGCGGTGGAAGGCTGGGCGGAAACCTCCGAGATGCGGGCGTCCGATTTGGCGCGGCGTTTTGAAAATGCGGGGGTCAGTGCCATCATTTACACGGATATTTCCCGAGACGGCGTTTTGCAAGGACCGAATTTGGAATCGACGGCGGCTTTGGCGGAACAAATTACGACGCCCGTTATTGTTTCGGGGGGCATATCGTCACTGGAAGACATCAGAGAATGCCGCCGTTATGCGGACAGGAACATAGCCGGCGTCATTGCGGGCAGAGCGATTTACGAGAAGCGCTTTACGGTTTCTCAGGCTCTTTCGGTACTGAAAGGCGAATAGGATGGAAATACTGGAACGTTTATACGAAGTGATACAAAGCCGCAAGGGCGGAGATCCCGAAACGTCGTACACGGCAAAGCTTTTTTCGCGCGGTCGGTCTCGGATCGCGCAAAAAGTCGGAGAGGAAGCGACGGAAACCGTTATTTCCGCGGTTTCAAACGACAAGGAACACATTATTTCCGAAAGCGCGGATTTGTTATACCATTTATTGGTATTGTGGGCGGATGCCGGGGTAAGCCCGTCGGATGTCGGCTTATGTTTGGAACGGCGAGAAGGCGTTTCCGGCATAGAAGAAAAACGCAGCCGTAAAAAGGAGTAAGAAAGATGGCGTACGATGAAAACAATGTATTTGCAAAGATTTTGCGCGGAGAAATTCCGACGACCAAAATTTATGAAGACGACTATGCACTGGCATTTCCCGACTTAAATCCGAAAGCGCCGGTTCACGTTTTGGTTATTCCGAAAGGACCGTACCGTAATTTTCCGGAATTTGTGAACGGAGCAAGCGATGAAGAAATAGCGGGCTTTTTCAAAGCGGTTGCCAGAGTTGCACGGCTTTTGGGGCACGAAGAAGAAGGATACCGCATTTTAAGCAATATCGGTAAAAACGGCGGACAGGAAGTGCCGCATTTGCACGTTCATTTGTTCGCGGGGGCAAAGCTCGGCGCCATGATCGGCAAATAAACGGAAACAGGTTAAAAAAAGGCTCCCGAACGGAGCCTTTTTTAAGCGGCTTTTTCCAAAACGCGCGTTTTTTTGTTCTTGTCGTAATATTTTCCCAAAATGAACGCGGACATCAGAGCGCCGCATATTGCCACGGACAATGTCCATCTCAGGTTAATGCCCGCATAAGCGGCGGCGGCGCATATCAGCATGGAAGAAATGGCGCCGATATCCCACCCCAGCTCGGTGTAATAAGTGAAGTAAAGGGGATGCGCGGATTTTTTCGTAGCATTATAAACGGCGCTCATCAATCCCGTCATGGAAAAGCAATAAGCGATGGCGGCAAAGAAATCGCAAGCGATAATGGCGGGGACGGTATAAGCGAACCCTGCTCTTGCGATAAAGACGGCGATATGCATTCCGTATCCGATATAGCTGATGATTTTGCCTTTTCCCTTATCGATCATGGAACCGAAGAACAGATTTCCGACGGCTCTGAAGAACGCGGCGAGCGCGAGGATAAATCCGAAGTTTCCGTAATTGTCGTCAAGAATCATAAAGACGATCAGCGGCCAGACCGTTCCCGCCTGATAGAACCACCCGTCGCCGATAAAGACAAAGAACCCGAAATGTCCGACGTTCTTTTTTTCCTGTTTGGAAGCAGGTTTCGGTTTGGGGATGTCGGGCGTTTTAAACAGGGGAAAGACGGACAGCAACGTTAACACGAACGGCAGGAGAAAGGCGTAAATTCTGTCGACGGAAAGCAGGATGCCGCCGAACAAAGGTCCCAACACGGCAACGACGGTCGTGATGGCTTCTCTGATTCCGACGGCGGAACCGCGGTTGTTTTCGTTTCCTATGGACGCGAAATAGTTATGGTACGACACCCAGTACAAGACGTCGGCCAATCCCGATACAAGCATGAACGGGACAAGCCATAAGGAAATGCCGTTAATGGGGATCATGGCCAAATATCGGCAGGCAAAGACGACGGTGCCGGCGATCAAGGTAAAGCGAATGCCTTTTTTCAGGCACAGCATCATGGACAGGGGTCTGGTCAACGTTCGGACGGCCAGCATTCCCGCATAAGCAAGAAAAACGGCCGGCAGGGGTAAGCCCTGTTTATACAGGTAAGACAGCGTGAACATGCTGCACATTTCCCATCCCATGGCGCGCAGGCAATAGTGGATGTTGAGGATGTTCAGGCTTTTTTCCGAAAAGAACGCCATTTTATTATGCCGAAAATACCGTCAGATATTCAAAGTCTTAATAGCTACACGAAATTCGTCGGCGATGTCGGGTCTGTCGAGGGCGAATTCGATATTTGCCATCAGGAAACCGATTTTGTTTCCGCAATCGAATCTTCTGCCTTCGTAACGGATACCGTGCATGGGGACGGTGTTAAGGGTCGCGGCGATGGCATCGGTCAGCTGGATTTCCCCCGACACGCCGGTTTTTTGTTTGTCGAGCTCTTTAAAGACCAAAGGCGAAAGAATATACCGACCCGAAACGGCAAGCGTTGACGGCGCTTTTTCGGGAGACGGTTTTTCGACGACGCCTTTTGCACGAACCAAGACACCGTCATCGGAATCGACGTCCAAAATACCGTATCTGGACGTTTGTTCTTTGGGGACGTCTTGGACGGCGACGAGGTTTCCGCCGACGTTTTCATATATATCGACCATCTGTTTCAAACAGGGTGTTTTGCAATGAAAGATATCGTCGGGCAACAAAACGGCAAAGGGTTCGTCTCCGACCAAATCGCGGGCGCACCATACGGCGTGTCCCAAACCTTTGGGTTCGCTTTGTCGGGTATAAGAGATTTCGCCAGAATCGAACGAGCAGTCTTTTAAAAAAGCCAGTAATTCGGTTTTGTTGTCTTTGCGCAACAGTTCTTCCAGTCTTGAATTAGAATCGAAATGGTCTTCAATGGCGGATTTTCCGTGACCTGTTACGAAAATGAAATGTTCGATGCCGGCGGCTTTGGCTTCTTCCAGAGCGTATTGGATCAGAGGTTTGTCAACGATGGGCAACATTTCTTTGGGCATGGCTTTTGTGGCGGGTAAAAAGCGCGTTCCCAAACCGCCGACGGGAAAGACGGCTTTGCGTACTTTTGTCATAGGATTTCCCTCGAATAATAAAAAACATGTTTTGTTTATTTGTAGACCATTTTTTATAATAAAGAAAACTAAAAATAAATTGACAATAAGAGCAGAGCTTGCCAAGTTATCACAAGGTTTAAAACGAACCTCTTTAGGAGACCTTATCGTGAATTTTGTATTTCTTTCCCCCCATTTTCCGACGCATTACGTTAACTTTGCGGACAGGTTAAAAAGAATGGGGGTAAATGTATTGGGCATAGCGGAAGCCCCGTATGATACTCTTTCTCCGTATTTAAAAGAATCCTTGACGGAATATTACCGTGTCGACAACATGGAAAATTATGACGAAATGTTGCGGGCGGTGGCATATTTTATTCACAAATACGGACGCATTGACAGACTGGAATCGTTTAACGAATATTGGCTGGAAACGGATGCCCGCCTGCGCACGGACTTTAATATCGAAGGGACGAAATACCCCGAAGTTCTGGAAAGCAAACGCAAGTATTTGATGAAGAACCATTTTAAAAAGGCGGGAGTTCCTTCAGCGCGTTGCCATTTGGTGACGACGAAAGAGGAAGGCGAAAAATTTTTGGAAGAAGTCGGCTTTCCCGTATTTGTCAAACCCGATATCGGGGTGGGGGCTTATGCTTCTTATAAACTGAGCAATCGCGAAGAATTTGACGCGTTTTACAACGATCATCCGCCTGTACCTTATGTTATGGAAGAATTCGTGAACGGTCTGATCGTAACGTTTGACGGGGTAACGAACTACGAAAACGAACCCATTTTCATGACCAGCCATATCTTTCCGGAAAATGTTGCCGAAACGGTGAACTGCGGCGATGATTTGCGCTATTATTCGGTTATGAAAATAGATCCCGTTTTGGAAAAGGCGGGCAGAGCGGTTATTTCGGCGTTCAATACGACGGCACGCTTTTTCCACTTTGAATTTTTCAAGCTTTACGAAGACAAGAAAGGCTTGGGCAAAGCGGGCGATTATGTCGCGTTGGAAGTCAATATGCGTCCGCCCGGCGGATGTATGCCCGAACTGATGAACTATGAACATGACACGGACGTTTATCAGCTGTACGCGGATATGATCGTTCATGATAAGCTTTATCAGCCGACGGAAAAGAAATATATCGGGATTTATCTGGCACGCAAAGACTGCTTTAATTACGTTCATTCGCATGAAGAAATCGTCGAGCGTTACGGGGAACACCTGATGCAATACCATGATGTTGATGCGATTTTTGCTCCCGTTATGGGCGATCATATGTATCTGATGCGGGCAAAGACGCAGGAAGAAACCGACGAAATAATGAACTTTGTTCAGGAAAAATACTGATGAAAGTCGAATATTATAACGAGTACAGCCCTAATCTCGGCCGTCACATGGAATTAAAAGTGTACGGTCATGCGGGACGCCCGACATTGGTATTCCCGTCGCAATGTGGACGGTTTTACGAATATGAAGGTTTCGGAATGGTTGATGCCGTTTCGGGCTTTATTGAAGAAGGGCGGCTGCAACTGTTTTGCGTTGACGGGCTGGATTGGGAAACGTTTGTCAACTACGGTTGGCCGGGCGACAGGCTTCACCGTTTCGAACAGTACTTTCAGTACGTTTGCGAAGAAGTCGTTCCCTGGGCTTTGGATGTCAACCAAATGGGCAGCAACGGCTACCGCGCCGGCGGCATGATGACGACGGGATGCAGTATGGGCGCGTTGCATGCGGCGAATTTCTTTTTCCGCCGTCCCGATATTTTTGACGGCATGATTTCGCTCAGCGGGTTGTACAGTGTTCGTTCTTTCTTTGGCGACTGTTCCGAAGACGGCATCTATTTTAATTCGCCGATGGAATATTTGCCCAATATGACGGACGAACATATCTTAAACCTGTATCGCCGTTCGGATATCATTATCTGCTGCGGACAAGGGGCATGGGAAAGCGAATGTTTGCACGATACGCATGTTATGGAAGATATCCTGCGCGCCAAAAATATTCCGGCTTGGGTTGATTATTGGGGCTATGACGTTCCGCACGACTGGCCGTCATGGCGCAATCAAATGCCGTATTTCTTAAGCAAGATTTTATAAGAAGAAAGCGGGAATATCCCGCTTTTTTCTTTTTGCTTTTCTTTTTTTTGGAAAACGGGTAGAAAATAAAATGTCAGCGTCCTCGTAGCTCAGCAGGATAGAGCATCAGTTTCCTAAACTGAGGGCCGAGGGTTCGACTCCCCCCGAGGACGCCACAAAAAA
>HF994927.1 GCA_000434295.1 Acetobacter sp. CAG:977 | reverse complement strand
AAACAAAAATATTAAGCTTGAACAAAGTTGTATCAAATCTATTAATGAAATTAGTGAGCATAAAATGAAATGCAATCAGGCCGCATTGAAATTTGTATGCCGGGTTTCGAAGCTTGTTCTGATGCGAAATTTGTCAGACTCCAATTCCATTGATAATTTGCTGCAAGATTTGTTTAATAAGGCCAGAAAACGATTGTCGCCGGATTTAAAGACACGGTATCGTCAGGCAATTCTGTACCTTCGCTCAAAAAATGTTCATGGAACCGAACAGGAGATGATTGAACGATGCAAAAAGATGCATTTCACGTCTTATCGCAAACTGGCTGATGCTTATGTCAATCAAAGCAAGAAGGCTCCGTCTATAGTATCAGGTGCATCAAAAAAGGCAAAGTCTGTTCCTAAAATATCAGCACCTTCTTTAACGTTAAAGAAGACAAAAGGAAGAAAGCAATCTTCTGGGATGCCGAAAAATGGGAGGCAGAACCAATCGGTGCAAAAAACAAATACGGATATTAAAAAAGTCGAACGCTTGATTAAACAAGTATCCAAAAGTCGGCAGACAGCCTGCTACATTCTTAAGACAGAAAAGGTCAAGGTAATTGTAAAGCCTTGTTAAATTTTCTAGTTCCCCTGAGAGCGCTAAATTGCTCTCAGGGGAACCGTAAAGGATAATGAAGGAAAATTGATATGAAAAAATATAATAATGAAGAAGAGCTGGAGCGGCGGATCGGCACGTTGCAAGCGGAAATACGCCAAAATCTGCCGGAAACGCTCAAGGAAAGAAAATCTTTGTTGCTCGAATTAAAGAAGCGGTTGCTACGTGGGGCGGAAACATTTGCCAATCCGGTATATGCCGAACAGTTCCAGCAGAATTGTCTGGAAAAAGCCGGAGCTTTAGCTGAGGCAGCCTTACGAAACGAAATTCCGGTTTGTTTTGTAACAATAAATGTTTGTCGGGGACGAGGAGAAAACAAAACGACACATTGGCTATCCTGTGAAGAAGTTGGAGATTTCGGCGTTTGCGGTGCAATCAATACTATCCGTAAGCAGTTTATCGGTTTAGGTGTCGCCGGTTATATGTCGTTGGAAATCAAGTGGGACGAGCGTTTCCAGCTGTTCTTGCCGCACGTTCACGCTTTGGTTATGGGAATGAAGGCCGATAAACTAAAAGACGGGCTAAAAGCTATTTATCCGAATAATGAAAAACGCTGCATATCAAGGGTGTTCTTTAAATCTCGACAAAATGTTGATACATTGGCGTTATCATACGAAAATTCAATCAAGCAGGTTAAGGTTGAGACGGTAAATAGTTCGCAGGATGTCATCACCTATATGACAAAACTGAAGACTTACGCCAAGCGAGCATATTTTAAACATCATCGAGCCGAAATATATAGACA
>HF994926.1:80024-88959 GCA_000434295.1 Acetobacter sp. CAG:977 | reverse complement strand
TGCATCCTCTCTCTTCCCTTATTCACTACTCTCTAATATCTCTCCCTGACCGAAGTCAGCAAAAAGCGTTTTATCAAAAATGACTTATTCGTGTCAACTTCTTTTTCGCTTTTTTTCGCGTCCCGTTTCAGGGAGCGACGCCCCTTATAATGGGATATGAAAATCACGTCAACACCTTTTTTAAAAAATTTTTCGTTTTTTTCTTTTATTACAAAAAATCAATTATTTTCAATATCTTATAAAAACATCTCCAGACCCGTATCCCCATAAATAAAGCCGCTTTATTCAAAGCGGCTCTTCTATTTAAAAGACTGAAATCCGACTCTGCTACGGGTCGTCGTCCGTATCCGCAAGTTCCGGAGCCGGGCTTTCTTCTTTTACAGACTTTTGCTCAACCGTCGAAAGCTTCGATTCCTTTCTGTCCGATTCTCTTTTGTGTTCCCGTTTGGCAAAAAGCGCCTTAAACGGAAATTTGACCAGGCTCCACGCAAATGACCCCGCCCGTTTGAATGTCCCCACAATAAGGCTTTTCGCCCCTTTGAACGTCGATACCATCAGGTATTCAAAAGCAACCGGTATCAGCATGATAAAGACGAACTTCCCTATCGCAAAATAGGCGTAATCAAAATAAAATCCCAAAAAAACGCCAAACGCCATCCCGACATAGTACCGAGTCTTTTTATCAAAAAAGAAAAACGGAATCAGATTCACAACAAACAAAAAAAGAAACGTGAACAACAGCAGTAATGCCGTTTCTTTGCCCATAAAGCCGAATATGCCGCCGATCGTATCCCGCGTTTCCACAAAAATATCCCGAATGTCTTGCAGATCTTCACCCAGCGACGTAAACGAATCAGATACGGCTTGAGTTTTTTCGTGAACCGATTCCATAAAATTTTGCGACTTTTCGTGAAGCTCTTCCAACATGTCCTTTTACTGAACTGCTTTGCTCAGCCCTTCTTTTTTCAAAAGATCTATATATTCCTTCGCAAACGAATGGAAGTTCTCTGCCGATTCGATTTCTTTCGACACCGTTCGATAGTCCAACAAGCCTTTTTGCGGAGATTGCGTAATAAAATCAAACGGCTCTGCCAACGGCGTTTGTTTCATGTACGGCAAAAAATTCTCGCGCAGTCGGATGACGACTTTCGCTCTGCCCGCCAAGCGCAATGCCGTCGCCCAATTCAAAACCCGCTGAGCTTCCTGCGGCGTTAACGGAACGCCCGGAGTCGGACGCGATACCAAATATCTCATCGCATCGGCAGCCTTGCCCCAATCCTTTGCATCCCAGTATATTTCCGCTCGCAACATTCGGGCTTCCGCAGATTCGTCGTCCTCCAAAAGCTTGCCCGCTTCGTCCGTCCGACCGGCATCCGACAATGCTTTTGCCTTGATATATTTTCTTTGTTTCCTGACCTTATCCGAAAAAGGCAACTTCTCGCTGTCCGTCAATGCCTTAAGGGCTTTTTCGGGTTCCTTGTTCAGCAAACGAACCAAGGACAGGCGCGTGTATATCAATCCTTTTTCCTTGTTCCCGACAGGTTTTACCGCCTCTTTTTCCAACAGCGACGCCGCAGGTTCCAGTAAATCTATCGCAACAAGACGATCCGCCAGTCGCCGCACTATTTGAGCCCCCTTCTCGCCTTTCGGCGTCAAATCGCTGAACTCGTTATACAACGCTATCGCTTTTACAGGAGATAACAGCTCTTCATCGTCATTTAAATAAAGCTTTTGAAAAATATCCTCCATCAAAGGCGGAATTCCCTTGCTTTCAGGCATGTCGCGAAAACGAATCTGCATGTCTTTCAATAAATGCAGTACTTTCGCATAATCCTTCTGATCCTGATACGCCGCCACAAGCATCGTCATTAAATTATATTCAAAAGCATCTCCCCGCCACGCATACATCAGCTTTTCCAGCTCCGTAATGCGTTCTTCGGGGCTTAAATCGCCGGAACGGGTCTGCATCCGAATCTGTTCCAATCCGCCCATCGCCCGGAAATAATAATCTTTTCCGCCTGCCAAAACCGACATTTCTTTGACGGCCTGATTGTACATGCCCGAGTTTTCCTGCCACAAAGAATGATAGAACGTTATTTCGGAATTTTCCGCATTCGTATTTAAAGGATTAAACGCGGCTTCCATAAAATTTTGAACCGCAAAGCCGTCCCCGCCCGCAACCGCCGAATGAAGCCCCGCCAATGCAAGCCTTGTCTTGACCGCATGCGGATACGATTGAAGAATCCCCATGTTATTTTTCATTGAAGACAAATATTTTTCCGGCGTAACCGACGTCGCCGCCAACGTTGCGCCGCGCCAAAATTCGACTTCATTGTTGCCATCAAGAACGGGCGAAGCCAAATCCTGCATCGCTTCCCCGTAGCGTTGCATCATAAAATTGGAAGCTCCCCTTAACGCCAATACGGCCGGTTCTTTACCGAAAGACGGCGCATCCTGAACCAACACGCGCACAACGCCCAACGCTTCGGGGAACATCCCGTTCGCAAAATAATATCGCGCCAACCTCAGCCGCGCCAAGGGCTTTTCCTCTTCCGAAGCATCTTCCACTTCATTTTGTCTGACCCTTAACGCTTCGCCGTAATTCGAAGCATCGCCCCCCCAAACGCCGACATCCAAAATCTGAGACAACGGATCTTTGCTTACCCTTGATTTTGCCATGTATGACAAAACATCTTCGGATGAAAATCTCATTCCCCCTTTGGGACCGCGAACTTCAACCCCGGACGTGCTGGAGTACACATTTAAATCCTCGATGTTCGGAACGATAACAATCCCCTGCGCCGTTTTTAAAAACGACGCATCAACAAATGTTCTGGACTGCGGCAAGCCTTTTCCCAAAGCAAAAACGGGAACAATGTAAATCAAATCCCCCACTTCGGGATCAATCAAAGGAATTACCTGCGGCATTTCGTCCAAAGGAATAAATATGCGCGGACCGAACGGCGTTTTGCGTTGCAAAACCAATTCAACGTTTTGGCGCGGACGCAACGGCTGATACATCAAGTCCAATATCCACAACAACCCTTCGCGTCTGAAACTGGGGTTATAGCCTTCCGCCGTAACAAATCGCAATATCGTCGCATGAGAATGCGGAATTTGAACCATTTCGTGAATAATGTCTTTGTTTAATTCCAATTCCGTATCAAAACGAAACTGTTCTTTTCGGTCAAAAACAACCCACAAATAGCCGTCTCGCCGAAAAGCCGCGGCTCCCGTCATACGAGGCCACGAAAAGCTTAACGTAACGCTGCGATATCCCGATCCTTCTTCCGGAGGCGGTGCATTTTTTAAAATCTCGTCATGTTCGGAAAATCCCGCAGGATCGGATACACCGACCAAACGAACGTTTTCTGCTTCCGCCGAGTACGGTGCCGTTTCCTCATCAAGAGCTTCGGGTGCCGAAACCAATGCCACAGGTGCCGACACAGGCGCAGGTTCGGGCAAAGGCGCCTTGACGGCAGGTTCCGTTTTTTCTTTCAACGGTGCAATTTCTTTTTTCTTAACGACCGGTAAATTGAAAAATGACGGCTGTCCCGCAGGATGCTTTAACGTAATATAAATTTGGCGCCCTCGCTCTTCCGCCGCCGCAGAATACCCTTCGGGCAGAGGAATTTGCAAAGTCAGCTTGCCGTTCCATGATGAAAAACGCCAATTTTGAAAACCGCGCGGCAAAACGGACATCACCTGTCGCAAATCAACGGAATCCGCCGAAACGGGCGTGTTAAACGAAATCTCATAAAGCTTGCCGTCGCGTTTCTGAGAAAAAGGAGTCTGCTTGTCCCACACAAAAACAATCTGATCATAATCCGCCCGCTGAACGGCGAACAACGACAACGGACGATCCTTTGCCAAACGGCTCGGCGGCACGGTTGAAGAAGGTTTCTTTACCGCATCGCCCGAAACATACCTTTCCGCAGATACGCGAACCGGAACGGGAAGACGCGGATCATCCGTTCCCAAAAAATCTACCGTCAAAGACGTCGGCGTCCCGAAATCGCGAATAACAAAGGGACGCGTCAAAAGTATCGAAAGGCTTTTTTTATCCCTGCCTTCCGTTACGGAGCGTACGGAAACCGGCAAACGACGCCGTATCAACGAAACATCCGCGTCAATTACGCGCGAAAACGATAAATCCAACCGCCCGTCCGATTTTGAAATCTTGTATTCGGTCGGATACGCCCATTTGAATTCAATGCGCGAAAACCCGTCCGATACCGTCGGAACAATGTTTAAAGACGCAGATACGGCGTCCTGTACGGCAAAAAACCATACAAAAAAAACAACCGACCAAAACGCCCCTTTGCGAAACATGCCCGTCCGTTTCTTTCCCCTGAGGTCTTTTAAACTAAAATTCCCCGAACAATCCGATCATCTTGCGACGCAACGTCGCCTTTGTAAAAGGCTTTGCCATAAAATCGGACACATCGGCCTTCTTCATGGCGGCAAGCTGTTCTTCTCCGCTTTCCGCACTGACAAAAATAAAAGGAACGCCTTTTAACTTTTCTTCGGCGCGAACCGATTGCATAAAATCTTCACCGCGCGCAGGCCCGGTTTGCCAATCAAAAACGACCAGACCGAACGGTTCGCCCGATTTTAAAATTTCCAAAGCCTCGTCCGTCGTTGACGCTTCGTGTATATTATCAAACCCCAGCTGTTTGAATAAATTGCGGATAACTCCCCGCATCGTTTGATAATCGTCAATGATCAATACGTTCATTTGCGTATCTACAGGCATTTCTTTTCCTCTTTATATGAACCGGCGTATTGCAAGTGTATGTTATCTTTAAGCTTTATGAAAGCTCATTTTCCGTTTCCCGCAGGATTCTCGGCTTCCGGTATGTCCGAAAGCTCAAATCCCGGCAACTTCTTTTTGCTTGCCAGCTCCGAAGTCAGCGCCGTAGCTTTGCCCGCATCCATTTCCGCCAAAATCAACGCCGATTTCGATTCTTTCATCCGTTCAAACAAACGCGTCATCAGCCCCATGTCCATTTCGTTAAACAAACGGGCGGCGTCCTTCGGCTTCATCGATGAATAAATCTTGACCAAATTGTCAAGACGTTCGCGCTCCTTTTTATCATAAGCGCCGACTAAATCTTTAATTGAAGTCTCGAGTTCTTTTAATTTTGAAATCTTGGCATCTATCTGAGCTTCCGCCGCCTTTAAAACCGCAGCTTGCTGCTCTATCGTACGTTCGCGATTGTCAAGCTCTTCGCGGCGTTCCGCAAGCTTTTGCAAAACTTCAAGCTCGGATTGGCTGAACGACGTGTCGGACAAACGAAGAGAACGTCCTTCACGTCTGGCTTCCGCAGAAACCTTCGAAGCCGGCTCTTCCCCTTTATCCTCCGACTGTGCCTTGACACGGCTGACGGAAACCGCCGAAGACGACGCCAGTTCTTCCTGAGCTTCCAACGAAAAAAAGCTGCGCCATAAAACGCCCACGCGTACGCTTAACATTAAAACGGAAAAGAAAATAACCAGCGGCAATAAACGAAAACGCGCTTTCTTGTTTTTTTTCGTTTTCTTTACAGACTGTGAGGGAGCCCCCTTCGATTGTGCCATTCCGACCTCCCTCATCGCATGGATTGCAGTGCTTTTAACAGCTCGCGTTCCGCTTCGGACCGCTCGTCCTCGCTGCCAGCAAAAGAAGCCGAAGACGCTTTCGGTCGTTTCCCGAAACGCGGACCGTCAACGGGATTGTCCCGTAAAATCCCTTCCGCAACCGAAAGAGCGGAATTCATTATTTCTTCGGGATCCTCCGAAGATAAACGGCGCGACGGCTTTGTTTCCGTTTCTTTTACCGACGCCGTGCCGGACGACGCAAAATTTCCGGATCGGCTCTGCGTTTCCAATCGTCCCGCCGCATTTTCCGCCCGATCAATCATAAACGCCAGATCGTCACGCAATATCTGTGCTTTTTGAATTTGTTCCTTTAAATGGCTGCCCGTGCTGTCCGCCGCCTGCTTTAAACGCGGAATCCCCGCTTCCGCACGCGTCGTCGCTTCGTTAAACGCTTCGATTAAACGCCCCAAATCCGCCCGACTGCTGCGCAATACTTCCAACCGCTTGTTCAATATGACGGCAAAAATTATCGTCGGAACCAAAAGGCAAATCACAATTACATTCAACAGCACTTCAACCGACATGGCTTCATTCCTTCTGGCGTTTGATTTTGTCTTCTATCTGAATGGCGATATGCGACGCCTTGCGCCCCATGCGGCCGTAAAACATCGGTACGTCCCCGCATAACAGCTCTACTTCGGATTCGGGCGTCGCGTTCAATAATAAACGCGACCCGACTTTCCATTCCAAAACCTTCTTTAACGGCATCATCTGGCGATCCAATACCGCATTGACGTCAACTTCCGTCAGCCACAATTCTTCCGCCAAGTGCGTTTCCCAAATACTGTCACGCCCGAACTTTTCACCCATAAACATCTGTAACAAAAGTTCGCGAACGGGTTCCAACGTCGCATACGGCAACAACAGTTCCAAACGCCCTCCGCGATCTTCCATGTCTATGCGCAACTTTGCCACAACCGCCGCATTCGACGAACGTGATATCGTCGCAAACCGCGGATTCGTTTCCAATCGGTCAAAACGGAACGTAACCGGACTTAACGGATCAAATGCCGCCGACAAATCCGATAAAATAACATGTATCATCCGCTCGATCAGGTTGCGTTCAATCGTCGTATAGGGGCGGCCTTCTATTCTCATCGCCGCAGTCCCGCGACGACCGCCCAACAAAACGTCAACCGTCGAATAAATCAAAGAGGAATCTATCGTCAAAAGACCGTAGTTGTCCCATTCTTCCGCCTTGAACACCGTCATCATCGCAGGTAACGGTATCGAATTTAAATAATCGCCGAAACGCAATGAAACAATACTGTCCAACGTGACTTCAACGTTGTCTTGCGTAAAATTTCTCAACGACGTGGACATCATGCGCACCAGACGGTCAAACACAATTTCCAACATCGGCAGACGTTCGTATGACACCGTCGAAGAATTCAACAGCGCCTGTATGCCCGTTTGCGCCGATTGCTCGACAGCTTCTTCATTAAATCCTAACAGGCTGTCGATTTCGTCCTGATTCAACATTCTGGAAGCCGGCGCCTCCTCCGAAAAAGGATCTTCCCCTTCGGTTTCGCCGAAACCTTCAGCCGCAACCGCGTCCCATTCGCCTGACAAAGCCTCGCCTTCGGGCTTTTTATCTTTATTTTCTTCGGCCATCGGTTCCTATTACCCTATTGAATTAATACGTCTTTTAAAAGGACTTCGTTGATTCGCGTCGGCGCCAAAACCCTGTTTAAACGCCCCAACAGCTCTTCTTTTAAACGGTACGTCCCCATCGATCCCTGCAGCTCTTCTATCCGCATTTCGCGCAAATAAAATTGCATGCTGTCTATAACACGGGGCAACAATAAATCTATTTTGGGCGCATCCTGCGGATTTTCAAGCTCTAACGACACCTTGACCTTAAAATAAACAGGCTTTTGCCCCGGCTTGCCCGATAAATTAACCAAAATCTCGGGAACATCGTAAAAAGCCGCACTGCCCTGTCTGACACGCCCTTCTTCTATGACTTCAGGAGAATCTTCCCCGTCGCCCGACGACGAAACGGTTTCCCCCGACGGCACAAACAAAGAATCCGTTATGCCGGAAAAATAAACACCGACAACCGCACCGATCACCAGCAAAATCGGCATCAACAGCATAACGATCTTGCGTTTGTGGCTGCCCGATTCGGACCCGTTTTCCGTTCCGCCGTTCGCATCCGAATTTTCGTTTTTATTTTCTTCCGCCATTACAAGCCCCTGAATATTTTTACCGTATTTTCCCTTTATAACCCTTTTTCGTTAATAACAGGTTATGACAAAGCATATTTTTATGCCGTCTTTTTTTCAAGAAATCACTCAATAAAAAAATTGGCACATATATTGCATATCCGTTTGCAGAGAAAAATTTTCAAGGATTAAACCATGAAAAATACCCTTTATATCGCTTTATCCAGACAAACAAGCCTGTGGAACCAGCTCGATATGGTTTCAAACAACCTCGCTAACGTCAATACTGCCGGATATAAAGGCGTTCAGGCGCATTTCACCGAACATCTTTCCCGAAGCAAAACCGACGAAAAACTGATCGACGACAGGCTGTCATTTACCCATGACTTCGGCATCGTTCGCGACTTTACCGAAGGCGCTTTTTCTTCAACGGGAAACCCCTTGGACGTCGCCATCCACGGTGACGGATATTTCGTCATCGAAACGCCGCAGGGAATCCAATATTCCAGAAACGGACAGTTCAAGCTTAATTCCGACGGCATGATCGTAAATTCAAACGGATACGCCGTGCTGGACACGAACAATAATCCCATCTTTATCGCGCCGCAGGAAACGCAAATCAATATCGCCAGAGACGGTTCGATTTCGACCGAAAACGGCCCCGTCGCCACGTTGCAGGTCGTCGAATTCGATGACAGACAAAAGCTCAGAGCTTCTTACGGAACCCTGTTCCAAAACGCCGAAGGCAACAATATGACCCCCGTCACCCCCTCCGTCGAACAGGGCATGATCGAAAAATCTAACGTAAACGCCGTCGTCGAAATGGCAAGAATGATCAAGCTGCAACGCGCTTACGAAAACGTCCAAATGATGATCGACACGGAACATTCGCGACGCCAAAACGCCATACAGGCTTATGCGCGCGCCGGCGGACAATAATTTTTATAAGGAAGGAGAATACCCATGAGATCTCTTCATATCGGTGCAACGGGAATGCTGGCTCAGCAAACCAACGTTGAAATCATTTCAAACAACATCGCCAACATGAACACAACGGCTTATTCCAGACGCCGCGCCGAATTCCACGACTTGCTGTATCAAAATATGCGTCGCGTCGGCGCCAGCTC
>HF994926.1:70898-80007 GCA_000434295.1 Acetobacter sp. CAG:977 | reverse complement strand
AGCTCTTCCGATTCGGGAACCATCGTCCCCGCCGGCGTACAGCTGGGTTTGGGCGTTAAAACGGCGTCCGTCTACCGCATTTCCGAACACGGCACGGTTCTGAGCACCGATAATACTCTCGATCTGGCCATTCAGGGCAACGGCTATTTCCAAATCGAACTGCCCGGCGACCGCGGCATGGCTTATACCCGCGACGGCTCCTTCCAGCTCAGCCCCGACGGCGATCTGGTTACTCATGACGGCTATGCCGTTCAACCCGGCATCAACATCCCCGAAAACGTTACGGGCATTACGATTAACGGTTCGGGCGAAGTCTGGGTCAAAGTCGACGGACAAACGGAACTGGTCAACGTCGGTCAGCTGGAAATCGCAAACTTCCCCAACGAAGCGGGCTTGGAAGCCATCGGGGACAACCTCTTTATCGAAACCGACGCGTCGGGCGACCCGAACGTCGATGTGCCGGGAGCTTTGGGGTTCGGCACAACGTTGCAAGGTTTCTTGGAAAACTCAAACGTCAATGTCGTGTCGGAAATCACGGAACTGGTCAGTGCTCAGCGCGCCTATGAAATGAATTCCAAAGTCATCACGACTTCGGATCAGATGATGTCAACCATCAACCAGCTGAAATCTTAACTTTTTAAGGACATTCCGAAATGTTCAAGCGTGTTTTCTTTGCCCTGATTTTATGCGTCCCCGCCTTTTATAACGCAACGGCGGGAGACGGATTGTGGGACGAAGAACCCGCTTTGTCCGCAAACAGCGAAAAAAAAGCCCCGGACCTTATGGAATTGCCCGTATCCTTGCGAGAAAAAGCATCGGTTGACGGCGATTATATCCTGCTGGGCGATTTGTTTGCGGGGTTGGACGAAGAAACGGAAAACAAAGCCGCCGCACCGGCACCTTCGTTGGGAAAAGACGCGGAACTTAATGCCGATTGGCTGAGGGCTCTGGCTCGGAAACACGGCATTCGTTGGGAACCCGAAAACGAAAATGTCAAAATCACGGTCAGGCGCGCGGCGTTGGAAGTCGGAAAAGACGATTTGCTGAAAGCATTCGCTCAAAGCCTGAAGGAAAAAGGCTTGCCGGAAAGTGCTTCCGTCTTTTTAAACAAAGGCAGATACACGTTCTTTTTGCCGCCCGATGCCGCGTATGAAATCAAAATTTCCGACACATCCTATGCTCCGGACACATATCTTGTTTCCGGAACGGCGGAAGTCATTTATGACGGAAAGACTTTCGGAACAGCGGAATTAAGCGGAAAAGCCATCCCCTATGTCAAAGTCCCCGTCGCCAAACGGACTCTGACGGCAGGACAGGTCATTACCGAAAACGACGTCATGCTGAAATCCGTCAGGGAAGACTCTTTGCGCGCCACCGAAGTCGTCGCAAAAATCGAAGACCTGATCGGAAAAGAAGTCAAACGCGGCATACGTGCCGGCACAACCGTTACCCCCGATGACGTGCGCACGCAGGTCATGGTCGCAAAAGGAAAATTTGTCACCATCGGCTTTACAAAGGGGGGAATTATGCTCAGCGCACAAGGAAAAGCTCTGGAAAACGGCGGTTTGGGAGACACCGTCCGTGTCCAAAACATGCAGAGCAAGTCTGTCGTCCAAGGCATCGTAACCGGTCCCGAAACCGTTACCGTATCGCCTTGAATGTTCAAGATTAAAGGGAGGAGAACATGAAAAAACACATTCTTTTTAAAGCCGTCAGATTCGGGCTTATCGGCGCGTTTGCGCTGTCAGCGTCGGGCTGCGCCTATTTCAGCAGGCTGGCCGACGTGGGAAAAGCACCCGAATTCAGCAAAATAGAAAATCCCGTCAAACAAAAAGACTATAAGCCGGTCGACATGCCCATGCCCGATCCGCAAACTCCGTACGTCAACGCCAATTCGCTGTGGCGTCCGGGATCAAAAGGCTTCTTTAAAGACCAACGCGCGTCGCAGGTCGGCGATATTTTGACCGTTCGCGTCGTCGTTGCCGACAAAGCTTTGTTGGAAAACAAATCCGAACAAATCCGCGATAACGACAAAGATTCCGTCAGTATCGGGGCTTTGGCAGGATTAGAAAAATATGCCGAGAAAATTTTGCCTACGGGCGTCGACGTGTCAAATCTGTTCAACATCACTTCGAACCGCGAAATTACGGGCGACGGTTCCATTGACAGAAACGAAAAAATCGACGTTACGATGGCTGCCATCGTTACTCAGGTCTTGCCCAACGGGAATCTGGTCATTTCCGGAAAGCAGGAAGTCCGGGTCAATTACGAAATGCGCCAGCTGCACATGACCGGCATCATCCGCCGCGAAGACATTTCAACGCTGAACACCATCAAGTCGGATAAAATTGCCGAGCTGAGAGTCGCATACGGCGGCAAGGGAACCATCAGCGACGTTCAACAGCCGCGCTACGGACGTCAGATTTTGGATATCGTCAGCCCGTTCTAAACCTTTTGCTTCAAAGCCCCTCCTTTCTTTCTCCTCCTCCCTTATTGCGGGCTTTGAAGCATCCCTTTCATTTCTGAATTCGAGGAGACCGAAACATGATAAACGAACTGTATCCGGCACCGTCCACGACGGAAGAAGACGCCTTTGCTTTGGTTCGCGCCGCAACAAACATCTCGCGCGCAAGAAAGCAAAATGACGCCGCCGCATTAACCGTCGCTTTGGACGAAAACCTGCAGCTGTGGACGGCCATCCAAACGCTGATGGAAAAAAAAGACCATCCCCTGCCCGCACAAACCAAAGAAAATTTGTTGAAACTGGCAAAGTTCGTCGTTTCAAAAACAGTGTCCGAAGGTTGCGAAGCTTCCGATAAAACACTGGATACTTTGGAAAACATGAACCTGCAAATCGCGCGCGGACTGATGGAAAGCATCAGGTTGCCCCCCCGTCAAAGAAAATGCCGCAGTTCTCATTCAAACGGCTCAGCGTTTGGCAGACGCCGCAAAAAACAACGACAAAAACGCCCTGATCGAAGCTTTGGACACAAATCTGCATTTGTGGATCGCTTTAAAAACTCTGGCGGAAACGAAACATCTGGGCGTTGCTCCCGATATCACCGGAAACATCGCAAAGCTGGCTGATTACGTCAGCGAAAAAACTTTTAAATGCGGTCCCGACATTTCCGAAGAAACATTGTCGGGCTTTATCAACATCAATATGCAAATCGCAGAAGGGTTCCTGGAAAGCAAATGTCTGTCCGGAACGGAAGAAGACGCTTTGGCTTTGTTGCGTGCCGCCCTTATGCTGGCGGAAGCCAAAGACAAAAACGACAAAAGCCGGCTGGTCGAAGCTTTAAACAATAATATGGAGCTGTGGACGGGCATTAAAACTTTGGTCAGCGCCAAAACCCATCCTCTGGCAAAGGAAATTAAAGACAATCTGATCAGGCTTGCCGATTTTTCCATCAAAAAAACATTCGAAATCGGCACAAATACGGCTCATGCGGCAATTGATACGCTTATTAACATCAACCTGCAAATTTCCGAAGGGCTGTTGGAACGCGTCAAATTCGCCGCCTGATGCTTCGGTTATCGCAAAACGCCCCGTTGCAGGGGCGTTTTTTTTCAGGTCGACGTTTGAAATAAAAAACGCATTGAGGTATAATTCGCCATCCTTAAAACAGTTATGGGGTTCTGCCATGAAATCTTTTAAATTTGCCTTTTTATCCGTTCTGACGGTTCTGGGGTTATCCGCCTGCGCAAGCACGTTCGGCGACAAAGTCATTGCCCGCAGCGACGATTTGTCTTCGCGTCCCGAATGGGTCAAAGAATCCGAAACCTTCGTTACCAAAGACGGTAAAGTCTATCTGCTCGGCATGGCTACGCTGAAAGCCAACGCCCGTCCCGAAGCCGGATACCGTATTGCGGAAAGCAACGCGAAACGCGATATCGCCGCAACCATCGAAAACCAGTTTAACGCCGTCTTCCAAAACGCCGAATACGGCACCGATTTGGATTCCACTCAAACAAAGTACATCGCCGGCGAAGCAACGAAATTAACCGCTTCGGGCATCCGTCCGACCGCCCGTTATTGGGAAAAAGTCGTTACCTTGGACGACAACGGTCAGGAAATGGTTATTTACCGCGTTTATGCTCAGGTTTCCATTGACGAAAAAACCTTGAACGAAGCCATCAAAGCCGCCATCGACCGCGCAAACGGAAGAGGCAAGCTGCCCCAAGACTTCAAAAAACAGGTTGACGCTCACTGGGATCAGCTGGTAAACGCTCAACAACCTTAATTTTCCCTGATTTTTGGAAACCGTCATCGTGCGTTCGTTTGTCTTTTTCATCCTGTTTGCCCTGTGCGCGGTCAATGCCGCTTTGGCAAAATCCGCTCCCGAATGGGTGAGCTCTTTTCCCAAAGAAACTTCCGAATACAAATTCTATGTCGGAAGAGGATCCGCAAAAGACGAAACGGACGCCTTTGACGCCGCAACGCGAAACGCCTATGAACAGGCATTGAAAATGAATTTCGGCGTCGCCATGCAGATGAACGCCGAAACTTACCAAACGGAAACCGAAGCCAGATTGACGGAACGCTTTGTCGAAGAAAGCGCTTTGGTTCGCTTTAACGATTTTGAACAAATCGACCAGTTTTCCGAAGAAAAAGACGGAAAAATAACCGTATGGGTTCTTTACCGCTTTTCAAAAGACGCCATTAAAGCCGAAAAAAAACGGTTGGCCGAAATCCCGAAACAAGCCAAAAAAGAGCTTTCCGTCGTCGGTTCGTCCCGCGATTCCGCCAAAGGGACTTTGGAAATCGAAACAAAGCCCGTTGACGGCGCCGACGTTTATATCGACGGGGAACGTTTCGGACAAACGCCTTTGCGTCTGATCGGCGCCCTGAAAACGGGACGCCACGATTTAAGGTTGGAACACCCCCTGTACGACGCCGTTGAAGAAACCGTCATCATTGTGCCGGGGAAAACCGTCAAAGTTTCAAAGACTTTAAAAAGAGCCTTTGCCGACATTGATATCAATACCCGTCCCGAACAAGCCGAAGTCCGCCTGAACGGACGCAGAATCGGCTTAACGCCCGTCAAAACGAAAATACCCGCCGGAGAAAAAATTAAGCTGTCCCTGCGCCATCCCGAAACGGAAGAAACCGTTCATTATTTAAGCGCCGACAAAAACGACAGCAAGTCGTTCCTGTTCGATTTGATCATAAAGCCGGCAAGTCTGTCGATCTATTCTTTTCCCGACGGAGCAACCGCCTATGTCGACGGAGAAAAAATCGGCACGACACCCGTTCGTGATTTTCAGGTCGATGCGGGATTGGTGTCCGTCGCCGTCGAAAAAGACGGCTTCGAATACGAACGCCGTTCCCTGAACCTTAAGGGCGGCGAAAAGAAAAGCGAAACGTTTTCTTTAACCCCCGTCAAACAAAACGAACTCGTTTCCTTTAAGCCCGCCGCTCCGAAAACCGACGGACACAGGGATTTTGAAGAAATTCTTCCCCGTGCAAAGGCCGTCAGGTTACGCAGAAACGCGTCCGCAGACGATGCCGTCGCGGCATTGTTGCGCTGGAACTATCCTTTGTCGTTCCTGCGCGTTTCACTCAGTCGCACGAACAAAATCAACGAAAAAACTTACAGATACTACATTCGCCTGAGCTTTGACGAAAAAGCATATAAACGCAACTTCGTGACCAGAGCATCCGAAATTTTATCTCAGTTCGCCGAAGAACAAGAAGAAGATACCCTTTCCGAAACCTGCAAATATAACGCAAAAATTAAAAACATCAGCTGTACTCCGGATAAGGCGGCCGGTCACGACAATATATTTATCAAAGCGGGAAAAACCGATATCGGCTTTATGTTTGATACCGCCCCTTATAAAATCTTTAAGGTCTTTACGCGATCCGATTGGAAAGAACGCCGCATTGCCAACGCTTCGTCATATAAGGTACGTTTGCGCTTCTTTGATAAAAACGGTCAGGAAGCTTATATGGAAGACATCCCCTTCAGAATTCGACGCTTCACCTTGGAAAAAAACAGAAATATTCTCTTCCTTCCCGTCCTGTACACGGAAGCCGGCGACGGAAACGGATCTCAAGAGCTTCTTTTGGCGACAGACTTGGATTTCGAAACGCCTCCCGAAGAAACCGTCGGGAAAATTACCGTTAAAATTTTGACGGATTGATAAAAATGAAACGCTTTTTCTTCTTTTTTTCCCTGTTTTGCCTGTGCGGTTGTTCTTCTTTGAAGATGGACACAAAACCGCAAACCGTCTTTATTGATTCAAATGTGACGGCTTGGGTTTATGACGGTGACAAACGTTTGGGCGAAACACCCTTTTACGGCGAAATCGAACGTTCTTGGTGGACGGAAATCACATTGCAAAAAACAGGCTATAAAACCGTAAAAGTCCCCCTAAAACGAAGAATGCAACGCAAAATTTTCAATCTGACGGGAACCGAACACGCTTTGGCAGCCTCTTCCTTTTACGTAACAGGGCTGGGGTTGCCCGCCGTTACGGATATGTCGGGAACGACTTTCGGCTTTTGGGTCGAATATATGCCGAACGCGTATTATGTGGAGCTGGAACCGAATGATGCAAAACATGCTTCGGCAAATGTGTTAAAACAACGCGAAATCAAACTATTCGCATTAAAAAATTTTCCGGAAATCGCCGCCCGAAAACCAGAATACCTCAAGGCTTTTCATTCGATGACGGGCTTGAATGACCGTGCCGTCGCCGATTTGATTGATAAAAATCCTCAGCCTTCTCTGTTCGCAAATGCCGCTGCGAGCTTAGCACGAAAGGAATAATCCTTATGCCCGTATCCTCCAGAATTGAAGATTATCTGGAAGCTTTGTTCCAACTGGAATCGGCAGGAAAACGTCTGACCGTAACGGCATTGGCGGACAAACTTGCCCTGACAAAAGGAACCGTCGCCACAGGCGTTAAAAAGATGGAAGAAGCGGGGTTGGTTTCCCATGCCGCTTACGGCGATGTTTTTTTAACGCCGAAAGGTCGCGAAATCGGATGGAAAGTCTTAATCAAACATGACGCTTTGACAAACTTTTTTTGCGGCATCCTGAACATTGACCCCGAAAAAGCCGAAGAAATCGCTTGTCTGACTGAGCATTACCTTGAGGGAAAAGCCGCAAGCAGATTCTTTAACATGATTGATTTTCTCTACGAAGCCCGTATCGCCAAAGAAGAATGGATGAACGGATTGCTTAATGCGTTGGACAAACCCCAAACTTTGCCGCGCCCCATGACACTTTGGAACGAAAAAAGCGGAAAAATCTGCCGTTTAAGCGGTTCGGCAGATTTGTGCAACCGTTTGGAAGATCTCGGCATAAAAACGGGGGATCTTCTTAAAAACATCCGCTTTGACGAAGATAAAAACGAATTTTCTTTTAAAGCAAACGAACAAAACGTAACTCTGGCCTTTGCAGATGCCGCAACGGTCTGGCTGTGTTAAAAAAAGCCCGCTTTTTACGCGGGCTTTTTTTTTCGATGCGTTAAATTGTTATATTGTTACATTCCGTTTAAAATCGCATCTTTCGGATACGAGACCGAATAACCGAAATCTATGGTCTTTTTCTCTTTGGGAGCATAAACGCTTTCCCATTTCAGCGTTCCGACTTTGTTATCGGAATCTTTAACGTATCCTTTCGTTGTTTTGTCTTTGATGATCGAAACCGTTATGTCCGCATCTTTCGAAACGGGCAAAAGTTCGTAAACGGCAATCGAAATGGGGCGACCGTGCAGGTTTTGAATTTCCGTGCGTTCCAAAGAATCTATCTTTGTTTCTTTGGCGATCATGCCTCCCTGCGTTTTTTCGCCGCCCAGAACGGTAAATTTAACGCGGATTTTGTCATCCTGACCGAA
The DNA here is from genome assembly GCA_000434295.1 of Acetobacter sp. CAG:977. Taxonomy (GTDB): domain Bacteria; phylum Pseudomonadota; class Alphaproteobacteria; order CAAGCB01; family CAG-977; genus CAG-977. The sequence continues at coordinate 72,159 of HF994926.1, read as the reverse complement.
AGACAGATGAAGCTTTTCGTTCGGGCGCAACAGTTCCATTTGCGAAACGCCTATAAACGCGCCGTCGCGATAAAGCGACATCGCCCCCGGTAACAGAGGAAGCTCGCCGTTATAAGATGTCGTTGCGATTAAATATGCCGACGGGTCTTTTGAAGGGACGGATTGAGCTCTGATTTGCGCATCGGAAACGTAATCGCCGATCGTAAAGCGGTATTCGGCACCGTCTGCAGGAACGTTTGAACGTCCTTTGACGGCAAAGACACCTGAAAACTCGCCGGCTTCGACATTTGCCGTCGCCGTTTGCGCCGCTTCATAATCCGCCGCTTCCTCAGATTCCGCCATAACCGCCAAAGAATCCGTCGCGGCGAAATTAGACATTGCGGCAGATTTCATACGGGCGCGAACAAGCCCGGAACGTGCCGGAACAACAGGATGTTCGGGAACCAGACTCAGCCACTTCGGCGATAAATCGGGCGGCGTCATTTGAACCGTCGGCACCGCGGTTGAAAGCGTCAATGCGACATCTTTCCAATCTTCACCCGTTCTTTGCGATATGTTGCCGAATTGAGTAATCGACACTTTTTGTGCATCGGAATCCAATCTGGCTTCATACAACGGCGTCCACGACGCGCCGAAAATCTGATACTGAAGCGTCAGCAACGCTTCGCCCGCAAAATCGGATTCGACGTTCACGCGGACTTGTTTATAGCTTTTGCGCCCCGTGGCAATCATATTCAGCTTTTGTTGCAATGCCGAAATTTCGGAATCCAACGTCCTGAGTTCGATTTGTTTGGAAATGATTTCACGGCTAAGCGTTTTCATGCCGCTTTGCAAAGTTTCCCAACCTTGTTTCCAAAGGGCGGGCGTTTGCATTCCGTTTTTGGTTTCCGAAGATTTCGCGGCGGGCAAAGGCATTGCCGGCGATCGGCTTAACGCTTCCAAAAACGACGTTCCCGTTTGGGCGGCTTTGATATCGGCTTCCAAATATTTCCTTTTATCCCTCAGACGGGTCAGTTCGTTTTGAAGTTTTTCTTCTTCTTTAACGGCAGGATTTGATTGAAAAACATGTTTTGTTTCAACAGAGCCTATCGTAAAAGATTTTTGCCCTTTTCCCGAAACGCGCACGGAATCCGTAATCAATCCCGAAGGAAGATTGTCAAAAACTATTGTGTTTTTTCCCGCGGGCAACGCAAACTTTGCCTTGCGTTCGACATTGGCGCGATCGGGGAAAACGGTAACCGCCGTAATGTCCGAAACGGCG
>HF994926.1:35776-70889 GCA_000434295.1 Acetobacter sp. CAG:977 | reverse complement strand
CGCCGTAATGTCCGAAACGGCGGCAATATCGGCGGCAAACGACGGAAACGGAGCAAAAAGCACAGATAAAAATAAAAAATGTTTCAGCATTAAGCCCCCCTTTTTTCGGATTTTATTCGTTATACTCCAAAGGAACAAGCATCCCGCCCTGCTCTTTTAAGCGGTTTGCGGAACGTCTGATTTTTAACGGAGATTTGTCCCCCAAAGCACGGCGGTAAATTTCTCCGTAATTTCCCCGTTCGGCAATTGTCCGTTTCAGCCAGTCGGGATCCAGCCCCAAGCCTTTTGATATTGTGGAATCCGCCCCGACAAGGTTGATGATTTCCCTGTCACGCGTATTTTGGTAATCCTCTACCGTCTGAGACGAAATGCCTTTTGCTTCCGCTTTGACCAAAGAATGGAACAGCCAAAACACCGTTTTATAAAATTCGTCATCGCCTTTGCGAATAAAGGCTCCCGTCGGATAAGTCCTGACGATTTCGGGCAAAACGACCAAATCTATGCTTGGCGGCGCTTTTTTGAAATAGTCCGAATGAAATGTTTCCAAACGATCAAAAATCAAATCGCAACGTTTTAAGTACAGCAGTTCTTTCGCCCGTCCCAAATCAGGCAGACTCATTACATTTAAATCAAGCTCGTACTTTTTGTTATAGTAATCCAGTTCCTGCAACAAAAAAGACGACCGTTCAACGCAAACCTTTTTGCCCGCATAATCTTTCATAGACGTCGCCTCGGGATTATAGTGCCCTAAAAACGTCAGTGCGGAATAATAAAATACCGCGGGGAACATGGCCTGTTGCGTCGTATCCGTTTTATACGTCCATGGCGTTGCCGCCGTTAAAACGTCGATTTTTCCTTCGTTTAAAAGCTTAAAGCCTTCTTCGTGATTGACGGCAACGGGAACAACGGCGTCGCTTCGTCCGATAACGGCAGTGGCTATCGCCCGACATATTTCAATGTCAATGCCCTGCCATTCTTTGTTTTCATCCTGATACGCATACGCGTTTGCCGTCGTGCGCACGCCGCAACGCAAAACACCCGAACGTTTGATGCGTTCCATGTCCGCCCCCGCAAATGCGCGCGGACACAAAAAACACAACAGCAAAAAAGCCAAAAAAAATTTCCGTTTGTCCGTCATTGAAAATCCCGTATTTTCCAAAAATTCGTCTTAATATACCCGAATTATAAAAAAGAGTGTACCGCGATTCTTGTTTTCTGGTATTTTTGTTATAGGCTCTGATCCGAAAGGAAAATAAAAATGCGTCTGCGCCCGTTGTTTTTGATGTTCTTTTTATTGATTGCCCCGTGCCTGCAAGCGGCACAGCCTTCGCCTCAGGAATGGCTGGACGTGCGGGGGAAAGAGCTGTTAAAAGTTCTTTCGGAAAAAAACACGAAACAACGCTTTGCAAAAACGCTTCGGTTGGCGGACAACGTCTTTAATTCCAAAGAATTGTCCAGACTGGCTTTGGGACGGTTCTGGATTGAGTTTTCCGACGAGCAAAAGGCAAAATATTCCGACATTTTCTTAAAATATTTCGTCGTAACCTATGCCTCTTCGCCGTTACCGTTGGATTCCGTTTCGTTTAAAATAGGAAAATCCGTCCCTTCAGGAAAAGATATTCTGGTCAGAACAACCGTCGCATGGAATACGGAAGAAAACGCTTTGCAAAAAGATATGCAGGCCGAAGCTCCTCAAAACAGCGGAAAAACAGGCATTGATTTGGTTTTTGCCCTGCGCAAAACAAATGACGGCTACTACATCCGCGATTTTCAAATGGAAGGAAAAAGCGTCCTGTTGTTTTTGCGGGGAAAAATGGAAAAAGAATATACGTCTTGCGAATATTCCCCCGACAAAATGATTGAGGAAATGCAAAAAAAAATCAAAACCGCCGTCGCCAATGCCGATACCATGGATAAAATGAGGGCTCAACGGACAAAGCCGAAGACGAAGGCAATAAAAACACAAAAATAATCCGTGTTTTAAGCTTTGCGACGTTTGACCTTGCCGTCAGATTTTATTTGTCGTACCCCGTCGTATCCAACCATTCCGTCAGACCGGACGTTTCGCCGCCGTATCCTGCCCATCCGTTTTGAACGACTTTACACCCTTTACATTGAACAGCCAAATCGGTAAACGTCCGTTGAGCTCCGCCGCCGCCGTGCGTAACAAAGGGTATGACTTTCTTTTCCGACAAATCATATTTTTCCAAAAAACTGCTGAGCTGAGGCGTAATCGTCCCCCACCAGTTCGGAGACCCGATGAAAATCACTTCGTATTTGGAAATATCCGGAACAAAAGAAATCAATTCCGGACGATACCCCGATTGAATTTCCTGTTTTGCCTGATTTACCATCGCACGATATTCGGCAGGATACGATCCTTTTGCCTTGATTTCAAAAATGTCTCCTCCGACGTAAGAGTGTATCGCCTCTGCCACCGTTCGCGTATTTCCAGAATACGAATAATATACCGTTAAAATTTCAGGTTTTTTTATTCCTTCTTCGTTCACATTTTGTGCCGGCGCTCGTCCCGCCGTTAAAAACAAAAAACACGCCAGAAAAAAAACAGCCTTTCCGGATTTTTTCATTGTATTTCCTTTCATGCTTCAAATGTTTTGGCGACTTCTTTCATCCACTTGCTGATTTCTATATGCTGCGGACAATGTTTTTCGCACATCTTGCATCCGATACACGCCGAAGCCCTGCCGTGTTCGTTAACCAAATTGTCATAGTACAGTTGCTGTGCATTGAACGGCTTTCCCGAACGTTCCTGTTTTTCGGCATTATACAGCGCAAAATAATCGGGAATCGCTATCTTCATCGGACAAAATTCGACACAGTACCGGCACGCCGTGCACGGTATGGATACGGACGCGTGCAATTCTTTTACGGCTTGCTCAATGACTTTCATTTCCTGATCATCCAACGGCTTGAAATGCTGCATGTATGACGTATTGTCTTCCAACTGAGCTTGGTTGCTCATTCCGCTGAGAACCATCATGACGCCTTCCAACCCCGCCGCATAGCGAATCGCCCAAGACGCTACCGACATTTCGGGATTCGCCTGTTTAAAAATCTGTTCAACCGACGGCGGAACCATAGCCAAACTGCCGCCTTTGACAGGTTCCATCACAACAACGGGTTTGTTGTATTTTTGAGCAATTTCATAGCATCTGCGCGATTGTATCCCTGCGTTGTCCCAATCTATGTAATTAATTTGAAGTTGTACGAAATCAACTTCCGGATGCTCTTTTAAAACTTCTTCCAACAATTCCGGAGAATCATGGAAAGAAAACCCTATCTGCTTAATCTTTCCTTCTTTTTTCTTGTCGGAAACAAACTTAAAGCTGTCGTATTTTCGCACATTGCCTATCGTGTTGGCATTGATGTTGTGAATTAAATAATAGTCAAAATACTCAAGCCCTGTTTTTTCCAGCTGCTTATTAAAAATTTCCTCTTGTTCTTCGGCACTGTGCAAATATCCGACGGGAAGTTTGCTGGCTACCGTAAATTTATCCCGCGGATGGCGCTTGACCAATGATTCCCGAATGGCAATTTCGCTTTCGTAGCCCATATACATCCATGCCGTATCAAAATACGTAAAGCCGCGTTCCAAAAACGTATCAACCATTTTGTTCAGCGTTTCATAATCTATCGAAGTCTGATCTTGCGGATCTTTTAAAGGAAGCCGCATAAATCCGAATCCTAATTTGTTTGACGGATTAATTTTAGATTTAACTTCTTCCGAAACGGCGATCTTTTGCGCAAACGTCAGTTTCGGTAACGCCGTCATCGCAAACAAAGCCAATGAATTCATTAAAAAATCACGTCTGTTCATTTTAATGGTTCTCCCTTGATTAGATTTTTTTGCCCAGTTCATAAGCTTTTTGCGGATACAAAGTCCCTTCTACCGCTCCGACCGGCCAGACGCCCGAAGCAATAACCCTGCCCGCGTCTTTCCATCCCAAATAATCCAGCAAAACTTCATAATGCTTTTCTATCGGCACGGCTTGACTTGCCGCCGTATTGGCGTACGTCATCAGTAAAACGGACTTTTTCGGTCTGTGTATGCGTCCGTTAATCGCATAAAAACAGTCAATAACGGCTTTTAATTGCGAAGAAATCCCGAAATAATACATCGGCGTTGCAAAAACTACGGCATCGGCATCAACAATATGTTCACGAACAAATTCAAAATCATCCTTGAATACGCAAGAACCGTCCATGCCGCATTTGTTACATGCGATACAGGGATGCACATTTTTAAACGCCGCATCAAACCGTTCGATTTGATGTCCCGCTTCCTCAGCCCCTTTGATAAAATAATCCGCCAACGTATTGGAATTTCCGTTCCGCCGCGGACTGCCCGTCAAAACAAGTATCTTCATTTGACCGCCTTTCTTTTCTTGTTCTGTTTTCAGGGACGATGTCGGAAAAGAATGAGCTTTGTTCAAAAGAATCGCGCTTCCCGCCGCTGCCCCTAAAAAGCTTAATGCCTTTTGAATAAAACGACGCCTGTTCATTAACCCCCCTTCTTTATTTCGCTATTTTTATTGAGGGTAGTTTTTAGAGCGGACTCTAAGTCAAGGTTTTTTTTAAACAAACGGATCATATGCCCGTTACGGCAGCGCTTTGTGTGTCAGAGCGGCATATCGGACATTAAAAGTCAGACGTTCCGACAAACAAAAACCCTTGAGAAAACGCGAGGTTTTTCAAGGGTTTGAATGGTGGGCGAACAGAGGCTCGAACTCTGGACCCGCTGATTAAGAGTCAGCTGCTCTACCAACTGAGCTATTCGCCCGAAGCAAAAAGACTTATAGACCGAAGACGCATATTTTGCAATAGTATAATTTCATTTTTTTTCATCACGGTCTTTTTTCCATGTTTTCAGACGAGTTGTTTTACGAACAAATCTTTAAATCCGCCCCGCTGACGGGGATTGCCGTCCTGCCTAAAAACGGCGTCATTCAAAAAATGATTCTCCTTTTGCACGGATATCAGGGCGATGCCCGCTCCAATATGGGATTCGCCAGAACTCTTGCCAGAGGCGTAAAAAACGCCGCCGTCTTTGTCCCCGACGGACTCGAAGAAGTCCCCGAAGCCAAAAATCCCCATATCCGTCAGTGGTGGAACCTGCCTCCTTTTGAAGGACATTACTATTCTTTTATGCCTTATTTGGCACCTCAAAACGTTCGCGAAGGATTGAATCAAATCGTTAAAGAAGCCCACGTCGCCGCAGGAATCCTTAACAAGTTTTTTAAAAAACAAGCCAAAGAGCTGAATTTAAATCTGTCTCAATGCTTTTTGTGCGGCATTTCGCAAGGCGGCATAACCGCCGTTGAAATGGCTTTGTTCCGCCCCGAGCTGCACAAAGATACCGCCGGATCAACTTTGGGCGGATTGGCTGTTATCGGCGCGGGAATCCCGGGCGCCGAACGCATTCGGGAAGGTATCCGCATTCCGCCGTTCCCCGTTTTAATCGCCGAAGGCACAAATGACGAAATCTTTTCTTCCTGCGTCGGAGATTTTTCCGAAAGCCTGTTTAAAGAAGCCGGATTAACCGTTACCAGAACATCCGCCGTATCGGGACATTTCGGGTTGGAACACGCGGTGGCGCCCGATGTTTGCGCTTTTTTTAACAAACTTTAGAAAACATTCCCTCTTAAAACGCCGTTTCGCGATAAAAAAAGAAACTCCGTCCTTGACTCTGTGTCGCGAACGGCGTACAAAAGGGTCTCGATTTTGACTATTTTAAACGGAGCCGTACCATGAAACGTACATACCAACCCAGCAAGATCGTCCGTACCCGCCGTCACGGGTTTCGTACCCGCATGGCAACGGTCGGCGGACGCAGGGTTCTGAACGCCCGTCGCCGCAAAGGTCGTAAGCGGTTGACGTTAGGCTGATATCCGCCGAAAAACAGGCGGAATATGTTCAGCAAACCTGTAAAAATCAAAAAAAGGCCGGATTTTCTCCGAATCGCCAAAAACGGCGTAAAGGAAGTAAGATCCGGTCTTGTTTTGCAGGCGCTTCGCCGCGAAACCCCGACCGAAAGCAACCCTGAACCCGCCATTCGAATCGGATATACCGCCAGCAAAAAAATCGGAAAAGCCGTCGTCAGAAACCGCGCTAAACGAAGATTGCGCGCTTTGTGTGCCGAATTGTTGCCCGTCGAAGGAATTCACGGATTCGATTATGTCGTCATCGCCCGATTTAAAACCGCCGGCGCTCCGTATCAAAAACTGTTCAACGAACTTCAAGACGCTTTGCGTTGCATTAAAAATGTCGCCGACTGAAAACATCCCCGAAAACTCTGAAAAAAAAATGTCGCCGCTTGCCCTGATTCTGACAATCGGCATTAAAATTTACAGAAAACTGATTTCCCCCCTGTTCCCCGGATGTTGCAGATATACGCCGACTTGTTCAGCCTACGGGTTGGAAGCTTTGCGCGTCCACGGCGCTTTGTACGGTTCGTGGCTGACCTTTAAACGCGTCCTCAGATGCAACCCGTGGGGCGGATCGGGTTACGACCCCGTCCCTCCGCCAAGGCCGAAGAAAAAACAAACTCTGAGCCCTTTTACCAGAAAAAAAGCCGCTTTTGCCCTTTTAGGATTTGCTTTGTTGGGTTTTTTGGGCGTTTTCGCTTTGGGCGGCGCAACGTACGACAAACCGACGCAAAAGGAAATCGAACTGGCGGAAAGATTGATGGCATTGCGCACGCAACCCCTTAAAAACACATCTGCCGAGAACAATGCCGAAAACAAAGCCGAAACCGTGTCTGAGCCGACGTCAAAAAAACTTAATGCTCCGACGCGATTTTTACGCTGGCTTGTTCTGTTTTATCAGGATAATATGTCCCGTCTGACACCCGGGAAATGCCGTTTCCGTCCGACGTGTTCGGCTTATGCGCTGGAGGCTTTGGAAAAATACGGCGCCTTAAAAGGGACTTGGCTGACGCTGAAAAGAATCTTGCGTTGCAATCCCTGGGGCGGTTCGGGAGATGACCCCGTCCCGTAAATCTTGTACACGGAAAGAACTGAAACATGGAACAAAACAACTTTGAAAAACGCAACCTGATTCTGGCCATCGTCGTGTCCGCAGCTATTTTGTTCGCTGCCGATACGATCTTCCCGCGAAAAAATGTTTCCGTTACAACACCCCGAAAAACAGCCGTAACCGCGCCTCAGGCTCCGGCTCAAAATTCTCCCGTTTCTTTAAACGCCGAAAACGTTATCGCGGCAAAAGCAGCGTCCGAAGCTTATGCCCCTCAGCAAATCCTGACCCGCGAAGAAGCCGTTGATAAATTTGCACACGTCCCCTTGAAAACACCGTCTTTAAGCGGATCAATCCGTTTAAAAGGTGCCAGACTGGATAATTTGTCACTGACAAAATATCGCGAAACCTTGGCAAAAGACAGCCCCAACATCGTTCTGTTCGCTCCCGTTGAAACGGCATTCCCGTATTTCGCCGAATTCGGATGGGTAACAAGCGAACCCGGAATATCTTTGCCCGGCGCGGAAACCGTTTGGCAGACCGATGACAAAGAATTAACCGATAAAAAACAAATTACTCTGACTTGGGACAACGGCGAAGGTTTGAAATTCTTCCGCCAAATTTCCGTTGACGAAAATTATATGTTCAAAGTCGCCGACCGCGTCGAAAACTACGGCAAAAAACCCGTAACCCTCTTTAATTACGGATTGGTCGGCAGAACAAACGTCCCCCCCGTCCAACGCGGCGCCGTCCATGAAGGAATGGTCGGCTATCTGGGCGGTTCCTTAAAAGAAATGAATTATGAAAAAATCGCCAAAGAAGGACAAGCCACGTTCAAAACAACCGGAGGATGGACCGGAATTACCGATAAATATTGGATGGCCGTCCTGGCATTCGACCAACAGGCTCAAAACGTCTTTGTTAAATTCAGCGAAAACGAAACACCCAACGGAAGACATTATCAGGCCGATTATCTGATGCCTCCCGTCGTCGTTGCTCCGGGCGGTGCCGTTCATACGTCGGCTCATTTGTTCGCCGGCGCAAAGGAAGTTAAGCTGATCGACGCTTATGAAAAAACTTTGGGCATCGAACGTTTCGACCTGACCATCGATTTCGGATGGTATTATTTCCTGACGAAACCCTTCTTCTTTATCCTGAGCTATTTCTATTCCCTGTTCGGAAATATGGGGTTGGCTATATTGTTCTTTGCATTCCTGTTGCGTCTGGCAATGTTCCCGATCGCCAACAAGTCTTTCGAAAATATGGCTAAAATGAAAAAGCTTCAGCCCAAAATCGAAGAATTGCAGGAAAAATACGCCGATGACAGAATGCGTCTGAGCGAAGAAACAATGAACCTGTACAAAAAAGAAAAAGTCAATCCGGCAGCCGGATGTTTGCCGCTGTTAATTCAAATTCCCGTATTTTTCTCATTGTATAAGGTATTGTACTTTTCTTTGGAACTGCGCCAAGCCCCCTTCTACGGATGGATTCAAGACTTGTCAGCCCCCGACCCGACATCGGTCTTTACGTTGTTCGGTTTGTTGAACTGGCCGATCCCCGCCGCGTTGAATATCGGCGTATGGCCCGTGTTGATGGGGTTGACCATGTGGATACAACAACAGATGAATCCCAAAACGCCGAACAAAACTCAAAACATGATGCTGGCCGCCATGCCGTGGGTCATGATGTTCCTGTTGGGTCATTTGGCTTCGGGGCTGGTCATTTACTGGACGTGGAGCAATATCCTGTCCATCGCACAGCAGTATGCTTTGAAATTTAAACGCAAAAAAGCCAACGGAAAAGCTTGATGACAAACACGACGGAAGAGTCGGAAAAACAGGCTCAAAGAATCGAAAACGGGCGGTTGCTGTTCGCAAAAGAATGTACTTTCATGCTCAGCGCCCCCGACCTTTCTTTGTTGCCCGCGCCGGGAAAACAGCCCGAAATCGCATTCACGGGATGCTCAAATGTCGGAAAATCAAGTCTGATTAACGCTTTGACAGGGCGAAACACGCTGGCTCGGACTTCCAATACGCCGGGGCGGACGCAAATGCTGAACTTTTTCGATTTGGGCGGTATGTTACGCTTGGTCGATATGCCGGGCTACGGCTTTGCAAAAGCACCGAAAGAACAAACAGATGCTTGGAAAAATCTGGTTAACGGCTATTTAAAAGGCCGTCAAGCCCTGCGCCGCGTCTGTCTGTTAATCGACAGCAGGCACGGCATTAAAAAATCCGACGAAGAAATGATGCTAATGATGGACAAAGCCGCCGTCGTTTATCAGGTCGTTTTGACAAAGTGCGATAAAATTTCTTCTGCCGCTTTGGATAAAATGATCAACAAAGTCGAACCCGTCGTCGGAAAACACACCGCCGCTTATCCCGTTTTATTCCCGACAAGCGCCGAAACAAAAGCGGGAATCCCCGAATTGCGCGCGTCTTTGGCGGCTTTGGCAGACGAAGAAACCTATCAAAACGGTTTGTAATTTTTTATAGAAATTCAAACGCCCTCTTGCTAAATTGAACAAAATCAACACTTACGGAATCGAATTGCAATATGTTGCGGTTACGGCGCGTCCCCATTGATACCGGCAGAGAAAACATCGCCTTCATTAACAGAAGATGCGTCGATTTCAATCTGGACGAATTAAACGGCGCCGACCGCGTCGAAATTCACGGAGGCCTTCAGCCTTTGTTCGCAACCGTCCACGCCGTCGACGACAATGCCATCGTCAATACGGACGAAGTCGGTTTGTGCGAACAGGCGTTTCATTTGATAAATCTGCCCGAAGGTTCCGAAATTGCCCTGTCTCCGGCACCGCCCCCAGCAAGCATCGATTCCGTGCGCAGAAAAATTAACGGCGGTATCCTCAGCGCCAACGAATACCGCGCCATTATCGCAGACGTCGCGGCGTTTCGTTATACGCCCATCGAATTGGCGTCTTTTCTGGTCTCGAACGCAAGCTTTATGTCGCCGCAAGAAGTCTTGTCCATGACGGAAGCCTTGATCGAATACAGAAAACCCATCGATTGGGGGTTGAATCTGGTCGTTGACGAACATTGCATCGGCGGCATTCCGGCAAACAGAACGTCCATGATTGTTGCTCCGATCGCCATTGCTTACGGATTGTGCATGCCGGGAACCATGACCAGAGGCGTTACGTCGTGTTCGGGCGCCGCCGACGCCATGGAAGTATTGGCAAAAGTCGAAATGGCTCCCGAAGAAATGGAACGCGTCGTTCAGGAAAGAGGCGGATGCTTGGTCTTGGACGGAGGCAGATTTGCTTTGTCGGCTACCGAAGACTTGTTGCTCAGCCTTGAACGCGCTTTGGGCATCAGCACGCCCCAACAAATCGTCGCTTCCATTCTGGCAAATAAAATCGCCATGGGCGTTACGCATTTGCTGATCGACATTCCCGTCGGAAAAACCGCAAAAATCAGAAATATGAGCGAAGCCATGAGCTTGCGCAAACTTTTTGAATACGTCGGCGACATGCTTTCAATGACGATTGACGTCGTCGTTACGGACGGCACCGAACCCGTCGGATGCGGCATCGGTCCCGTGCTGGAAGCAAGAGACGTCATGAAAGTATTGCGTTGCCGTGAAGACGCTCCGCAGGATTTGCGGGAAAAATCCTTGTTTATCGCGGGACGCGTTTTGGAATTCGATCCTCAGCTGCGCGGCGGACAGGGATATTACAAAGCCCGCGAAATCTTGGATTCGGGCAGAGCTCTCGAAGTCATGAGCCAGCTTGTCCATGCGCAGGGAAAACTAACGCCGCCGCCTTTGGGTCAGCTGACGCGCGACATTACTGCCGACGCTTCGGGCGTTGTGGAGGAAATCGACGGTGCCGTATTGAACCGTATCGCAATGACGGCAGGGGCTCCGGCAGAAAAAGGCGCCGGCATTGATTTGTTTAAAAAAGTCGGCGATACCGTCGAACAGGGTGAAATCCTTTACCGCATCTATTCCGTCAAGCCGACGTCTTTTGCGTTTGCAAACGGTCTGGCAGAAGGAAACAGCGGCTATAAAATATCCGTCAAAGGAAATTCTTTTTAATTAAAAGAACTAACTTTCGGGCGTTTCCGTCCATCTGTAAATCATGGAACACTGCATCGGACAAGACGAACATTCGTGCCCGCAAACGTTTGCACAGGACGCATTGTCCAGTTTTTTAAGCTTTCCTTTGCGTTCCCAATGTTCCAGCATGGCTTGTGCCGCCGTTTCCGACAGATTGAAATGAATTGCGACATCGCGCAAAGAAACCTGTTCGTGTTGTTTTAAGTATTCTTTCAGTTCAGAGAGAATCACGGCGCCTCCTTTTCCCGAAAAAATAAAGCCCCGCATAAGCGACCGCTTCCAAACACAAGACCGCGGCAATCATGCAAAGCGATGTTTCGGGATGTCTGTTTATTGTAGCAGACTGGTAAAACAAAGTCGACAAAGCGAATGCCTGTCCCGTTGTCCACAGAGCCGTAAAGCCGACCCATTTCCACCCGAATTCTTTAAAAATAGCTCCCATTGCCGCGAAACAGGGCATATACGTCAAAACGAACAGCAAATAAGCAAAAGCGCCGATTTTTCCGTCAAAGAATTCCGTCAGCCTCGTCGCGGCATCCGTCGCATTTGACAACGTGCCGTATAACGCGTCCAAAGACCCGATCACGGCTTCTTTTGCCATCACGCCCGACATCAGCCCGACGGCGGCAGGCCAGTTTTCCTGCGTTATTCCCAAAGGCTTGAAAACCGGCACGACGGCTTTTCCTATTGATGACAATACGGAATTTTCGGGCGTATCGGGAATATAGCGTCCGTGAAAATCCACCGTATTTAAAACGTTTAAAACGACAACCAACGGAATAATCACGGTTCCCGCTCTGATAATAAAACCTTTCAGCCTGTCCCACGTCAGCAACAGGATATTTTTCAGCGTCGGCAAATGATACGGCGGCATTTCCAAAATCAACGGCACGGGATTCCCCTTCAGAATCGTGCTTTTCATAATCAGCCCCGAACAAACCGCGATAAAAATTCCCGTCAGATACAACATAAAAACGATATTTCCGCCGTTTTCTGGAAAAAATGCCGCCGCAAACAAAGCATAAACCGGCAATCGCGCCCCGCAAGACATAAAGGGCGTCATTACCAAAGTAACCAGCCTGTCTCTGAAAGACGACAGCGTCCTTGACCCCATTACGGCGGGCACCGTGCATCCGAACGCCACAATCATCGGAACGAACGCCGTCCCCGGCAATCCGAAACGGCGCATCAGTTTGTCCATCACGAACGCACCGCGTGCCATGTATCCCGAATCTTCCAAAAACGACAAAAACAAAAACAGCAATCCTATCGGCGGAATAAACGTCGCCACCGTACTCAGACCGCGCCCGACGCCTTCGGACAGAAACGAAATCACCCAATCCGGTGCATGTTCCGATTTCAGCCATTCCGCTGATCCCGCAACCAAATATTTGTCGCCCCATGCCGAAATCGGATCAATCAGCAAATCTCCGCCCGAAATCGTCCACAAAAACATTACGTACATCATCAACAGGAAAACAGGAATGCCCGTCCATTTTCCCAAAGCGACACGGTCAATCATTTCCGTAACCGTCTGAGACACTCTGCCGGCATGCGTAATCAGCCGTTTTGCCAAATCTCCGATAATTTCATAGCGGCCGTCCGCGATCAGCGTGTCGGGATCTTCGCCGTATTCGGCAGGAAAAGAAGCTTTCAGCTTTTTAACTTCGGCAACGTCGGCGGCGCTTTCAAAAAAGCGGGCATCCGTATCGCCGTCCAGCAGATGAACCGCAAGCCAGCGTACCGGCCATCCTTCGCGTTCCGATTTTTTCGAAAGATACGGCGTAATTTTGCGAACAGCTTCTTCAATCGGTGCGGGGTACGGAATAACAAAATTCCCGTCCGCATGAAAATCTGCATGAATAATCTGGTCTTTAAGCTCTTGAATGCCCTTTGATCTGGACGCAATCATCGGAATCACGGGTACGTTTAAAGACTGCGCCAGTCCTAAAACGTCAATTTTCATTTTGTTGTCCGCCGCCGCGTCCATCATGTTTAAAACCAAAATGAGGGGAAGCTGCATTTCCATAAGCTGGAGCGTTATGTACAGATTGCGTTCCAAATTCGATGCATCAATAATGTTGACGACGCAATCGGGTTTTTCATACAGCAAAAAATTGCGCGTTACCCGTTCGTCTTCGGAAGAACCTTCCAAAACGCTTAAAGAATACACGCCCGGTAAATCGACGACTTCCACCGTCTTTCCGCTTTGTTCGAAAAATCCGGATTTCTTTTCCACCGTTACGCCCGGCCAATTCCCGACATATTGGTGAGACCCCGTCAATGCGTTAAAAATTGTCGTTTTTCCGCAATTGGGATTGCCGACCAAAGCTATTTTCCGATAGGGTGTATCCATGTATTTTTTCGTCCGAACTTACTTTCTTTTTACCGCCGTGACGGTAATGACGGCCGCTTCGCGCCGACGCAGGGAAACCGCGTAACCGCGCACGGAAATTTCAACGGGATCGCCCAACGGCGCAACACGGACAACGCGAAAAGGCGTCCCCGGCGTCATGCCCATCGCCAGCAGTTTTTTGCGATATTCCGGTTGCGCCGAAGCATAACCCGCAATGATACCTTCGTCCCCTGCTTGCAACGATGAAAAATTTTGGATGATGTCGTTCTCTGTTTCCATAAAAAAGTTTTCCCTGCCAAACTTTTGTTTTATTGAAGGTTATCATACTCTTGCGCAAAAGAAAAGCGCTCTTTTGTCCCTTGCAAAAAAGCGCATTCTTTTTTACCTTGTAAAGTTAAGGATTTTTCGAATTTCGGGGAAACGAGTTCATGTGGACGGAAACTGCCCATTATATCCTTTTGTTCGCAACCGCCGCCATCGGGCTGGAAGCGTTGATCCTTTCGCCGACACTGTGGTCAAAAGGATCCGCCGTCGCCATACGCTTGGGATATCGCGGCGCGTGCTTTGCCGCTTCATTGCTGGCTTTTTCTTTCGGAATCCTGATGTCCCGATACGTCGCAAACGATTTCTCCGTCGCCGTCGTCTTTGAAAACTTTTCATCCGAAACATCCCCTTATTATGCTTTAACGGCATGTTTTGCTTCCAGAGAAGGCGTATTCTTTGTTTATATCCTGATGCTTTCGGCTGTTTCGCTTCTGCTCTTTAACGCAAAAGACTTGTCAACTTATCAGGAAAGAGGGCGTTACCTTTTCTTTATCAGCGCGTTGCTGTTCATGTTGCTGGTATTGATGATTTCAACGGCTAATCCGTTTGCAAGAATCAGCGATCCTCCCTTGGAAGGTTTGGGATTGCCGCCCGCATGGCTGAGACCTTATAAGACATTAAAAATCCTTGCTTCTTTCTCCGCCTATGCTTTACTGACCGCCACTTTTGCCAAAACCGTCAGCATGTATTCAAAAGGTTGGCATTTCGCTTATCCCGCTTTGCTCGAAAGCCTGACGGCGTTGATGTTCCTGATCTTTTCCGTAGGATTGGAATTATCAACCAGATTCTATGTCGCCGAAGACAACGAATTGTGGCTGTGGAGCCCTTCTTCCGCTTTGCAACTGTCCGTCCTGTTCCTGTTGACCGCTCAAATCCTGTTTTTGTACATTAACCAAACCTCCAGAACTTTCGCGGGATGGACAATCTTTACTTCCGTTTGCGCGCTGGCGCTGTTCTCCGCAGAATTCTTTGCCGCCGAATACGGTTTGCTTGAATTAAAATCCGATGAACCTTATTTCCCGAACCCCGTTATCGCTTCTTGCGCCACTTTGGGAATAACCTGTTTCTTTTTGTTCTTTTCGTCTTCTTTACGCCGAAAACAAGACGAAGATACGGGATTTTCTTTCTTTTCCAGAGAAAGCTTCATCGGTTTGTCCGCCGTTTCATGTCTGATCCCCGGCGCAGGCATCGGATTTTTGTCCTTTGCCGCCTTGCTGTTCCTGTTCGAACCGGATCCGCCCATGCGGCTGTTGCCGGATTTGTTGGAAAACATGATGCGATATAACTTCATTTTGTTTTCGGCGTTCCTTGCTTTGGCGTTTCGCAGAAAATCCGTCATTTCGGGATGGGTCGTCCCTAAAAAAGCCACCGCAGCCGTCTTTTGGTTCGTTACCGCAGTCGCCGCTTTGTTTTATTTGTACGCCGGCAACGGAAACTTTGATGTGTTGTTATGGTCGCTGCCCGCCCTGATTTTGTTCTGGTCCATCCTTGATGCGTTGAACTTCGGCATCAGACCGTTGCCGCAGACGTTCGGCGATGTCTTTGCAAAAATCAAAAACATTTCCGCTCAATCTTGGGGATTCTTTTTTTGCGGATTGGGATTGCTGACTTTATCCTTCTCTTTGTCGACCGCCGCGCTGCAAAGTTCCGAAATTGTCGCGACATTGGCGCCCGGAAAATCGGTCGAAACCGCCGATTTTAAAATCTCGCTGGAAACGCTGACGCCCAAAAACGTCTCCGCCGCCGCCAGATTTTTGCTACACGTTGAAAATAAAAACGAAACCCTGCCCGCTCTGACATCGGGGAAAAACGATTTCAGTTGGCAAACGGATCCTTTGTCTTTTAAAGCCGTCTATTTCAATCTGAAAACAACTCAAATCCTGCGCGTTAAACAAATCGAAGAAAAATCCGTTACCGTAAGAGTAAAAAATTATCCCGCTTTGGTGTACGTCAGAAACGCCCTTTTCTTTATTGAATTCGGAATCCTGTTGCTGTTGTTGGCGTGGAGAAGGAGAAAGACCGCATGAAAAGCTTTTTCAAGGTTCTCCTGATCGCTTTGATTTCTGCGGCAGCCGTCCGTATGATGTACGTCGTCAGGCTGGATTTTTCAATGAACGCTCCCGTCATTTTGAAACGGGATTTCCGTATGCCCGACGCCGCTTTAAAAAAGCTTGAAGCGCCGCAACAAAAAGCTTCAAGTGCGGATTTTCCGAACCGTCCCGCTTTGATTGTTTTCTTCGGCTCTTGGTGTCCGCCATGTTTGGAAGAATACGAAGACCTGCTAAAGATATCGCGCTTGCCCGATGCGCCGCCGATCATCGGCATCGCCGTGCGCGATACGCCCGAAAAAATTCAAGAATTGTTTAAAAACAAAGGAAAAGCTTTCCAAAAAACGTTTCTGGATGCCGATATGGCTTGGAGCAAAGCCATGAACGCTCCCGGATTGCCCGCCGTCTTTTTAAGCGACGGCAAAGGCAAAATCGCCTATCGCATTAAAGGCAGAATTGACGAACAATTCTTTAAAAACAAAATACGCCCCCTCTTGCAAGGATTGGCCGCCCATGAAAATAAGTAAAATAATGTTTCTTTTCTTCGCTCTTTTGCTTTGGGCAAGCCCCGTTTCGGCAGACGACGAAGCTTCCGTCGAAACGGAAGCCCTCGAAATCGCCGATACCTTGCATTGTTCGGTATGTTCGGATCCGAACATCGAAGTCGCCAAAGACGAAATCGCAAAAGACTTGCGCCTGTTCATCAGAAAACATCTGACCGACGGAAAACCGCAGGAATTGGTTATCAATCTGGTCTTATCGAATTACGGCGACGTCGTCACGCTGGACGCCCCTTCTCCGGACAAAAGCGAAGATAATGAATACAGGTTTATCGTCTTTTTAAACGTTTTCTTTTTTGCCGCCGTTTTGTTTTATATTTTCCGCCGTTCAAAACCGTTTCGCGCGCCCAAGGCAAAGGACGGTGAGTCATGATTTTATTTTTGATTCTCGTCCTGTTTTTAACGATCGGCGCTTTAAATCTGTTTATTTTGCCTATTTTGCCCTTAAATAAGGGGCATAACATAAAAAAGTATGTCAAATACTTTTACATTATTTTTGTCTGCCTGCTTTTCACGGCGGGAGTTCCCTTCGTCTACGGAAAGCTCGGAACGCCTGAGCTGCGAGATTACCCTTTAAAAGAACGCGATTTATTTTCCGCCGAAACGTCCGTCAAGAACATGGCAAAGCTCCGCCGTTTGGAAAGATATTTGGAACAAACGCCCGACGACGGTCCCGTATGGGAAGAATTGGGCAGAACGTATCGTGCCGCCGGACGCTATAAAGAAGCATCAACGGCGTTCAGAAACGCCATAGAATGGGGCGTTCCCGAAGACATTAAAAACTGGCACGCCTTGGCGGAAACGCTGATACAAGCCAATAACGGCAGAATCAGCGGTGAAGCTCAAAAAGCTTTTGAAAACGTTTTAAGATACCGCCCCGATGACCCGAAAGCCATCTACTTTTTAGGTTTGGCGCGTCTTCAAAACGACGAACCGTACAAGGCTTTGGCGATGTGGCGATACTTGGAACAACTGCTGTCGGCAAACGACCCGTGGCTGACCGTCATTCATGAGCGTATCCGCGAACTCGGCGGTGCAACGAACATCAATCCCCGCAAAGTATCGCCGCAGGAACCCGTTCCCCTGTCAAAACGCCAGTAACAAAAACCGAAATAAAGCTTTATATTTGTAATTCCCGCGCACGCATCAGGTCGGCGGTAACGCCGTGTTAAACACGTTTTCCTGACGCATAACGGAAGCGGCATCACGGATTTTTTGTTCGTCTCCGCCCAAAGCAATAACGACCGAAGCCCCCAAACGAATGCCGCATTCCAAAGTTTCGGCAATTGAGCCTGTTGCCCCCAACTGAGTCAGCTCAGCCCACTTTGACGGGTCGTCGCAACGGACATAAATCGGTACGTCTTTGGAAATCAGCCGTGCGGCGGACAAAATATTGCATGCCGTTTGATATCCGCTGATGGCTATAACGACGGCGCGTGCCTGAGAAATGTTTGCAATGCTGAGAATTTTCGGGTTTGTGGCGTTTCCGAAAATGCATTTGCGGTTATTGCTTTTTGCTTCTTCGATACGATGGAAATCCGCATCCAAGACCAAGAAAGGAATATTGTTTCTGGACAACATTCTGGCGGTTGTCTGACCGACGCGACCGTATCCGATCAACAAGACATGATTTGTGGGGATTTCGTCGTCTTCGTCAAATTCCTGTTCAGCGGCGGCGGGTTCTTCCTGTTCTGCCGCGGCATCCAAACGTTTCGTTACGAAAGAGAACACGAACGGCGTCAAAGCCATGGACAGAGCGATAACGATCTGAAGCTGGCTGGAAGTTGATTTGCTTAACAAGTTAAAGCTTTGCGCCGCCATATTAAAGATGACGAAACCGAATTCGCCTGCCTGACACAACACGACGGCAGAAGAAACGGCGCCGTATTTTTTCAGACCGAAGCGCATTTCAAGGAAATAAATGATAACGATTTTGGCAGCCATCACGACGACGGTCAGCAGCAAAATTTGAGGAATGTGGGTAAGGGCGTAATGGACGTCAATCATCATGCCGACGGACAGGAAGAAAACGCCGAGCAGCAAGGAGCTGAAAGACGAGATTTCCGCTTCGACTTCGTGTCCGAATTCCGTTTCAGCGATCAGCATGCCGCCGAGGAACGCCCCCAAAGAAATGGACAGCCCCGCCATTTGTGTTGCCCACGCCGTTCCCAAAAAGACCAACAGGATTGTGGCGGTAAACGCTTCGGGGCTTTTAGCAGCGATGACGGCGCGGAACAAGGGACGCATAATCATCCGACCGATTAAAATAATCAGGGTCACGGCACCGACCGCTTTAAGGATTGAAGATCCCAAATCCGAAACGACCGACGTATCCGAAGACGCCATTTGAGGCAACAACACCATGATGGGGATGACGGCCAAATCCTGCAACAACAGGATACCGACCGAAGCACGTCCTTGCAAAGTGTGCATTTCGCCCCTTCCCTGCATCAGGCGCAACGCGACGGCGGTGGAAGACATTGCCAACGCCAAGCCGATGATGACGGCTTCGTGAAGATTTTTATTCATCAAAAAGGCCGCACCGCCGATAATCAAAGCCGTTCCCAACAGCTGCGCGACGCCCAGCCCGAAAATATACAAACGCATGACTTTGAAACGGTGGAACGACAAATCCAAGCCGATGGAAAACATCAAAAACAACAACCCGAGATCGCCGATATTTTCCGCAACCTGAACGTCGCGAATCAATCCCAACACCTGCGGGCCCAACAAAATACCCGCCCCGATAAATGCCAACAGCGGATTGACTTTTAACTTAAAAAAGACCGGAATGAAAATAACGACGGTAGCCAAAAATGCGATTATTTCCCAAACTTGATTCCCATGCATTTTGCAGCCTCCGCCTTTAAAAAAACAGCCTAAGTACCTTTTATTTAAAGATATATTTTTTTTATTCAAAAATCAGTAAAAAAGTTAGCCGACGGCGATTTTTTATCAACCGTGATTGACCTGAAAGCCATTGTCTGGCATGATTTAACAATATTCCTTGAATTTTCGGTGTTGAGGGAAACAATGACAAAATCAGAACTGATCGCCCGCATTGCAGAGTTAAACCCCCATTTGTACCAAAGCGACGCAGAACGAATCGTATCGACCGTATTCGATGAAATTTCCGCCGCCCTGGCCGAAGGGAACCGCGTCGAATTGCGCGGGTTCGGCGTTTTTTCCGTCCGCGGTCGCAACGCCCGCAGCGGCAGAAACCCCAGAACCGGCGAAAAAGTCCGCGTCGAAGCTAAAAACGTCCCCTTCTTTAAAGCCGGAAAAAAACTGAAAGACAGGTTAAATACCGATAAATAACCTTTGATGCTTAAGGACATACTGCGTTGAAACTGTTGCATTTTTTGTTGAGCATTCCGGTCTTGCTGATTACGGTTTCCTTTGCCGTATCCAACAGCCGCGAAATGCCCTTTTCCCTTTGGCCGTTCCCTTATGAAGCCGTCTTGCCCGTCAGCTTTGCCGTGTTGATTATGGCTTTGCTTTTCTTCATCCTCGGCGGCGCCTATGCATGGGTTCTGTCGATCCCCGTCAGAAACGAACGGTTCCAACAGGCAAAAAAAATCAAAGAACTCTCTAAAAAATTGGCCGATTTGGAAGAGCTTTCCAAAAACAACGGCGAAAAAGAAAACGCGTAATCATTATTTGTTCGCTTTGCGCTTCCTTTTCTGCTAAATAAAAGAAAATTCAATTTCGCCAACAGGAATGGTGTCTTAATGAACTGGTTGACTAGTTACGTTCGCCCTAAATTGCAAGGGCTGGTCGGTGCTAAAGAAATCCCCGATAACCTTTGGGAAAAATGCCCCGCGTGCGGCAGCATGATCTATCACAGAGAATTGGAACAAAATTATCGGATTTGTAACCAATGCGGACACCATATGCGCCTGCCGCCCGACAAACGCTTGGAAATGCTGTTCGATGAAGGAAAATATACCCTGATCGAATTACCCGAAGTCAAAGAAGACCCGCTTGAATTCAGCGACTTGAAAGATTACGAAGACCGCTTAAAGGATGCCCGCCGCAAAACAAAACGAAACGACGCCCTGATGGTCGCACACGGCACCATGGACGGCATGAATGTCGTAATCGGCGTTTTTGATTTCTCGTTCATGGGCGGATCCATGGGAACAGCCGTCGGCGAAGGAATCGTCGCCGCTGCCGAACTGGCAATCCTGCAAGACGCCGCTTTGATCATGATTCCCGCTTCCGGCGGCGCTCGCATGCAAGAAGGAATCCTGTCCCTGATGCAAATGGCTAGAACAACTCTGGCCATCAGAAAAGTCAAAGAAAAAGGGTTGCCTTATCTCGTCGTGTTAACCGACCCGACCACCGGCGGCGTAACGGCATCCTTCGCCATGCTGGGCGACGTCGCCATCGCCGAACCCGATGCAACCATCGCTTTCGCCGGCGCGCGCGTCATTGAACAAACCATTCGCGCAAGCCTGCCCGAAGGGTTCCAAAAATCCGAATATCTCCTTGAACACGGCATGGTCGATATGGTCGTTGACCGTCGGGAAATCAGAAAAACTCTGATTAAATTAATCGGAATGATGCGAAATACCAGACCCGCCGTCGCTCCCGTCCCGTTTTCAAAAACGAAAAAATAATATGACTAAGGATTCCGTTGCCGCCGTCTTGGAACGGCTGTCCCGCCTGTATCCGAAAAATATCGACCTGTCCTTGGACAGAATGTTTGAATTGCTGAAAAAGCTCGGAAATCCGCAAGACGATCTCCCCCCCGTCATTCATATCGCCGGCACAAACGGTAAAGGATCTACTTTGGCTTTTATCCGTGCCTTTCTCGAAAAAAGCGGAAAATCCGCTCATGTCTATACTTCGCCGCATTTGGTGAAATTTAACGAACGTATCGTTATCGGCGGAAAACAAATATCAGATAAACAATTACTGGATTGCCTTTTGCAGGTTGAAGACGCCAATGACGGCGCCCCTCTGACTTTTTTCGAAGCTACTACAGCCGCCGCCTTTCTGGCATTTTCCGCTTATCCCGCCGATTTCGTCCTGTTGGAAACGGGAATGGGCGGACGATTGGACGCGACAAACGTCGTTAAAAAAACCGTGCTGACCCTGATTGCTTCATTGTCCATGGATCATGAAGATTTTTTGGGACATACGCTGGCTCAAATCGCCGCGGAAAAGGCCGCCATCTTTAAAAAAGGTGCCGTCGCTTTATCACAAAAACAGCTTCCCGAAGCTCAAAAAGTCCTCGAAACCTATGCAAACGACCGCGGCGTCACTTTAAAATCCGAAGGAAAAGATTGGAAAATCTTCATTTCCAAAGAAGGCTTTTATTTTAACGATACGCTTTTCCCGCATCCCGCATTAAAGGGCGTACACCAGTACGCAAATGCCGCTTTGGCGATCGCCGCCGTCAAAGAATTGAACTCTAAATGGCTGGCCAACGTTACCGACAGCCAAATCGCCGCAGGACTGATTGACGTCGTTTGGCCGGGAAGAATGCAACCGTTAAAAGACTTTCCTCTGCCCGAAGGATGGGAATTGTGGGCAGACGGCGGACATAATCCCGGCGCGGCAAAAGCTTTGGCAGATTTCCTGCCCGAATGGAACGATAAACCGCTCCATATCGTTTGCGGCATGCTTACAACCAAAGATTCGGAAAATTTCTTAAAACAGCTGGCTCCGTTTGCCGATTCCATCCATACCGTGCCCGTGTTGAACGCCTTGCATCCCGGGAGGTCTCCCGCCGATTTGGCAAAGATAGCCGAAAGTTCAGGTTTCCGTAACATCAAAATTGAAGATAATATCTCTCACGCTTTGGCAGATTTAACCGCCGGACGGTACGCGCCGGGCAGAATCTTAATCTGCGGTTCGTTGTATCTGCTGGGCGATTTTTTCAGCTCGAACAAAGGTGTAAAAAATGACAGACAATAAAACAAAACCCTTGGAAGGCATTAAAATCATCGATATGACCCGCGTGCTGGCCGGGCCTTATTGTGCCATGGTCTTGCAAGATTTGGGCGCAGAAGTTATCAAAATCGAAAACCCGAAAACAGGCGACGATTCACGGTCTTTCGGCCCCTATAAAAACGGAAAAAGCTTATACTTTACAGCCATAAACTGCGGTAAAAAAAGTGTCTCTTTAAACTTAAAAGCGCCCGAGGCAAAAGAAATCCTCATCGGAATGGTCAAAAAAGCCGATGTCTTGTTGGAAAACTTTCGTCCCGGCACCATGGAAAAATTCGGACTGGGTTACGAAACCCTTAAAGAAGCCAATCCTCGCCTGATCTATGCCGCAACCTCCGGATTCGGACACACGGGTCCCGACGCCGCAAAACCGGCTTACGA
The DNA here is from genome assembly GCA_000434295.1 of Acetobacter sp. CAG:977. Classification (GTDB taxonomy): domain Bacteria; phylum Pseudomonadota; class Alphaproteobacteria; order CAAGCB01; family CAG-977; genus CAG-977. Next base: position 48,189 of record HF994926.1, on the reverse strand, counting down.
TATTTTGGTGCAGGCTCGCGGCGGCTTGATGAGCCTGACCGGACAGCCCGACGCAGACCCCACCATCGTCGGCGTTTCAATCGGTGATATCCTTGCCGGCGTCTTTACGGCAACCGGCGTAACAACCGCCTTGTATCAACGCGAAAAAACGGGACTGGGGCAAAAAATCGACGTCTCCATGCTTGATTGCCAAGTCGCCATCATGGAAAACGCCATGGCTCGTTATCAGGCAACACGCGCCGCCCCGAAACCTCAGGGATGCAAACATCCGACCGTCGCTCCGTTCCAATCTTTCAAAGCTTCCGACAGATACTTCGTCATTGCCGTAGCAAACGATTCCCTGTTCAGAAAGCTCTGCAACTGCATCGGGTGCCCCGAATTGGTTGATGACCCCCTGTTCGTTTCAAATGCCGCACGCCATGAAAACCAACCTGAGCTGGAACGCAGACTGCAAAAAATATTCCTGACAAAAACAGCCGACGAATGGATCGCCCAAATCGAAAAAGCCGGCGTCCCCGTATCGCCGATTAACGATTTGTCTTATGTTGCAGAAGATCCTCAAATTCTGGCAAGAAACATGCTGGTTGACATGGACGACCCGTCGTTGCCCGACATCCAGGTTACGGGAAATCCCATTAAAATGACCAATATCCCCGAAATGAAATGCCGCCCGCATGCTCCCGAAATCGGAGAAAACAACGTCGAAATTCTGACGCAATGGCTGGGCATGGACAAAGCCGAAATCGATCGGCTGAAATCGATAGGAGTTATTTAAAACATAAAAAACCCTTCGTTGTTCCGCAACGAAGGGTTTTTTCTTTGCCCTTTATTAAGAGCGAACTTTATTTTCCAAAATTTTATTAACGACCTGAGCCGTTTGCGGCGCCGCTTTTGCCGTTTTGGCTTCGGCAATTTTCCGAGCCGCCTGAGCCTGACGCGATTCGATCGTAGGAACGGGGCCCAGCAATTCGGGCGCCTTCTTTGACGGCATATAGCTGAAGTGCGGGCGTTGCTTTAATCCGAATTTTTTCATCATGGCCGCGTCGGGACCTTCTTTATAATCCACATCGGGATCCATCCAAATCCGCCCGTAAATCATGTTAAAGCGTTCGTACGAAACCGTATGCATGTCTTCGGAAGCAAAAAAGTCATCGGCTTCCTTGCCCAGATACGGCTTGCCGTTATATTGGCAAACCAGATCGATGGTTTCTCTGACGGGAACCGTACGCGTCATTTTCTGATCCGATTCTTCGCGTGAAGATTTCTGATAAAGTTGGGTATACATTTTGCAATAATTTATTTCATAGGCATCGCGAATGAAATAATCCGTAAACCACGCATAAAACGCCGCTTTATGAGCTCCTCCGTTTGCCAAATTTCCTTTAATGGCTTCGTTTTGGAACGGATTGACGATATGGGCATCTTTTTTGCGCAATGCTTCCAAAGGCGCGGAATTGCCCTGAGTCGCCAAATCATAGCAAAGATCCGTCGCCGCGACGGACGCATCGGCTTCTATGACCGTCTGGTTTTGAATATAAGAGGTCGGGGTATCATACAAAGCATGAAAACGCAGACCTTTCTGAAACTGTTGGGAATGGCGCATTTCATGAGTCAGCGTGCCGACCAAAGAATCTTTGTCTCCGTTTGCGTTCAGGCGAATCCGCTTTGTAAATTCGTCAAATGACCCGTATGCCCGCATGCCCGACGTGATTTCAATCGTCGTTCCGTATTCTTCCGCATCGGAAATCAGCTGTTTCCCAAGATTCGTTTTGCGCATTTCCGCTAAAACGCTTTCCAACAGCTCCAGCTCCGCATTATCTTTATAAACCAAATACTTATAAGACGGCTTTACCGCTTGTGCTGCCGGCATTTCCGGCTTTGCAAAGGCTTCTTTTAATTCATTTGCCATTGTGTTCACCCGTTAAAAAATCCGTTATTTGTTATCATAGTAGATGTTTTCCAGATATTTGTCCAGCATTTTTGTCTATAAAAAATAATGATTTCCTCAGACCCTTTTGTTATACTCTTAAACGGTATTTTGCGGGAAAGGACAGAAAATGCCTAAAAAAGACGTTTCTTTGGTCGTTTGCGACATCGACAATACAATTTCGGACACATTTAATTTGTGGGGCGAAGCTTTGGACAAAGCCGTCGATGATTTGGCAGCTTTGCACAAAACCGACCGGAAAACCATGGAAGAAACTCTGCTTGCCGCCGTTCCCGAAAACAATCGCGGATCTTCGGGGCCTTTATTGGGCATTAACATTCGCGCCGACATTGCTCAAACGCCCGCTTTGCAGGGAAACACGCCCGAAGAAAAAGCCTTCTTTGAAAAAGAACACGAAAAAATCATTCATAACTGGCAAAAAAAACGCGATGAAGCCGTCCTGTTCAAGGGCGTCCTGCCCGTCATCCAAAAAATCAAAGCCGCCGGCGCAAAATTCGTCTTGTACACCGATGCGCGCGAATCGGGATGTCTGCCCAGACTGGCAAAGTTGGGAATCAACCCCGACATGATTGACGCTTTGTACGTTCAGCCCGACAAAGAAGGAATGAAAATAACGCCGTTCGCCGTTAAATCGGAACTGTCCGAGTTTAAAAAAGCCATGCAAGGCAAAATCTTTCGCCTGCCGGCGCATTCTTCAAAACCCAATGCCGAAAACATGGCGAACATTCTTAAAGACTTCGGAATTTCCGCCGACAAAACGGTTATGGTCGGCGACAATATCCGTTGCGACGGCGGTTCCGCCGCTGCGGTCGGCGCAAGCTTTGCCTGGCAAAAACAAGGCGCCGAAGTGACCGAAGCCACTCGCCGCTGCTACGCCAGATTTGCCGCAAACCCGAATTACAAAATCGGCATTGACGCCCATTTGTCCCAGATGAATGAAACGAACAAACCCGAATTCGTTTTGGAAAACGGATTTGCCGACTTGTCAAAATATTGCAGGTTTGTCAGCGCTCAAAAAAGCGATGAAAAAACGTTGTCTTTCGCTTTATTAAAGCGGCTGGGCAAATCTGCGGGAAAAGGTTGAAAACTCTTGACTTTACGGTTCCGAAACGTTTAGCGTCCCTTAAGCAAAACTTGGGAGAGTGCCGTTATGCTCAAATTTGAAGTCGAAAAAACATCGGGAAAAGCCCGTTTGGGCAGATTGTACACGGCTCACGGAGTCGTTGAAACGCCCGCGTTCATGCCCGTCGGAACCGTCGGAACCGTCAAAGCCATGATGCCCGAATCCGTCGCCGAAACAGGGGCTCAAATCCTGTTGGGAAATACGTATCATCTGATGTTAAGACCCGGAGCGGATTTGGTCGAACGCTTGGGCGGATTGCATAAGTTCATGAATTGGCACAAACCTATCTTGACCGATTCGGGAGGCTTCCAAGTCATGTCTTTGTCAAAATTACGCAAAATTACCGAAGAAGGCGTCGATTTCCGTTCTCATATCGACGGCAGTCTGCATCGGTTGTCGCCCGAAATTTCCATCGGCATTCAACACAAACTCGACAGCAATATTACAATGTGCTTTGACGAATGCCCCCCCTATCCCGCCGAACGCAAATATGTTGCCGATTCGACACGGCGCTCCATGCGTTGGGCAAAACGTTCAAAAGACGCTTTCATCGACCGTGACGGTTACGGCATCTTCGGCATCGTTCAAGGCGGCGTTCACGAAGATTTGCGCCGCGAATCCGCTCAAGCGCTGAGCGATATCGGGTTTGACGGGTACGCCGTCGGCGGTTTGGCCGTCGGCGAAGGTCAGGAAAAAATGTTCGAAGTTCTGGACTATACCCCCGAATGCCTGCCCGCCGACAAACCCAGATACTTAATGGGAGTCGGCAGACCGTCCGATATCGTCGGTTCCGTGCTGCGCGGCATAGATATGTTCGATTGCGTCATGCCGACGCGTTCGGGCAGAACGGCTCAGGCATTTACGCGCCAAGGCACTTTGAATATGCGGAACGCCTGCCACAAAGAAGACGACCGCCCCATCGATCCGATGTGCCGTTGTCCCGCCTGCCGCCATTATACCCGCGCTTATATCCACCATTTGTTCAGAGCGCAGGAAATTCTGGGCGCCATGTTGTTGACGTGGCATAACCTGACTTATTATCAGGATTTGATGCGCGATATCCGTCAGGCAATCCGCGAAGACCGACTGGAAGAATTTGCCAAAGGCGACTTTTCGTAATGGCAAAAAAAGCTTGCCCGACGATTACCGAAGAACGACGCCATAACGGATTGGTGTCGTTCGGCGCGGATGTCCGGCGGCTGGTGGCTCCCGTTTTGGGAAAAAACGGATTTTTACATGCGGACATACTGACGCACTGGGATGACATTACGGGCGGATTGCTGGCAAAAGGCGTGTATCCCGTCAAGCTGGCTTTTCCCAAAGGGCAAAAAGACGGCGCCGTCCTGCACGTCAAAGCCGTATCGGGCGCTTATGCCGTCGAACTGATCGCCAGACAAAGCGAAATTCTGGAACGCTTGAACGGATATTTCGGTTATCGCGCCGTTGCGGAAATCCGCGTTACTCAAGGCGCCGTCCCAGTTTGCAGATTTTCCCGCGTTGCGGCGCGCCCGCCCGTTCCCGAAGAAAAAAGGCAAAAAGTCCGCCGAGACGTTTCCGAAATTCAAAACGAAAACCTTCGCGCCGCCGCCGAAGAACTGGGTTGCCTGATTGAGGAAACGTGAAAAAGGCGTTTCTTTTAACTTTTTTTTCGTTTATAAAAAAACAGCCGTACTTTGTTTTGTTAAAGAGGGTCGTTTTATGCGCAATATGTCAAAAATGGTTTTCCGCCGCCTTGCTTTTATCGGCGTTCTGTTCGTTTCTTTTGCTTTGTTTTCGCCTGTTTCCGCTGCCGAAGGCGGTTTTCTTGATAAAATCAAGAGCTTCTTTTCAAAAAGCGAACCCGCCGCCGTAGAAACGAAAGCCGAAGAAGCCTCTGCTCCCGTCGAAACGAAAAGCGTTTTAAAACAAAACACGCATTCTCCCGACGAACCGACGTTTGACTTTTCGGAAAAGAAAATCGGTTCAGACGACGCCCCGATCAAAGTCATCATTTTTACGTCGCTGACTTGCGGACACTGTGCGCATTTCCATACGCATATGCTGCCCAAAATCATCGATACCTATGTTAAAAACGGCAGGGTTCAGGTCATTTTGGCGGATTTTCCGCTGGAAAACCGCGCCATGACGGGGTCTTTGGTCGCTCATTGCTTTGAAGGCGACGATTACTTTAAATTCATGGACTTGCTGTTCGCAAAACAAAACCAGTGGATGATGTCCCCGAATTTGCAGGAAAGCCTGTCCGAGCTGGCTCAATCCATGGGAATGAGCGAAGCGAAAATGCTGGCGTGCGCCACGAACGAAATGGCGTTGAAGACTTTGTCCCGCAAACGCAACATCTACATTATGAAATACCGCATCGGTGCAACGCCGACCCTGTATTTCCAAGGCTACGGCAAAAGCGAAAAAGTCGAAGGCGCTCCGTCATGGAAAGACTTTGCCGACAAGATTGCTTCCTTTGAAAAAGAAGGCGGCAAAAAAACGCAGAAAGTCCCCGCCGAAACGCCTTGAAGCCTTAAAAAAAGTTGACACCGTCCCTTTGGTTTCTTATCGTACTTCTTTAAGGCAACAGGATGCCAGACAACCGTGATTCCGAAAAAGCCCTTGCCGATATTGACCGGCGTTTAAAGGCTTTGAATGAAACGGCAACCGACCCGACATACGGCGAACATTCTGCCGGAAAGGGCTTCGGTGTCGCTTCAATGATGTGGCTGGCATTCAATATCGTGTCCGATCTGATCGCCGGCGTCGTTTGCGGATTGGGAATCGGATACGGTTTGGATGCGTGGTTGGGAACGCGCCCTGCATTCATTGCCGTATTTTTGTGCTTCGGCTGCGCGGCAGGCATCCTGAATGCCGTGCGCTTTGTACAAAGATATAACCGAAAACAATCAGAACGCCTGAATTCAAAAACAGGCGAAACAACAGTAAAACAGGATTGAAAATACGTGTCGGGACCGATAGAACAATTTGAAATAAAACCCGTCATTCATTTGCCTAAAATCGACGGCGTAGATTTGTCGTTCACCAATTCGTCTTTGTTCATGGCTTTGGGCGTCATTGCCGGCAGCGCATTTTTCCTGTATGCGCTGCGCAAAAGATCCCTGATCCCCTCAAAGCTCCAGTCCGCCGCCGAAGTCATCTATGAAATGGTGACCGGCATGGTTCGCGAAATGGTCGGTCCCGAAGGGCGAAAGTATATCCCCTTTATCTTTACGTTGTTTATGTTCGTCGTTATGGGAAACCTGTTGGGGCTTTTGCCTTACAGCTTTACCTATACCAGCCATTTCGCCGCCGTCGGAAGCTTGTCCGTCTTTGCCATTCTGGTTACGGTTTTCGCGGGGTTAAAAAAACGCGGTCTGGGATGGTTTGAAAACTTTTTCCCGCACGGAACGCCGATTGCCATTGCACCGATTTTGGTGCCTATCGAAATTATTTCTTTTCTTTCAAAGCCGTTCAGCCTGACGGTTCGTCTGTCCGTCAATATGATGGTCGGACACATCATGTTGAAAGTCGTCGCCGGCTTTGTGTACGATCTGAGTTTCTGGGGCGGATGGTTACCGCTTGTCTTTATATCGCTGCTGACGGTCTTTGAGCTGGGCATCGCCATATTGCAAGCGTATATCTATACCATTCTGACCTGCGTCTATTTGAGCGACGCTCTGCATGCTCATTAGCTTTTGTTTTGTTTGTGCTTTTTTGGAAGGATAAAAATATGGAAGCCGAATACGCAAAATATATCGCCGATGCCGCTAAATTCATTGCGGCCTCTTTCTGTGCTCTGTCCATGATGGCCGCCGCAAAAGGCGTGTCCAAAATCTGGATCGCCATGATTGATACGGTCGGCCGTAACCCGACGGTAAAACCCGACGTCAATGCATTCGGCCTGATCGGCTTTGCCGCAACCGAAGCTATCGCTTTGTACGCGTTGGTCATCGCTTTGATTATGTTGTTCCTCTGATTTCCTAAAGGCGTGTCGTCCGATGTTGCCGCAATTAGATCCGACTTGGTACGCATCACAGGCTTTGTGGATGCTGATTACGTTTTGTGCCACGTTCTGGATGATGTGGAAGTTCGTCTTGCCCCGCATGAATGCCGTGCTTGACGAACGCCAGCGCAGATTGGACGACGACATGAAAAAAGCCGAATCGTTCAAAGCCGAAGCCGAAAACGTTCTGAAAGAATATAAAAACGCCATGGCTTCGGCTAACGAACGCGCAAAATCTTTGCTGGATAACGTCCAACTGGAAATCGCCGAATACTCCAAACGCCGCGAAAGCGAATTCTCGGCCCGTTTGGACGAACGCATCAAAAACGGCGAAGACGAATTGAAAAAAACAAAAGACATCGCTTTGGCCAGCGTCAAAGACATCGCTGAAGGTCTCGTTCCGCAAGCAGTCTTTAAACTTTCGGGACTGCACACGGACGAAAACACCGCCAAAAATATGGTCAATGACGTTACTAAGGAAGGCAGATTATGATCGTTTCAGCCGCTATGGCCGCAGAACAAGCCGTTCATGCCGCAGCGCATGAATCGATATGGCAGGATCCGACATTCTGGGTCGGATTGGCTTTTTGCCTGACGATTGCCTTTTTGGCAAAACCGCTCGGAAAATTTTTGGGAGACGCCCTGCAGGCACGATCCGACGCCATCGCCGCAAAGCTGGAAGAAGCCAAAAAATTGCGCGAAGAAGCTCATGCCTTGTTGTTGGAATACCAACAAAAACAGCAGGAAGCTCAAAAAGAAGCAGACGCTCTCTTGCAAAAAACAAAAGATAACGCTGAAAAAATGCGTTCAGAAGCCTGCAACGCTTTCGAAAAAGAACTGGAAAAGCGCGAAAACCTCGCCATGGCACGCTTGGAAAACGCTAAAAATCAAGCAATGGAAGAAGTCCGCAATTTGGCAATCGACATCGCGTTAAAGACAACGGAAAAAATCCTGATAAACGAGCTTGACGGTGAACAGGGCAAAAAATTTATTCTGGATCAGATTGACGCCCTGCCCGATTTGTTGTCAAAGCAAAATCCGTCCTGATTGCGTTTTTTTTGATTTCTAACCCGTCCTGCCGACGGGTTTTTTATTGCTTTGTTGCTTTTGACAAAAAATGTTTTTTTGGCTATCATATTTAATAGTATTTATCGTTCCGATACGCCTAAAGTGAAAGGATGCCTTAATCATGCAAAGCTTGTACGAACAGTTTTTGGCCGTCGGACAGGTACACAGCTTAATCACGGGAAAAGAATTCCCCGGAAACTCCGATCGTCCGTCACAAAAAAAAGAAAGCACCCTCGACAGTGCTTTTCAAACCCGACAGCCCGATACCTCATATAAACGCTTAAAGCAGCTGGAACGTATCGTATCGGAAAGCAGTATCGGCGCCGCGTTGCTGAATACCGCAAAAAAAAACAATATCAGCATCCGTTTGGATGATTCCGTAAAAAATTGTTGCGGATTTTATCAACCCGACAAAGGGGCTATCATACTGAACGCGGCTCAGGACAATAATGTGTTGGCATCAACGATGGTGCACGAAGCAAGACATGTCTGGCAAGGCTTGCAGCCGTTGGCGTTTGACATCGATTTGCAGGTTAAACCCTTCTTCATGATGGGCTTTGCCATCGAAGCAGATGCCGTCGCCACCGAAACAATGTTTGCTTTTGATTTGAGGAAGTCTCGTCCCGAAATTTGGGATTCTTTGAAAAAAAGCCATTACGGAAAAGTCGCCGACGCCTTTGAAAACGGAATCAAATCTTCAAAAAGAATAAGCAAAGGTCTGAACGAAGCTTTTCTTGCGTGGTATGAAACGCCCGTCGTGTCAAGCTATGCCGGTGATTATCTGTCCGCTTTGAAATGTTGTTCTGAAAATCAATACGGAGAAGAACGTTCATTCTTAAGCAAAGACGTTTCGGCGGAGCAAATCGCAAAAACGTTATGCAAATTCGAAAAAGAAGTTTATTTGGACGAACCGAGCATTCTTGAAAGCCCTGAAAAACTACACATGAATCCCAAACAGAAAAACGAACTGGATACCATTTTAATAAATTGGGCAAACAGAACTTTCCGTTCCGCCAACGTCGGCTCCGACGCGATATTCGTCAAAGAAAGTGACGGCAGCTATACCGCGGGGAAAACTTTGGCGGCAAAAGCATCAAAACAGTCTCCTTTGTGGATGCAAAAGCTAAAAAACAACGGCAGATAACGTCTGTCATATTACTTTTAAACAGACAAGCCTCGAAAGTTTCGAGGCTTTTTTTTTACGCTTTATACAAACGAAAGGGGCGCTTTGAAATGCATCAAAGCGCCCCCTTTATCAGATTTCCGGCAATTTTTTATCTGCCGCCGCGACCGCCCTTCTTAACAAAGGCTGCATTAAAGCGCCCGCCTTTGTTTTTGCCGTTGTGCTTTTTCTGCGGACCGTTATGCTTACCGCCTTTTCCTTTACCGCGGCGTTCGTCTTCAACAGGTGCCTTTGTATAAGGAATCGTTTCGACAACCCGCAATTTGTCCGTTTCTACATCGCGCGTCACGCGGTCATACTGAAAATCAGGTTCAATGAAGTTATCGTTTTTATCATTGATGCCGATCCAGACTTCCTGTTTAGACGTCGGCTGAACGTAGGAAACTTTACCGTCTTTGGAAACTTCGACCGCCGCAAAGTTCGGAACGATCGCCGCTTTTAATCCGGCATCCTGAGCAATCTTCATTACAGCCTTACGCTGAGCGGGATCGCCGTGAACGGGAACAACCGTCGTCGGGCGGGGCGAATTCTTTGCGACCAAATCGCATGCCAGACGAATATCGCCTGCTTTTGCGTGTCCGGAAACGTGCGTCAAAAACTTGTTTTCTTTATAACGGTCGGGGAAGTACGTCGTGCATCCCAGATCCTTGAACCCTTGTTCCATAGCAGCATACGTTTCTTCGTTGCCCGGAATGCAGGATTGCAAGTTATAAACATATATCGGGCAATTCGTCCCTTTCATCGGGATGTTGCGGTTCATGCCCTGAGACGCGCGATAGAAAGAAGCCAATTCTTCCCCTTGCGTTCCCGTGCATACGTAGAAGCGTTCGGATTTGGGAACCTTTTGAACTTCGGGAGCGCGGGCATCATAGATTTTAATATCCTGTCCCGTTGCTTCTTTTACCTGTTTTTCAATGTCATAGCCGCAACGGTGCAAAGCAATATAGCTGCGCTTCAACGAACCGCCGTCCAAAATAATCGTACGGGGTTTTTTGCCCGTTTCCTTGGCATGTTCCGCCAAAGCCATCGCCACCGTGTGCAAACGGTGCGCCGAGCTGGCAATAACCGCAGAAACGATCATTCCGCCTTCCGACTGGGCAACAATGTCTTTAATGCCTTTTTCAACGTCTTTTTCGGGCGGGCAAACGCCTTCCTGCGTTGCGGACGTCGAATCCAAGAACATCAAATCAACGCCTTTTTTAGCGACTTCGGCGATTCGATCATTATCCCAACCTTTGCCCAGAGGAACGTGCGCCGTCTTAAAGTCGCCCATCGTCATCATGCGAACGCCGTCGGGGCTTTCGATAACATAGCCCATCGCGTCGGGGGCAGAGTGCGAAACCGCAAACGGTTCCACTTTAAAACCGGCAACTTCAAACGGTTTGCCGTCTTCAACCTTGACAAACTTAGGCCATTCTTCGCGCGGCATTTTCTGCAACGCCAAATTATCTTCCAACAGCTTCTGCGTATAGGGTGCGCAATGAATAACAAAATCTTTTCCTGCTTCGCGATTGGCTTTCAATTCGTCGCGACGCAAATTCAACATATGCGAAATCCCGCCAATGTGATCCATGTGGCAGTGCGTCAGCAAAAATCCGTCCGATTCAAACAAATCGGGCATAAAATTGTCATACCCCGTCAACGCTTTGTCGGAAAACATGGTTCCGCAATCAACTTGCAAAGTATGCGTTTTCCCGTCCTTGTCGGTATATGAAAACTTGTTCGCGTTCCCGCCGATTCTGTCGCCGTTATTGCCGCCGACGGATTCCCATGTCGATTTCGTTTCTGCCATGACAGATGCCTTTCCTTCAAGTGTAGTACGTTATTAACTTCAGCTTACAGCGCCGACGCCGGAATCTTTTCCGGTGCCTCGGGGTTATCAAGCTCTGTCCAGCACGTTAATACCGCTTCCAGATCTTTCGGACTCGGAGGAACGGGCTCGTCATCAAAATCGGGCAACGCAACAATCATCTTTAACAAGTTCTCATCGTTTAAATGAATCAAATCCTGCGTCGGATGGGCTTTGTTCAAAGCCTCGGCTATTTCCCAATATTTTTCCCATGATAACGACATATGTGTTCTCCTAATGCTGATAAGATCCGGATGTTCCAAATCTTTATTAAATACATAGTACACTACTTTTTTTACCCTTTGCAAACATTTTTCCAAAAATTTTGTCAATTTTTTTGAAAAAATCGCAATACAAGGAAAAATCAGACAACTTGTTGTTTTTTAAATAAAAAATGGAGCGAAAAAGCATGCTTTCCTGCTCCATTTAAGTGCGTTTTTGCGTGAAAATTTGCTGGAACAACCCTTACCGTCTATTGGATCGGCGGCACGTTCAACAAGGCAATGTACCCCGGCGGGATCCGCGTCGTCGCGTACCTGATGTTCGCCGTTTCAATCTGGAATTTCGGTATCCCGAGCATATCCGATGCTATCCCGAAAAAGTCTTTGGCTTCCATCTCTCGGCGCTGGACGTTCATAACGTAAATAACGCATCCCTGCCCCTTTTGAGAAATGCCGCACCGCGGTCGACCTTTCGGTATTTCCGGATTGCTCACGACTCCCGGCAATTCCTCGGACATGACTTCGCGCGGATTCCCCATAAACATCCCTGCAGCCAAGCCCGCCAACGTAAACAAAATAAACAGCGGTATCAAAACCTTCGTCTTGATAAAAGATGCGGGAAGCCCCATATCCGCCGCCATATTGTCATCATACGGACTCGGTTCAAAACGAACGTCGGCGTCCGTTTCGGAAATGTCTTCCGTCTGAAGAGAATCCTCTTGCTCCGAATCGTCCTGTTCGGGTTCGTCGTCATAGCCCAGATCATCAATAATCTCGGTTTCGTCTTCCTCACCGACAGCCAAAGTCGGAACGTTCCCGTGCGTCGATGTCGGAGAATAAGGCGGTTGCGCCTGAGCCGGCTGAGGCGGCTGATATCCCTGCGCAGGAGGTTGAGGCTGCGGAACATAACCGGGAGGCGCTTTCATCCCCGGAGGCATCGGCAACGGCCGTTTCCCCGGCGGAAATTTCATCCCGTGCGGCGGAACTTTCATCCCGTGCGGCGGCATCATCGGACGCGGCATACCGCCCGGCATCC
>HF994926.1:29431-35738 GCA_000434295.1 Acetobacter sp. CAG:977 | reverse complement strand
ACCGGGAGGAACGGGACCGCGCGGTGCCGTCTGTCCCGAAGGCGGCCGTACTCCGGGTGGAAGCGGGGGGTAATGTTGATCTGCCATAGCTGCCTGCCTTATCTTCTTTATTTCGCTGAAATCTCTTTGACCAAACGGATAATCCGAGGCGTCATCATAACAACCGTTTCATATCCGTTCAACGACGTACTGAACGATGACGACGGAATCCCTATCAGAAGAATATTATCCCCTAAACGGCTGTCCGCTACAAATGCCGTAATTTCCCCCTGATCCGAATCCAGCGTAAGGGACGTATTCATCCTTTGTTCGTCTTCAACTTCGGTCTGTGCCAAAATCGATAATTGCGCCTCGGGCATCGACATATAGCCGCAACGACCGACATCAAAGCGGGCTCGCCAGCCGCTCGCGCGGGCTCGCCAGCCGCTCGCCGCAATAAACATCCCTTCCGAAACCAAAGCATACGAAGAACGCGCATTCAAAAAACGCTGAAGGCTCTTGTTATTGACTTCGCCGCCCGTCACCAAAGCCCGCCCCAATACGCCTTTCAACATAAACTTTATCTTTTCTGCCCCAAACGTATCCACCAAATCCTGCCATACGATTTCCTTTGATACGCCCGCAGGCTTTGCCCGATAAACCTGAACGTCAAAAACAACCAGCTTCGGCTCCGTATCAAAAAGCTCGATTAATGACGTGACCTTCTTTTCAATCGCCTTGTCGCCCTTGAACGTTATGATGCTTTCTTCCCAGTTCACAATCAGGTCATGCATCCCAGAACCGCGCAAGGAATCCAAAACGGAAATCATAACTTCCCGCGTCCCGGGAACGTGTAAATTCCATGTAACTTCGCGACTGACCAGCAATACTTTTTCTTCCGCGTCGTATTGGTAATAAACATCCGCCGCATCCGCAATCATATCCATGACTTCGGACAATTCACCCTGTATGTTTTCGGCCGCAAGTTCGGGAAAAGGTCCGTCCACGCCGATGACTTTGATCTTGGCTTCGCCCAACAGCTTGAAAAAAACCTTTTCCGCCGTCTGACCGTCAAACGAAAATCCCGTTACTTCATAACGGGGAACGGGATCGCTTTTGTCCGCGCGTTCCAGCTTAAACGCTTCCTGTTTAAAGGGAATAACCGTAATAATGTTTTGTTGCGAATCGTGTATCGTACAGCGCAACGGAGATTCAAGGCTGACCATTTCCGCAGCACGCGTCGTTTTCGGCTCCGTCGGAAGCGAGGTCGGACGAACTCCGGGAAGCAATGGCCGCCCCGCATATATATTTCGGCTGCATCCGCTTAAAATAAACGGTCCTGATATAAAGGCTGCCATACATACTATCAAAAACAGACGCGTCTTCGTCATTTCGTTTTTCCTGCTATTCCTTCCTTCCGTTATCCCGCAACGGGACGCTTTATCGGCATCTTGACCGGAGCCGGCCCTTTCGCCGGAACCTTTTGCGGCATCTTGCCCATCGGAACCGGCCCCTTCGACAAAGAACGCGGAGACGCCGTTTCGTCCGGAGATTCAAAACCGTCCGGCGCAGGACCGATATCCCCTTCAGGCTCGTTGCCCGCAAGTTCGCCTAATTGCTTCTTTATATCATCCAAAGAATCTTCATCCGGCAACATTTCGGGAGGAGCGTTTTCTTCAAAGTCTTTCTTAAACTGCGCCAATATCTTCCTTAACGCAGGTTCGCCCCCCTTGTACCTGTCGCGAATAATCCCTTCGTACACCGGATTCTCAAGCAATTCCGCCCCGAATGTCAATATCTCGTCCAGCAAATCCAAAATATAACCGAAATACGGATACTGCGATAATTCCAAACCGCCTAAATGAACGCATCTCGCACTCGTCCGCGATATCGTTTGATCGTAATAATCCTTTAACCGCATAAAATGGTCAAAATTCCACAGCTGTTCCGTCGTCAGCTTGTAACTGTTCGCCGAAACAACCGATGAAGACGGCGATGCCTTTAATTCGGCGACACGCTTTTGAACCTTGGCAAACATATCCTGTCCCGCCTGACCGAAAATCGACAAGCGTTTTTGCATCTCGCCCAAACGGGGCTCAACCTGAGCCGGATCAAACGGACGGCGCGGATCCAATAAACGAACTGCTTCTCCCCACGCCGCCGCTCCGCGATCATAGGACAACGCTCGATCTATGTTCGCCTTTACCTTTGCTTTCTTATCTTCCGGGCAATCCTGCAACGCCGACGGCAGCTGTTGACGCCATGAAGAACCCCACAGAGATTCCGCCGTCGTGCGAACTCGCATCAGCCCCTCCTGCGTATCCTGATAGGCAAGCAAGGCTTCAAATAGTGAATTTAAAACTTCAGGTGTCGCGCTTTCCGTCATATCTCGTTTCTCGGCTCTTTCCCTTTTCTTATGTATATTATGTTTTTATCCGTAAATCCAACATTTATCCTCAAAAATACGGGTCTTCATTTTCCGAAACAACCTTTAACACGACTTCGTCCGGCGGCAACGGCGGATTCTCTCGGCGAAAACAAGGACGGTAATCCGAAAAATTCTCTATAAAAACGGGAAGCGACGTAAACATTAACGGCATATACAATAAATCTTTCCCGTTCCCTGACGTCTCTGCCCCTTCAATGTACAAAACAGGCGATTTCGGCATAGAAGAACGTTCTATCCCTTGGACATAAGAGGCCGCCGGATCCATCTTGCCAAAGCTCTCTATCCCGTCAGAACCGCTTTCCTCAATCTCCGTTTCCGTACCCCGATCCGTTTCTTGATCCGTTCGTTCCTCTGTCATCGCGACAAACGTCAGATCATCCGATGCTTGCGTCCCGTCTCCCGCCGTATCGTCGGACAACGGCAAATCATCTTCCGTCGCATCTTCCGCCTCTGCAGATATTTGCCCTTCCGATGTTTCGTGAATCTCCGAGGTTTCCTCTGCCTCGGAAGGCGGCGCCTCTTCTAAAGAATCTTCATCGGTTTCGGATACCGCTTCTTCGTAATAAACCGCATTCCCGTCTTCATCATAATAGTAAGCACGGCCTTCTTCGTCCGTATAATACGGCGTCCCGTCTTCCGCCACATAATACGGTACCCCGTTCTCGTCCAAATAATATGCCGTTCCGTCTTCCGTCAGATAGTACGGCATCCCGTTTTCGTCCAAATAATACGGATTACCCTGTTCGTCCGTATAAGATTCGGGAACTTCTCCTTCTTCCGCGGAAACGGGTGTTTCCTGAGGAGACTCCGATTCTGCCGTTTCTGCATCTTCCGAAGGTGCCGTCGCTTCTTCTGCAGGCGCTTCGTCGGTTTCGGCGGATACCGCTTCTTCGTAATAAACCGCATTCCCGTCTTCATCATAATAGTAAGCGCGGCCTTCTTCGTCCGTATAATACGGCGTCCCGTCTTCCGACAGATAATACGGCACCCCGTTCTCGTCCAAATAATACGGGTTGCCCTGTTCGTCCGTATAGGATTCGGGAATTTCTCCTTCTTCCGCAGAAGCCGTTGTTTCTTGCGCCCCTTTGGCTTCCGCCGTTTCCGATTCTTCCGAAAGTGCTTCAGTTTTCTCGGGTGCCGACGGTTCCTCAGACACCGTCGCAGCATCAGAAGGTATATCGGAAACTTCTTGCCCCGTTTCACCGGTATCTGCAGGATTATAATAAACTGCGTTACCGTCTTCGTCTAAATAGTAATAATTCCCTTCTTCATCCACATATGTCTGAACGCTGTTCGGATCGTAATAAACGGGATTGCCTTCTTCATCCAAATAATAAGGATTGCCGTTCGCATCCGCATAATAGCCGTCCGCCGAAACGGGACGTTCGGCATTCTCGTCGGAAGACGGGTCATAGTAATATTGTTCGCCGTCTTCACCCGTGTAATAATATCCCCCGTAATTTGCGGCAACGTAACCGTAAATGCCTTGTTCGCCTTCAGCTCCGTAATAATCGCCGCCCTCATAGCCTTCGGTGTCTTGATAATTATATGTTTCGCCGTCCTCCGACGGAGCATACTCGATTTGCTCTCCGGAAGCTTCCGCGTAGCCGTAACCCCAGTTGTCATCATAATCGTAGCCGGCTTCCGCTTCGGTTTGCCGCGTACGAGAAACGGTTTCTGCCAACGCTTCGTCAACATGAGCGCTCCATTCCGACAAATCCATTTGAGAACCGCGGCGGGCAGAACGAGACGGTTGTGAAGCGGCTTCTTCCGAAGTGTCTTCAAGATCAGAAACCCCATATTCATAAGCGTTTTCATCTGCGGAAGACTCTTCATACGCCCCGCTTTCCTCAGAAACATCCGAAGCCGTTTCGTCGCCGTAAGCTTCTTCGCCATAGTCTTCGTAATATTGATCTGCCGCAGTATCATACTGATCCGCCTGTTGCGCTTCGGCGTATTGTTCATCGGCATATTGATCCGACGCATACTGTTCTTGAGCATGATCTTCGGAAGCATATTGAGGCGCGGAATCCTGATCCGGCTGTTCCCGTTGTTCATAAGATGCCTCTTGCCCGTCTTGAGCTTCGGCTTCGCCGACCGCCGAAGCGTCAGAAGAGGAATCTTCGGATTGTGTCTGTTCCCCTTCGGGATATGCGACTTCCTGATAATCGGGATAGTTTCCGTCGTAACCGTCATAATCTCCGTACGTCCAGCCTTCGGTTTCTTCCCCGTAACCGGCATAAGGATCTTCCCATCCCGAAGAATCGTATCCTTCTTCATACCCTGTGGAATACGCGCTGCTGTAATAATCGTACGTCGTTTCGGCAGCATCCGGCGTATGAGAAATATCGTAAGAATAAGAATCCGCCTGCCCCATATATTCCGGAGGCAATTCGTTGGCTTTTTCTTTCTTTTCCTCTTCGGCTTTGGCTTGCAGCGCTTCCTGAGTTTTTGCCTGATTTTCCGCCAAAACCGTCGCCAAAGCCGACGTCTGTTCCGCTTGGCGCTTGTTCAGCAAATCCACGGCTTCGGAAAACGACGTGCTCTGAGATTGAACCATCGCTTCCGCAACGGCTTTCGTCTGTTTCGACAGGGTTTCCGCCGCAAATTCGGCCTGTTGGCGCTGCTGTTCTTCCTGTTTCGAAAGAATTTGCCCCATCGTTTCGGACAAAACCGTGCTTTGCGATTGAGCCATTGCTTCCGCAACAGCCTTTGCCTGTGCTGCCAAAGCATCCGTTTGCACCGACGAAAACAGCGCCAATAAGGTTTCGTTCGCGTTCTTTTGAGATTCGGCAATTGCCTTGGCAATCATTTGCCCTTGAATTTCGGCGGCGCTCTGTTGCGATTTGGCAAAAGCCTCCGACATCGCGCGTGCCGTCATTTCCTGACTTTGCGCCAAAATCTTGGCCAATGAATCCGCCTGAGCCTTCGCCTGCACCTCTGCCGATCTGAGCTGGGCATCACTCAAGGCTTTCGCCTGCATCTCCGCCGATTTGACCTGAGCCTCCGTCAATGCCGATATCAATTCGGAAATCTTATCCGACTGATCCGGCGGCTGAGGTTGAAAATACTGTTGCGGTAAATAATTTTGAGGCAAATATGACGGCATTTGAACAGCCGCCTGCTGTTCCGGAGACATCATCGGTTGCCCCGGCATCATCGGTTGGGGCGCCGCTTGAACAGGTGCCGCTTGAACAGGCGCCGACTGAGCCTGTTCATATTGAGCCCTTAATTTTGAAGAAACATCCGTTACCTCTTCGGACGTTCCTTCCAATTGTTGAGAAAACTGACGATATTCTTCTTTAGCTTCTTTTAAAGCCTGCGTTATCGCCGCGACATCGGCTTTATTGGTCGGATTTTGCTTTGCCTCGTTCAGCGTGCGGGCAAGCATTTCCATGTTCTTGCGCGATTCTTCCTGCGCCTGAGCCAAAATCTGTGCCTGATTCTGGTTCATCTTTTCCTGAGCCGCCGCCATCGCATCCGCAATCGCTTTGGCTTTGGCTTTTTCTTCTCTGGAAACTTCTATGTCTTCATCCGATTCGGCATGATAGTCTTCGCCGTATTTCTGTTGTTCCAGATATTCCAAATAATTCCGGACATCGTTCCCGCCGGGAATATCCGTCAACGTCGTACGCGTGTCCGCGTCTATCGCCAACAGCATTTCGTTATAGCGGTTGACCAGATCTTCCCTTAGAACATGAAGCTGTCGATAAACGTTGATAAAACGTTGCGCCGTTACATACGGATCTTCTTCCGAATCCGTCGCCGCACCGGGAAACTTCGGCTTCCATTTTTTAGCGCTGGATTCTTTTGGCGGACTCATCGTTTCTCCACTCGGGCTTCCCTCAGACAGATTCTTTATAATACTACAGCGCGGCA
>HF994926.1:0-29406 GCA_000434295.1 Acetobacter sp. CAG:977 | reverse complement strand
TAATATATCTTTAATCTGCCGCGCTTTTATTCCCATAAATCAAAAATCTTACGGAAACGTAATCTGAACAACCCTGTGCAACGTCGATACTTTGTCTTCGGGAATCGTGACTTTTTCTTCGGGATTCCACATAACACCGAACAAACTGCCGTCAATGTCTTCGCGAACGCTGATTAAACGAACTTCCGTCTCGTTTAAATACATCAGCGCTATATCGCCTAAACCGACCATCTTTGTCGGATCAACAATTAAAACCGAACGTGCCGGCAACAAATTTCCCAATCGGCGCGTGCAAAGCGACACGGCATACGAAGACAACGGATTAACAACGGACGCCGAGCAGGAAACCGTCCCCAAAGAAGACTGGCGATCAATAATAACCGTCCCGTTTTCTCCGGGCTGACCGTAAATCGGCAATACGACATCACGGCTTTCCTGTTTTAATGTTCCTTTGGAAACCGGTAATTCGGGATAGCCGCCTTTCGTTCCGGACACCGCACGATAACGGGCATCGTTACGCTGAATAAATTCTTCCAAAGCACCGGCCTTGTCCAAATCGTAAATCTGCTTTTGCAGTTCTTCGTTCGTGTAGCCCAAAGCACGAGCAATACGGGAAAACTCGTCTTCCGAAACTTCGCGTTGCCCCATCTCGATACGATGGTACACCGACAATGTCAATTCCGCACCGTCGGCAATGTCCGACAAAGTCAGATTCTTTTGCCCGCGAATATAACGTAACCCGGCGCCCAACATCTTCAAACCGCTGCGTTCGTTCACACGGTTGCGACGTTCCTGTTCACGACGCCACGCCTGTACAACGTCCGGCTGAGAACTGGCTTCGTTCACAAAAATTTCCTGCAACGGACAATCCAGAAATTCGGCAATACGCACCAACTGTTCCTGATCTATGCGGCGATACCCTTTTTCAATCTTGCTGACAGCAGACAAACTCACGCCTAAAAAATCTGCCAGCTCTTGCATAGACCGCCCTCGGACGCGCCGATACATGCGAATCTGATTCGGAAAGATAATCTCTTCCATTCTTTTCCCGTTCCTTCAGCTAAAAAGCCTTCCTTTACTTACAGCCTTATTTATATAGGCTTTGAAAAAAAAATACAATCCGTTTTATGTTAAAGCCTTCGCCGGATATTTAAGTATATCACAGCCTTTGTTTCGAAAAAAACAAAAAACCCCGCATAAAAGCGGGGCTTTATGTTGTTTTGCTCCTTATCCGAGCATACTGACACTAAACTTTGCATTCTTCGCGGCTCGTTGAAGACGCCTTGCACGTCTTCTGGCCTGTTCAGCCGCCTTCATAATTCTGCGCATCGTCCGGATCACTTTATCCGAATTGCGAACAAACTGTGCAAGACGAGCAAAATACAGAAGTGCCCCAAACCCCACCGTAATAATGGAAAAAATTAAAATAATAATATCTAATACCAGATTAATCATCATTTTCATAGCTTCCATACCAACGCTTGGCGGGAATCTCGCTCCTGAAAGTTGAGACGTTATTTCTTCTGCTTTCGGGGGCATTAAAATCCCAAAGAAACATATGGCCATCAAAATAAACATCTTATAAAGATCTGCTTCGGATTCTATGCTTTCATACGCGTCAACATAGGCTCCTTCCTGCATCTTCGCAATAAACTCAGGCCCCATGTTCGTTAATGCCGTCCGGATCAACTGCATACACATATTCATAACAAGTGCCATCACAACGAATAAAAGACATGAGTGCAACACAATGAAAAATGCTGTCTTGGAATACGATCTGGTCGCAGGGAACACCCAAGCGACCACCCACATCGGAACCATGCCTACCATCAACCCTATGCGAAACACAGCATCCATCAGAACCATCGGGAATACCAAAGAAATTGCCCAGAAAAATCCTCCAAGCAAACATCCCAAAGCCCACATCATTGGATTAGGAAGATATTCCCACCCGAAGGCTTTTAAAATTAGCGGCATTGTATACCAATACCCAGCTCCGCAACGCAAAGATTGCGCCATCTTTTGAGCTTCGCGCAATCCTCCTCCCAATCCGCCGATCATGCAACGCATCGATTCCCGCGTTTCATTTGACATCGCCGTTTTCGACGAACCGCCGCTGATAATCGTATCGCCACCGCATTCCGTGGACTCTGTAACCAACTGATTCGCCAACTGTGACGCATCCGTAATTACGGGATTAATAAAATAATCAAAAGTCATTGAGGCGCCGCCTTGCAAAAATACTGTCGCAAACAATATCTTAAAAGCCATTCCGCCGACTTTTGTGGCAAACTCGCCCAAATCCGGTGCATCGGCAACCGAACTGAAAAAAACCGCCGTATTAAAAGCAAGCCAAACCAAAAACATCGCCCACATAAACGTAACGGCAGGACCTTCCAACACCGAAGCAACATGTCCTGCCAATGAATTCGAGGCATCAAAAAACATCATAAAGACCGTACAGGTCCAGCATTCGTCGTAATCCGTTATCTCGGAAAGCATGAGACAATCTTCAATCGGCCCGTGCGTAATGCCGCCGACTACAGCGACTTTAATGCTGTCTATGATCTTTTTAGCAGTTTCGATGACTGTCTCCGCGGCCTCTTGAATCGTTTCAACGACGTCATCCACAACACTCTCCACGGCATCAACAACATCGCTAACGGCATCAGTGATAGTATCCCATAAACCGGCATTGGCGGGAGCAGGCGTAAAAAGATTCCCTAACAGGACTAACAGCCCTATCGCTACCGCTCCTCTGAATGTTAAATGACGCATCATTTCAATGCCTTTCATAGTAGTGGAGAGTGATCCCCGTTTCGCCTTCCCTTTCTTTTTCTTTGCCAAATAACATATACCGTCATTCCGACAGCAATCAAAAAAAGAAAGACTATAAGCCAAATTACCGTTTCCAAAAACTTGCCACCGTCAGCCCCAAACCCTATCCGACCGGAAAACGCCAACCAAAATAACAAACCAAAAACAATATAGTGTTTCAGTACGGACATTCGTCGCTAACTAAATCTCCTTTCCGTGTATATTTTGTATTCCGGCATCCGGTTTATGATCAATTGACCAGTCTTTAAATGCATCCCCTTTGCCGCCGGCTGCCCTGTAAACAGCGCGAGCAGCGTCTCGTCCCAAAGAATTTTTCAATGTATTGGCATATTTAGCAGTCGTGTGCATCTTTCCGTTTTGATCCATTTCCATCATGCCGTTCTTGAGCATCTTACGTTCCAGCTTTGCGGCACGCTTCGCCTGTTCTTTGGTTTTCGCGCCGCCGTTCTGGCGCATCTGTTCATATTCGCGTGCCATATTTTTATTGCGGCGCTTTGCCACGCTTCCGGCAACGACGGAACCGGCTTTTAACGCAAAACTTTTCATATAATTTACCGCTTTCCCCATTGTCGCACCGTCACCGCCGTCACAGAAATTCATGGAGAACAAACTTATCAGCACTTTGCCAAACAACAACAGGAAAAACGCTATAAACATAAAAATAACGATACCGGGGCCGTTTGACACCTGCTGCGCGACATTTACATCCGACGCCAGCGCCATCGCATTTTTTATCGCAGGAAATTTATGAGCAATAAATGCCTGCAGACACCATACGCATAATGCTGCAAACACCGCCATAGCCGCACCTTGGAGACACACCCCCAAAAAAGAAACCCACGCTTTTTTTGATGTCAACTCACGACTTATCGGGAAACAGAATGCACAAATCCATAGCGGCATTAATGCCATAATTATTGCAAAACGGAATACCCCGTCCAACATAAATATGGGGAAAAGAGCCCCCAACATCACTGAAACGACATAAATCCCAGCTCCGTATATGTTCAAGATTAAGGATTCCGTATTACAGGTCATTAAAACATAGCCCATCTCACGGCCTTCAGCCAATTTCGTATGTATCGCCGCGACCAAACACGACATCCCCGTTGCAGGATCTCCCGTCCCGCATGAAAGAGCCCCACCTTCCATCGGAAGCTTGCCGACGACCATAATGCCGAAATCAATAAAACCGCTCCAAACGGGGAAAATCAGGTCATTGGTTACCTGAGTGATATTGGAAGTTAATGCCGCACACATCGCCGCCCAAAATGCCCGAACGGCCAAATCATTCCAAAAAGAATAAATATCAAGTTCTTTTAACGATGCAATCTGACGCATAATTCGGATCGCAAGCCATAATGCAAAACCTACCGCAATAACGGTATGCGCCATCGGGGCCGAGCTTGATTGAATGTTGGTATATACTGTCGTCGCCGTCTGGAAAAATTTTTCAAAAATAGGGCATGACCAGCATTCTTTCGCCGACGCCTGAATCGAACCGATATCACATTCAGAAGCCTTTTCGTCACATGCCGACAACACACATACGCTCAGAATAATCATGAAAACGCGCAAAAACATTTTCATGTCCAGCATTTCTCTTATATTATTCCAAGCCGTTTTCATTAAAAAATCTCCGAAATCTGAACGACAACCTGCCAGTCTATCTTACCCTTTTTCTCCTTTCGTTATTTTCTGGGCGACCATACGTCATCAGGTACATCCTCAATTAAATTACGCTTTTTATCTTCTCTTTGCTGCAACCACGACCTAATCTTTGAACCGCCTAAATGGAGTTTATCCATTGCCGTTGTTAACCCTGTCTTGTCCATGGCTCGCCCTAAGCCGCGGTAACCAACGCGCTTTGCACCCCGGCGAACGCCGTTCGTCAGCAAACCTTCCATACCGTCTTTATAGCGCCCCTTGCTGTCCAGATAACCGCGCGAGCGCAAATAACGGGCTGCCGCTTTTTCTGTTTTCGTCGGCTTCGCCGTCGGATCCTTTTCACGCGCCTGACGCCCGCGTTCGACCTTTCTGGCTGCCGCACGATCAAGGTCCTGACGAATCCTGCGACCGCCCATGGCTGCCAATCCGGCTCCAGCTTTCGCCGTCTTTCCTACAAACCGACCGGCATACTGGGTCGCCTGCCATGCTGTATCATTTTTAAAGTCAGCCCCCGAGAAAAAGGAAGCCAGCGGTGTTGCCTGAAGAGAGAACAAAATCGAGTAAAAAATACAAACACACGCTACAATTAAATTATTTCCTTCTCGAATTGCATCCATAAACGCCCGCTTCGAGCCGACAAGGTTTGTTTTGATTCCTGATGAGGTTAGCAGAAGTTCAACATCCAAATCCAAAATTATTTTCAGACATACGAACAAAAAGGCTACGTTTAGAACAGATTCAAGCCCCTTTTTCGCAAACTCAACCGTAATCGGAAAAACCCATGCGACAATAAACAACGGACAAAGTGCCGCCGTTACGCCCAAACGAATCATCGCGTCAAACAAATAAAACGGGAATACAAGTGAAAGAATCCAGCATCCCAACCAAACGACGCAACCTGCCGCATAAACTTCAGGTTCCGGATATCCGTCATGCTCGTCATTTTTAAAAAAGTTCGGTAGCGGATCGCCAAAGACCTTCCACCAAGACAAACATTTGGCATAGTTCCCTGCACCAATGCCTGCCGCCAGAGCTTTATGCATTTCCTCCATCATCTCTCTTAATGGAGACACAACGGATTGCAACCCGCCGCCGCCACCGCTGTCAAGACCGACAAACCCCGCCGCCGTCGCCGTAATCGGAGAAACAAACGTCCCGAAAAAGAAGTTGGAATTTATAAGCATACAGTACGCAAACCCAGTCTTAAACATCATCCCGCCGACTTTTGTCAGCATTTCCATGGGATCAACTTCTTTTAACGACGACAAATTCTTCATCATAAAAATAACAAGCCAAAGCAAAAAGCCGACGGTCATTAACTTTATCGCACCGGGTGCCACAGTATTAAAAGTTGTTTCGCCTACCGTTATCGTTGCCTCGGATACTATGCGAAACGGCTCTTGCCACCATTGAAAACTCAAGGCATCGTCCTGAAATTGTTCCAAATTAGTCGTACACTGTGTATTCCACTGACTCTCTGCAAAAGCTTCCGACGAACATATGCCCGAAACAAAAAACGCCGCAAAAAGTATTAAAAAAAGTTTTACCAAGACGCCTTTTCCAGATTTTATCATGGCTCTATCCTTTCTGCAGCTTCCAAAGCAGTTGTCCTGCTTTCACTTATGGCACTCTAGCATTCTTACACTATAATACAAAATCCGTCCTTTGATTGTGACACTTTTTTGATTTTTTAAAAACCCGTTTGTACATTCGTAAACCCTTTGTAAAAAAAGAATTTTTCTCCGTAAAAAGTTTTTTGACACAACCGCCGCCTTTATTATATCCTAAAGCTTGAAATAATTTCTCGGAAGCATCGCGCATTATGGAAAAAAAACCGATTTCATCCGTACCGGCTTCAAACGCCCCGAAAAAGCCTGTCCTCGTCAAAAGAATCAAGGTGCCCGTCAAACGCCCCGTTGCTCCGGCTTCAGCTCCGACACCATCTCCAGTGCAAGAGGCTCCGGCACCGAAAACCGTCCTGACAAAAGTCCCCGTAAAAAAAATCATTAAAGTCCCGGTAAAACGTCCGGTTCAGCCCGCGGCTCCCGCGCCGACTCCCGTTCCCGCGCCCCAGCCCCCCGCCGCGCATGCCTCCGTGCGACCCGCACAAAAACCGGTTCCGACTCCGCAAAAAATACCCGAAGCCGAATTCGCGCAAACTTTGCAAAAACAGCCGAAACCCGTCATCGTTTCAAACACGGCAACGCCGTCTCAACGATCAAAAAGGACACGTTCCAAAGACGATGAATGGGTGAATTATGTCCTGCCGGAAAATCCTTTAAGCAAAATTACGGCACACGAAAGCACCAGAGAACGTTTTTTCCTTTTTTATGTCTATGTGCGCCTTTACGCCGAAGAATTGCTGGATGAAGAAGAATTCGTTTCCCTGCCTCCCTTTGCTTTTGATTTGCCGCAAACAAAACGCGACTTAAAAATTTTTAAAAAACAGCTGCGCTCAAACGCTCAGGAAGGCATGATGGATGATATCTTGGACGATTTGACAACCATCTTGCCCCTTATCCCTGAAATGCAACACATCCTGGACAGAAATCTGCCTCTGGACGACCTGATCGAAGAAGAAATTGAATATATGGAAGAATCCGAAGACTCTTCCATCGGCGAACAGCTGGTCGTTTCTTATCTGTTGGTTATGGCAGATATGGAAATTATGCTTAAAAAGGCTCAAAGCCGCAGAATGCGCGAAGAACGTGAAAATTTAATCGAAGAAATACAAGACAACGAAAATGAAGAACTTGAAATTCAAAAAGCATTCATTAACGCCTTGAAAAAAGAAAATTTCCCGATAGATGCAGAAAAATTAATCCGAAATTATTTCAATTTTGCCAGAAAAGAACCGGAAAAAGCTTATCAGCTTTTAACGACGAATCCGCTGTTCTTTGCACCGGTTCAAACGGAAAAGCTGCCCAAAAAATTCTTCGGTCTGGTCAAAGCCGGTCCCAAAGAAGCTTCCGCCGTCAATAAACGCCTGGCTTCTTTCCTTAAACGGGTCAAAATCTGACGCCTTTATGATTCTTTTGTTAAGAACTGGACAAAAAAGCTTTTCTTTTGTATAATTAGATAAAACGGTTAGAGGACGGAGAAAAGCCATGACTGATGCCCAAGACACCCCGAACGCGGAAAACACGATTGAAAACGGTGCCGAAAAAACGCCCGAACGCGAAAATGCCGAAGATATGGAAAATACCATCGAAAACGGCGCCGAAAAAGAAGGGACTTTCGAAGGCGAACTCGATTCAGAAGGTCGTATCGGCGATAAGGAAAAAAAGCCTTTTAATTTTGGTATCCGTGCCGCTCCCGATGTCGCAAATTTCTTTTGCCAACTGTTGGCCGATTCCCCTCTTTTGACCTTAGGGAACATTGAGCCTTTATTCCAACGGTTGAGCATGCCCATCCAATTCGCTCGCGATCTGCACGATGCTCGTAAAGAATACAAAAAAGAGCTCCGCGAAATCGAACAGGAACGCAAAACAGACGCCGCAAATAAATTCCGTACGAACGACCCGTCCGAAAATCAGGTTATCCTTGATAAAGACGGCGTGAAAGTTATCGAAATCGGAAATACCGGACAAATGAAAATCGGAAAAGACGGTCGAGGGAAAATCGATACTTTGGAAAAAATGTTCTTCGTTGAACGCACAAGAGCCGACGGGACCAAAACAGGAACTTTTATGACAAAAAAAGAAACAGAAAAAGATCTTCATATAAAAATTCCCGCTCCGCGTGTGTCTCAAAAGGAAAAAGAAACTTTTCGCGATAAATATTCTCTAACCGATTATCTGCTGAAAAAGATGAATAAATATCTCCCTCCTGATGCTCAGCAACGTCCGGCTCAAGACGAAAAAGCAAAAACAAACGATATAAAGGAAGTTCGCCCGAAACAAGCGGAAAAAGATCAGAAAAATAAAGAAACAAAAACTAGAGACAAAGCAGAACGCCCCAAAAAGAAGGCAATCTCAAAAGAAAAAAATCCTGAACTGAGAAATCTGCGCCGCCAGCAAAAACGTTTGGAAAAGAAAATTACCGAAGGAGAAAAACAAAATCCTGATTTCGGAAAAACTCCCGAAGGTAAAAAGCTGTACGATAAATTGGCCTTGAACGATGTAAAACAGCAGCAGGTTCGCCTGGAAAACAAAATAACGAACGCCGAAAAACAAAATCCGAACTATAGCAAAACCAAAGAAGGAAAAGCCGATTATAAAAAACTGATCGATTTGGATAAACAGGCAAGCACCTTAAGACAGCCTAAAAAAGGAAATAAAAACAAAGGAATGACTTTGGAAACGGCTCCGAAACAAATCGGCGCCAAGCGAAAATCGTCAAAACAGGCAACAGCCAAAGCCAGAACCATAAAAGAAAAAGAAGCTTCAAATTCCAGAACGACTAAATCTCTGGAGGCAAAAAGAAACAAATTGCTCAATAAGGCAAAACAAATCGGACGGTCGTCTTCGAAACAGCGTTCCGCGACACAATCCAGACCGACCAGAACGCCGATGCGGGCACCGGCAAGAGGACGGGATGGCTCTCGATAAATATCAATGCAAAACAAAAGGGGGAATAAAAATTCCCCCTTTCTTTATTTATACCGTGCGTTTTGTTTGGCATCTTTGAAAAATTTGGTATATTCTGCTTTGTATGTCCGTAAAAATTTGGGATGCATAAAGTGAAGAAAAAGAAACTTTCCTTACCCGCCTTTTTGCTTTCCGGCCTGATCAGCGCCGCTGTTTGTTTCTTTTTATTCAAATTCGCCTTCTATGCCGGCTGGCGCTTCGATATCCTGAAAGAAAACCATTGGCATTACCTGATTAATAAGTGGAATGCCGGATGGGTGATGGATACGCCCAGAGAAATGTTGTTTTTTGCAGGACTTGTCTCTGTTATTCCCGTGTGGCTGATCGCATGGTTCTTAACATATATCCTGCCATGGAAAGCCGTCTTGCTGTTCCCTTTGACGTTGCTGAAAAAACGCAAAGCCGAAAAATTGCTTCAAAAATCAATTGAAGCTGCCAAAGGTCCGGAAAATATACAAGCCGCTTTGGCTGCAAAAAAAGCTCAGCCCGCCGAAAATACTCATAAAGTCCCCAAAATATCGGCAGAAAAAATTTCTAAAATCGATAAGCTGCGCGGAAAAACCTCACATACACAGACACCTCCGGCTCAGCATCAACAACAACCGACACAAAATGCCGGGACTTTTGAAGAACCGATACCCGAACGGGCTTCGAGTCCTGCCGGTACGTCAGGCAATGCCCAAGAACCTGCCGCAGATCAAAAACTGCAAACCTTGCAGGCATGGTCTGCTTTGGCTGAATTAATGGAAAAAAGCGGCATTTTTATCTTTCGCGAAATGAAAATCGGTTCTTATGATACCAATTTAATCGCCGCTACGGGCGAAAGTATCTTCCTGATGTCCGAAGGACCAAAGCTCGGGTCTTCATGGACCGTATGCGAAAACGAAGAGATTCCCGTTTGGAAAGACGGAAAAGACGCTTTGGCTTCGCCCTTGCGCCCCCTGCTGGACGCTCGCAACAAGCTGAGAGATACCTTTTATTCAAAATTCCCCCAGTATTCTTCTTTGTCCGTAAATGCATGCCTGGTCTTGGATCACGGGAAAATCGAAAATACAAAAGAACTGATCGAAAAATTGGAAAGCTGGGATATGTCAGTTCTCAGAACGGGATCATGCCGAACTTCCGAATTGCCCGAAGTCGCCGCCTTAGTCTCTTATATCCGAACCCAATCGCCCTCCACACAGGAAATAAACGATGCCGTCGCGGATACCATTCTGGCATTAATGGAGACCGGAAGTGATTTTTGAAAAACGCAAAAAGAGCAGGAGATCCTAAATGAAATTCTTGGCCGCCTTGATGCGTTTGTTCACCATCGCCTGCATTTGGACTCCGGGATATTTGTTCTGGTATCGAAGATTGACCGTCGGATTGTGGGGGTTTGACATTCTGGCTAAAGCTCATTGGATCTATATTTGGGATCAATGGCAGCAGGGATGGGTCATTCAAACACCGCGGGAATGGTGCTTCGTCATTGCGTTGTTCATGCTTGTCCCCCTGTGGTTCATCGGATGGACAATTCTGTGTTCCATTTCTTGGGTGTCTTGGTTCAAAGCGATTCTTTTGTTCCCGATAAAGCTGTTAAAAAGCCTAAAGAAAAAATCTGCAAAGTCTTCCGCACGACCGAAAGTGACTCGAAAAAAATCCTATAAACAAACGCGTCCGCCCGCCGTACGCGCCAGTTCGGGAAAAATCAAACCTATCGATAAAGCCCCTGAAGAAGAGGCTCCGAGACATAATGCAAAAAAACACAATCATGCGGAAAAACACGAATCCAATCCCGAACCGAAACGGGAAAGCAGACCGGCTCCTGCACCTTCGCATTCTTCTTCGGCGTCGGGCGGCAGCATTTCGGAGATTCTTTCCAAAGCCGGGTACCGTCTTATTTCCGATGTTAAAATTTCCGGGAAAACCGTTGATTATGTCGGTGTCGCCGACGACCATTTGCTTTTGTGTCTGGTCGATTCCGAAGCCGGCGACTGGTTGGCGGACGAAGAACGTTTCAATGATGAAGAGCCGTTATGGTTCTCTGAAAGCAACCACAGAATTTCTCCCGTCCGCGTTATTCTGAACGCCAGAGACGCTTTGTTGCCAAAGCTGACCGGCAAAGCCAGAGGTCTTGACGTCAGACCGATGGTCGTCGTTAAACAAGGCACGATTATCAATGCCGAAGATATGTTTGAAGTATGGGAAGGACTGCATGTTTCGGTTTGCCGATTCCAAGACGGCGGACCTGCGGAAATCAAACCCGTTAATGATGCGGTATCCAGAGTCGATCCCCCCGATGACGGATTGTTCCGCGACGTTTCTTCCGTGTTAAGCTAATCTTTTTTTTACTTTTTAGGCGCATCCTGAACAAAAACAAAGGGGGTTGGCGTGCGCCGGTTCGATAAGTCGGCTTTAATCAAAAAAATACTCAAAGATATTTTGCGTTTGCTGAAAGAGTTGACATTTTTGGCTTTTCGGCTGATTGCAAATTTCTTTGTAAAAGTCTTTATTCCTTTTTTCCTTTTGTCCGTTTTGGCGTTCGCCTTAACCTATGTCTTGTTAAACGGCATCAATGAGGAAAATATAAAAACGGCAGTCGAATTCGCAAAGCAGTCCGTTTTGTCCCCGCTCTCTCTGCTGCCCCTGTACGCTCAATGGTACCATGATATTTTTGAAAACGGCTTTCATGCGTCGTCTCGATATTTTCTGGCTCAGGTTTTGCCGGCGGCGCCGGTTGTATTCGGAGCGTTCGGGTGTTTGTCGTTTTTGTTGTTCGTTCCCGCGCTGCCGTACTCTAAAAACGGCAGAAGAGCCCGCTTAGACTTTATTTCCGAATTGCTGCACAACATAAAAGAAAACAAACGCGGATTTACGGATGAAGAATTTTATGCTTCCCGTGAAGAGCCTCCCGAACTGGAACGCGACGCTTTTGAAGACGAATTTTTCAACGAAGACGATACGGAAGACATTTCGGCATCGTTAAAGATGCTTTATGTCGGCGACGGCGTTACCATATTCGGGAAAGAAACTTTTTATGACGAATGGGCGAAAAAGACCCGTTTGGCAGTTATCTTGTGCACGCCGAAAGAAGCCAACGGTTTTTTTATCCAAGCTTTTTATAAACGCAAACTCAGAAATCGAGCCTGTCAAAACATCAAAGGTTTTTATCGCGATCTGAGCGATGAACAAGCTGCCGAAGAAATCAAAAAAATACAAGCGGGGATTCTTGATTTTTCCCGTTATGATAAACTGACTTTTTGGGAAAATCCTCCCCTTTCCTGGCGCAAGGCAAAAGTAATGTTTTGTATGCTTCCGAATGCGGATATTAACCGCGAAAAATAAGGAAAATATTTGGATTTTCATCTGATTGCTTTTATACTAAAAAGGTATATCTTTGTTTTGAATTAAGGAGCTGGTAAAAAATGGCAAAACGCGGTGATGAATGGGCAGAAAGAGATGCCGCAGTCAATTGGTGTATCGCAACGGTCGCCATTTCCTGCGTAACGTTTTTCGTCCTCTCCGTGGCTTGTTTCGCCATGTCCGTCCTGATCGGGAAAGGTATCAGCCAAACAACTCTGGAATATGTTTGGAAATTCATCAAAAAAATCGCTCTCGATCCTTTGGCGCTCGGAACAACCTATTGGAACTGGATTAAACAGCTCTACAATTATACCGGCGGCTTCAGCGTCCCGCTTTACCTGCCCATGCTGCCGTTCTTTGCCTTTTTCGTCATTCTGGTAACAGGGCTGATCATGAACCCCCACGAATGGATTTCTCAAATCCACGGCAGCGGGCGCATCGCAACTTATGCCGATATCAAAAAAATGGGGTTGTTCGAC
Source organism: Acetobacter sp. CAG:977 (assembly GCA_000434295.1). Lineage (GTDB taxonomy): Bacteria > Pseudomonadota > Alphaproteobacteria > CAAGCB01 > CAG-977 > CAG-977. Next base: position 16,487 of record HF994926.1, on the reverse strand, counting down.
GGCTTTATCATCGTGCTGGGTCGCTGGAAAGGAAAATTGCTCCGATTGCCCGAAACGCTGTCCGTGCTGGTGTTGGCGCCTCCGGGAACCGGTAAAACCGTCGGCGTCGTTATGCCTACCATCTTTGAATCAAACAATATCAGCATTATCGTTAATGACCCGAAACCCGAACTGTGCTTTAAAACAACAGGCTATCGCCAAACCATCGGCCCCGTGTTCGTCATTAACTGGGGTGCCGAAGACGAACCCGATAAAGGGATCTATTACCCCAGCTGGAACCCCTTATCCGCTTCGTGTCTGCCGCCGATGGGCCCCGCCCGCGACATGTACGTCGACAGTATGGTGACCGTGCTGGTCGAAGAACCTAAAGGCGGCGCCGACCCGCACTGGGCAAAAACAGGTCGAAACGCCTTGACGGGCTTTATCCACTTTGTCGTCGGAAAATGCGAACGCGCCCGCGCAAACGATTATTTCATCGGAAAACTTTATGAAGGCGCCCTTGACGACAAAGACCGCGAAGTGTTGGAAGGTTATTATCTGGATATGTCCGACGTCGATGCCGCCGGCGCTCTGGATAATTTAAGAAACGGCACGTTAACCCTTGAAAATTACGTCCCCATCGGTACGTGGGAAATGTTGCCGGAATACTGGGTCGGCGGTGAACCCTGCATCGCCATGATTCTGGACTGGCTGACCGAAGCTCAAATGCAAATGGCCGCCGATATTAAAAAACGTACCGAAGAAGGCGACCAAATGGCCGCTTTGGCAGACCCGATGCGCGATATGTTGGATCAAGCCGTCGCCGAATGCAAAAAATACGGCTATGCCCACCGCGCCGTCGTCGAATTAAACCAGTTGTCGGGAACGCCGGATAAGGAACGCGGTTCTATTTTGTCAACAGCATTAACGGGTATCGGTATCTTTAAAAACTCCGCCGTGCGCGCCAGAACAAAAATGAGCGATTTCATCTTTCGCGATTTGCGCGGCATGAAAGACCCCATCACGGGCGAAATGAAATCTATCGCCGTCTATTTGTCAGTGAACCAAGTCGATGCCCGCGCATTAAATATTATTACGGGAACGTTCGTCGAATTAATGTCAAACTTCTTAATTGCAAACCCGCCGAACTTCCCGCAGGCGGACGGCGGAAAAACAGGTCCGTTCCCCACGTTGTTCGTGCTCGACGAATTCCCGCAAATGCCTAAACTGGGCGCCGTTAAAGACGGCCCCGCCGTCGGACGCGGTCAAAAAGTGTCTTACCTGCTGATCGGACAAGATTTGGGCCAAATCTCGGGACAATACGGAAAAGACGATCTGGAAACCATTATTTCCACGACGGCGGCTAAAATCGTATTGTCGCAAAACAACGAACAAACGGCTCAGCGTTTCGAAAAAATGATCGGGACAAGAACCGTTGAAATCGCTTCTTCATCCCGTACGGAAGGTTGGTCGAAACAAGCAACTCCGTTCTCCAAAAACGTTTCCAGATCATTGCAGGGAACCGCCGTTATCGGTGCGTCGCAAATGCTGAGCTTGCCCTCGACAAAGCAAATCGTTTTGATGCAAGGATATATGAACCGCCCGATTATGGCCGATGCTCCGCGTTGGTTCTTGGATAAAGAAATGACCAAGAAATGCCAAATTCCGGCGTCGCCGAACGTGCCGTACTGGGTCGTCGCTCAACGCGAAGATTCCGACGTCAGTGCTTTGCAAGGGTTGATCGATATCGCAGACGAAGAAAATGACGTCGACGAAGACGAATTAAACGATATGGAAGACGAAGAATACGATATCGAAGATCTGGACGACGAAGATTTGGATGATGAAGATTACGATGATGACGACGATGACGAGGATGAAGACGACGAAGATTTGGATGATGACGATTACGAAGACTTTATTGACGATGAATACGACAGAAAATGACAGAGACTAAGGCTCTAACATTGACAGGAGTATTGTAAATGTGGGATTGGTCGGGATCTAAGGTTCCGCCTCCGAAACGTTCAAGAGAGGAGGCCGCCGTTGAAGCGCAAAGCCAGGGTGTTACCCCGGTGCGCCGCGACGTCCGTGTCGTCCCGATTTACAGAGACCCCAGATCTTTCAGAACCCTGCCGCCGACTGCTCCTGCTTCGGCGTATCCGGATCCGCTGGATATTTCTCAGCCCGCTTACCCGAATATGCCTGTTCCGCCGCCGCGCTCGCCGTATCCGACTCAGCCGCCGATGCAACAACAGCCTCAGCCCTATCCTTATCCTCAACCGCAGCCCTATCCCCAGCCGAATACAATGACGTCATGGGGAAATATTCCGCCGCCTCAACCGGCTTATATGCCTCAGCCGTATCAACCCTATCCCGCGCCGATGCTGCCTCAACCCATGCCGTATGCTCCGGCTCAGCAAATGCCTCAGCAACCTCAAAGCATGCCGACAATGGCAGCCTATCAACAAAACGGCGCCGCCATGCCCGCCGAAGAAAACGGCGACAGATCCATGTGGGAATGGCAAATGTCCCAAATGGAATTGCCAAATATGGACTTGATCGAAGCAAATTACGTTATGCTCGACCCGCGCTGGAGGCTGGAATTGCGTAAAGCGTTTAAACGAGCCAGACGCGATTTCTTAAAATATGTCGGATACCACCACGTCAACGAATTAATGGCCGCCGGGTTGCTTGAAGAAGACATCGCCAAAATCAAAAAAGGCAAAGCACCCGAAAACTTTAACGTTCACATCAGAATACCGTTCGATTACGGCGGCACAAACGATTTTTCAAACCTTGTCTTGATCCAAACTCATCCCTACCACGTCAATATCCATAAATTTTTGGATATGCAAATCCTCAACCAGCCGCAAGGAATGAAACCCAGACGCTTGTTCATCCCTGCTCCTAAAGGCAAAGTCTACTTCCCCGGCGTTATTGAAGTGTCCTCGGGCGGAAAAGACAAACATGACAGAAGCGTCTATGCCGGCTTTCTGGAAAGCACTTTTGAAATCATCGCACAAAAAAATTCTTTGGGACGCTGATAAATGCCTGAAATGCTGAAACGGATTCTGGAAACCTTGAAAAAAGACGACGCGGTCTTTTTCCCGCCCGTTGACGACAGGTCTTTGCGCTTTGTCGCTTCTATGCTTTCCAGCCACCATTTCCCCATGATTCCGAAAGATTATATCGAATTGCTGAAACAAACCGACGGCTTGGTATGGAACGGCATCGAACTTTACGGTTCACGGGCAAATGATCGGGAAACCATGGGATATACCCTGCCCGGATTGATCGAAGCAAACCTCGAATATGCCAATGTCCCGCAAATGAGAGGAAAATTGTTGCTGGGTAGAGCTTCGGAAGAAATCTTCGTCTACGATACGATGGATCAGAAATACCATATCTTGGAACGCTTGGATTTTCAGGTCAGCTGCAGTTTTCAAACATTTTCCGAAGCCGTTTATTTGTTCGTTGACGAATTATTCTAATCCGTCACGGGGGATAAACGGGCGTATTCCGTTAAAAAGCAAAACATATATACTCCCGTAACGATCGTTGCGATCATAAATGTCAGCCCGATCCCCGCCAACATGGCGACAGAATTTAATACGGCAAAGGGCAAAAATGAAATCGTCCCCAGTCTTAATCGCATATCGAACGGCATATCCAAACGGAAAAACGGCGTCATAAAGAAAGACATGACGGAAAAAAAGAACGCACACAGACAAAACGCCGCCGAGAACATCGTTCCCAAAATAACAAACACCAAAACCGGGAAAGTCCGATGCAGATAAGAAATAAAGCCTTCCAATATCTTATGGGCTTCTGGAGTATTTGTTACGGAAAAATCTCCGTACCTGTCCAAGAACTTTGACAACGGAACGCTTCCGGCGAAATGCCCGCCGATCAGAAAGAGTCTGTCTTTGGAAATATATATTCCTTTGGGAGGCAGGTCGTTGAGAGAAAGTTCTGATTGTGCCGTATTAAAAATGAAAAAAAAGTCTTTATCCGGCGAGATATAGGAATACTCGTAGTTTTCAGGTTTTGTAACGATTCCGTTATTGACCCGTATTTCCTGATTTTGGCTTAAAATCGGATCCAAAATGTCGACCGTCAGGGGGCTGACGGTAAAGTAAGCACCGAGAGCCCAAAAAAACGATGCGATAAACGCCAGCTTTGCCAAAACAGAAAAGCAGCTTCCCTTTGTTTGAACGAGTATTTTTTCCGCCAAAGAGCGGTCAAAAAACACCCGATACAAAAGAGCAAAAGAGTTCATTATTCAGCCGCATCCGACGAGAGAGGTTCTTTATCCGCTCGCTTAAAGTAAGTGAACATATAAACAAGGCAAATCAAGGCGTACAGTGCGAACGGAAAGAACAGCCCGAAACAACCGGCAAGGATTCGCAGAACCATGGCGGGCAACATTGAAAGCACGACGATGCGCACTCTTTGTTCCAAAGTCGGAGTCCTGTGCATGATGCGTGAAAACGCATAAGAGAAGAACAGAAATAAAAGAAGAAGGTTTAGCGCTCCCCAGAAAGATCCTACGAAAAAGAAAATAAAGAAGATCGGTAAAAAGATATTGAGAATAAAGGATTTGACGAGGTTAAACGTATTTTCGAAAAACGTCTGATCTATGACCGTCGTCCCTTTGGGCAAGACTTCTTTAAAATCGAATGAGCGGATTTGCGTCCCGTTTTTAACGAAAAATCCGCCTTTGGCAACATAGATGCCTTTTGATGGCAAGTCTTTGAAATCGGCCTGTTCGGACGATGTATTAATGACGAAGAAGAAATCATCATTTTTGCCCATGATGTCTTTAGAAACGATCACGTTACCAACGGCCTGACCGTCTGTAACTGTCAATACGGGCAAATCGGCGACAAGCGGGCGGAACAAATCAAAGGAAATTTCAGAAACCTTGCCGTAAAAGGAAACGCTTAAACAAACGGTAGCGATAAAAGCCACCCAGACAAAAGCGCCGATTCCCAACTTTTTTCCTTTTATTACAAACTCTTGGAACAGGGAAATATCATAAAAGGATTTAAACAACAGTTTCAGCGATTCCATGAAGATGCCTCCTCTTTTTTGCGCCTTAACGGCGTATTATAAGCGAGAAATAGGGTACAATGTCAAGGAAAACGGGATATTTCAGGAAAAGGATTGACCATTTTTTGCGATCGTTTTATACAAAGATGAACGGACGCTATTGACCCTATCGTCTAACGGTTAGGACATCGCCCTCTCAAGGCGGTAACACGGGTTCAAATCCCGTTAGGGTCGCCAGAGCTTGTGAAAAAATCTTTTTTCGTTTTTTATTTTCCCTGTTCCGTATAAAATAACCAAATAATCGGAGGGGAAAGTCCATGCTTAAAAAACTCTTTGCTTTATGTTGCTGTTTTCTGTTCGCCGGAGGTGTCGCCGTGGCTCAAGAATCTTCCTTTTTCGTTGAAAGCGCTTCCTTTAAAAACAATGAAGCCATGCCCCTGAAATATGCCTATAACTCCGGCAGATGCACCGGATTGGGCGAAAACGTCTCGCCCGAACTGCATTGGATCAACGCCCCCGAAGGAACCAAAAGCTTCGCCGTCGTTTCTCACGATCCGGATGCTCCCGTCCAAAACGGATGGTACCATTGGTTTCTGATCAATATCCCGGCAAGTCAAAACAACTTGCCCGAAGGCGTTAAACCCGCTAACGGCATGAAAGAAATTAAAAACAGCTTCGGAATTTTACCTTACGGAGGTCCCTGCCCCCCTTCGGGAACGCATCGCTATAACTTTACCGTCTATGCTTTAAGCGTAGAACGCCTTGATATGGACAATAATACAAATCCCGTCATCGCCGAAAAAACAATCAAAGAAAAGGCTCTTGCAAGCGCAACAATTACCGGACTGTTCTCGGCAAGGTAACAACATGAAAAATCGTTTTCTTCCCGTTCTGTGCGGAATACCTATGGCTTTCGTATCCGTTTCCGGCGACGCTTTTGCTTTCGTACCGCCGGAAGCTTTCGAAAACAAATTGGAAAACTGCTCCGCTTTTCGGAAAGAAACCTCCGGAAAAATCTTCGGAATAGACGTCAATACCGTCTACGAAATCATCGGAAAAAAAGACGGAAAATGCGTTTTCTCAACACTTAACATTACAGACTTTTCCGAAACGCGGACAACGTGCGCCATGGACGGCGAAACGTACGAAAAATTCAAAAAAGCCGCCGCCAAAGACCAAAATGTCACGGTGGAAACAAAAACACCCTTATATGCCGAAGTCAACGGGCAAAAGGTTTCCGTCGGAACGTCTACGGTTTCGGGAACGCCCAAACAAATTTTTTGGCAAACCCTGTTCGCCGATCCGAAAATTTGCACAACCGAAGTTAAAGAAAAAGATATTGAAAGCGAAATTCTTGCCGCTTTGGAAACGTGCTCGCCCATGGAAAAAGAATTCGGCATCTTCGGAATGGAAATGCGAATCAAATTCGCCCCCAGTTCCCAAAAAGAAGGATTTTGCGATTTTCTGCAAAAAGCCTCTTTTCCGCCCGTAAAAGCAACCGTTAACGGCATTCAAAAAGAAACGCCCGCAGTCACGAAAGAAACCCGTTGCCGTCTCAGCTTTGACCAAATGAAAGAACTGGTGCAAAGAATTAAAAGCTCTCAAAAAACGGAAACGGACGACAAAAGCTTTATTCCCAAAGAATGGCTTGAAAATCCGAACCTGTGCGCGTCCCGCGAAACAAAGACTCCCGTCGCAGAAAATTAACGCTCTTTCAAATAAAATTCCCCGAAAAGAAACAAAAAATACCGTATTTTCCTGTTTCGGAAACGGTCGGCACATTTACCGCTAAAAAACAAAAATCTCGAGGGCTTTTTACATTCGTGCGTTTTGTTTTTATTGATATCTTAACGCCTCAATCGGGTCGAGTTTCATTGCTTTATATGCCGGGAAAACCCCTGATACGACGCCGACGACAATCGCCACCGTAAAGGACAAAATAACCGGCCACAAACTGAACGGCACTTTTGTATCATAAATATAGCCGCCCAACTGAGACAATCCGACCCCCAAAACCAACCCGATAATACTGCCGACCATTGAAATCAAAATCGCTTCAAACAAAAACTGAAGCATGATCCAGTTGTTCGGCGCTCCCAAAGCTTTTCTGATGCCGATTTCGCGCGTGCGTTCCGTTACCGAAACCAACATCATATTGACAATGCCGATTGAACCGACAACCAAAGAAATCGACGCGATCGCCGCCAGCAAAATCGCCAAAACAGTCCCGATCAGCTTGATGTTTTCAACAAATTCCGCAATGTTGTGTATCCTGAAATCGTCGGGTTCGTCATCGCCCAACTTATGACGGGCGCGTAAAAAGCGCGTAATGCGCTGTTCAACGATGTTTAAATCTTCCGTTTCCACAAACTTAACCGCCATATGGTTAATGGCATTCAGCTTTGCAAATCGGTTAAAGCGTTGCTGTACCGTCTTTAACGGCATCATTACCGAAGCGTCTTGGTTTGCACCGCCCGTGCTTGAGCCTTTTTCTTTTAAAATACCCACGACTTTAAACGGCTGTTTCTTAATGCGAAACGTTTGCCCCAAAGCATCTTCATAAGGGAAAAGTTCGGTCATCACTTCGTGTCCGATCACCACATTGCTGGTGCCGCGACGAATGTCCTGTTCGTTAAGCATACGGCCGCGTTCCAATTCCCAGTTCGCCGTTTTCATATAATCCGGCGTCGTCCCCAATATGCTGACCTGCCAGTTTCTTGACCCGTTCACAGCCTGAGCCGACGCGCTTAACACGGGAGCAACAACGTCTATCCCGTTTAAACGGCGCAGTGCCAAAGCATCGTCCAACGTAATCGACGTCATCGGTTCGGATTTTCTGACCGCCGTTCTGAGACGCTGAGAGCGAATAATCAGCAAATTACTGCCCATCGCGACAAAGCGTTCCTGAATAATGTTTTGCACCGTTTGCCCCGCCGCCACCATCATCACGACCGCGCAAACGCCGATAATAATCCCCAACGTCGTCAAAAACGAACGGAGCTTGTTCCCCGTCATGGATAAGCAGGCTTCATGCAATATTGCTTTGATCATTTCTGCTGCTCCATATAGGTTTGAACATCGCCGTCATATTCTATGTTGCCGTCGACAATTCTGACCAAACGTTTGGCGTACTGCGCTACGTCGGGTTCATGCGTTACCAAAACGATCGTTATGCCCTGTTCCCGATTCAGCTGTTGGAAAAAAAGCATAATCTCATCGCTGGTTTTACTGTCCAAATTCCCCGTCGGTTCGTCCGCCAAAATCATTTCTGGGCTGTTCACCAGCGCTCGGGCGATTGCGACGCGCTGTTGCATGCCGCCCGAAATCTGATTGGGATAGCGATCCGCAAAACGACCCAGACCGACCAGCTTTAACATTTCTTTGGCTCTGGCCTGTTCTTCTTCTTTCGTCATGCGGTTGTCGTAAATCAGCGGCAATGCCACATTGTCCGTCAACGTGCGGCGCATTAACAGGTTAAACCCCTGAAAAACAAAACCGATCATTCGATTGCGAATGTGCGCCAGTTCATCGTCGTTCATTCCCGAAACCTGTTTGCCGCCCAAAAAATATTTCCCCGAAGTCGGACGATCCAGACAGCCCAATATGTTCATAAACGTCGATTTCCCGGATCCCGACGGTCCCATGATGGAAACAAATTCGCCTTCATCAACCGTCAGATTCACGCCCTTCAGGACGTTTTGCTTCATTCCGCCGTCCATGTAGTAGGTTTTACAGACGTTCTTAATTTCTATGACGCTCATGGCGGACCCCTGCGCTTAGGCTGAACACGTGCCGTCAAATCTTCCAAAACCGCCTGCTCGCCTTCCTGTACGCCGCTGAGAATTTCGGTGAACATCTCGTTCGTCAGCCCTTTCTTGACCGTCTTGGCAACAGGCTTGCCGTTTTCCAAAATAAAAACCAATGCTTCATCAGGCTTTAAATCCGCCCGCATCATTCTCAACTGCGTGTCCGCTTTCCCGTCCGCGCGAACAGGTCGAAATTGAAACGCCATGTTCGGCAATCGCAAAACATTCGGCTTTTCATCAACCTTAATCTCTACATATGCCGTCATCCCGGGCAAAAGCTTCAGGTCATCATTCTTGATGTCAATAATAACCGTGTACATGACAACGGTTTCTTCTTCGGTCGGGTTCAGCCGAACCTGCGAAACAGTCCCGTGAAAAATTTCGGCAGGATACGTATCAACCGTAAAATCAACCTTCAATCCGGGCTTGATCATACCGACGTCGGCTTCCGAAATGTCCGTTTCGATTTGCATTTTGGTCAGGTCTTCCGCAATTTTGAACAATTCCGGCGTTGAAAAACTTGCCGCTACGGTTTGACCTTCCTCAACCTCTTTCGACGTTACCGTCCCGGAAACCGGCGACGTAATGCGCGTATACCCTAAATTCCGTTCCGCTTTTTTTACCTGTGCTCTGGCTTTGTCGTAATCCGATTGCGCCGTCACGGCATCTACTTCCGCCTGTTCCATTTCAGAACGCGAAATATAATTCGCTTCATACATTTCTTTGTAACGTTTGGCATCTAACCGCGCTTTGTTGCGTTTCGATTTCGCATCCTGAGCCTGAGCCTTGGCTTCGTTCAATTCCTGTTCCAACGTAAAACGGTCGATTTCCGCCAGCAAATCCCCTTTTTTGACAACAGAGTTGTAATCTACGTAAACACGTTCGATTATGCCCGAAATCTGCGTACCCACGCTGACGACGTTAATCGGCTGAATCGTCCCGCTGGCAGAAACGTCCAGCTTTAACGTGCCGCGCGCAACGGGAACAACTTCGTAATGCGGTTTGTCGTTTTGCGACCTCTGGCGATACCACCAAAATCCGCCCGCAATCATCCCGAATATAATTCCGAATATAAACAACTTCTTCATTCTTACAGTTCCTTTTGCGCTTCAAACGGATTGATTAAGCCCATCGACCGTATCAAATTGCTCTTGGCTATCAGTTTTTCATAAAACGTGTTGCTCTTTGACGTTCTGGCGTCCGCCAGCTTCGACTGGGCGTCCAAAACGTTTAATATGCTGCCTTTCCCCGCTTTATAAGCCCCCATCGCGACTTTTTCGTTTTGTTCCGCACTGGCATACAAAACCAAGCTGATTTTATAGCTTTTTTGCGCCGTCTTGTACGATTGAAAGGCATCCCACACGTCCGTTTGGACTTCGTTTTCCAAATTTTTTAATTCTTCCGCCGTCTTGTCCGCCAAATACCGGCTTTGCGTAATGCGGTACGTGTTTTTAAAACCCGTAAACAAAGGAACGGTCATACTCAAGCCGATTTGAGTGTTCAGATTGCGGTCACCCCTGTCTTTTAAATCGTCGCCCGCCGTTACCCCCGCCGACACCGAAAATGACGGAGCATTTTGCTTTTTTTCATACTCGACGTTCGCCAAAGCCTGTTTTAACTCTGCCCGTTTTGCCATAACGTCGGAACGTTTTTCCAAAGCAATCTGAAGCATGTCTTCGACTTTGCCGTCTTCTTCCTCCTGAGCGTCGGAATACGCCACGGGCAATAAATCCAATCCTTTTTGCGGCGGGAAATTCAACAAAACCGCCAATTTGCCCTGAGCCAAAATCAGCGCTTCCTCTGCCTGAGCTTCGGACAACTGAGCCTGTGCATAAGCCGTTTTAGCCTGTAATGCGTCGCTGTATGCCGCCAAACCGAGTTCATAGCGTTTTGACGCCGCTTCGTATGCCGATTTTGCAGAAGCAACCGTTGCTTTGGAATTCTCGAACCCCTGCTGCGCCGCCAAAAGCGTATAGTATGCTTTCGTTACGTCGAAAACCAACGTCTTTAAAACGTCCGAACGAGAAGACAACGCATAATTCAATGCCTGCTTCATCATTTCGACGGACGCCGATCGGGCTCCGAAGTCAAACAACAGCCAATCCAAAGAAACCGATGCATCCGCTCCGGCGGAATTCGTATCTTCGTTACGATGGTAATTCGTATTTGAATGATTGATGCCCGCAGACAAACCTATGGTCGGCAGGTATGTCGATTTCGCTTCGCCGTACTGAGACGCCGCCGCCATTGCGCTTAAATAGCTTTGCCGTGTCAACGGATTGTTACATAACGCCGCATCAATAACTTCAGAAAGGGACAGCGGCTTATCCGGCAATTCCGCCGTACATGCTTTTGCTTCGATACGGGGACCGACTTCCTTTTCGACATCAAAGGGATCGTCCGATGCCAGTGCCGGTTCCGCCATACATAAAAGCGCTAAAAAAACTATCTTTCGATACATCAATAATCCCGTCCCGTTCAGGGCGAAAACCCTAGATTTTGTTTGACAAGCGCTCAATAAATCCTTCTAATGCCGCTTGAAGACTCTACTCTATAAGGAAAAAAATTACAATCATGTTAAAATTTCCCTCTAAAACCTTAAAAATTTTGTGTCTCCTTTGCTGTCTGGCGCCCTTGTTTTTCTTAAACGCCTGCAAAGAAGAAAAACTTACGCCGAAATATGTTTTTTTCTTTATCGGAGACGGCGCTTCTTTCGCTCAACGCCGCATTACGGAAATTGCAAACGGTTCCGCTCTTTTGGCAAGCTCGTTCCCCGTACAGGGAATTATGGCTTCCAAAGCGCTTGATACCCTTATCCCCGATTCCGCCGCCACAGCTTCGGCATTCGCGACAGGTCAAAATGTCCCGAACGGAATGGTATCAACATTGCCCGAAATCGAAGAAAAATTACCCCTGATTACTGATCTTGCCGCAAAAAACGGTTTTAAAACCGCCGTCGTTACAACGGCCAGCGTTGATGATGCTACTCCCGCGGCGTTTTATGCACGGGCGAAAAAACGCTTTTCTTATTATGATATCGCCGTTCAATTGCCAGAAAGCTCGCTTTCCTTATTGGCTGGGGCAAAATTTAAACGCCCCAGATCCTTTAAAAAAGACGATCTGGATGTCGTCTTAAGACGCGGCGGGTATAAAATTTTCAAACCCGCAAAAGACAATATTTCCTATCCTTCAGGAAAAGTCGCCGTAACTTATGACGCCGTTCCGTTCGCCATGGACGCTCGTAAAAATTCGCCCGATTTGGCTGAAATGGTCGAAAAAGCCATCGCAAAGCTCGGAACGAAACAAAGCTTTTTCATCGTCGCGGAAAGCGCAAAAATCGACGTCGCTGCACATATGCACGACACCGCCGCTTTGATTAAAGAAATGAACGCTTTTGACAAAGCCGTCACCGTCGCTTACGACTTTTACAAAGCGCATCCGAACGACACCCTGATCGTCGTCGCGGGCGACCACGAAACCGGAGGGTTGACCATCGGCGCGAACAATGCCTCAAACATTGACCTGTCCGTTTTCGACAAACAGAAAAAATCGGCTTCGTCTTTTCTTTATGACGTTTTGCGTTTCAAATCACGTCATACGTCTTATGCCGTTTTGGAAGACTTTATGCCGACGCTGACCAGAGTCTTCGGTTTGAAAATGTTTTCTCCCATGCAAAAAGAAGAACTGATGCTTAAAGAAACCGAAGGCGACGAACAAGCCGCTCAAGACCTGAAAAGCGCATTAACGCCTTCGGAAATATCGGTTTTAAGAGAAGGCTTGCGCCACAGCCTGACGGAAAAAAGCCGCCGCCCGAAAACGCCCGAGTTCAAAGAAAAATACAGCGATTACGACCCCGTTATCATTGCCGTCATGAACGTTTTAAACAAGCGTGCCGGCATCGGATATACAACGTTTGAACATACGGCGGCAACCGTTCCCGTTTCCGCCGTGGGTTACAAAGCCGATTTGTTCGCGGGATCGTACGAAAGCACGGACATTTTTTCAAAGCTTCTGAACGTTATGAGGATTGTTCTTCCCCAGCCGCCCGCGACACCTGTCGCTCCGACGGCGGACGGTGCGCCCGCACAGGAACAACCGCTTCCCTCCGAAGTTACCGAAAATGCCCCTGCTTCGCCTGAAACACAAAATGTAACAAAATAACAAAAAGCCCCTTATAACAAAGGGGGCTTTCATTATTAAACGGTCTGTTCACATTCCTGTTTATGAATCAGCGCCTTGTATTTCTTTAATTGTTTCCACATAACGACGCCGCACAAAACCGTCGCCAGAAAATCAGAAGTCGGCATCGCATAAAACACGCCCGGCAATCCGAAAAACTTCGGTAAAATAATCAGACACGGAATCAAAAACAACAGCTGGCGGCACAACGCCAAAAAAGCCGCCATTCTGGGAAATTTCGTCGCCTGCAAAAACACGGTCGAAGCGAACTGAATTCCGATAATCGGAATCATCAGCGTCATCGTTTTCAAAGCCTGTCCCCCGACACGAATCAACTCTGCGTCGTTCGGATCAAACATCGCCGCGACATTGCCGGAAAAAAAGCGCAAAAACACCCATGAGACGCTCATAATCAGCGTCGCGACGCCCGACGTTAAAAGAAATATATTCACAACGCGACGGTAATTTTGTGCTCCGAAATTAAATCCGATCAGCGGCTGAGCGCCTTCGCACACGCCCAAAACCGGCATAAAAAGCAAAACAATTGCCGAAGTCGCCACCCCCATCGCGGAAATTGCCAAATCTCCGCCGTATTGGACAAGGGCTTTGTTCATAATCGTCTGCATAAAGCCGTTCGCCATTTGAATCGTAAAAGGCGCAACGCCGATTGATAAAATCGCCAGAACGGCTTTTGGATTTAACCGCAGGTTTTTCACCCGTATTCTGTAAGGTGCCCGCTTTGAAATAAAAAAAGAAGCTGCCCACGCAAAAGAACACACATTTGCAATAACCGTCGCGACGGCAGCGCCGACAACTCCCATATCGAAACAAAAAATAAAAATCGGATCAAGAATCGTATTGACAATTGCTCCGACAATCATTGTTCCCATGGCAATGCGGGGAAATCCGCTGGCACGGATAAAGTTGTTCATTGTCATATTCGCCGTAACGAAAATGCTGCCCAACAAAACTATGCCGGCATACGCTTTGGCATATGGCAAAATGGTTTCCGTCGCGCCGAAAAAATAAAGCAAGTCTTCCAAAAAAAACAATTGAAAAGCGACCAAAACAACTGTCAAACAAGAAATGAGCACCAATGCGTTTCCCAAAATTTTTTCCGCGACGGCGACTTTTTTTTGCCCCAGTCGAATAGAAAAGCTGACGCTGCCGCCGACACCGACCATCATGGCGAACGCCATCATAATCACAAAAGAAGGAAAGCTGACGGCGATTCCCGCCAATCCCAAAGCTCCGACGCCGTTGCCCACAAAAATTCGGTCAACAATATTATACAGCGCATTAATCAACAATCCGACAATCGCCGGAACGGCAAAAGTCAGCAATAAACGCGGAATCGGGTCTTTGCCCAAATCCGGAGCTTTCAGAACAGAGGACTGATCCGTCATTTCGTTATTCCTTCCATTCTCAGATATGCCGCGATTTCGTTTATAAAAGAGATACGCTTATTTTCGTATTCAATCAAAATGTTTCTGAGCGGCGCCTGATAAGCGTCTTTCATATCCAAAGCACCCGGTGAAAATTCAAAATGAACGCCCGACAAAACAACTCGTCCCGCGCCGAACGGCAGAAAAACCGCCGCGATTTCATTATCTTTTTGCGAATAAACGGCAACGGTTTCGTAATCTTTAAATCCTTCATCGGCTTGAAAGGAACAGCCGCCGTTATAAAAAACTTTAAATTTACCCGTTCCCCGCGCATCAATTTCGACGGCTTTGCATCCCGCATTGGAATCGGGATCATAGGGCGGAAATACGGGACCCGAAGTCGTCCCTTTAAACAGCCCCGTCTGACATTCGTTTTCTATTTCATCAGGCATTCCTTTGTTAAAGCTGGTTCGTTCGGCTCCGAAATAAGCGCCTGCACATATTCCCAAGTATGAACCGCCGTTTTTTACGAAGTCTCTGATACGTTTGATGCCTTCGCCCTTTAATTTTTCCGAATACGGCGTACTGGCGCCGCCGGGCATAACGAACAAAGCTTCTTCATTTGCCCAACTTCCCTCAATGACTTCGGCGGCACTCAAAGCCTTGACGGCGTACTTTCCGTTTCCCCAACCGCGCAGACAGCCTCTGGCACAGAAAAAAGACTGCATGCCGACGCCTTTATCGGAATAAATAAAGATTTTTTCCATAAGATTTCTCCCGATCTCAAGCCGAGACCGCTTTTAATCCGATCAATCCGCCCAAAATCATCGCGACAAAGACCAGCCTCAGCGCGTCGGCGGGCTCCGAAAAGAACAAAATGCCGTAAAGAACCGCTCCCAAAGTTCCGACTCCCGTCCAAACGGCATAGGCCGTCCCCAAAGGCAAGGATCGCATTGCCAATCCCAAAAGCCAGACGCTTAAAAACATGGCAACGACGACCAATGCGGACGGATAAGGTTTTGAAAACCCCTCCGAATATTTCATGGCGACCGCCCAAACGGTTTCAAAAATTCCCGCAACAATCAAATAAACCCACGCCATTTTTTTCTCCCGTAAAACTTTGGAACTTTATCTTCATTTAATTTTTCAAACAAGGCTTTGCGGCGTTTTATGCGCTCAGGCTTTGTTTTCCATTCGGACAAAGGCTTCCAAAGCCGTTATGATTTCGTTTTTTTCGCCTTTGGCGCACAAATCTTCGCCGCTTGCGTAATCGGCGACGGATTGAGCCGTATCGTTGCCGCAAACAACGACGTTATTCAAGATTGAAGCGGCTTTTATCCCTCTGATTGCGGCGACGGTAAAGACGGCAGCCGTTTCCATATCCGCCCCCAGAACGCCCAGCTTTGACCAATATGCTTCCTGCTGTTCATTGTCGTCGATATAAAAGCTTTCGTGAGAATGGGCAATTCCGACATGGAACGGAAAATCGTTTTCTTTTGCGGATTCGATACAAGCGTTTAACAAATCCGTATTCGGCACGGCAGGGAACCTCGGATCGACATAAGCTTTGGAAGCTCCGTCATCGCGCACGGCAGCATTGACGATAATCAAGTCGCCCTGATTGATGTTTTTTTGCAAAGCGCCGCAAGAACCGATACGAATAACGGCACGGATACCGATTTTTTTTAATTCTTCCACGGCGATGGCGGCTGAGGAACCGCCGATTCCCGTTGAAAGAGCCAGGACATTGATATTTTTATATTTTCCGCGCAAGCTTCTGAACTCGCGATTAAAAGCGAGTTCTTGGGGATTTTCGAGGAATTTTGCGATTTTATCCAATCTTGCGGGATCACCGGGCAAGAGGGCATATTTCACGTCGTTCAGGGTATCAAGCCGGATATGAGGTTGCAGCATGAGAAAGGCTCCGTAACAAGGAATTTTAATGTTTTGGTATAATGCCAATTTTATAAAAATGATGCAAAGGAAATGAAATGAGGCTTGACGATTGTCGCGAAGTATATTAGTAAGGAAAGGCTTTGATATTGGGGCGTAGCCAAGCGGTAAGGCAACGGACTTTGACTCC
>HF994925.1 GCA_000434295.1 Acetobacter sp. CAG:977 | reverse complement strand
AACAAAATATAAATGAGCAAGACCAGCTCTTTCCAAGGCGTTCATTTTTTTGCTATTATTAAACCAATCGATAAAATGCCGCATTTCATCGGGAATTTGTTTTGAAGGCGGAGCTTCATAATAAACTCGGGAATCATAAACATTCCCGGCTATAATTTGCATCGGCTCCGTTCCGGTTCGGTAAGCCCCGATTTGAACGTCGTCAGTTCGACCATTCATCAACTGACGATGCCAATGAAAAAGCATTTCATCCGATAACGGTTCGGCAAAATGGTTATACAAATCAAGCATCATTGAAGAAACGCCATGTTCTGACGGAGGAATTTTTCTGTTATCGGCAGATAATCCCATTTGTCGGCGCATTGAAACCTGAACGCTGTCACGATTAAGAAGTTCACCCTCTATTTTTGCTGTTTGGGTGGCTTCATCGGTCAACAGTTCGATTTTAAAGTTTTCTTGATCCTCGTCGGAAAAGAACTTTACGGAACCGATGCATTCTCCCGCGTTTTTCAAGTACTGTCGTTCCGCTTCACGTAAAACGTCCTTATCGTAAATAAAATGAGGCCAATCTTTGCTTTCCCAAATCCACATAAGTTATATCTCCGTCGTCTATAAATCAGAATAAATCAATTTTTGATTTATAAAAAGTCTTTTTATTCATCAGGGGTTGATACAGTTTTAAAGGTTTTCAAGAGCAGCTCTGATATGCTTCGGATTGGTTCGGT
>HF994924.1:7494-13962 GCA_000434295.1 Acetobacter sp. CAG:977 | reverse complement strand
ATTAAACTTACAGCCGTTAGGTGTCTTTTCCCCTTTAAATTCCTTTCTTAAAAACATTCGTGTATAATATTCGTAAATCGGCAACTGTATGCGCCTGAAATCTATCTTTTCTCACTTCTGCGGGAGACGTTTCATGAACCAAAATGCTCGGCAAAATATCTTACTCAAACTCTTCCCCGTCATGTTGGCTTTCTTCGCCATGGGATTCGTCGATCTGGTCGGTATCGCAACAAACTATATCAAAAACGATTTTAAACTCTCAGATACCTTGGCTAATGCTTTCCCTTCCATGGTCTTTTTCTGGTTCCTCGTCGGTTCCGTCCCGACAGGCATGATGATGAATAAAATCGGACGAAAAAAAACCGTCCTGATCAGCTTGGGTGTTACGGCAGTCGCTTTGTTCCTGCCCTTAACCGCTTATAACTTAAACGTTATGCTGGTCTCTTTCTGTTTGCTCGGAATCGGAAACACGATTATGCAGGTTTCTTTAAACCCGTTAATCTCTAACCTGATTAAATCCGATAAACTCTCAAGCGCCCTGACGTTCGGGCAATTCGTTAAAGCCATCGCGTCTTTCGTCGCGCCGATCCTTGCCGCAAAAGGTGCCGCCCTGTACGGAAACTGGATGATTTTGTACCCCGTGTTCGCCGCCGAAGCACTCATCGCCGCTTTCGCCCTCGCTTTTGATAAAATCGAAGAAGAAAAAATCAGCGACTCGCCGTCTTCTTTCTCTCAGTGTCTCGCTTTGCTAAAAGATCCCGTCATTTTCCTGTGCTTCCTCGGCATTATGTGTCATGTCGGCATCGACGTCGGAACGAATGTGTCCGCTCCGAAAATCCTGATCCAAAAAGCAGGTCTGACCTTAAATGATGCCGCCTATGCGACAAGCATTTATTTCCTGTTCCGTACTCTGGGGTGTTTTTCGGGAAGCCTGATCCTGACAAAAATCAGCAATAAAGCCTTCTTCTTCTTTAGCGTCGTCCTGATGGCGGCAGGCATGGTTCTGTTGCTGTCCTGTGCGGATAAAAATCTCTTAAACGTCGGCGTCGGGCTGATCGGATTCGGAAATTCCAATGTGTTTTCCATTATCTTTGCAGAAGCTTTGCTCCATTCCCCGGAAAAGAAAAACGAAGTCTCCGGGTTAATGATAATGGGTTTATTCGGCGGAACGGTATTCCCGATGATTATGGGATATGCTTCGGATATGTTCGCAACCCAAAACGCCGCCGTCGCCGTCATGACCGCAGGCGTCCTTTATTTATTCTTTTTGGCGCCAAAAATCCGCGCAAAAAACGCCGAATAAAAATTAAGAGCCTCTTCACGAGGCTCTTAATTTTTATTTCCAAAGCCAATTCATAAATAACGGAACCTGTTTTTCCCAATCGGCTTCGCAATGATGCCCGCCTTCCTGACAGTACAAAAACGGGCTGCATCCTTTCTTATACAGCCTGTCGTTTATTGAACGGTTGCAAGACGCCATAATGGCTTTGCCTTTCGGCGAACGGCTTTCTTGACTGCCCCAGCTGAGAAAAACTTTCGTATCCGGATTTAAATCGTTTGCAGAAACGGCCTCCCGCAATTCCTTGCCGCAAAAAGAAATCGCCGAAGAAACGCATGCCGCCTTCGAATAAACATTGTTATAGCATATCGCCGCATACAAAGACATCAATCCTCCCATGCTGCTGCCCCCTATTCCCGTTGCTTCGCGATGCGACCAAGTCCTGTATTCGGCATCTATCATCGGTTTAAGATCATACGCCATCCAGCGCATCGTTTCGTCGCCCGTGCCGTATACTTCACCCGCCCAGCCGGAATTCCAATAATAAGGGCAATATTCCTTTAAACGATTGTTGCCTTCGTGCGAACACTCGATGCCGGCAACAATAATCTTTTTGTCCCACGAGTCCAAAAACTCTTTAAACCCCCAGCTTTTGCCGTATGTCGCATCCGAATCATAAAATAAATTGTGCCCGTCGAACATGTACATCACGGGATAGCGTTCGGCGGAAAATTCGTAATCGTCCGGCAAATAAAGGTGTAACGTGCGCTCCTGATTCGCCGGAAAAAACCAAACCTGCCTTTTTATAATCATTTCGAGCCCCCTCTTTTATTATGCTTAAGAGCCTAAAATTTAGAGCAGACTGTAAGTCAAGAATTATTTTTTTATTAACCGACAAAAAAAGTGCGCAACATTTCGTCGCGCACTTTTCCAAAATCGTTATCAAACTTAAAATCAGTACCCTTTTGTCTTGCGGGAAATTACCGCGTCGCGCAAAGGATTCGACACCGTCGCGGCGGGTTTCGCGTTGTCCGATTGAAGCGATTTCAAAAATTCTTCACGTTTTTTGGCTTCCGCCTTTTCTTCTTTTGTCATCAGACGTTGCGGTTCTTTCGTCGAATGAGAACTGACGTGTTTTACCTGTTCCCATTCCAGAGCCTTATGAAAATCTTTGGGTTTTTCTCCGTTCGAAAACGGAACAAACATCTGATCGGATTCAAAATGCATCTGAGATTCCAATGCTCTGATAATTTTGGGATTTTGCGTAACGATTACTTCGTTGCTGCCCCACATATATGCCGCATAAACGCCGTTGTTGGATCCGGTAATCCCCGTCGCAATCTTGCCGTCGCCGTTCACGTTTGTGCACACATTATCCCAGAATTCGTTGTCCGTCATTTGCGCCCGTTTACTGGCGTCTTCTTCCGTACGGGCATGCGGATAAAGAGGACGTTCCTTCTTTTCCCAGCCCCCCATAACATATCCGGTGTTCATTTCCGTCTTGGGAGCATTCGGATCAACACTGATGACCATAAAATCGCCGTCTTCTTTCTTATAACCCATTTCGCCCAAGATATCGCGAAAAGACGTTTCTCTGCGTTTTTCCCATGCTTCTTCTTTACGCATAACGAATCTCCTTATATAAAAAAACAGCCTCTATAAGAAATTTTAGACAAAAAAATAGAAACTTTCAAAGCTTTTTTATGACACTTAATAATATAAAAAGCATCTATTTAGCTTTTTTATTTACTTTTCAACGGCTTTCCCGAACAAATCGTAATCATCCGCGTCCGAAATTTCCACTTCGACAAAGTCGCCTTCCCGCACGGAATGTTTGCTTGAAAAATATATTTTACCGTCTATGTCGGGGGCATTCGCATAATCTCTGCCGAGGTATTGTTCTCCGTCATAGCCTTCGCACAAAACAAGCGTTCGAGTCCCAATCCTTGAACGTTGATATTCAAGGCTGACATCCGCCTGCGCCGACATAACGGCTTCGTAACGGTCAAGCTTTTCGTCTTCGTCAACCTGATCCGCCATATCGTGTGCCGGAGTCCCTTCCTCTCTTGAATAAGAAAACGCACCGAATCGGTTGAATTTCGCCGTTACGACAAAGTCCAAAAGTTCGTTAAACTGTTCTTCCGTCTCGCCCGGAAACCCGACAATCGCCGTTGTGCGAATAACCATGTCGGGAATATTCGTCCGCAACCGCGACAGCAAATCTTCTATCAGCTTTCTGTTCCCGTGACGGTTCATCCGTTTCAAAACCGTATCGTTAATATGCTGTATCGGAATGTCTATATAGTGAAGAACGCGCGGATTATCCCTGATTTCAAAAATCAGTTCGTCCGTAATCTTGTCCGGATAACAATAAAACAGCCTGAACCACGGAATTTGCGTTTCGGAAGACAGGCGGCGCAACAATTCGGGCAACATCAGCTTGCCGTACAAATCCGAACCGTAGCTTGACGTGTCCTGCGCTATCAGATTCAGTTCCTTGACGCCCTGCTTTTCAAGTTTCTTGGCTTCTTCAATAATGCTTTCCATCGTCCGGGAACGGTATTTCCCGCGTATTGAAGGAATAACGCAATATGTACAGCGGTTGTTACACCCCTCCGCAATACGCAAATACGCCATGTAAGACGGCGTCGTCAAAATTCTTTCCCCGCCCAATTCGCACGTTTCGGGATCATTAAACATGGTCACCGAATCTTCTTTGAACGCCTCTTTGACGGCTTGAGCTATATCATGAACGCTGCCGACCCCCAAAACGGCATCAACATCAGGCAATTCCTGCAAAATGCTTTCCCTGTAACGTTCCGCCAGACACCCCGTGACAATCAGCTTTTTCAGCGACCCCGCTTTTTTCAATTCCGCCATTTCCATGATCGTATCGACGGATTCCTGTTTCGCGTCGCCGATAAAACCGCAGGTATTGATGACGATCACGTCGGCTTCCATCGCGTCGGGCGTTATTTCGAATCCGTCCTCTGCCAAATGAGCCATCATCATTTCTGTATCTATTTGATTCTTGGAACATCCCAAAGAAACAAAACCGACTTTGATTTTTTTCAGATTTTTAGCCATTTTTGCAGACCCGTACCAGATAAACACGCCTGAAGGGATAATGAGTCCTTTGACCTTCCGAGTCAAAGTTTTTTTCCAAAACGGATTTCGGGATTTATTTATGATTGTCGGATTCGGGTTTTATCTTTTTTTAATTGCTACGCCAAACGGCTTTTGGCACACTTCAAAACAGATATTTTATTTTTACAGGAGAAATCATGAAAGTCATCATTATCGGCGGCGGCGCAGGCGGTGCCAGCTGTGCCGCAAGGTTAAGAAGGCTCGACAATTCGGCTGAAATCACAATCTTTGAAAAAACAAACGAAACCTCCATCGCCAGCTGCGGCCTGCCCTATTACATCGGCGGCGTCATCGAAAACAGAGACAATATGCAAGTCGCAAAACCTGCTTTGTTCAAGAACCTGTTTGACATAGAAATCAAGCTGAACATGCCCGTCACGCGCATCAACCCCGAAAAAAAGGAAATCATTGCCGCCGACGGACAGGCTTATCCGTATGACAAGCTTGTGCTTTCCACAGGGGTCGAGCCTTTCGTCCCGCCTGTCGAAGGAATTGAAAACCTGCCGCATTTCGTGGTCAAACATTTGTCCGACGCCGACGAAATCAAAGCTTTCATTCACGATAAGTCCAAGAAAAACGCCGTCGTTGTCGGCGGCGGCTTTATCGGTGTCGAAACCGCCGAAAACCTGTGCCACGCCGGAATAAAAACGTCTTTGGTGGAATTGGCGCCTCAAGTCTTGATGCCTTTGGATGCCGACATGGTTGCCCAAGTACAAAATTCCATGCGCGACAACGGACTGGATCTGTACCTTTCCGACGGTATCAAAGCCGTTACGAAAACGTCCGTCCTTCTTAATTCCGGAAAAGAAATCCCAGCCGACTTTATTATTCTGGCTGCAGGCGTGCGCCCCGATACGGAATTGGCAAAACAGGCCGGCATCAAGCTGAACGAACGCGGATACATCATTACCGACGAATACATGAGAACAAGCCTGAATGACGTCTATGCCTGCGGCGACAGCGTTGCCGTCAAAGACTTTGTTTCATCGGCAAGCGTGGCCGTCGCTTTGGCAGGGCCCGCGAACAGGCAGGGGCGCTTAATCGCCGACAGTATTGTCGGAAACTTCCCCTACCCCTATACGGGAACGCAGGGAACGGGCATTGTCAAAGTCTTTGAACTGACCGCCGCCTTTACGGGAAACAACGAACGCCAGCTGGAACGCGCCGGCGTCAAATACGACAAGATGGTCATCGTCGGTTCATCACATGCGGGATATTATCCCGGTGCCGAACCGCTGACGTTGAAAGTCCTCTACGATACCGAAAGCGGAAAAATTTTCGGCGCTCAGGCCGTCGGAAAAGAAGGCGTCGACAAACGCATTGACGTCATAGCCACGATTATGCGCTTAAACGGCACGACAACAGATTTAAGAGACGCGGAACTGTGCTATGCGCCGCCGTACTCCGGAGCAAAAGACCCCGTCAACTTAATCGGCATGGCGATAGAAAACGTCCGTCAAAAGCTCGTCAAACCTTTCTTCGGAACCTCATTTGACGATATGCTGGTCTTGGACGTGCGTCCCGAATCCGTCTATAACCAAGAACACATTGACGGTGCCGTGAACATTCCCGCCGCCCAGCTCCGTTCCAGAATCTCGGAACTGCCGAAAAACAAAACCGTCATGGTTCATTGTTTCAAAGGCTATACCAGCTATGTCGCCGCGCGCATTTTGATGCAAAACGGTTTTGAAAACGTTCTGAGTTATGCCGGCGGATGGACGTATTACAAAACTTTAACCAAAGGAAAATCTTATGGAAAATAACGGATTATACAAAACCTTGGTCGATTTTGACGACGTCCCCGAAGACGCGTTTATCGTTGACGTCCGAAACGGCAACGAACATTCGGACGTTTCTTTAAAGCGGAAACATTATTTCGTTGAACTGCCGCGTTTTGATGCCGCCGAATTTTTAAAAGAACACAGTCCCGAAGGCAAAACGATTTATGTTTTGTGTCAAAGCGGGAAAAGGGCTTCCGTCGCCGCGCAACGTTTGGAAGAAGCGGGCTACGAAAACGTCGCCGTCATCCGTGGCGGTATGGG
>HF994924.1:7200-7489 GCA_000434295.1 Acetobacter sp. CAG:977 | reverse complement strand
GTCATCCGTGGCGGTATGGGAGCGTTAAGTAACCGTTCCGAAATCGTCAAAAAACGTGCCGCCATCTCTTTGGAACGCCAAGTCCGAATCATCGCGGGCAGCCTTGTGCTGGCGGGCAGCGTCGCGGCGTTGGTTTTCAGCCCGAGTGCAGCCCTGTTGCCTGCTTTTGTCGGATGCGGATTGCTATACGCCGGCATCAGCGATTCGTGCGCCATGGCAACATTGCTGTCAAAAATGCCTTGGAACAAACGTCCTTACCGCTGAACGGATTTTCGACGATAAAGAGCGG
>HF994924.1:1327-7188 GCA_000434295.1 Acetobacter sp. CAG:977 | reverse complement strand
TAAAGAGCGGCGGCATTAGTCGCCGCTTTTTGATTTTGAGAAAATTTCCGACGCATTAAATGAATGATGCACGGACTTTTCACCGCAAAGAAAACACTCCTACGGCGCCGCGTTTAAAATATAGTCGACCCGTTCTTCCGGCGTTAAGCCCGTCGGATACGTTTTTTCGATTTTTTTAATTACGGACATTAATCCGTGCCCGTTGGCAATTTGAATCGCCAATCCCGGACGGGCATTCAGTTCTAACATCATGGGACCGCGATTTTTATCCAACACAATATCCGCGCCCAAATATCCCAGTCCCGTCATTTCATAAGCCTTTGCCCCGATCAGCAGGTGTTCGCGCCAAAACGGAACAACCAAAGACTTTAAATCGGCTTTCGTATCGGGATGAACGGAAACAGGCAGATTATGCATTACGGCTTGCAACGTCTTTCCGCTTTGAATGTCCAGCCCGACGCCGACGGCTCCCTGATGCAAATTCGCCCGTCCGCCCGATTCCGCCGTCGCCAGACGCATCATTGACATGGCGGGATATCCTTTATAAACGATGATGCGAACGTCGGGAACGCCCTGATAGCTGAAATTTTTAAACATATCGCTGAAATTGACCATTTCTTCAATAACGGCGACGTCATATTGTCCGCCCAAGCTGAACAAACCGCTCAGCGTGTTGGAAATATGGCGGAATACGTCTTGGAATCCCAGCTCTTTTCCCGAAGCCGTAAAAAAGCGTTGCCCTTCCCAACGATTAATGACAAGAACGCCTTTTCCGCCGCTGCCGTGAGCGGGTTTAATCACAAACTGCGGGCATCCTTCAACGATTTTGATAAAATCTTTGACCTGATGCTGATATTCGATGACGCCGATCAGCCGCGGCGTATTAATTCCGGCTTTTCCCGCCAAAACTTTCGTTTTGACTTTATCGTCCACCAACGGATACAGACGCCGGTCGTTTAAACGGGAAATAATGTTATAGTTTCTGGCATTCATTCCCAAAACGCCGTTCGCCTTCAACGCGGAAGGGGGGCTGTATTTTTTCAACCAGCCGAACATCTTATTCCCCCTTTGCCAAAGGCGTAAAACGTTTCAGTTCCGTCAAACGATAGCCCGTATACGTCCCCAACAACATAACCGCGAACAAAATCACCAAATTGATTTCGTTAAAGGCAAACGTAATATGACGGATATATTCGCTGCTGATCACCAGATACGTCACAACGGCGGTAATCATGCTGTACACGATTTCCGAAAGCGCGTTTGCCGCGCCGTCTTCTTCCCAAGTAATGGAAGCGCGTTCAATAATCCACGCCGTAATAATAATGGGAAAGAACACGGCAGAAGATGCGATTTCCCAATCCAGTCTGGCTCCTGCAATTGTCATGAACTGCATAATCAAAATAACACAGATGACCACGGCGGAAATTCGGGGAACCAGCAACAGATTCAGTTTTGACAGCACGGCACGCAAAACCAATCCGACGGCGATAATCACCGAAAAGCAAACCAATCCCGCCCAAAATCCCGTTTTAACCAAAGACATGGCGACCAGCATGGGCGTAAATGTTCCCATTGTTTTAATGCCGACGACGTTACGCATTAAAACGACGACCAAAATCCCCAACGGAAAGACCATCAGCCATTTCAAAGTGTTTTGTTCCAACAAAGGAAGGCTGTAAATCGAATAGTCGAACATTTTTTTAAAATCGCTCATGCGGGCGCGCGGACCTGCCAGTTTGAACGACGACGTAACCGAACGCAAAACGGAAAAACGGACTTTGGAATTTTCTCCGCCCGCAACGTCCAGCAAAGACGCTCCGCCGCGTTGGAAAATAATAAAGTTTTTAGGCAATCCGGCTTTTCCAGTATTGACATCGAACAACCGCCATTTGCGCCCGTCATAGGCTTCCAGCATCAAATCGGCTTCGACGGCCTGCTTGCCTTCTTCCAGCCGAACGCCGTGAGCCAAACGGGCGGGAACGGATTTTAAAGCCAAAAGCTCAATCATCTTTTCGGCGCGTTGGCGCTGGGTGATTTTTACGGGCAAAAAAGCGTTCACGCTGGGGCTGAGCGGTTCCTGATTAAACACGGCAATAATTTTTTGAGGCAGGCGTCCTTCAAATTTATCGGCTTGTGCCCAAATTTCATCGGCAATTTGTTGTTGCTGTTTGTCATAGACAGGTTTTTGCACTTCGGGCATTTTTTCGTCGGGGAATTTTCCGCGCCCTTCTTCGTTGTCAAAAACCGTCAGACGGTAATAGAGGTTTTGTTCGTCCGTGCGGGGAGATGAAAAAAATTCAATTCTGCCGTTTTTGACGTCTTTATTTACCTTATAGCCTTTGGCCTGCGTATCTTCGTTCAGGACTTTGAATTTTCTTCTTTTGGAAGGAATGGCCAAAGACACTTTAATCGGTTCGCCCGTCGGGGTAAACGAAATATGCGCATCAATATTCCATACGCGGGACGTTTCGTTCGGACGAAAATCGAATCCCCAGTATTCTATTTTGTAATATGCGCTAAATCCCGCAAATACCGCCGAAAGAAGCAGCAAAAACGTTAATACCTTACGAACCGTAAACAGTTTTTTCATTGCCGCCTCCTTTGTTTTCCTTATTTCAGCGTATGGGACAGCGACGTGTCAACAATGGCTCTGCCGCTTAAAATATTACGACCGATTAACGCTTGATATTCGAAATCATCGCGCTTTGCCAACGTAAATTCGCTGGTAAATTCTTCGCCGCCGAAACGGACGGACATACTGACTTTGACGCGGTCTTCCTTTTCTTTGATTCTTTTAATGCGAATGCTTTTGACAACACGCTTTTCATAATGGTGTTCCTCGCCCGAACGGCGGTTCACAATCTTAAAGGAAACCCATTTTTCCCCGTCGCGCTCAAATTCCCTGATATCGTCCGCATCCAAAGACGACGTCGTTGCTCCGGTGTCGATTCTGGCTTCAAAAGCCGATTTCATCGGAAGAATGTAAATCGGTTCGACTGCTCCGATAATATTGGCTTGTTTCGCTTCGGGCTTTGCCGTTTCCTGCGGTTTTTGAGCCGTCTTTTCTTGTGCGGGGGCGTCGGAAACGGAAACAGTCGCCTGCTGTGCGCTTTGACAGCCGAATAAAAATGCAACGCTTAAAAACAGCATCGATTTTAACAAGGTTTTCATTTATCCCCCTTCTTTTTTGATTAAATTTGTTTTTTTAAGCTTATTCCCCGCTTTTTGTAAAGCTTGAAAAATAAAATTTCGCCCGCCTATTGCATTTAAGCGAATGAATTATAAAACATATCCCGCAGGATTTCTTCAAAATACGAAAAAATCCGTTTTTATTTTTTCCTTAAGCGTTCCTTAAGCTCACGGTGTTGAACTGAACTTGTCATCAGGAAAAACACCTAACAAATTTATCAGGAGGATTTAAAAATGAACAAACTGTTAACCGCATCCGCTTTGGTTTTGGCATTAAGCGTTTCGGCACCGGCGTCGGCTCAGAACGTACGCGGAGGCTTTCAAGGTCCCGGACTTTCCGTCGCATCGGTTTCCGATATTGAAAAAGTATCCGACGATACGCCCGTGAAACTGGTCGGAAAGATCGAAAAAAGCCTCGGCGATGAAAAATACCTTTTTAGAGACAGCACGGGTTCCATCACCGTCGAAATTGACGACGACGATTGGATGGGTGTCACGGTCACGCCGAACGATACCGTCGAAATCGAAGGCGAAGTCGATAAAAATATGTTCAGAAATACCGAAATCGACGTCGACAGAATCAGCGTGAAAAAATAATGCGTATTTTGCTTATCGAGGATGACGGCCTGATCGGCGACGGCATAAAAAACGGACTGGAAAAGCTGGGCTTTACGGTAGACTGGTTTTCCGACGGAAACGACGGGCACGAAGCGTTGTTTCAGGCTCAATACGATGCCGTCGTCCTCGATTTGGGATTGCCGGGAATGGACGGGCTGTCGATTTTAAAAGACTGGAGAAACAAATCCAGAAACGAACCCGTCCTGATCCTGACCGCAAAAGGCGACGTAGACGAAAGAATCAAAGGATTAAACAGCGGTGCCGACGATTATTTGGGCAAACCGTTCGCTCTAAAAGAAGTCCAAGCCCGTCTGAATGCTTTGATTCGCCGCAAAAACGGCGTCAGCGCACCGCAAATCGCTTATAAAAACATCACTTTTGATCCGCAGTCGCGCAAAACCTTTCTGAACGGCAACGAAGTCACTTTATCGCCGAAAGAAACCGCCGTCCTTGAAGCGTTGCTGATGAATAAAAACAAAGTGCTCTCAAAAGAAGCCTTAGAAAACAAAATCTATTCTTGGGACGAAGACGTTTCCAGCAACGCCGTCGAAGTCCATATCCACCATTTGCGCAAAAAGCTGGGCAAAGACATCGTGAAAACCGTCAACAAAATCGGATATATCATGGAGGCTTGAATGAAAAACATGAATTTGCGCCTTCGGCTGATCGTTTTTTTTGTTTTGATTTCAACAGCGGTTTTTTTAACGGCAGGTGCGGTTTCGTGGTTTGAATGCCGCGAAAAAATCGACGAATTTTTTGATACGTACCAAATCAATCTGGCAAAACAGCTGTCTTCGGCAAATTGGACAGACGCGTCTTCGGACGCTCAGAAAATCAGTGACAGGCTTGTCAAAAAAATCAAAAATGCCGACGAAGACGACGAAGCCGTCGGTTTTGCCGTATTCGATCTGAACGGACGGCGCGTTTTTCATGACGGAGAAAACGGAAAAGATTTTCCTGCTCTCGGAAGAACCGGCGCTTTTGACACCGAAAAGATTGACGGAGAAAAATGGCGCGTCATCCGAATGCTTTCAACGGACGGAAACTATGTCGTCGCCGTCGGACAAGAGCTTGATTACAGAGCCGAAGTCATTGAAGACATGTTGGAAGAATTTATGCTTCCGTGGTGCTTCGGGTTGCTCATCCTTCTGGCGTGCATTATCGTGATGCTGACAAAAGAATTTTCCCCGTTAAAAGCCATGGCAAAACGTTTGAAAGAACGTTCTCCCGAAGATTTGTCGCCGTTGGACAATGCGGGCATCCCCGATGAAGTCAAACCGTTAACCGATGCCGTAAACGGGCTGTTCTTAAAAATAAACGACATGTTGCAAAGAGAACGCCGTTTTATTTCGGATTCCGCTCACGAATTAAGAAGCCCGCTGACCGCGTTAAAAGTCCAGCTGGAAGTCGCGGAAATGGTTTCGGACGATTCCGAAAAACTGAAACAGTCTTTTGAAAAGCTGGGGCAAGGGATTGACCGCTCCGCGCGTCTGGTTGAACAGTTGTTGGCTTTATCCCGAATCGGGGCTCTTAAAGACAGAACGTCCGAAGATGATTCGGAACTGAATTGGAAAGAAATCATCGCTCAAACCGTTTCGGAACATGAATTCGCGGCAAAAGAAAAAAATATCGCCGTCAAGACCGACTGTTCCGGAACCGCGCCTTTTGAAAAAGGCAATCCCGTTTGGGCGGCGTTGTTATTAAGGAATTTGATCGACAACGCTTTGAAATACAGTCCGGAAAACGCGAAAATAACCGTCAGCATCAAAGACGGCAAACTCAGCGTTTGCAATTCGGACACCGTCGTTGCAACGGATCGTTTGGAACATTTATGCGAACGGTTTTACCGACCCGCGGGACAAACGGTTAACGGCAGCGGATTGGGATTGGCGATTGTTTCGGAAATCGCTGCCGTCTACGGATGCAAAACGCAATGTGCCAATACGGACAAAGGTTTTTGCGTTACGGTTTCCAAATAAGCCGTAAATAACCCGCCGTTTTTCCCGCTTGTCGACATTAAATCCGCTTAAACATCGTGGCGGGATTGTTCGTTG
>HF994924.1:0-1250 GCA_000434295.1 Acetobacter sp. CAG:977 | reverse complement strand
CGCTCGCCGAACCCACTCGCAGGCTCTTATCCCGCTTATCGGGCACAAAAAAAATCCCCGAAAGGGGATTTTTGGCGCGCCCGGCGGGATTCGAACCCACGACCCTCGGCTTCGGAGGCCGATACTCTATCCAACTGAGCTACGGGCGCTTAATTACTTCGCAACAATACCCCATCCCGTACGAAAAACAAATAAAAAATTCCTATTCCCCAGATTCAGCTTGACGCTAAAACGTTTTGCATATAAAAGAACGTATCTGTTTTCTTATTGTTAGAGGATTTAATACCATGGCAAGACGTTGTATCGTTACCGGAAAAGGCGTAATGACCGGCAACAATGTCAGTCACGCGAACAACAAAACCCGCCGCCGGTTCCTCCCGAACCTGCAGTCGGTTTCTCTGTTGAGCGAAACGCTGGGCGCTACCGTTACTTTGCGCGTTTCCACGCGCGGTCTGCGTACCATTGAACACAACGGCGGTCTGGACGCTTATTTGGTTTCGACTCCGAACAGCAAGCTGTCCTACGAAGCTCGCCGCTTGAAAAAGCGCATCGTCGGCGTCGCCGCTCAGAAAGCGTAACTTTTCCGCTTTTCAAATTTAAAAGCCGCCTTGTCAGGCGGCTTTTCTTTTTCAATCCTTAAACTCCGATTATAAGGTTCCCTTATGATTTTAACAACAAAGCGCATGATTTTGCGCCCGTGGCGGGAAAATGACGCCGCCGCGCTTTACGAACTGGCAAAAAATCCTCAAATCGGTTGCGCCGCCGGTTGGAAACCGCACGCCGACATTAACGAAAGCCTGAATATTATTAAAACCGTCCTTTGTAATTCGAATACGGAAGAAGACTTTGCCTTAACATTTAAAGAACAGGAAACGCCGATCGGATGTATAGGATTGCGCATCGGCAAACAAAGTTCTTTAAATATTGCCGACGACGAAGGCGAAATCGGTTTTTGGCTGGGCGTTCCGTATTGGGGAACGGGTTTAATGACGGAAGCCGCAAAAGAAATCATCCGTTACGGTTTTGAAGAAAAAAAGCTTTCAAGCATTTGGAGCGGTTATTACGACGGCAACGAAAAATCAAAACGGGTTCAAGAAAAGTGCGGATTACAATACCGTTATACAATCAAACAAAAGCCCGTTCCGCTTTTAAACGAAATACGAACGGAACACGTTACCTGCCTGGCAAAAACGGTATGGATGGAAAAATAATCGTCTTTCACAAACAAAAAGCCTTCGAGAAAATTCGAA
>HF994923.1:57886-64851 GCA_000434295.1 Acetobacter sp. CAG:977 | reverse complement strand
CGAAGCCCCCGCCGCAGAGGCAGCACAAGCACAGACAAAGGAAGACGAAAATCTTTCCGCTCAAAAAGAAGAACCTGCTGAGGAAATGTCGGGGATCGACCCCTTATCAGCCGAAGACGCCGATTTGCCTTTGGATGACGAGCCGCCTCTTCCCCCTGATGACGAAGGTCCCTCAACGGATATTTTAATGGAACCCGAAGCTTCCGTTCCCGTAGATTCCGAAATGCCTTTGCCGCCCGACGAAGATGAAGCCTTCCCCGTTGCCAATATTGCAGACCCTGTTGACAAAAGCTTGTTGGAAAACGAAGAAGCTCTGGCGGAAGAATTGGAAGTTCCCGCCGACGATACCGAAGACAACGCCGTACAGGAAACGACGACGCCTTCCTCCGTCTCGGCGAAAGAACTGGAAGATATTGATGAGTCTGAACCCGTTGAAACGCCGGAAGAAAAAGAAACCTCGACCGAAATCGGAGAAAACAATGATGATCAAGACGTTGCAGATGCTCCGATCCCCGTCGTTTCCGACAATGCGGCGGAAGAAATAGACGCTTATGCCGCAAAAGCCGCCCAAGAACTGGAACAAGAAGCGGAAGAAAGCAATGAACCGAACCCGCCCGTAACAGACGAGGAAACTCAGGAAGAGCTTGATCCCAAAGACGAAGACGACACCCTTTTGGCTGCTGACCGTTTTGTTTTTGACGGTAACAGCGGACTTTCTTCCTTTGTCGGATCGGCGCAAAAAGATACCGTCGTCTTAAATCGGGACAGCGGAAATTTCAATTCTCTGGCTGATTGGCATTTGATCATCAACGAATTAACCGTCATCCCTCTGAATTCTCAAAACGAAGAAGAATTGCCGCTTTCCGAAGATATTTTCTGTCAAGGCTGTATTGTTTCCGAAGGCACCGAAATTTCTTCTTTTGCAAACGCATCGTCGGCTAAGGTTCCCGCGCCTCAAAACGGAAATCAACGCAGCGCGGTTATCAGCGGTATCAATATCATTTCTTTGGCAGGACGCGACGGTACGGTCATTGACCTGGATGCTTCAAACGGAATTTTAATCGGGCCCGATGATGCAAAATTATATTTCAGCGGGCTAAATCGACTGGTCATTCCCAAACCCGCCGAACCGACTCCGCCGGCTTATGTCATTCCGGAAGCCGAAGACAATCCGAAAGCCTTTGTCTACACACAGGCTCAGGCCGCCGCGGCGGAGCAATCCGAAACCCAAAATGAAATCATCGTCATCAAAACGGGATACAATTTATACGGATGGAACGTTACGTTTGAAAACGGGACAACAATGAGCTTGGCCGATGTACGATCATATCAGTCAAAACATCATTCTTTGCCCGATAAAAACGGCGTTATCTCTTATGGAAAATCAACGTTGCGCTTTACGGGAGCCGATCGAATCATCGCTTATGAAAAACCGTCTTATTGCGCATACGGCTTGTCCCCTGCCGTGTAAAAAATTTTCCCGTTCAAAGCTTTATTAATCACAAAAACCTCTACTTTTTATTGCATCCGTAGAGGCTTTTGCTTATACTGTCTTTAAATTGAAAAAAATAACGGAAAAACACGAAAGGAATATATTTGTGAAAATATTAATTGCCGACAACCATACTTTCTTTCGCGAAGGTTTCCGTATGCAGCTGGAAAGCTTTGATCACATCGGTGAAATTCGTGAAGCAACAAATCTGAAAGAATTAAAAGAATGCGCCGCAACAAAAAAATTCAACCTGATCTTTATTGACCGAGACCTGCTTGGATCCCCTTGGGACAGATCTTTTCAAAAAATTGTCGCCGCGGCGCGCAACGCACGCATCGTGCTTATGATTGAATCCGAAACCATCGGCGATATTTGGCAGGCTTTTGAATTCGGCGCACAAAGTTGTCTGACAAAATACTCCGCCGATTCTCAAAACATTAACGTCCTGCGCTTGATTATTGACGGAGTCCCTTATGTCCTGCCCGCCGTCCTCAATAATGTGTCGCATTCAAAAAAATCCGTCTTTCCTTCCGGACGGAAATTAACCCTGAGACAACGCCAAGTTCTGGATTTGCTCAGTATCGGCTTAACAAACAAAGAAATTGCCTTTCGCATCGACGTTACCGAAGCAACCGTCAAATTGCATATCAATTCCCTGTTGCGAAACCTGCACGTCGAAAACAGAACAAAAGCCGTCATTACGGCGCAAAAAATGGGTCTGCTATAGAAACAAACGATATCTTGGCTTTGCCGTATACGCGTTCTTCATGCGTTTCAAATAGCGGCGGCAACACAAGATCTTCTTTCCTTTCCGTTTCAACAACGCACAACGTTTTTTTAACCAGCCAATCGCTTTCCGCCAAAGCCTGTATCGCAGGCAAAACCATCCCCTTCCCGTACGGCGGATCCATAAAAATAATATCGGCGGGATCGGGAACGTTCGGAGGCAATAAAACATCGGAATATATCGAAATGCGGCACCCGTCGCGTTCGGGCACAGAAACGTTCGCACGCAAGGATTTTAAGGCTTCCGCATCCTTTTCCATAAAAGAAACGGACATCGCACCGCGCGAAGCGGCCTCTACCCCCATTGCGCCCGTGCCGGCAAAAGCGTCCAGCACCTTTAGATCAGACCACGACAAACCGCATTTTAACAGTCGGCTGTCCAAAATGTTAAATACGGATTCTCTGGCGCGATCGGATGTCGGGCGCGTCGATAACGTTAACGGAGCCGACAATATGCGGCCGCGATATTTTCCTGCTACAATTCTCATAAACTTTATCCTGTCCTCTTATAAAAATTATTCAAGATTAAATTTATTTTTTTTATCAGACTTTTTTATTTGACAAAAAAGACAAAAATAGATATTTTTGTCAAAAGATTAACAAAATCACGGAGTTTTCCTATGGTTAAATCGTTAGACGAGTTCTGTGTTCCTTTAAACGAATTTCCCATTTGCGATTTAATGCCGGGCGGCGTTCTGGCTGTTCAGGCAGGAGAAAAGCGCCGCGCCATCGGTTTTGGTCGCGAAGGCGAAGAAATTTCCAGAAGCCCCAAAGACATTTTGTTGGAGCAGCTTGGAATGCGCCGTGCCATCGGTTTCGGTCGCGAAAACGAACTGATTAAAAACGGTCCTTCGGGAAAAGAGCATGCCGTCGGCTTCGGCAAAGAAAACGAACCGGCAGCAAATCCTCCGAAACGCAGAAATCCCGTCGGGTTCAACGCTATTTCAAAAGCGCGCGAAAACTCCCGTTAATCTTTTCATCTCGATTTTCCCCAAAAAACTTAAAGGGAAGCTTCGGCTTCCCTTCTTTTTTTGTTTAAGACTTTTTATGTTTGCGTTTGGGCAAATCCAAAACCGCTTTTGATCCCAACTGTTCTTTCAACGCCTTGCCCGTTATTTCGTCGACTTCGCCTTCCTGAAGCGTCCCCAGCTGGAACGGTCCGTATGATACGCGGATCAATCGGGTAACCTTAAATCCGAAAAAATCCATCAAGCGGCGGATTTCCCTGTTTTTTCCTTCCGTCAAAGAAACCGTCAGCCATGAATTCGTCCCTTGTTCTTTGTCCAAAACGACGTGAACGGAGCCGTAACGGACGCCGTCTATTGTGACGCCCTGTGAAAGTTTAGTAATAATTTCAGGCGTTATTTTTCCGTGGATTCTGACGCGATAGCGGCGAATCCACCCCGTTGACGGGTGTTCCATCGCACGGGCAAAAGCGCCGTCATTCGTCAGTAAAAGCAAGCCTTCCGAATTTAAATCCAATCGTCCGACGGAAATAACGCGCGGCAATCCTGCAGGCAGATTGTCAAAGACGGTCGGCCGCCCTTGCGGATCCTTATGACTGGTCACCAGCCCTGCGGGTTTGTGATAGCGCCAAACCCGCGTTTGTTCGCGTTCGGGAAGCGCAACGGAATCCACCGTTATCTTATCGTTCGGACGAACCAGATAAGCCGGTGTCGTTAACACTTCGCCGTTCACGCTGACACGCCCTTCGGCAATACGGCGTTCGGCATCGCGGCGGGAACATATACCCGCACGCGCAATCACTTTGGCTATACGATCGCCTTTTTCAGACGCTTCAGAGTTCATTTGAATCTTCCTTTGTTTCTTTGAAAAATTTATTCAAATCCGTTTGTGCCGTCAGCTGAATCGCAAGCGGTGCGGTTATCGGATAATCGTCCGTTTCGAAAACGGTCGCCGCCTGAGCCGTATAAACGGGACGCACTTCGGGAACGGGTTCTGCCTCCAACAAAGAAATTCCCTCGACGTCATAAGCAACGCGGCGCACCGGAATAAAATCCGCGGATACGGCATCGTTCTTTCCTGATTCTGCCGATGCTTCAACCGCAGTTTCCAAAGCCTCCATTGCTTCGTCGTCATCCAAATTAACGCCTTCTCCCGGCAATATTTTTGCCAGTTGCAGCGTTTCAACCAGCTTTGGAACCGGAGGAGGCAAATCCTTTGTATCAGCCTCTATCCTTAAAACGGGTGCCTGAACGACAACGGATTGTTTTCTGCTTGCCAACGTCGTTTTGGATTGGGTGTCAAGCCATACCTTCAATGATTTCGGCAAAACGGCGAAACGTTCTATCTTGTCTTGAAAAATATCGGCAAGGACTTTGCGAACCTGACGCACCGTCCTCATTTTCTTTTTCTTGTTATAAAAAATCGGAGGGTTCGCCATGGCGGCGTCGGGGAACAGATCCGCCGCAAGCTTGTGCGGCGTGAACTTATCGGCACGCAAAAGCATAACGGCGCCCGAAGGTCCCATAAAGTGCGCCAAATACAAGTCCGCCGGCGTGATTTCCCCGCCGACCTGATCTTGCAAAATCTTTTTATTGCTTTTGGCAAACTCTGCCGCCAACAGCGCGGCTATTCTGGGCGAACGGCGCAGTGCCAAAATTTCCGCACGCGTATTCCTGTCCGTCACGCGATAGCGCCCGCGGCTGTCGCGGTATATTTTTCCCGCAAGCTTCGCATAGCCGTACTTGGCGCCGTGCAGCTTCATTTGTTGAAGCCATGTGTCCGCCGTAAATTGGTAAATGCCTTCGGCACTGGATCTTGATGCCGCGGCGTCGGCTTCAAAACGGCTTTCGTGTCCGGCTTTGGCCATCATATAGTCAAAGCTGATGCCGCTGATATCGCTGGCTTCGCGAATATAGCGTACAATATCCCTGTCGACGCGAAATCCGCCGAGCTTGTAGACCGTATTGTTGTCTATGGCGACGTGTGCCGGCATTTCCTGTATTAACCCTTTGCAAAAGTTTATTTGAATATAAATCCAAAACGTCAAAAAATCATTACATACTTTTTCGAAACATTTTTATCAGATTTCAAGTCGGCTTTTGCTTGACATCCGAACAGAGGAGCGACACCCTACTGGAATGGACGGATTTTTAAATTTTGTGGCTCAACAGGCTTTGAAGGAAGCCTTCAGCGCAGGCGAAAACGGTGAAATCCCCGTTGCCGCCGCCGTTTTCATACCCGAAGAAAAAAAAATCATCGCCATGGCTTCCAACAGAACGGAACAGGACAACGATCCGACCGCTCATGCCGAAATTTTAGCCGTCCGCGAAGCTTGCCGGATTTTAAAAGCGCCGCGGTTGCCTAAATGCGATATTTACGTTACCTTGGAACCTTGCCCGATGTGCGCGACGGCTATTGCTTTTGCACGAATCAGGCGACTTTATTTCGGCGCTTATGACGTCAAAGGCGGCGCCGTTGAACACGGATGCCGGATGTTTGAAAGCCAGACTAACCTGAAAATGCCCGAAATTTACGGCGGCATCAAAGAAAACGACGCCGCTTTGCTGTTAAAAAATTTCTTTCAAAACCTGCGAACTGCGGAGAAATAAAATGACATCGAAACCTTTGTTCTCCGAATATACGGAATTAACGGCAGACTTGCCTTTTAAGGCTTTCCCGAAAGAAGATTCCGCCCTTTTGCCGAAAAACGACGAACCGATGTCCGTTACCGAAGTGTCGTTGGCCGTCAAAGGGCTGGTCGAGAAAAAATTCGACTCCGTCAAAGTTCGCGGCGAAATATCCGGATTTAAAAAAGCGGCGTCGGGACATATGTATTTTGCGCTTAAGGACGAAGAATCCGTGCTGGACGGCGTTTGCTGGCGCGGCGGTGCTTCAAAGCTTTCGGTAACGCCTCAAGACGGATTGGAAGTCGTTTGCACCGGACGCATCACGACCTACCCCGGCCGTTCAAAATACCAGATGGTCGTCGAAACCATGGAAGCCGCCGGCGAAGGTGCTTTGTTAAAAATTTTGGAAGAGCTGAAAAAAAAGCTGGAAGCCGAAGGGTTGTTCTCCCCCGAACGCAAAAAGAAAATCCCCTTTCTTCCCGATGTTATCGGCGTAGTTACTTCGCCGACGGGAGCGGTCATCCGTGACATCATGCACCGTTTAAACGACCGTTTTCCCCGTCGCGTTTTACTGTGGCCGTGCACCGTGCAAGGTGACGGCGCCGCCGAACAAATCGCCGCCGCCATTAAAGGGTTTAACGCCATTCCGAAAGGCGGACTGACAACGCCCGACGGCACCGTCATCCCCAGACCCGACGTTTTAATCGTCGCGCGCGGCGGCGGAAGTTTGGAAGATTTGTGGGCATTTAATCAGGAAATCGTCGTAAGGGCGGCAGCTCAATCCGAAATTCCCCTAATCTCCGCCGTAGGGCATGAAACCGACACGACACTGATTGATTATGTTTCGGATTTGCGCGCTCCGACCCCGACGGGAGCCGCGGAAAAAGCCGTCCCCGTCAAAGAAGAATTAGAAAACGAATTGAATTCAAAAACAAAACGCATGGCCGTTGCCGTATCCAGACTGTGCAACGAACAACAAAACATCATAACGGGGCTGGTGCGCGGATTGCCGCCTTTGGAACAAATCATTGCCGAACACGAACAAAAAATTGATGACAGAACCGAACGCCTCAACAATGCAATCCTTACGGCGG
>HF994923.1:46672-57864 GCA_000434295.1 Acetobacter sp. CAG:977 | reverse complement strand
GGTCGGCATAAAAACCGCCGATTTGGAACGTTGCAAAAACAGATTGGCAAAGCCGGACTTAATGCTTTCAAACGCGAAAAACGCTTTGTTACAGCTAAAACAGCCGATGGAAAATGCCGTCAAAAATTTGTTGATTCATTCGCAAAACAGT
The DNA here is from genome assembly GCA_000434295.1 of Acetobacter sp. CAG:977. Classification (GTDB taxonomy): domain Bacteria; phylum Pseudomonadota; class Alphaproteobacteria; order CAAGCB01; family CAG-977; genus CAG-977. The sequence goes on along the minus strand of HF994923.1, from coordinate 57,713 downwards.
TTGGAAACCGCAGAAAGGCTGCTTGAAAGCTGTTCTTATGAACGTGTGTTGGAACGCGGGTTCGCCCTTGTGTTGGACAGTGCAAGCCGCCCTGTTTCCTGTGCCGCTGATGCCGCAAAAAAATCAAACCTGAATTTAAAATTTGCAGACGGCACCGTTTCTGTTACAACTTCTTTATCTCCTAAAAAAACGCATTCGCCGAAACGAACGGATGACGGTCAGCAGGAAATGTTGCTATGAATCGCTTTCTTACCGTATTTTCTTTGCTCTTTTTAATCGCTTGCTCGGTCAAGGCGGAACCGCCTTTGCTGTTTCTGCACGGTCAGCCGAGACAAGGCGAGTTGATGTACGGTTATGTTACTCCGGGTGCCGTCGTGCGCCTGAACGGCGAAAAAATCCCCGTCCGAAAAGACGGTTGGTTCGTTTTCGGTATCGGACGCGATGATAAAGGGACTCTGGTCTTAAGCGCCGAAAAAGATAAAGCCAAAATCAAAAAAGTCCTGAAAATCAAACGAAGAAAATGGAGAATCCAAAAAGTCGACGGATTGCCCCAAAACACGGTAACCCCCAACGAAGAAGAACAAAAACGCATCGCCGATGAAAACGCATTGGTCGAAACGGCGCGTAAAAAGAAAATCAGACGCCCCGTGCCGCTATGCTTTTCCGTCCCCGCAAAAGGCAGAATCTCCAGCGTCTACGGCAGTCAACGCATTATTAACGGCACCCCCGGAGGACAGCATAACGCTTTGGACATTGCCGCTAAAACAGGAACCGTCATTCGTGCGCCTGCCGACGGCATCGTTACTTTAGTCCACGACGATATGTTACTGACGGGAAAAACCGTCCTTGTGGCTCACGGGAACGATTTAACGACCAGCTATATCCATATGAGCAAAATTCTGGTCAAAGAAGGACAAAAGCTGAAAAAAGGCGATAAAATCGGCTTAGTCGGCATGACGGGACGCGCGAACGGACCTCATTTGCATTGGACGGTCATGTGGCGCGACAAACGGGTCGATCCTCAGGTCTTCTTAAAAAATTCGGCGGAATTCTGTTCGGTGCAGGAAAAACCGAAGAAAAAAGCTCCTGTTAAAAAGGAGCAAAAAGCCCAGAAAAAACAAAAAGCAAACCCCGCCGCAAAAGCCCCCGAAAAGAAAGAGTTAAAACAAAATCCCCCCGACAACAACAATAACAACGGGCAAAACGAAATTAATGAAACAAAGGGGAAGGAAAATAACGCTTCCGCCGTTTCAAAAAACGATACACCGACACAAAAGGAGAATAAAAAATGAAACGTCCCTTCTTTTTGATTTCCCTGTTCTTGACGTTTTTAAGCTCTGCGGCGGATGCCCAGATTTTTTACAGCACCCATTCCGATTTTGACGCCACGGGATCGTCACGCACCGTCGCCAAAAAAGACACTTCCGAACAAACCGACGAATATACGCCGCCTGAACCGTATGAAGAATTGGTTTCAGGAAAAATCCGCGAACGCATCGGACCGAATGCCGCCGTCGTTTTGGCTCAGCCTCAGGAAGTCAGATGCTACGGCATCGCCAGAAAAAGCCCCAAAAAACGCGGTCCGACCATAGACGGATACGCCCATACGGGAAACTGCGGCGCGTTAAACGAAGTCGGATTGCAGGAAGTCCAGCAAAAATTATTGCAGGAAACCAGCTTTGACATCAACGTTACGAAAATCGCATCCTGTATCGTTACACCCCGCCTTGCCCTGCGTTTTAAGCAAGACATCGATTTCGTCGACGTTATTTTGTCGGGCGGAAGCTGTCCCGGCGTCTTTTTCCTGTACGGCGGAGAAACAAAAGAATTTGCCGCCGGCCCCATCAAAGAATGGTTAGACACCTTTATTGACGCCGTTTCAAACGATCTGGAACCCGTCGGAAGCGATACCGAACAGAAAGAAGAAGAAAAGCGCGTCTTTATCAAACGCCCCTCTTCAGATGACAGCAGCGAAGCAGCTCAAACGCAGGAACCTGCGGCTCCGCCTGCTCCGAAACGCTGGGGACGGCAGTTTAACTAAATAAAAAAAGAGCCTCTTTCGAGGCTCTTTTCTTTCATTCCTGTCCTTGTACCAATTTCCATTCTTTCCACGGAACGCCGTTGATTTTCAAATCAACGGGGAAAATGCGCCCGTCTTTCAAAACGGAAATGACTAAAGTGGCATTGACGTTTTTATCCCTCAACGCCGATTCCAGAGGGAAAGCCTTGTTTTCGGAAACATAAAAACGGCGAATTCCGTCATCAAAGCGTGAATTTTTACCATAACATTTGCCTTTTACAAAGGTCTGACATTCTTTCGAAGATCGGACAAGCTTCCATCCCGAACCGTCGGGGCAAACGTACGCCACAGAATGATATGCATCGCATTTAACGCCGTAATCCGTTTGAATCCTCAGGTACCTGCCCGCCAACAAATCACGGGGATCAAAGCCTTCGACTCTGACTTCCGCAAAAGTGCCTTGCGAACGTTCAAAACTCAGGCTTGCCGTCCAAAGCACCAATACGGCTATCGGCAACCACAAAAGAAAACGTATCTTGTTCATGATGCTTTTCCTCCTTCAAAACGGACGGAAATCTTTTTCATAAAGGCGATCCATCCTTTTGTCGCCGCAATCAAAACAATGCCCGTTAAAATCAGCCCGAACCCCGTTTGCATCAACGTTCCGAACAAATCCAAAAAACGGAAGAAAATCGTCAACGCCGCAACGGCGGACAAAACATTAAACATCTTTCGTTCTTTAACGCTGTAAGCAAACCCCGCAATCAGCAAAATTTGAATGAATTGAAGGACGAATACCAAAAAGCCGCAATACAGCGCTTTTTGAGAAAAAAGCAAAATCATCAGAATATAAAGACCGATGCTTGCCGTCAGAATATTTTTGGTAATCCGTTCAAACGGCATCATTTTTCGGACGCCGAATGCAAATGCCGCCCCGTAGACCGACACAAAAATCAAAGTCCACGTTTCAGGAGTTTTATAGTCAAAATACGGGAGCACCAAAGCCGGCAACGTGCCGATCAGCGTTATCGTGCAGAGCGGCACCAGAAAAACGGGCTTTTTTTCACGAACGGGCCACAGCAATAAAAACACCGCGTAGCTTAAAAACGAAACGAACAACAAAGCCGAAGCTCCGAACGGTTCTAGCGCTTCGGCAACATCGCGCATATAGGGCGACACGAAAAAAGATCCCAGAAAAATTATCCACCACAGATAACCGAACCAGACCTTTTGAGATAAAAACAACGGAAAGAATGCCAAGAAAGACCAAAACATAAACGCTTTCCAAGAATCGCTGGCCAAATGGAACACCTGACCGTTCAATCCGATTGTCGTGAACAGCAAAAGTATGAAAAAGAAAAGTAAAGCTTCAAATGCCGCGGGATTGGTATTCTTTTTGCGTTCCGCCGCAACGGCCGTTCCCGCCGTCAGCAGGTACATAACGATTAATTTAAACGCATCCGGGATATCCTGCCAATTTGCCGCCACCAGCGCGCAAATGCCGCACCCCAAAGCAAAAACGCCCAAAAATAAAAAAACGTTCGTTATTGAAAATAACGAAAATCTGCCTTTTTCATATTCGACCAGCGCCGCCGCCTGTTCGGGCGTAATCAGGTTTGCTTTTACCCAACGCTGCGTCTGTTTCACGATAGAGGCCATTTCATACTCCGCATACCGCCTTAAACAAAGATAAAATATCTTTGCATATCAACGTGCGGAAGTAAACTTTTGATTTTGAATTTTTCTTCTCTTATACTTTTTCAATGTTTTCTTAACCAATTAAGGAGATTTCTGATGAAAAAATTCTTAGCTGCCGCTGCCGTTGCCGTCGCTCTGAGCGCGGCTCCCGCTCACGCCGATAACGTCGGTTGCGGATTGGGCGCCGTCTTGTTAAAGGGAAATTCCGGCATGGCCGTCAATTTGATCGCGACCTTTTTAAACGGTATTTCAGCCAACCAAACCTTCGGCATTACCTCCGGAACGTCCGGATGTACGCAAAACGGACGCATCTCCGGCGGTACGGGCAGATTGTTCGCTTTCATGGAAAACAATCTGGATCAGTTCGCCATTGACGCTTCGCGCGGACACGGCGAAACCATTAACGCCGTCGCATCCATCATGGATGTCCCCGCGGATAAGGTCGGCTCTGTCGCTAAACAGAACTTTGCCCTGTTGTTCAACGGCGAAAACGCCGATGCCGTTTCCGTTTCTTTGAAAATGACGGAATTGTTGAAAGCTTAATTACGTGAAAGAGGCAAAGTCCATGCGTTTTGTCTCTTTCCTTTTTATTTCGGGGCTGTGCCTGTGCGGTTCGTTTGCCGCCATGGCTCAGCCCTTTTCCTTACCCGATCAACAGGAAAAATACCTCTCAGAACTTCAAAATCGCGCCGAAAAATTAAAATTATACAAAGACGACCGATGGCGCGCTTTATTGCATTACCATAAACGTCTGTTTTCCGCTGAAAGCACTATTGATACCGAGTCTTTTTTCTTGGATAAAAACGGAAAATACGATTTAAAAGCCGAAATGAACGCGACGCTGAGAGCGTTTTTCACCCCCAAGGAAAAAATAAAATCAAGAACCGGAGAATCCCCCGATTACAGGCATCCGCTCTGCCTTTATCCCGCCAGATACGCTTTTTTGAAAAAAAATCTGAATATCGACGAAACGGCGTTGCCGAAAGTCGATTGCAAAGAATATAACGAAACCTTGAAAAAACTGGACGCAAAAAAGCTGACCCTGATCTATACCAGCGCTTATATGGGAAATCCCGCATCCCTTCTGGGGCATACGCTGTTAAGGGTCGACAGTAAAGAAGATTTGCCTCTTTTGGCTCATGCCGTCAACTATGGCGCCATCACGGGAAACGATAACGCTCTGGCTTTTATGATTAAAGGCATTTGGGGCGGATATCCCGGCGTTTTTTCCCTTACCCCCTATTATGATACCGTCAATACCTACAATAATATGGAAAACCGCGATATTTGGGAATATCGCCTGAATTTGACTCAAGAACAGCTGAACAGTCTGGTCGCGCATGTTTGGGAAGCGGGACACGCCAGCGCCGATTATTATTTCTTTTCCGAAAACTGTTCTTACATCCTTTTGGAAATGCTGGATGTCGCTTTGCCGAACGCGGATATGGCACAACAGTTTTACAGGCCCTACTTCTTTATGGACTATGTCATTCCCGTCGATACGATTCGAACCGTCCTTAAACAAAACAACGTCCTTGACGTTGCCGTATACCGCCCCTCCAGACAAACGAAATTAAAAAACGCCTACAGCCATCTGAACGATTCTGAAAAAGAACAGCTTAGAAAAGTTCTCCATGCCCCGAGAAACACTCAAAGCGTTATGGCTTCCGACCTTTCCCCTTCGCAAAAGGCAAATGTCTTGGAAACGGCTTATGAATTTTTGCAATACGAATATCTGGCGCGTCACATCGGCATTGACGAAATGCGGGCGGATACCATCAAACTGTTAAAAGCCCGAAGCTCTATTCCCGAAAAATCGACAATTCCGCCCGTTCCGACCCCCGCCAAACGCCCCGATCAAGGACATAATTCCGCCGCAACGGGCATCTTTGTCGGGCGCAGAAACGATGAAAACTTTATCGATTACAATATCCGTCTGGCTTACCACGCGCTGATGGATAACAGCGAGGGGTATCTGCCTTTTACGGAAATCACGTATATGGATACGGATTTGAGGTGGTATGAACGGACAAACGATTTGCGATTGCAACAATTAAAGCTGGTCAACATCCGATCTCTGGCGCCGCGCAACGAACTGTTCAAACCGTTGTCTTTTCAATTTAAGACAGGCGTAGAACGCTATCAGTACCCCGGAAAAGAAAAAGAAGGCACCGTCTTTTTTGCGGACGGCGGCATCGGCACTTCGTTTGAATTTTTGCCGAACACGGTCTTTTTCACCTTTGCAAACCTGCATTTAAAATCGGGCGGTTATCTTCCGCATAACGGATTCGTCGGTGCGGGAGCTCAGGCAGGTATTTTTTCCGATTTGGGAAAAGTCAGGATTTTGGCTCAAAGCGAATACGTGTACGCTTCCGACAAAACGGCAAGAGAGCTGAATTGCGAAGCGGAAATCGGATATTCTCTGACGACGAACCTATCCGTCATCGCGAAATGGTCTTATAAAGACAGGACTGTTGACGATATCCGCGAAACCAAAATCGGCTTACAGTATCAATTTTAACCTTCTTCGGACAAAACGGGGATTTGAGCCCCTTTATAGACCACAAAATCGACGCTTTCGTTTTCTTCGCTGACGGGGACATCCAAAATATCGACGACTTCCTGAATTGCCAAAGCGGAATCTTTTAAAATCAGCACCGCCTTTGAAAAAGCAAACCTTCCGTGCGGTGCCGTATCTTTCAAAGCCAGCTTTCGCCCGCCGCTTTCAAAGAAAAAAGCTTTTGTTTCCGGGTCTTTTTTAGGTTCGGAAAAGGCATCAATGCGTTCCACGTCATCAACGCGGACGGCTCCGAAAGAATGAGGCGCCGATTTAAAAATCAAAAACGATTGAGTTTTATTCGGCAAAGCCTCGCTTTGAACATCGTCTTTGGCCGTTGCCAACGCCAACGGATGCAACCTGATCAGAAAAGAAACATCCAAGAAAGAAAATTCCTGTCCGTGTTCCAGTGTCACGCACGGGATTAAATAAGGCGTATCTTTGTCCGTTTTTTCGGAATGCAATGCCACGATTTCCTGAGTATCCAAAATTTGATCGACGCGCAACAAAGCATAAAATGCTCCGGCTTGTAAAACGATGCCGTATTCGGACATTTCCTGTTGCGCGGAAGGGAACGGCAAAACGGACACGGTTTTTCCTTCCCATTCTGCAAACAGGGCGCCGCCGATGCGGGAAAGCGTTTCTTGAGACAGCGACAGAGTTCTTACAACCGCCCCCAAAGGCAGCAATACCTTATAACGCCCGATGCGGCATCCCAAAGCCTGTCCGAACAAATAAGGCGCCGGCAACGAAAAAACAATCTTCAGACCGCCGTCTTTTTCGGCACGGATTTTGCCGCCGCAAAATTCCAATACGGCACAAACCGCCAATAATCCCCGTACGTCGGAACGCCTCCTGACTTGCGGATGAAACAAATATTGCAAAATATCGTCATCCGACAAAGCTTCGGCGTCGGTTCTGGACAATACGTTCGATTGAATAATATTTGCCCGCAACGTATTTACGGGGACTTCCGTTCCGTTATCGCCCAGCTCGAAAATCAAAGAAGAACCGTCCGAACGTACTTTAAATTTCAACCTTAAAACCAAATCGTTCTTCGGTAAGACGGCGTGCCTGAAAGAGTTATCAAGCAAATATGCCAAAATCCGACAGACCGCATTTTCGCCTTCTACGTCGATTGTCGGCAATCCGTCGGCGATATCCCAACCGATTTTAACGGCTCGACGGTATTTTTCGGATTTTTGCTTCAGGCTTTTACGCACAAATTCACAAATTCCGCGAACCGAACGCGAACGCAAATCTGCCGTATGTCCTTTAAAAAGCAATGCGGCGTCCTGCATGTTTCTGACAGAAGACAATTTCTGAATATTATACGATTTCGCCAACAAATTTTGCATGACGGAACGGGCTTTGGACAACCCTTCCAACCCGGCGCACAAACCGGCAACGTCAAACGGCCAACGAACCGCTTTTAAATCTTCGCTTAATTCTTCATAAGCTTCGTTTTGCTTTTTCATTTCTTCGCGTTCGCGATCAATTGCCGCTTTGCGCCGTGCTAATTCCTGTTGCAGCTCTACGTTTTCGCCGTTGAGCAGTCTGTGTTGCTCTATCAGGCTGATTTGTTCGGATTTTAATTTCTCGGCTTCTTTCTTGCTTTCGTCGGCGGTCTTTTTTAAATCGTCGTTTTGTGCCGTCAATACCGAATTCTTTTCACGAATGTCGGACAACTCTTTTTCAAAACAGCTTGCCTTGAACGTTTCCGTTCTGACCTGCTCTTCCGCTTCTGCAAGCTGTTGCGCCTGACGTTGTATTTTCAAAAGCAGTGCCGATTCCGTTTCTTTGTCGGCAGGAACATCGGCTGCCAAACTTTCTTCCAGACTTTTCAGTCCTTCGGCACGTTCGTTTAAAACGCGTTCTTTTTCTTCCAACAAAGACGCCTGCATCTTTTGGCGTTCTGCCGTATTATTTTGTTCTTCGCGTATTCGGTCAACGTCTGCTCGCGCTCGGGAAATTTCTTCTTCCAAAGAAGTCAGATCGTTTTGCTTGCGATTTAAGCTTTCTTCTTTTTCTTTCAGCTCTTCAAAGCGTTTTTGATCTTCTTTTCTTTTTTCTTCCAAGTCCGCAAAAGCGCGTTCGGCATCGCAAGAACGTTCGCTTAAAGCGTCTTCTCTGGATTGCAGGTCGGTTTCCTTTTCATCCAGCTCCGCTTGCGTTTTTCGAAGCTTGGCATATTCCTGAGACAATGTATTTTCTGAAACGAGAATCTTTTTTTCGCCTTCATAAAGCTTATTTTCCCGTTCTTTCAGAAAAGTTTCCTGTTCCGAAAGGTCTTGAGACCAAACGACCAATTTCTCTTCTCTGGCGTCCAAGGCGGCTCCCTGAACGGCAAGTTCGTGTTCTTTATTTTTCAACAGTTCCGCCTGATCCGAAAGCTCTTTAGAAAAGCTTTCTGCGTCGTTTTGATCAGACTGCCGTAAAGGCGGTTTTGCCGCGGGTAACAAGTCTTCATCGTTTTCTCTGGGTTCACGCCCCAAATTTGAAACCGAAGACATTATTTTTTTTACCCGTTGGAATTTCATTAAAACGGCGGGCAGAATTTCCAATCCCTTTTCGCCGTTTTTGTACTGCTGAATTTCCGAAAAAGCGGCATTTGACAGTAAATAAGAGCGGTCTAAATTTAAAAACGGAGCCGTATTGCGAATATTTTTAAAAAATTTTTCCAAAGCATCCCAGACATTTTTATCTGCGGGATTACGTTCCAAACAAGACAACTTTTCGTCCAAATCCGCCAATTCGCGATTTGTTCGTTCAAGGAATTCCTTCATTAAATCGGGCATTGTTCCCTCATTTGTTTTCGGCGGGTTCCAGAACCAATGACAACTGTCCGTTTTCTGCCGCCATACGAGCGATCCAATTTCGTTCTTTCAAATTTTCGAACAGACAAAACGCCGCGACATCTTTTGGCATAAGCTCCTGAACGCTCGGAACGGTCAGACCGTTTTCGGGCATTAAGAGTTTATCGGCTTTTGCCTCCACGGATATTTTATTTTCTCCGGCTTCTGCCGTTATTTCAAGCGTTCCTCCTTTAGGCATTTTTTCGGCAATTGTTTGAGCCGCCAGCAAAATTAAACGGAAAAAAAACAACGGAAGCCCCGTATCGACTTTCCATAAACAAGAAAAATGAGCCGCTTTGTTTTCCAATGATGCCAAATAGCCCTTTAAAATCCGTTCGGCGGCTTCGTTGCCGGACAACGGTCCTTCGTTCCCGTAAGCCGCCCGAAAAAAAAGCGTTCTCGCAAACAAAATCGCTGCGCTGCTTTTTACCAAATCCAGCGTTTCGGCATCGGTTTGTCCGCCTTCTTCCAACAATTCCAAACCGTTTGAAACGGCGCCGACGGCTCCGGCCAAATCGTGGCTTATCCGCGTTACAATATTTCTTGAAAAAAACAGCGCATCGTTCACGACGACAGGCTCCTTATGTGCAGATGGACTTTTTATCTTTTTTCTTTTATACTAATTAAGTTAAAACAATGTTTATCATATATAAAAGGGCTTTTTCGTGAGCAACGTTTCTTTTACAAACCGCCAAATAAACGTCAACACGGATCAGATTGCCGCTTCTTCAAAACGAATCGAACCGGCAAAAAGGCAGAATGTTGAACAAAATTCGGACGTATTGCCCGCCTTTCGGCGCGAAGCCCCTTTTTCCGAAGATTCTCACTTCGTCGAAATCGACGGAAAACGCTATAATTTAAATGCTCCGCGCGGCACTTATCTTAATATTCTGGTCTAGGGGGCTTAACGAATGCTTTTACGCCGTCAGCATTGCGAAAAAGGGTCTTCCATCATTGAAGTATTGGCCGTATTGGCTCTCATCGGCATTTTTGCCATGGGAATGCTGGCGGGATATAACCATGTAATGGGCAAATTTAATACCTCCAAAATCGTTACCAGGGCTCAAGCCTTGATGAAAAACCTCTCCTCATACTTTTCTTCTTTTCGCTCTTATCCTGCAATGACAGCCAAACAGCTCTTTGATTTGGGCTTCATTGAGGGCGACTCTTTCGATCAGGAAACCAATCAGGCCGTCCATCCCTTTAACGGAGAAATCACTTTCGCGGTTAAAAACGGCGGTTTGAGATACAGCATTACTTATCACGGATTGCCCGGAAACGTTTGCGTCGCCATGGCCATGATGGATATTCCCGTAACGAATTTGCTTTCAATCCAAATCGGAAACCACACGGCACGCCACTATCCCGAACCCGGCGTCGCTTATAACCAAAATATTCATCTGCCCTACGTCATGAACGAAGCCGGTGATGAGTGCGATGCCGATGAAGAAGACGGCAACGATATCGAATTTGTTTTTATGTAATTACTTGCGGCGACGTTTTAAAATCGGCGTAACGTTTTCACCCAAAACGATTCCGCTTTTGATTTCCGTCAAAGTCAAATGCAGATAATATTCAATCCTTTTGCCGCTGCGGACATAAGCCGTCCGTTGGGTAATTCTGGCAGACACGTTAATTTCCGGAGAAACGGCAGCATTATCAGCTAAAACAACTCTGACTTTTTTACCGACAGCCAGATTTGCCTGAATCCTGCGAACGGCTTCTTCCGTATCCAAAGGCGCTTTGCTTAAATTGGCGACACGGGAAACAGTCACCACATAACGCCCGCCGTTCGGATTATCCAAAACGCCCGAGCGCAACAAAGAACGAACAGCCTGTTGAATGGCGCGTTTTAAATCATCATCGGAAATTTCTTTCTGTTCGGGAGGCTGTTGAACGGAGGGAGCCGTC
>HF994923.1:0-46652 GCA_000434295.1 Acetobacter sp. CAG:977 | reverse complement strand
GTCTGAACTTCGGCTGTTTGGCTTTCTTCTTCGGAAACCGGCTGAGAAGAGGCACACCCCGACAAAAAAGAAACCGCAATAAAAGCCGACATTAAACATCTCGTTACGCGTTTCATAAAAGACATCCCTTCGTTCTTCCCTTTAACGAAATTATATACACAAGAAGATAAGACGTTACTAAAAATCGTTTCGTTTGAGAACTCTTTTTTCCGATTTTTCGGAAAGTTTGGTATATAAAAACGAAAGAGGCGTCTTTTAACAAAGGCTGTATATATGTCAAAAACGAAAAAAAACGTCATCGTCGGCATGAGCGGCGGCGTCGATTCTTCTCTTGCCGCTCTGCTTTTAAAAGAACAAGGCTATAACGTTACCGGCGTAACCATGGCGATTCATAACCGCCAAAACGGGATGAGCTCTTTAACGGGGCACGGCTGCTATGACTGCGACAAAGAAAAAGTCATCGAAACGGCGCGTGAAATCTGCCGCCAAATCGACATTCCGTATTATGCTTTTGATTGTTCGCAGGAATACAAAACATACGTCCTTGATTATTTTCGTTCGGAATATATGGCAGGTCGGACGCCAAACCCGTGCGTCAGATGCAACCATTTTATGAAGTTCGGCGTCTTAACCGAAGCCGCTTTAAACAAAGGAATCGATTTTGATTATTTCGCAACGGGGCATTATGCGCGAACGGTTCAGGAATCGGGAAAAACCGTTTTAAAAACGGGAATTGATCCCAAAAAAGACCAAAGCTATTTTTTATACCGCTTAACGCCGACGCAGATTTCCCGCACTCTTTTCCCGCTGGGGAACCTGATGAAGTCGCAGGTTCGAGCCATGGCGGAACGTTACGGTTTGGCGGTTCACGACAAACCCGACAGTCAGGATTTTTATTCGGGTGACTATGCCGATTTGTTAAATGCGCCTCCCCGCGAAGGAAAAATCGTCCTGATTGACGGAACAATACTTGGTAAACATCACGGCTTTTGGAATTATACCGTCGGGCAACGCAAAGGATTGGGTATCGCTTACAGCGAACCTTTATACGTTATCGGCGTTGACGCCCAAAAAAACGAAGTCATCGTTGCGCCCGAAGCCCAAACATTAAAGAAAACCTGTTCGGCGGATTCTTTAAATTGGATTGCAACGCCGCCGTTTGCAGGCGAAACCTTAACGGCGAAACTGCGTTCTTCCCAACCGCCTAAGACGGTCAGCGTTTCGGAAATAAGCGATAATATACTGACGCTGAGTTTTGATGAACCGCAAAAAGCCGTTACTCCCGGTCAATCCGTCGTCCTTTACAGAGGCGACACAGTCGTCGGAGGCGGCATTATCCGCAAAAGCTGATTGATTTATCAGCGTCTGCGGATAATCACGGTTTTCTTTGTTTTTTGAACCTCGTCTCCCCTGTTGTCGGCAGGTTGCGTTTCGGGGATTAACTTAAACGTCGGCTTTTTATCGGATTTATTTTCATCCCGTTCGATATCATTTGACGAAGAACGGATGCCGTCGGTTCTGAAGATTGTCCGGCTGCGTTCTTCTTCGGCTTTGCGCTTTGCTTCCTCTTGGGCTTTCTTTGCGGCTTCTTCGGCTTTTTTACGTTCCTCTTCCGCCTTGCGTTTTGCTTCTTCTTTTGCTTTTATTTCTTCGGCCTTCTTTTTAGCCGCCTGTTCCGCCGATTCAAAAGACTTTTTAATTTTTTCAAAAACAGCATCCGCATCCGCGATCATCAGCGTCAAGGGATGATAATCTTCCGTTTTTTCGGCTTGTACCACGAAATCGTCCAATTTCTTTATTTCTTGAGAAATCAGGTCGGCAGCAGAAGCAATTTCCTTTTCTTCGGGATAAGACGCCTTTATTTTCGCGGCTTGTTCCAACCATTTCCGTGCCTGAATCTGACGATTTTCAATCAAGCCCCTCGCACCTTCCAGCTGAGCCGAAAAATACACTTGTTCGGTTTCCGGCAGCTTCGACAGAACGTCTTCCTGTAGGCTTAAACGTCTCTTATCCAAGGCTTCCTGCGTTTTCGGAGCCTCTTTTTCCGCTTTGACGTCATCTAAGAATTTATTCCAAGATTTCAAAACGTTTCTCAACGGAATTAAATACTTTTGAACGGAATAGACTTTTCCGTCGTAAGGTTTCAGGCTGTCAATCTTTAATTTCAGATCATCTATCCTGATGCCCAGTTCGTTTTCCAGTCTGGAATATTCTTCCGACAGCTCGTTCTGAATATTTTTTTGGCGTTCTTCTTCTTCTTTTACCCGCCGTTCTTCTTCTGCTTTACGCTGAGCTTCGGCTTCTTCTTCAATATCAGCCATCGTCTTTGCAAGTTCGGAGGCGTTGTCCGATACGGCCACCGCACCGATTTCGCCGACGCCGCGCACTTCAAATTCGGGCATTCTCTCCCGAACGACATCCAACATGGACGGAGACGTTAAATTAATTCCGATCATGTAATTTAAGCGTCTTTTTTTATAATCGTAGGACAGATTGCTGCTTTTAGACGTATTTTGGTTATACGTTACCGTTATCGGATCGAATTTTATTTCGCCGTCAGCAACACGGTAAGGAGCATAAAGCTCAGACAAAAGCGTTTTTCCGGTCTTTGCGGAATTCAGCAAAGCATCGCGGGCGGCTTGTCCCCGTGCGGACAGCGCATTTTCCATTCCGGCGAAATCAACGCCTTCGAGCACAGGATTTGAAAATGAAATTCTGCCGCCGCCCAACAGTGCATTAACCATATCGTTTGCCGTCTTTCCCTGAGAAGACAGATTAATATCTATCGTCATTTTCTGATAAGACAAATCCAATCCTTTGGAACCGAATGCCTTTGAGACGGCGGGCAAATCAGCCAAACGCGTGCGCCAAACGACCGACGGCGATTTATCGGGTTCAATTTTGAACGTTGCGATGGAAACGACATTTGCCCCTTCCCACAAGGCGTGGCGAATATCCAACTTCACATCTGCGGGGGTCAGGTTCAGCCCCAAATCAACATCGTTCAGCACCAGTTTATCAAAGACCAGCGTTTCGGCTTTGAGCTGGATATCGGCTTCATAATTTCCCAAAAAAGAAAAATCGAGCTGATTTTTTTGAAAGTCTCGTTTTTTCATCAAAGAAGAGAAAAGGTTAAATCCCTGTTTTTCTTTGCTGCCTTCTGCAGTCGTCGTTGTCGACATATCCACGTCGGCGGGATCCAAAAAATTCAGACGCGGCAGAAAAGAAAACGGCTCCAAGCGACCTGATGCAAGTACCGCCGACAGTTTCGGCATTTTTGCATTTGCGTCATATCTGGCGGATCCGGAAAGTCCGTTTTCGCCGATATTGAAATCAATATCGGAGAGCTGCCAGACATTTCCGTTTTTAACGACATGAACGGTTCCGGAAAACACGCCGGGATTTGCCAATGCCGGACGGTATTTATCGGTAAAGAGGCGGGCAAAATTTCTTAAATTTTCGTGTTTCAGACTTAGTTGCATCGTATAATCCGGATCGCTCAGGACGTTTTCGACAGACCCTGTTGCAACGGCGTTGAATTCGCCCATTTTTGCATCTGCGCCGAAATCAAACGCATCAAGCGTCCCGTCTGTTTCCGCACTGATATTCAACGTATCCGAACGGGTAATTTCTTTTGGCAGAGAAATTCCGACCGCTTTCATAAAATCGTTCAAACGTTTTGTATCAAAGCCGATGCGCAAATTTTTAAACAAAGGCGTTCCGCCGAATCCGGAAGCGCCGCCCGAGATATCAAAGGAAGCCGACGCGAAATTTTTAACGGCGAAATTTTTAATTTGCATATATCCGCGGGAAGCCGACAAATCGGCTTCGACGGAATCAGCCTTGACGTTCCCCCAAGAGAACTGACCGGATTTTAAATTAAGGACGATATCCGTATCGTTCACAAAAGCCAACTTATCGAAGATGCGGCGGATTTTTTGAGGAAACGACAAATTTTGAGAAAAGAATTCTTCGTGTTTTTTTAAAGCTTCTTCACGGGATTTCGGAAAATACGCATCAAAATTCAATTCGTTGGCATCTGCCGTAACGGCGACGGCTTTGCGCCCGACCGTACGCAGACTGAGAGCGCCTTTTATTTTCATCTGATCCAGCGAAATATCCGCATTTTCGATGACGGCACCGTTTTTGGCAGCCTTAAATTTCGCGGACATCAAAAAAGTACGCAATAAATTTTGCGGGATTTCTTCGGGAACTTTCAATCCGGCCCACTTTAACAAAGCTCCGACGTTATCGGCTTCGATTCTCCCTTCTCCGTCAAATACGGGCTGTCTGCCCGACATATCCAGGACGATATTTCCAGCAATATCGGCATTTCCGGGCAAAGATGCCTGAATATCGGAAATTTTGATTCCTTTTGCATCTTCGGAAAAAGTCATTTTCATCTGGCGAATCAAATCGCCGTGCAATTCGGCGGTATCAAAAGCCACTTTAATGTCGAATTCGTCGTCCGAAGAAGACTTTTCGCCCGTTTCCGAAATGAAATCAATCAAAGCAGCGGCATTTTTCGCCAAGGGGTCTGCGGCAAACTGAGAAAACAAAAACTCGCCTTTGATGATTTTCGGCAAAGCGTTTTCATGGATGTTTAATTTTTCAGGCAATCCTTTTAAAGAAAAACGTTCGTTGGGGCGGTCGGGATCAATCAGGAAGATTTCTTCTTCGTCTTCCTCTTCTTCGCCGGCGGGAGCCGCAGTTTCTCTGGCGGCTTTTTCTTCGGGGCTTAATCTTTTAATTTCGACTTTACCCGTTGCCGAAGACGTCCCGAATTTAAACAAAACTTCGCTAAGCTCGGTCAAGCGTTCGGACGATTTGCTTTTTACCGTCAGATTACCGACCAGCGGCCGGAACAAATCCGCCGGCAACGCTTTGGCGTCAGGAAAGAGGATTTTTGCGGCTTGAGCGGTTTTTCTGATTTCAAAATTGACGTTTCCTTCCAAAGCATCTTTGTCGCCGTCTTTGGCGCCGTAACCGCCCGAAAAGGAAAAAGTCGCTTCGGCGGGCGCATTTAACAGCCGCAGATTAAATTCCGGCGACTTACCCGGTTCGATCTTTTCGATTTTCATTGAAAAGCCGAACGTCGTTGACAGCGCGGACAGGTTTCCTTCCAAAAAGAAAGGACCTTGCATCGTATCGGCAAAGACTTCGGCATTGATGTTATTCCAAGTTTGCGGTTCGGAATATTTATCCGCCCTGACGAATGCCGAACCGTTTTTAACCAGCAGACTTTCAAAGCCGACACCTTTTCCCGAGGGAGCGCGAAGCAAAAAAGACGGTTGCCAGTTCGGCGTTCCGTCCTGCAAATCTTCGACGAAGAATTTCGGCGAGAAAAGCGTAATTTTTTTAATTTTGGTCTGCCTGCGGAACAACGCGCCGGCATCGAATTGAATTTCGGCGCCTTCTGCCGTCATCATGTTCGGCATGGACGCGCCGGCGGCGTTTGTCATTGTCAGCTTTCCGATTTTTAAAACGGGGACGGGGCGCATCGTAAAGACGGGAGTTCCCTGAACGACCAAAGAACGCCCCGTTGATTTTTTCACGGCGGCAGAGACTTCCTGTATATAGTCGCCCCAGTTAATTGTCGTCGGCAGGACGAAATAAGCGACGCCGCCCAACAAAGCCAAAACAACAAACAGGATAATCAGCGTTTTTTTCACGCACCAAACCTCCGCAAAGACAAACCGACAAACACAAGTATAACAAACTTATCTGGTTTTTGTACCGAATAAACGATCGCCCGCATCGCCCAATCCCGGAACGATATACGCATGTTCGTTCAGGTGATCGTCCAATGTTGCGACATAGATGGGGACTTTCGGATGGGCTTCTGAAAAGACTTTGACGCCTTCGGGGGCGGCGACCAAAGCCAAAAAGATGATTTTATCTTCGGAGACGCCGCGCTTGGTCAACGCATCAACGGCGGCATTGGCGGAATTTCCCGTCGCCAGCATGGGATCGACCAAAATGAACAGGCGGTCGTCGACGGGCGGCAGCTTAACCAAATATTCGACGGGTTTAAGCGTTTCCGGATCGCGATACAGCCCGATATGTCCGACGCGTGCGGACGGCACCAGCTGCAATAATCCGTCGGCCATTCCGATTCCCGCCCTTAGGATCGGCACGACGGCCAGTTTTTTGCCCGCAATGACGGGAGCTTTCATCTTGCACAGGGGCGTTTCGATTTCTTCGTACGTCAGGGGCAACGTGCGCGTTACTTCGTATCCCATCAGCAAAGCAATTTCTTTCAGCAATTCTCTGAACGTCCGAGTCGACGTCGTTACGTCGCGCATCAGCGTCAGCTTATGTTGGATCAGCGGATGCTGCAAAATATGAAGAGTCGGGAATTCGGGAGGGATTTTCATAGCCATAACCTCATAAAACAACACAGGAACTGTTTTCTTATAAAATAGGGCGATACGAAAACCAACGTTTTTTTCTTTTTTAAAAAGAAACAAGGCGGACAAACGCAAAAAAAATGATGGCGGGGGATGAAAATTCTGTTATTACTTTAATAATTTATCCCGTAACAAAGGACGGGAAATGAATTAAAGGAAAACAACAACATGGATACGATGGACGAAATGTTACAAATGGCTCGAGACGCAATGGATCGGGCATATGTTCCGTATTCGCATTTTCGCGTCGGCGCGGCCATTCGGGCGCAAAGCGGCAAGCTTTACGCCGGTTGCAACGTCGAGAATGCGGCCTATCCTGCGGGTTCGTGCGCCGAACAGGGCGCTGTTTCCGCCATGGTTTTGGGCGGAGACGATAAAATTGCCGAAATCGTCGTGATGGGCGACGGAGAAAATCTGGTTTCCCCGTGCGGTTCGTGCCGCCAAAGGATTCGAGAATTTGCGACGCCTCAGACGGTTGTTCACATTTGCGACCGCAACGGCGTGCGCAAGTCAATGCTTTTGTCCGAACTTTTACCGGTTTCGTTCGGCCCCGAAAACTTGGGTCATTAAGCCGGGTCTAACCAAAAACATAAGAGGATTTCTATGAAAGAAACAATCAATCAGGTTGCAGCTCAGATCAAAGCCAAAATCGGTGATTACCGTCCGAAAATCGGCATTATTTTAGGGAGCGGCCTGGGAGGCATGGCAGAAGCCATCGAAAACCCCGTCATCATCCCCTATGAAGAAATTGAAGGCTTTCCCCGTTCCACCGTTTCAGGTCACGCGGGACGCCTGGTCATCGGGAAATTAAACGGCGTTGACGTTTTGTGCATGCAAGGGCGCGTCCATTTCTATGAAGGACACAGCCCCGCGTCTTTGGCTTTGGTGATCCGCTCTTATAAGAAAGTCGGCATCGAAAAAATGATTTTAACCAACGCCGCCGGTTCTTTAAACAGCGACATGGGGCCCGGAAGCCTTATGGTCATTTCCGACCACATCAATCTGTCGGGATGCAATCCCCTTATCGGTCCGAATGACGAAGAATTCGGTCCCCGTTTCCCCGACATGACTTACGCCTACGACCCTGAACTGCGAAAAAAGATGATTGAAGCCGCCGAAAAAGAAGGCGTCAACATGTACATGGGCGTCTATTTAATGACGTCGGGTCCGAACTTTGAAACCCCCGCCGAAATCATGATGTTCAGAATGTTGGGCGCCAATGCGGTCGGCATGTCGACCGTTTCGGAAACTCTGTGCGCCATTCACTGCGGCATGAAAGTCGCCGGCGTGTCCGTCATTACGAATTACGGCGCCGGAATGGTCAACGAAAAACAAACCCACGAAGAAACGCTGGCGCAGGCAAATGAAGCCGGCAAAAAATTACAGCGCGTCATTACGCGTCTGGTAGCGGAGATTTAATATGGATACGATTTTAAAAGAACAGGCCGCCAGAGCTTTGGCTTTGCTGGATCTGACCAGCCTGAACGACACGGATACCGAAGAAACCGTCAAAACGTTGTGTGCCAAGTCTCACGGCGAATTCGGACACACCGCCGCCGTTTGCATCTGGCCGCGCTTTGTCAAGCTGGCAAAAGAAGAATTAAAAGGAACGCCCGTCCGTGTTGCGACGGTCGTTAACTTCCCGCACGGCGGCACGGACATCGAAGCAACGGTTGCCGAAACGAAACAAGCCGTTGCCGACGGTGCCGACGAAATCGACGTCGTTCTGCCTTACAAAGCCTTTATGGACGGCGATACGGCTTCTGCAAAGGCATTGCTGGACGCCACCAGAAAAGCGTGCGCCGGAAAAACCATGAAAGTCATTATTGAAAGCGGCGTTTTGGCGCATGCCAATACAATCGCCGAAGCCAGCCGCCTTTCGATTGCCTGCGGTGCCGACTTTATCAAAACGTCCACGGGAAAAACGCCCGTGTCCGCAACGTTGGAAGCCGCCAATGTCATGTTGGAAGTCATCCGCGAATCCGGAAAGCCCGTCGGCTTTAAGGCTTCGGGCGGTGTGCGTTCCACGGAACAGGCCGCCGACTATATGACGCTGGCCGACAAAATCATGGGACCGAAATGGATCAGCCTGATGACCTTCCGTTTCGGCGCCAGCGGATTGCGCGACAGCCTGTTGGCATCCATGGGCTACGGACAGGCTCCCGCCGATAACAAAGGATACTGAGTATGCTTCCTCAGGAAGTCATTCGGCATAAACGGGACGGACAAAAGCTATCCAAAGAAGAAATCGAATTCTTTATCAAAGGGATAACCGATTGGTCCGTCTCGGAATGTCAAATTGCCGCCTTTTCAATGGCGGTCTGCCTGAAAGGCATGGATGACGACGAAACGTCGGCATTGACCGAAGCGATGGCTAAATCCGGCGAAGTCCTGAACTGGAGCTCCGAAAACCTGAACGGCCCCGTCGTGGATAAACATTCCACGGGCGGGGTCGGCGATAAAACCAGCTTGATTCTGGCGCCGCTCATTGCCGCCTGCGGCGGATACGTTCCGATGATTGCGGGACGCGGACTGGGGCATACGGGCGGTACACTTGACAAGCTGGACAGCATTCCCGGCTACATATCCGTCCCGTCCGTTGAGGAATTTAAAAAAGTAACCCGCGAAGTCGGTTGCGCGCTGATCGGACAAACGGGTGATCTGGCTCCTGCCGACAAACGCCTGTACGCCGTGCGCGACGTCACGGCCAGCGTCGAATCGATTCCGCTGATCGCTTCGTCCATCCTGTCTAAAAAAATGGCAGAAGGCTTGGATGCGTTGGTAACGGACTTAAAATGCGGGAACGGTGCTTTTATGAAAAATATAGAAGAAGCCCGTGAATTGGCGCGAACCATTGTCCGCGTTGCCAAAAACGCCAATATGCCGACCCGCGCCGTGTTGACGGATATGAACCAAGTCTTGGGAAAAACGGCAGGCAATGCCGTCGAAGTCGCTGAAGCCGTCGGGTACCTCAAAGGCGAATACCGCGATTCCAGATTGACGGAAATCGTTACGACTTTGGGAACCGAAGCCCTGCTGTCCACGAATTTGGCTTCGTCTCGCGAAGACGCCGCGCAAAAAATGCAAAAAGCGTTGGACGGCGGCCATGCTTTGGAAAAATTTGCAAAAATGGTTGCCGCGCTGGGCGGTCCCGCCGACTTTACGGACGACGTGCAAAAATATTTGCCTCAAGCGCCGGTCTGCCGCCCCGTCTATGCACAAAGCGAAGGCTATCTTTGCAAAACCGACACGCGCGGAATCGGAACGGCTTTAATCGTTTTGGGGGGGCAACGCCGTACTGCGGATCAGCGTATCGATTATTCGGTCGGTCTGACCGACGTTGCACGAATCGGCGAATACGTTGATAAAGAAAGACCTTTGGCCGTTATCCGCGCCGCCGACGAAGAAACGTTTGCCGAAGCGGCTCAAATGTTGCAAAATATGGTTCAAATATCGTCGGAAGCCCCGTCGGAAACTTCCGCGATCATCGAAACAATAACCGAGTAATGACAAAATAAGGTGATAAAAATGAAACGGGCAATAATTTTAATGTTGGATTCCTTTGGTGTCGGCGAAGCCCCCGATGCGGCGGATTTCGGTGACGTCGGCGCAAACACGCTGGGCAATATTGCCAAAGCCTGCGCCGAAGGCAAAGCGGAAAAAAACCGTTCGGGCGCACTGAAAGTCCCCAATATGGTCAAATTAGGATTGGGCGAACTCTATAAACAGTGCAACGGCGAATACGCTCCGAATTTGGAAATCCCCGTTTCGGAAATTACAGGTGTCTACGGATATTCCAAAGAAATCAGCAAAGGCAAGGATACGTCCAGCGGACATTGGGAAATGGCAGGTGTTCCCGTCCGTTTCAATTGGGGATATTTCCCGCCCGAATACCCCAGTTTTCCCAAAGAACTGATTGACGAATTCGTCAAAGAAGCCAAAATCCCCGGAGTTCTGGGCAATAAAGCCGCTTCGGGAACCGTTATTTTGGAAGAATTGGGCGAAGAACACATTAAAACGGGCAAACCCATTGTCTATACCTCGGCAGACAGCGTGTTCCAAATATGTGCCCATGAAAAGCATTTCGGATTGGAACGTTTGTACGAAATTTGCAAAATCGCCCGCAAGCTGGTTGACAAATACAACATTGCCCGCGTTATCGCCCGCCCCTTTGAAGGCGAAACGAAAGAAACCTTTAAACGCACGGCGGGACGCCACGACTATTCGGTTCTGCCTCCCGCTCCGACCGTTCTGGATAAGATGAAAGCAGCCGGCGGCGAAGTCGTTTCCATCGGAAAAATCAGCGATATTTTCGCAGGACAAGGCATTACAAAAGCCGTCAAAGCTTCAGGTTTGCCCGAAATTTTCGACCGTACGCTGGAACAGGTAAAAACGGCCGGCGATAAGACCATTATTTTCCCGAACTTTGTCGATTTTGACATGATGTTCGGCCACCGCCGCGACGTTTCGGGCTATGCCGCGGGATTGGAATATTTTGACAGCCGCCTGCCCGAATTGATGAAAGAATTAAAAGAAGGCGACATCGTCTTTATTACCGCCGATCACGGTTGCGACCCGACATACAAAGGAACGGATCATACGCGCGAACACGTCCCCGTCATTATGTTCGGTCCCGGTATCAAGCCCCGTTATATCGGTCGGCGCGACACTTACGCCGACATCGGGCAGACGATTGCCGATTACTTCGGTTTACCGCCCTGCCAGGACGGAACGTCCTTTTTGAAATAAAAATGAAAGGGCATCTTTATAAGATGCCCTTTTTGGTCAATTAAAAAAAAATATCGGATATCTGTAATGCTGGCCCAGGAAATCATCAGAAAAAAACGCGACGGTCAAAAATTAACCCCCGAAGAAATTGAAGAGTTCGTTCGGGGCATTGACGATTGGTCGGTTTCCGACGGACAAATCGCCGCGTTGACAATGGCTTTGCTGATCAAAGGCATGGATACCGATGAAATGATCTGTTTTATTAATGCCATCGTTGATACGGGCATGGTCTTGGACTGGTCCGCTGCCGATTTGGACGGCCCCGTCGTCGGATTGTGCGCGATGCCCGGCGTCGGAGACAAGCTGGAAATTATTGCGGCGCCCGTCATGGCGGCATGCGGTGCTTATGCTCCGATGATTTGCGAACGAATGCTGTACCATACGGGCGGTTCTTTGGATAAGCTGGAAGGCATACGCGGCTTTACGTCGCGACCGTCGCTCAGCCGATTCAGAAAAGCTTTGAAAAATTCGGGATGCGCGTTTATGTCCCCGACGGATCAAATCATCCCCGCCGACAGCCGTATCCAAGGGATCCGAGACGTTACCGCCACCGTGAACAGCATTCCGATGTTGATTATGTCAATGATGGCAAAAAAAATCGCAAGCGGACTGAAAACGCTGACCGTTGATATGAAATCGGGCAGCGGAGCTTTTACAGAAACCCGAGAAGCCGCCGAAAATTGCGCCGAAAAAATCAAAGAAGCCGCAGATGCCTTTGATATTAAAACCGCATTTACTTATTCTCCGATGGATCACATTATCGGTTCAAGTATCGGAAATGCCCTTGAAATACAGGAAGTCTGGACGTATTTAACCTGCTCTCCTCAACAGCGCGACCCCGAGTTGCATGAAGAAGTTTGCCGTTTTTGTTCGGCTTCCCTGATGCAGAACGCAATGGTGCAGACTGCCGAAGAAGCCGTTGAAAAAATCGAAAACGCCCTTGATTGCGGCGAAGCGGCGGAACGGTTTTCACGTATGCTCTATGAACAGGGCGTTTCTGCGGGATTTGCGGAAAATCCCGCTCCGTATCTGCCGACGGCTCAAATCATACGTCCCGTCTATCCCGACAAAGAAGGATACGTCAGCTCCATGAATGTCCGCTGGATCGGATTGTCCGTCATTCAGATGGGCGGCGGGCATTTGTATTTGGAACAAAAAATCGACTATGCCGCCGGTTATACGAATATGTGCAAGCCGGGAATGTATGTTTCTCCGCGCGTACCTTTGGCTTTTGTCCATGCTAATGACGCGGCGACCGCGGATCAGGCGGCCGTCCATCTCAAAGGTGCCGTTTGCATCTCAGAACAGCCTGTGTAACGTCGCCGTTTCCAAAGTTTCACGTATTTTTTGCAAAGCGCCGTCTAAATCTTTCGCACCGCAAAACTTGCATAATTTTGCGTCGGCTCCCGCCGTGTCTTCGCCCGGTGTCCCGTCTTGCGCATAGCACAAAGAAAACAGAACCGACAAATCCTGCCAGAGCCGATACGCCGATAACAAAACATCTCGCGTTTTTTCGGGAATCAATGATAATGCCGACGCTTTGTTCAAAACGTCTTCAACGTTGCGCAGCAGCAAATCGGGATGTTCATGCCCGAACTTCAATTGCAAATACTGAACGCCGAATTCGATTTCAACCATACCGCCTTTGGCATATTTAACGTCCCACGGCGATTTTGAAGCATGGGCTTCCGTAACGCGGTTATACATGTCCGTTACGTCGGTTTTCAGTTTTTCTTCGTCGTTTATTCGCGTTAAGACGTCTTTTATATCCTTTGTTGCGTTTTTTACGTCTCCCCATGCGGCTTTGGCTTTACACAACGCCATTTTTTCCCAAGTCCACGCGTCGTTTTCATAGTACTTTTTAAACGCGCTGGCAGAGACGGCGGCGGGTCCTGCGTTGCCAGACGGGCGCAAACGCATATCCGCCGCCCACAATGCGCCTTGCGCCGTGTCCGAAGACAAAGCGCTGACAAATCTTTGCCCGAGACGGGCAAAATACGTCCCCGCAGACAATGAAGTCGTCCCCGCGCAGGAAACGGATCCTTCGGGAGCATCGTACAAAAACAAAATATCCAAATCGGAACGGAAATTCATTTCCCCGCTGCCGGCTTTGCCCATCACGACAAAAGAAAATGATGAACCGTCTATTTTTCCGAACCGTTTTTCAAACTCGCCCCTGACGGCGGGACACAAGATCGATAAAGCCGCTTCAGCCAGATTTGCCAGATTTTTTCCGACGGCATGTCCGTCGTCCATACCTTGAAGAAATCTGACGCCGCAACGGAATTTTTTTTCACGGACAAAACGGTTAAGCAATTCAAGCGTCTTGTCAAAATCTTCGGCAAAAGCGGTTTGTTCGGCGATTTCTTCTTTTAATTTTTCAAGTTCGGGAAACGGTTCAAAGAAATCCTGAGACAGGACGGCGTCAAACAAATCCGGAAAGCGCGTTAACCAAGTTGCCAAAAACGGCGAAGAAGAAATCACTTCGGCTGTTAAATCCAGCAATGCGGGGCGGGATTGAAACAAAGAAAAAAGCTGTATCCCCGATGGCAAGCCCTTTAAAAAATCGTCAAAACGTATAAACGCCGCATCGCCGTCCCCCGTTTTCGACAACGATTTAAAAACTAACGGCAACAATCCTTCCATCAAGGCTCTGGCACGATCGCTTCTGAACGCGCGATAACGTCCCGAAAGCCATCCGCGCACGCAATCGCTTATATATTCCGTTTTCTTAAATCCCAGCTCTTCAAGTTTTTTTCGAGTTTCATCAGGTAATTCCGTCCCTCCGAACGCCCAAATATCCTCTGCGTCTTCGGTTTCGTTTTGAAACAGCGTTTCATAAATTTCCTGTACCCGGCGCATTTGTTTGAGTAATGACTCTTCAAACGTTTTTACATCCTCAAACCCGCAAAATTTTGCCAAACGCGAAAAAGCGTCATCATCCGCGGGCAATGTTTGCGTTTGTTCGTCCGACACCATTTGAAGGCGATGTTCAACCTTTCTCAAAAAAAGATAAGCTTCCTTCAGCGCCGTATAATGTTCGCAAGAAACCCAACCGCTTTTTTCCAAAGCACATAACGCATTTAACGTTGAGCGCAAGCGCAATTTCGCGTCTCTGCCGCCCCACAACAGTTGTTGAAGTTGGGTAAAAAATTCGATTTCCCGAATGCCGCCCTGTCCTAATTTAACGTTATGTCCTTTCAGGCAAAAATCTTCCCGTCGCCCCGAAGAAAACGAATATTTCAAAGACCGGATTTGTTCCAAAACATAAAAATCCGACGTCCTGCGCCAAATAAAAGGACGTATGTCTTTTAAAAATTCGGTTCCCGCATCTTTGTCGCCCGCAATAACGCGTGCTTTGATAAACGCGGCGCGTTCCCAGTTTTGAGCAAAACTTTCGTAATAACATTCCGCTGCCGCCGAAGAAACGGCCACCGGCGTTGATCCGGGATCAGGGCGCAACCGCATGTCAACGCGAAAAACGTAGCCGTCTTCGGTTCTTTCATCCAAAAGAGAAATCATTTCTTTTGTCACGCGAATAAAAAAAGTGCCGACATCTTTTCTGCCGATGTACGGCGCCTTATTACCGTCAAACAGCGCGATTAAATCTATATCCGAAGAATAATTCAGTTCCCGTCCGCCGAGTTTTCCCATTGCCAAAATGAAAAAACCGCTGTCTTTTTCGGGATAATGCGGATCTTTTATTTGAAATTCGCCCTTTTTCGCCGCCTGTCTGAGCACGAAAGACACGGCAATCCGTACGCACAGTTCTGCCAAAACCGACAAGCTGCGCGTTAAATGCGTCAAATCCCATATATTTTCGATATCCGCAGATGCCGCTATTAATGCGGCTTGACGTTTTAAGCGCCTGAGACCTTTAAATACGCTTTCTTTATCCTCTGAAAAATAAAGCCGTTTAAAGGCTTCTTTCAGCAACGCGGCAAACGTTTCGTCGTATCCTTCCGAAACCGCCCGTTTTAAAATTTCATATTCGCACGCATATAACGAAGTCAAATAAGGACTGCATTCTTTGAACAAAATTTCAAGAGCTTTCAAGCGTGCGTCAATACTGTCGTTTTTTTGCAAAGTATCCATATTATCTATAGAAAGAAAAAATTCTGAATCCTATAATCTCCACTAAGATTAGGAGGATTCTCTATGCTTCGCAAGTTTTTCAGACCGTTTCTGATTTTATTGCAACTGTGCATCCTGTGCGTGTTCATCGGTTGCGGGGCTTTTTTGTGGCGATTGTACCGTGCTCCCATAAATGTTGACGGATTGATCCCCTATGTCATCCATGCCTTTGCGGTGCCGGAATCAAAAGCCGATATTAACATTAAATCGGCTCAGCTGATTTGGAGAAATGCTTCCAGACCCGTCGATTTGGTCGTCAAAGGATTCCGCGTCACCGACGAAAACGGACTGTTGATTTCTTCCGTGCCGGAATTATCCGTTTCCATTAGTTTCCGCGCTTTGCTGCGCGGCATTATCGCTCCGAAATCTTTGGCCGTTTACCGTCCTTCCCTGCACTTGTATATCGGAAAAGACGGTTCCGTCCGTTCTTCTAAAAATCAAACGGTTTCTACGGAAACCGTGGCTGATAAAACGGAAACCGACACCGTTCTGCCCGTCGATACATTGCTGTCTTATTTGGAAAAAGAAACGTATCTCTCTACGTTTTCTTTGGTTAACGCAAAAGTACGAATCACCGACGAATATCATAACATCGAATGGATCATTCCGTCCGCCGATTTGACATATTCCAATAAAAACGGAAAAAACACTCTTTCCGGCGCAATGACCCTGCAAACAAAAACAATCCCGCTGACCATGAAAGTCAACGGAGGATGGAATAAAGACAAAACCGCATTAAAACTGTCTTTTCGTTTTAACAATATTGACGCTTCCAGATTGTCCGTCGCCGACAAATATCCTTTTTTAAAACAGCTGACAACGCCGATAAATTTTAAAACGACGACTCATCTGGAAACCGCCGCACTGCTGAAAGCAAAAAAAATTTCAGCGTTAAGAGACGCCATTCAAAAAATCGAATTTTCTTTAAAAGGTTCAAAAGGGCGCCTGCTTTTGCCCGATCCGATCATTGCCGACTACGACCTTAATTCTTTTTCGGTAAACGGCACCATATATGATAAAGGCGACAAACTCGACATTTCGGAATTTAATGTCCGACTGACAAACGGCGACGCTTCGGGAAACATTTCCGTACAGGGAATCGGAAAAGCTCTCGATACAAAAAGCTGGGAAACCGTCTCCGCCGTCATGAAAGCCCGCGTTTCAGACATCCCCGTCAATAAATTACCCGATTATTGGCCCGCCACCATTGAACCCGACATCCATTCGTGGATCAAAGAAAATATGAGAGACGGCATCATTGAAGACGGAAATTTCAATTTGCATTTCGTCGGAATGAAAGATGAAGCCTCGATTGATTGCGATAAAGTTTTCGGCATCGTCAACGTTAAAAACACCAACATCACTTACATGGACGGCATGCCCGAAGTCGTAAACGTATCAGGAAACGTCAGCCTGAGCAGAGATGCCGTAAACATTAACATTTTTTCGGGCAGTTCTTTCGACGTTTCCGTTAAAAAAGGACTCGTCTCGTTTTACAATTTGGAACAGGAGCTTTCTGACGGAAAAGTCGTTCTGGATTTGGAAGGCTCCGTCGCCAATGCACTGAAAATATTGGATCAGCCGCCCTTGGACATCACAAAAGATTTGGGCATAGACCCGCAAAAAACCGCCGGCGACGTTAAAGGAAATTTACGGCTGGATTTTCCGATCGGTGATGCGTTCGTTTCTTCCGACCAGCTGAAAATCGGCGCAACCGCTGTCGTAACAAACGGTGAATTCCAAAATCTGGTCGCCGATTTCGGCTTGCAAGACGTTGCTTTGTCTTTGGATGTCGAAGGATCGGAAGTCAACATAAAAGGAATGGGAAGCTTCCTTTTCTCTCCCGCCGAATTTGCCTTGACCAAATCCTTTGACACGAAAAAAACCGATAAAACAAAAATCGATTTTAAAACCGTTTTAACGGATTCTGCCCGAAAATCTTTTGACTTCGATACGGGCTTCCTGGTTCCGCCCTCTCTGTCAGGTCCCGTTCCCGTCAGCCTGATTCTGACGGAAAACCAAAATGCCGAAACTTCCGTTGATATCTCTTTTAATCTGGATGCCGCAGCCATTAACCTTTCTCAGGCAGGATGGAAAAAAAATGCCGGAGAAAAAGGCAGCGCAAAACTAAAGCTTTTCTTAAAAAATAACGAATTAACAGAAATCCCGTTTTTTGACCTGCACGATGCTTCGGGAAACTCCGCCGAAGGAAACATCAAATTCGATAAAGGGACTTCTTTAAAAGAAATTCGCCTGACATCGCTAAAAACGGGACGCACAAATGCAAATGCCCGCATCCGTTTTAACAAAGACCTCATAAAAATTGATATTGCCGGAGCGTCTTTGGATCTCGGCAAGCTTATTGACAGCCCGACCGCATTGGATGAAACGACGGAGACAACCGAAAATAACGAAAATGAAAAATCTCTGTTCATCAATGCCGCCGTCGATAAAATCTGGCTTAGCGAAAAAGGCTTCACGACGAATAACGCCCTTTATGCCAAACGCAATAAATCCGTTTGGGAAGAAATTAAAACCATCGGTTTGGTCGGCAAGCAAAGCATTCCTTTGAAATTTACGCTTCTTCCGGCTGCGGACGGAAAAAATTATAAATATATCCTGACCTCAGAAGATGCAGGAGGCTCTCTTGCCGCTTTGGACTATATTTCCTCAATCCGCGGAGGTCACCTGCGCGCAGAAGGAATCTATTCTCCGAAAGACGGCGTAAAAGGAACCTTGCTTGTCTCGGAATTCAGAATGGTAGAAATGCCCGTTTTATCTCGAATCCTGATGCTGACTTCCTTTACCGGCATCGTCGACCTGTTTAAAGGAGAAGGTTTGGTTTTCGACAAAGCAGAAATTCCCTACTCGATCAATGATGCCGCCTTGTCCATTCAAGACGGACTGGTCGCCGGTCCTTCGTTAGGCGTTACGCTGAACGGAAAATATTACAGACAAACGGGATATTTAAATTTACGGGGCTCTTTAGTTCCTTTCTATACCATCAACAGCTTTCTCGGCAAAATTCCCGTCATCGGGAAAATTTTCGCCGGAGAAAAAGGCGGCGGTTTAATTGCTCCGACTTATACCGTAAAGGGCGAACTCCCCTCTCCCGATATTTCCGTCAATGCTTTTTCGGCTTTGGCTCCGGGCGCCGTCCGCGAGTTGGTCGACAAAGCAACGGCTTCCGATGAAGACCTGAGTAAAAAAAAGGAGCAAACAACTTCCGAACCAAAACCGAAAAAACAACCCGTAAAAGCTCCGTCTGAAAAGACTACGGCTTCACTAAAGGATAAAAAGACAGTTCATCGAAACACCAAAGAAAAGGTGTTGACGGATTCTTTGCAATACAGCTTTTAACCGGGGACGTTTAACTCCTAACGTCCGCTTATTTTAAACGTAAAAAAACCGCCCGAAAATCGGGCGGTTTCTCATTTTAAAACAGACTATCTTATTTCTTTGCGTTAGCACGAACCTTGGCAACGTTTTCTTCCAATTCGTTGCCCATCATGGCGCCGTGAGAAATGTAGTCGCCGATAATAAAGTTCGGAACACCCTGTGTTTGAACTTTCAAAGCCAGCTGAGCATTATCGTTCAAAATCTTTTCGATTTCGGGCGATTCCATATCTTGCTTGAGCTGTTTGACGTCCAAACCGGCTTTTTTGGCGACGTCCATAACATCGTCTTCGTCTTCCAAGCGGTCATTGTTTGTCATCATAGCCTGATGGAATTCAAAGAATTTGCCCTGTTTATTTGCTGCCAGGCTGGCTTTTGCCGCCGTGCGGGAAATGGGACCCAAGGTCGGCAAATCGCGCAATACCCAACGGATGTTTCCGTCGGCATTGACGCTTTTCAAGACCTTCGAGAACATACGTTTGCAAAAGCCGCACTGATAATCAAAAAATTCAACGACGGTAACGTCGCCGTTCGGATTTCCGATGATCGGAGAAGTCGGATCGTTTTCCAAAGCCGAACGGATAACAGCCAATTCGCGAGCGATGGCAGCCTGTTTTTCGGCTTCCTGCATAACCTGATATTTTTGGAATGCCTCAACAACGACCTGAGGATTTTGATCCAAATATTCTTCAATGGCTTTATCAACGTCTTTTTTGGTCATCAGCCCCAAGACGGACGCCTGAGAAACGGCAGGAATCGCCGTAACGGCAATCAGCGACGCGACGCACAATTTACGCAACATGTTTAATTTTCCCCTTTTGTAAATAAAAATTAACCGTCAAAAATGATATGTTAAAAACCCGAAACTGGCAAGACGGTTTATTTTATCTAAAACCGTTTTGACCGTCCGATCGGCTTAAATGCTCCTCGATATCCGCCGCTCTGAGGCTCGCGGGAGACCCCGCCGGTAAAAGGGTTCGGGCTTTGCGGGCAAACATCAGCGCCTTTGACGCATCGGACAACATGAAATAATATTCCGACATTGCATAAGCCGCCAATCCTTCCTGTCCCGTGCGTCCGTAAGCCACCGCTTGAAGCCGCCTTAAAAGGGCTATTTCGGAATCCTGCGCCGACGCCAGTTCCAAATTCTTTACGGCAGCCTTTAAGCTTTCGGGCGTGTCCGTTTCGATCTGAGCCTGTGCCAAACCTAAACGCATTAAAACTGACCCCGGCAACAAAGAGACAGCCTTTTCATAAAAAGGAACGGCTTCTTTTGCTTTGCCCGTTTCAAAATAAATCTGCCCTTTCAGTTCGTAAAAATACGGATCATCGGGAAAGTCCCGTATTAAACCGTCCAAACCGCTTAATGCTTCTTCAAAATTGCCGCTTTTGTAATCGGCAATCACTCGGGCATAGCGGGCGGGAAGCCCGGTATTTGACACGGGATAGCGTTCCAATGTTTTTTCGGGCGGCTCAATAAAAGCAAATAATTTTGCCTGTATCCGTTCAAACAGCTTATTTTCCCGCTCCATCTTTTGAAAATCGGGACGAAAAGGAATTTTTTTCGTTTCTTCACTGCTTAAAATAAACGCCAAACGTTCTTTAACCATCGGATGTGTGCGCCACAAAACGGCATCTTTGTATTCTGCCTGCCAGCTTTCCTGACGGCTTAGTTTCGCCATAATGCTTCTGAAACCGCTCAAATCGTGGCGTGTTTTGCTTAACAACGAAACCGCCGCCTGATCTGCGGCGTTTTCTTCGGTTCTGCGGTACCCTGCCAGCAGCCCGTTGGCGGAAGACATTCCGCCCGTCATTACGGCAGCACCGGCATCTGCGCCTCCTGCAGCGGCGACAGCGGCTCCCAATATCATGGAAATCAGCATATTCCTTTGGGCAATTCGCATATTTTCCGCCAGCCTGACAATATGCCCGCCTGAAATATGTCCCGTTTCATGAGCCAAAACGGCAATGACTTCCTGAGCGTTTTGCGCTTTTAAAAGCAATCCCGTATGAACGAAAACATATCCTCCTGCCGTCGCAAAAGCATTAATTTCGTTATCTTTTACCAAGCGTATTTTCAGGCTTTCGGGATTTAAGCCTGCCGCTTTGAACAACGGGCGCTGAAAAGAATAAAGGGCGCGTTCGGTTTCTTCATCGCCGATCAAAGAAATTTCCTGAGCCCGTACATTGTTCAAAGACAGGCTCAGGAAACATAAAACAGAAAAGATTATTCGCCGAATACCCATTAAAGCGAATAATACATCCTAAATTCCAACGGATGCGGCGTCCTGTCATATTCGCGGACTTCTTCGCGTTTGATTTCAAGGAAGGAATCAATCAAATCATCCGAGAAAACGCCGCCTTTTTTCAAAAAGGCGCGATCGGCATCCAACGCATCCAAAGCTTCTTTCAAGCTGACGGCCACCGACGGAACATTTTTAAGCTCTTCGGGCGGCAGATCGTACAGATTTTTATCCATCGGAGCGCCGGGAGACAGCTTGTTTTCAATGCCGTCCAGCCCTGCCATCATCATGGCGGCAAAAGCCAGATACGGGTTTGCCGACGTATCGGGGAAACGGATTTCGACGCGCTTTGATTTCGGGCTGCTTCCGAACGGAATGCGGCAGGAAGCCGAACGGTTGCGAGCGGAATACGCTAACAAGACCGGCGCTTCGAACCCCGGCACCAACCGTTTATAGCTGTTCGTCGTCGGGTTCGTGAACGCATTTAACGCACGGGCATGTTTAATGATACCCCCGATAAAATACAGCGCCTTGTCGGACAAATCGGCATATCCCGTACCGGCAAACAACGGCGTATTTTCTTTCCACAGCGAAAAATGCGTATGCATTCCCGAACCGTTATCCCCCATAATCGGCTTTGGCATAAATGTGGCGGTTTTCCCGTACAGATCGGCGACGTTTCGAACAACATATTTATATTGCTGAATATTATCGGCCGTCTGCAACATCTTATCAAAAGAAAAGCCCAATTCCTGTTGAGCGGCTGCGACTTCGTGATGATGCTTGTCAACGGGCAGACCTATTTCCGCCATGACGGACAGCATTTCCGCACGCAAATCGTTCGCGGAATCAACGGGAGGAACGGGGAAATAGCCGCCTTTAACGCCGGGGCGATGTCCCTTGTTGCCGCCTTCGATTTCTTTATCGGCTTGGCTGTCGCCTTCTACGGAAGAAATTTCAAATGATATCTTGTGCGGCTGAATGCTGGTTCTGACATCGTCAAAAACAAAAAATTCGGCTTCCGCTCCGACATAAGCCGCATCGGCAACACCCGTCGATTTTAAATATGCTTCGGCTTTCTTTGCCGTCGAACGCGGATCGCGCTCATACGGCTGACCCGTTACGGGATCCACGATATCGCAAATGACATAAACCGTTTTTTGAGCCGCAAACGGATCCAATACCGCCGTGGCATAGTCAGGTTTTAATTGCATATCCGATTCGTTAATCGCTTTCCATCCCGCAATCGAAGAACCGTCAAACAAGACACCTTCTTCCAGCATATCTTCATCCAACGTGCTGTGATGATATGCTACGTGGTGCCATTTTCCTTTGTAGTCCGTAAAGCGAAAATCTACAAACATGACAGATTCTTCAGCTATAAAATTCAACAGTTCCTGAGCATTTTTGAAATGGTTTTTCATTAATTTTCCCCGTTTCTTTTAAAGGGCGTCTTCGCCGCGTTCATGCGTCCTGATCCGGACGGCATCCTCTACAGGCAGGACGAATATTTTCCCGTCGCCGATTTTTCCCGTTTGCGCTGCTTGGACGATCGCTTCTATAACGCTTTCTACACGAGCATCTTCTATTACGATTTCTAATTTGACTTTCGGAACAAAATCCACGACATATTCTGCCCCGCGATAAAGTTCCGTATGACCTTTTTGACGGCCAAACCCCTTGACTTCGGTCGCTGTAATCCCCTGAACATCCATGTCCTGAAGGGCATCCCGGACATCGTCAAGCTTAAACGGTTTTATAATGGCTTCGATTTTTTTCATCTTCGTTCGCCGATTTAGGATTTAACTTTCACAATATGCGAAAAATCTCATTTTTTTTCAACAAATACCTCATTTTATTTTTAAATAAGGAGCTCGCAAAAAAAATAAACGTTGACAGAATAAAATAAGAAGGGTAGATAAACGGTATGTCTTGACGGCGAGTGTAGCTCAGTTGGTTAGAGCGTCGGATTGTGGTTCCGAATGTCGTGAGTTCGAGTCTCATCTCTCGCCCCAGACACCTTTTAAAACGCCGGTTCGGCGTTTTTTTTATGCCTGATCTTTATTCAATGCCTTTTGCATGGCTTCTTCCAAGCCTTTCAGAAGCTCATCACCCTGTTGGCGGCATTCGTCCGTTAAATGATTTTTCAAAATAAATTCTATCGCCCGAATGTGAACATCGATAACCTGCAAATCCAAATCCGACATTTGCGGCTTAATTTCAGCTCCTTGCTCTAAAAAACGGCATAATTTGCCGCATATCTGAGACAACAGATGGTAACCGTACGTCCCCGCCTGACCTTTCATATCGTGCGACAAAAGGTATAAACGCTGCATATCTTCGCATCGCCAATTCATTTTTCGCGTAATGCCCACAAAAACAGCTTTCATATCCTCGGCATCTTTTTCCGCCGAAAAAATATACGTGTCCGTCAATGCGGCAACGGCTTCGTCCGCTTGTTTCAATTTTTCGGCATCTATGCCGTTTTCATCAAAGATGACTTTGTTTTTTAAAGGATTCGATATCTTTATTTCTTCAAATTTTTGAGCTGACATTCTTTTCGCCTCTTGATTATTTTTTGATTATAAGAGCATCGCTATCCCTGTGCAACGCGAGTTTCCGTTTTTCTGCGATCTGCTCCTTCAAACGGCAAATCCTGGCGACGGCGGTCGGGTCCGAAATACGTCGGAGTCCGAATAAACGGCAGAGGGTTCTCAATAATCGATAAAATCCTTGAATACAGCTCTTTCGGCGATATCGGTTTGGCCAAAAATTCATTCACGCCTGCATCGCGTGCCGCCAAAACATGTTCTTTTTCTGTATATCCCGTCAATAATATAATCGGAATAAACGGATTCGGAGACGTTTCTTCGTTCCTGAGTTGCCTGACAAATTCTATGCCGGAAACGGGTTCCATCTTCCAGTCCGTAATAACCAGATCAATGTCGCCGTTTCCCAAAGCCGCCATGGCATTCTTGACACAGTAGGCTTCTATGATGTTTTTGCTCCGCATTCCCAAAGACGTTAAAATCGTTCGCAACAACGAACGCATATTGGCGTTGTCGTCCACAATCAGGCATTTTAAATTTTTTAAATTATAGCCGGGCATGGTTTCTCGCGTCAGTTTTTAACAGCTCTAATTTAAACGGAACACCATACCTTTTTCAACCTTTAATTATATTTCCTTAAAAAAAAAGCGCCTCTTGTTAAGAAGCGCTTTTTATTGGTGCGGCTGAGAAGACTCGAACTTCCACGGAGGTTAATCCACAGCGACCTCAACGCTGAGCGTCTACCAATTCCGCCACAGCCGCAGATTTCTGTCTTTGATTAAAGACACTTTCAAATACCAAATAATTCATAAAAATACAACAGGAAAAAACAAAGAAGGCTTTCCGGCGTTGACTTCCCCCAAAAAACGAAAAAACTTTAAACCGTACGTTTCTGTTCAAAAACGCCGTCTACGATTTCCTCCATCGGAGCATCCGGAGCCAGCTGATACTCAACCTTTGTAACAAAGGCTCTCGGAGAACCGCGCTTACAAGCCTGAAACATATCTTTGATGATTTTATCTTCGCCTTTAAAAACGGCTTCCACCGTGCCGTCAACACGATTCCTGACCCAGCCGGACAAACCTCTCGCTCTGGCTTCGGACATCGTCCATTGGCGATAAAACACTCCCTGAACGCGACCGTGTATCCGAACGTGCGCTATTTCTTCAGCCACCGCTTTTCTCCTTATCTTCATATGCTTTTAAAATCTCGGCCGCTGACACGGCATCCGATTCACGACGGGATCGAGCCGATAATGCCGCTTCGTCAACGGTCCATTTTTCATTTTGATACAGTTCTTCCAAACAGGACAAGCGAAATGCTTCCTGAGCCGTCAATATCCCGTCTTCCACAAAAAACGCCAGAATGACGGAATCATAAATCCCGCTTAAAATTTGCAAGCACGCCAAAGGAATATTGTCTTTTTGAAACAGCTTTTCTCTCAAAAAATTCTGCGTTTTATCGGACAATCCGCCGACACTCAAGTCCTGCCTGATTTCGAAATCGCATCCCATCGCGTTCATGCGGTCAACCAAAGGACGCCAACATTCTTCCTGTCGGCGGACAAGATCTGTCGGGAAACGGGCGAAAAAGCACAAAACGTCCGCCTCTGCCGCCTGCATAATTTTATTAATGACGGCAAGACGTTCTTCTTCTTTCAAAGCCGCCGCCCCCATCATCAGACGAGTTTTCGGAAAATCCGAAGGTTTAAATTCTTCGGGCAATGCCTTCCATTCTTCGGCGATCAGTCCCGCCGCGGCAAAAGTCGGCAAAAAGAATTTGCTCCCGTCAGCCATATTTTTTAAAGGGCGTCCGTCCAAAAAGACCGCGAATCCTTCGGGAACGTTTTGAACGGAAACCTGTTTAAAAAAACGGTGCATTTTTTTCCTTTCTTTTACGGCCGCACAGGCGCTCCGAAAATGCGGTTCAAAACACCGTCCAAATTGCGAATCATCTCATCGGCT
Organism: Acetobacter sp. CAG:977; assembly: GCA_000434295.1. GTDB lineage: Bacteria > Pseudomonadota > Alphaproteobacteria > CAAGCB01 > CAG-977 > CAG-977. The sequence continues at coordinate 21,168 of HF994923.1, read as the reverse complement.
TCTGGATTCGACGACAACGGTTCAGAAACGGGCGTTTCCGCTTTTGTCTTTTCCTGCTGTTTTTGCGAAATTCCGCCGTTTAAAGCCGTCTTACACGGATTAACCAGCTTTGTTGCAACGGCTTGTTCGGCGGCTTTTTTCCCGCCGACCAAAAACGCTATTCCGTAGGATACCGCATTATCCAGTATCCCTTGAGGGCTCATTCTTAGAGACGGACGGCGCAACGTTCCGCTTAATTTTGCCGTTCCCGTCAAAGCCGACCACAACCCGGGTTTCGCCGAAGCCAAAATTAAGTTACCGTTTAAACGTTCCGAACTCAAATCGATTTTCGCATTCAGTTGCCCCATCAAAGGCAATGCTTCAAAGGCCGCCTGACCGTTACTGCTGATAACGCCTTTGTTAATCGGCGTATTGACAACGATGCACTGGGTCGTCAAATTGCCGTCTTTATCGCTCAGCCCTTCGGGCATAAAGCGTCCCCAGTCCGTTGTTAAAGAATTTTTGAACACCAACCCTGAAACGGTAAACAGAATCTTTCCGTTCAAAGAAGACGCAATAGTCTTTGCGCTGTCGCCCCGACCGCCGAAACGGATATCGGCGGAAACGGAACCTGCCGAAACGCCTTTTTTGGCAAAAAAGAGCGTTAAAGGCAAATTCGTTATTCTCAGCGACGCTCCGACGGTCGCCGCGTCTTCATTCGAAGCATCCATCTTTGTCGAAAAACTCAAAACATCGGCAATCGCAAAAGAAGGTAACGAGAAAACCCCGTCCTTTAAACTTGCCCGAAGCGATACGGCGCCCAAGTCCGTTTCATCCGCACCGATCAGTTTTGAAATTTCGATATCAATATTGCCGTCAGCCTTTTTTAACATATCAAAAGGCAGCGGTTTCGACGAAAATACAGAACCTTTTGCCTTGACCACAACGGGTTGGTTTTGCTGATTCGGATTTTGTTGATTCGGATTCCCGAAAGAAGCCGGTGCCGTCTGTCCGTCCAGCGTCTTAGCCGAAACGACAAAAGATTCTCCTTTTTCTCTGATCAAATCCGCCAAATTCAGCAAACCCGAATTCAGTTTTATATTGAACGACGGCGCTTCTTGAGAAGCCGAAAACGATATTGACCCCGACAAATCCGATTGAGACGCCTTAAACGATATGTTCCGCAAAGCATAGCTGTCAGCATCGGCAGATACGTCTGCCGAAAACTGTATCGGAGCAAATGTATAATCTTCCCAACCGGAAACGCCGGAAACATCGGGGGCTGAAACGGAAATTTTTCCTTCAAGACCGTTCAGCGGCTGTAACGAAGCTATGCGTCCCGACGCTTTTGCCAAAAAAGTTCCGGCTTGCCCCGCCGACGCATAAAAGGACGAAACGGCGATATTTTTTCCGGTTCCCGAAAAATATGCCGCCGCTTCGAAATCTTTCAAATCGGGTACTTTTGCATTCAGCATGGCGGCTGCTTTTGCGATATCGCTGCCTTTTATTCTCAGTTCACCCGACATTTGGCGCGTTTTCTTCGTATAGTTTCCGTTCAAAACCGCCTGAAACGACGTTCCGCCGATTTCCACGATTGCATTAAAAGGTTTTGCCCCCTGAGACAATACCGACAAATGATCAAATTTCCCGTTCACGGAAACAGGCGTTCCCAGAACGTTCGTTTGCATTGCCAAATGCATTCCGTCTTTGTTTTCAAAAAGCGATGCCGAAGAAAAATCCGCAACATAGGATTTGTTTTTCTGGCGATTCGCATACGACAGAACCGTGTTTTCAAAAACGATCGAATCGACGCCGACTTTTTTAAATTTAAAGCCCTCGCCGCTTTTTTCGTTTTTGGAAACAGTCTTCACGGCTGATTTCGGCAACGGCATCGGCACCGTTTTGTCAAAAGTCCAATTGTTTTCGCCGTCTTCCGAAACTTCCAAGCTTATTTCCGCATTTTTGACCAAGACTTGTTTAAAGCGCAGTTCTTTAAAAAACAGCGGCCACAACGCGACTTTTACGCTTACTTCCGCGGCTTTTGCCATTTGAGGAATCTTTGACCAGCCCGGATTTGACAAAGAAACATCCGAAATCGACAGCCCCGGAGAAAAAGAAAGTTCCGCCTTTATATCGCCGTTAATCTTTAGCGTCCGCCCCGTAGAGTTTCGGACGGCTTCGACAATATCCTGCTTGTAATCGTTCGGATTTACTGTCTTTAAGGCTATCGCACCGGCGGCGACCAAAACAATCATCAAAGACAGGCAATAAAGAATTACTTTTTTCATTTTATGTTCTCCTTATTCGGGGAAACTGAGAAACGGATTAGGCGTTTTTTTGTATTCAAAGCCCAAAAAATCAAAACTGTCAGCCATTTTATCGCATAGCGGCGCATAAACTTCCAAAATTCCGCCCGACGGATGCGGCATTTTTAAAGCATACGCATGCAAATGCAATTCCTTACCGTACTTTAAAAAAGGCAAAAACGACTTTTCTTTGCCGTATTTTCCGTCGCCGACAATCGGATGCCCCATATAGGCGCAATGAACGCGCAGCTGGTGTGTCCTGCCCGTCAACGGCATCATTTCCAGCCATGACGCTTTTTTAAAAGCTTCATCAACGACACGGTACAACGTAACGGCGTTTTGCCCGTTTTTCATATCGACTTTGACCGATTCGCCGCCCTGTTCACCTGAAACTTTTAGCAGTTTCGCGTTGATTTTTCCTTCTTTCATTTCCGGATTGCCGACGACCAAAGCCCAATAAATTTTTTTGGCATTTCTGGAACGGAACGCTTCCGCCAACTTTGCCGTCGCCGCCGCGGTGCGCCCCAAAACCAAAACACCGCTGGTGTCTTTGTCCAGCCTGTGAACCAGCCGCGGGTTTTCGTCTTTTTCAAAACGCAACGCGGACAGCATGCCGTCCAAATGACGTTTAAGCCCGCTGCCACCCTGAACCGCCAACCCAGAGGGCTTGTTTAGCACAATAACGTCTTTATCTTTATAGATAATCAGACTTTGCACGAATTCGGCATCCTTTTGAGAAACCTGAATCGCTTCTTTACGAGCCTTTGCCGCCGCCATCGGAGATCCCCTTTCGGGCAAAGGCGGAACGCGAACAATCTGTCCCGCGGAAATACGCTGAGACGCTTCTGCACGCTTGCCGTCAACCTTGATTTGTTTCGTGCGCAACAGCTTTTGTATCTGACCTTGCGTTACCTGAGGGTAATGACGCCTGAACCATCTGTCCAGCCGCACTGTCCCGTCGTCTTCGGATACGGTAACCATCGTAACGCCGCTCATTTTTGCTTTTCCTTTCTCAGTCTGTCCCAATATGCCAAACGTTTGATTATTTCACGTTCAAATCCGCGCTCAACGGGATAGTAAAACTTCATGCGTCCCGTTTCGGGCGGAAAATAATTCGCTCCGGAAAATCCGTCCGCCGTGTCGGGATCATAAATATAGCCTTCATTGTAGCCTAAATCTTTCATCAGCTTTGTCGGAGCGTTCAAAATATTCATCGGCGGCATCAAAGACCCTGTCTCGCGCGCTTTTTTCATGGCGGCTCCCCATGCTTTGTACGCCCCGACCGACTTCGGCGCCGTCCCCAAATATATAACCAACTGCGCCAACGCCAGATCGCCTTCGGGCGAGCCTAAACGTTCATAAGCCTCCCAAGCCGCAACAGCCTGATGAAGCGCGTTCGGATCCGCCAAACCGATGTCTTCGACCGCAAAACGCGTCAAGCGGCGGAATATATATTTCGGATCTTCCCCCGCCGCCATCATTCTGGCAACCCAATATAACGCCGCGTCGGGATCGGATCCTCTCAAAGATTTATGAACGGCGGAAATTAAATTATAGTGCCCTTCCCTGTCTTTATCGTACACGGCAGGGCGGCGGCTGACCACCTGCATCATTTTTTCAGAGCTTAACGGACCTTGCATCAAATCGCGTTCGGGCAAATCAAACAACGTTTCCAGCATATTGCCCAGATAACGACCGTCTCCGTCCGCCATGGCTTTTAACATTGTGCGCGCTTCATCCTGAACCGGCAATTTGTGTCCCGTTATTTTTTCCGCCCGCTCTATAATTTTTTCCAAAGACTCGTCGGAAAGACGATTTAAAACGAAGACTTTGCAACGCGATAACAAAGCCGCATTCAGTTCAAAAGACGGATTTTCCGTCGTCGCTCCGACCAAAACAACCGTTCCGTCTTCCACATACGGCAAAAATCCGTCTTGTTGAGAACGGTTAAAGCGGTGAATTTCGTCAACAAACAGAATGGTTCCTTTTCCCGTTTCCCGACGAGCTTTCGCTGCATCAAAGATTTTTCTTAAGTCCGCAACCCCCGAAAAAACAGCGGAAATCGGTTCAAAATGCATATCCGTGTGATGAGCCAGCAAACGGGCAATCGTCGTTTTGCCGCATCCCGGAGGCCCCCACAAAATAAAAGAAGACAATTTTCCCGAAATCAGCATCCGTCCCAAAGGAGCATCCGCCGCCAGCAAATGATCCTGACCGACGACGTCTTCTATACTTTCGGGGCGCAACCTGTCCGCCAAAGGACGGGCAACGACATTTTCAAACAAAGACGGCACTGACTGTCTTCCTCAAACTAAAACGGTTGATTTTGTTGTATCAGATTCGGCTTTGTTTTTCATCTGTTCTTTTGGTTAAAACAAAAAACGCCGTTTTAAAGAACGGCGTTTTTTTCTTTAGCGATCTCCTTGCCGAATACCCTTTATCTCTTTGAATACTTGGCGCTGTTAATCCTTAACGTCAATTCGGCAACTGTCGTTTTGACCTGCCTTTTTTTTCATCAATTACCTTTGAATCTTCCGGATATCGCAGTATTTAATCTGCCTTTCCAGCGAAAGAGCTTTCCTTTATTTTACAAAGTACCGATCAGAGCTTTACGAGCGCTTCGTACGCCCGCTCAACGGCATCCATGATTTTCTTTTCGTTTTCTTCCGGATTAACGTCTTTTTTCTTTGCAAAAGCGTCCAACGCCTTTTCCAAAAGATCGATGCTTTTAAGAACATTCGTTTCGACGACTAAAATTTTATCTGCCGATTTCAGAGCATCCATAACTTCGGGTTCAATATCCGTCAATAAAATGTCTGCCCCTTTCGCCCGCACAAAATGCAGAGTCGTTTCGTCCTTCTTTTCAAAAAATGCGCCGTCGGGTTCCCCTTCAAACGCGGGCAAAAAAACGGAAATCATGCCGGCATCATTGCGAACAAACTGCGGTGAAGGAAGTTCTGTAAGTTCCATATCATTTTCCTTGTTTTAGGGTTTAACAATTTAGCGGTTATTATATTAGGAAAGGCTTTGTTTTTGCAATTCTTATTCAAAAAAGACAGCGCCGAAAGTCGCGTCTTTTTTTTAAATTCACCTGCCCGACGTTTTTGCAGCGGCAGCTTTATGAATTAACCCGCCGCTCGGATTGCCGTAAGACGCATAAAGCTTTGCGACTTCATTTTTATAAGCTTTTTTCTCTTCGGACAAAATTTCCCGTTTCAGCATTTTTAACGCCAAAAGGGTATGCTTGATATCTGAATATACTTCAATTTTCTTTTCCTGAGACTCCGTTCCCGCTTTCGAAACAAACGCCGCAGCGGCTTTTGCCGACTTTGCCAAAGCATAGCCCAAAGCCCCTGCCATAACTGCAGTTGTCGCCTCTGACGGATGATCCGAAATAAATGAGCCTGCCTGAACGGCGATTCCGCTGACAATCCCGGCGGACAACACTGCGGAAACACCGCTGCCGTATTCAGCATCAACGGCATAGTTTAACTTTGTTTTAAAAGGAAACTTTGCCGCTTTTTCTGACAGCTGTTTTTCCTTTTCACGGATAATCCGCTTTGCTTCGGGAGATTTTTTAAAATCAGACAACATTGAAGCGGAAGCCTTTAAATTTTTTCTGACGGCTTCTTTGGCATCCCGTTTGGGAATCGAATCGGAAACCAGTCTGGCGTTTGCCAAATATGCTTCCAATAATTTTTCGGGTGCTGTTGTTTTCCGTTTTGTTTCCGTTTCCAACGCCAACATTTTTTTTACCCTGTTTCAAAGTTAAAAAATGCCGCTCACGGCAAGAGCGGCATTTTCTTGATTATCTGGAATTTTTCTTTCCTGCCAAAGCGTTCTGGATAAATCCGCCGCTCGGATTTCCGTAGGACGCGTAAAGCTTGGACACTTCCTCTTTGTATTTGGCTTTTTCGGCGGCTTTCAAAGGAGCTTCGACTTCTTTTTTGAGCATTTTCAAAGCCAACTGACAATGTTTTGCCTGAGCATAGCCTTCAGCGGCGGCTTTTTGTTCGGGCGTTTTTGATTCGGTTGCAACAGCAGCAACGGCTTTTGCACCTTTAGCCATTGAATAGCCCAGAGCAGCCGTCATCAAAGTTGCAGACAAGGTATTCGGATCACTGACGGCGACGGTACCCAGCATCATTGTTGCCGTAGAAGCAATACCGGCAGCCATAACGTCCGACACGCCCGCGACATCCGCATCCGACATATAGTTGACTTTTTCGCGCAGGCCGTAGCGAGACATTTCTTTTTTCAATTCTTTTTGTTTGTCTTCAATCACGTTCAGTGCTTCGGGAGCATTTTTGGCAAACGGAGCCATATCCGTCGTTTTTAAATTATCGCGCAGGCTTTCCTTTGCCTCGGCTTTTGTTTTTTGGTGTGATACGGCAACGGCCTTTGACAAGTATTCTTCCAACATCTTTTTTACGGAAGCATCTTTAGCCGGAGCGTTATTTTGTTTGTTTTCTACAGTCAACATTGCCCGAATCCTTTCCTGTAAGTAGACTTTATTGATAAAAAAGTATCTCTTTTTGTATTTTTTGTCAATAATTTTCGGAAATAGAATCTCAAGAAAAAGGCTGACCGAATTTCTTCGGACAGCCTTTTTTAGACAAAAGATGCAACCGTAATTTATTTTTCGGCGGCAGCTTCGGCTTCGGCCTTGACGGGAGCGCCGGAATCTTTTCCTTTGGCTTCGACGTCGCGGTCAACCAATTCCATAACCGCCATCGGGGCGCAGTCTCCGTAGCGCAAGCCGGCTTTCAGAACGCGGGTATAACCGCCATTGCGTTCTTTATAGCGTACGGCAATCGTCGAAATCAGCTTTTCGACCATCTTTTCATCGCGCAAGAAAGAAACCAACTGACGGCGTTTATGCAAATCACCGACTTTGGCGGCCGTGATGAGTTTCTCAAAGACAGGGCGCAGTTCCTTGGCTTTGGGCAGTGTGGTTTTGATTTGTTCGTGTTTGATCAAGGCATTTGCCATGTTTGCAAACATAGAACGGCGATGAGCGAAAGATTTATTCAGCTTACGCTTATTATTACGATGATTCATGATTTCCTCCTTAAAGACCTCGCTCGCGAAGTCGATAAAAACTTCTTTGACACCGCTCACTGCGACCATCGTCAGCCGAAGCTAGCGCGTATGCCAAAGCCCTGTTTTCCCAAACAGGAATTCTGAAAAAGACTGCCGCGGACGGCAATCCGATTAGCTTAGAACGGTTCTTCCAACCCTTTGGACAGCACTTCGATATTTTCGGGGGGCCAACCGACCACTTCCATACCCAAGTGCAATCCCATTTGCGAAAGAACTTCTTTGATTTCGTTCAGGGATTTACGGCCGAAGTTCGGTGTACGCAACATTTCGGCTTCCGTTTTCTGAACCAAATCGCCGATATAGACGATGCTGTCGTTTTTCAGGCAATTTGCGGAACGGACGGACAATTCCAATTCGTCCACTTTGCGCAACAGATTGCGATTAAACGGCAATTCGTCTTTTTTCTCGGTTTCGACGGCTTCTTCAGGTTCTTCAAAGTTAATGAAGATCTTGAGCTGTTCTTGCAAGATGCGGGCAGCCAAAGCGACGGCATCTTCGGGCGAAACGGTTCCGTTGGTTTCCACGGTCAAAGACAATTTATCATAGTCCGTTACCTGTCCGACGCGGGCATTGTCGATCTTATAAACGACTCTGGTAATCGGGCTGAAAATCGAATCGACGGGAATCAAGCCGATGGGGCAATCTTCCGGACGGTTCTGGGACGCGGGAACATAGCCTTTGCCCGTACCGACCGTCAATTCCATATTCAAAGAAGCGCCTTTATCCAACGTGCAAATGACCAGATCGGGGTTCATGATTTCGACATCATGTCCGGTTTCGATCATTGAAGCGGTCACTTCGCCGGGGCCTTCTGCCTTAAGAGTCATGCGGCGTGTGCCTTCGCCGTCATAGCGCAAAGCCAACGTTTTGATATTTAAGATAATATCGGAAACGTCTTCACGCACGCCCGGAATGGACGAAAATTCGTGCAAAACGCCGTCAATATGAATGGCCGTTACCGCCGCCCCCTGCAACGAAGACAGCAATACGCGGCGCAAGGCGTTGCCCAGCGTCATGCCGAAACCGCGTTCCAACGGTTCAACGACGATCGTCGCTTTATGGTTGGAACCTTCCGAACGTTCGACTTCAATGTTGCTTGGCTTAATCAAATCTTGCCAATTTTTTTGAATCACGGGTAATCTCCTGCATCAAAATTCGTACCTTTAACGGTACATTTCAAACCGAAACGATTGACGGCAAAAACCGTCAAAGACCGCTTCCGTTAAACGCGACGGCGTTTGCGGGGACGGCAACCGTTATGAGGAACGGCAGTAACGTCGCGAATCGCCGTAATGACAAAACCGACGGACTGCAATGCGCGAAGAGCGGATTCACGGCCTGCGCCGGGACCCTTTACCCATACTTCCAATGTTTTCATACCGTGCTCGGCTGCTTTTTTCCCGGCGTCTTCTGCCGTAACCTGAGCGGCATACGGCGTAGATTTACGCGACCCCTTGAAACCGTGGGCGCCCGCTGAAGACCAGGAAATCGCATTGCCCTGAGCGTCTGTGATCGTTACCTTCGTGTTATTAAACGTCGAATTGACGTGTGCAACGCCGGAGGCAATATTTTTGCGTTCGCGTTTTTTCGTACGAACGGCATTTGTTGCTGCTTTAGCCATGAATATTCTTCCTATCTACTAACAACTAAACTGCTTTTTTCTTACCGGCGATCGGCTTCGCGGGACCTTTGCGCGTACGAGCATTCGTATGCGTTCTTTGTCCGCGAACGGGCAAGCCTTTGCGATGGCGCAAGCCGCGATAGCAGCCCAAATCCATCAAACGCTTGATATTTACACCGACTTCACGGCGCAGTTCGCCTTCGACATGATATTCATGGTCGATTAATTCGCGTAATTTCAAAACTTCATCATCAGTAAGCTCGCTTACGCGGCGGGCATCCTGAATATTCAGCTTGCTGCAGATTTCCTGTGCAAGCGTCCGACCAATACCGTGAATGTACGTCAATGCAATGACAACACGCTTATTCGTCGGTATATTTACACCAGCAATACGTGCCAAAGTAACTTCTCCTAACACAAATCAAAACCAGTCCGTTCCTTACGAAACAGACACACTTCACCATAAGGCGTTTTCTGCGCACACCTTATGGAGTGCTCAAAGTATACTTAACAAGCCTTCGAGTCAATACTTTCTCTCGGTTTTTTCAAACTTTTTTCAACGCGGCTTTTTCCTCGCCGCACGCTTGAGCACACAAAAAAAGAGGGATTCGAGATCCCCCTTTTTTTATCAAAATCCGATAACCCTTTTCAGCCTTTCGGAGACCTCTTCAACGCTCCCCGTCCCGTCAACCGTTACCAAAAGCCCCTGATGCTCGTAATAAGGCAACACCGGCGTCGTTATGGCTCGATACGTTTTTAAACGGGCAACAACCGTTTCCCAATTATCGTCCTGACGGCGGATAAAGTTTGAACCGCCGCATTCGTCACATCGTCCGAAAACTTTGGTGGGTTTCAGCGTATCATGATACATCGCGCCGCAGTCGGCACAGGAAAAACGTCCGATAATGCGCTGAATAATCAAATCATCGGGAACCTGAATTTCAATGACATGATCCAAACGGCGCCCTTTTTCAAAAAGAAGCTCGTCCAAAGCCTTGGCTTGCGGCAACGTTCTCGGGAAACCGTCCAGAATAAACCCTTCTTTGCAGTCATCTTCGTCCAAACGTTCCGAAATCAGCGCAATGATCATTTCATCAGGGACAAAATTCCCTTTGTCGATCAAAGCTTTTGCCTCCAGCCCCAAAGGAGTCCCCGCACGACCTGCGTTGCGCAACATCTCGCCCGTAGACAGGTGAGGAATTTTCAAACGGTCACGCAACAACCTAGCCTGCGTCCCCTTGCCGCCTCCGGGCGGAGCCATCAAGACCAGATGTTTGCCGTTACTGATCACTTCCGACGTCCTTTAAGCTTTGCTTTTTTCAACAGCCCCTCATACTGATGAGCCAGCAAATGGGATTGAATTTGTGCCGCGAACTCCATCGTAACGGACACAACGATCAACAATGTCGTCCCGCCCAAGAAGAACGGAATGGAGAAATGGGCAATCGTCAATTCGGGGAAACAGCAGATCGCCGCCAAATAAACAGACCCCAAAACCGTCAAACGCGTAATAACGTAATCCAAATATTCCGCCGTGCTTTTTCCCGGACGGATACCCGCGATAAACCCTCCGTGACGTTTCAAATTATCAGCCGTTTCCTCGGGATTAAAGACGACGGCCGTATAGAAAAACGTAAAGAAGATAATCAACGCCGCGTACAACACCAGATACAAAGGCTGGCCGTGAGCCAAAACCGTCGCCAAAGACGAAATCCAATCCGAAGCGTCGCCCTTACGTGCCGTAATTTCAACAAACGTCATCGGCAACAACAGCAAAGAACTGGCAAAGATCGGGGGAATAACACCCGTCGGGTTGATTTTCAAAGGCAAATGAGAGCTTTCGGCATTCATCATGCGTCCGCCCATCTGACGTTTAGGATACTGAATCAGGATACGACGCTGAGCGCGTTCCATAAACACGACCAAATAAACCAAAGCAATAACGGCGAACAGCAAAGCGAACAACAGGAATGTCGAAATTTCTCCGGCGCGAGCCAATTCGAACGTCTGAGCCAAACCGACGGGTAATCCAGCGATAATACCTGCCGTAATAATCATGGAAGATCCGTTTCCGACGCCGCGAGCCGTAATCTGATCGCCCAACCAAACAATGAACATAGTACCGCCCAGCAGCGAAACAACCGTTGTAAAACGGAACCACGGTCCCGGATTAATAACGGCGGAAGTTCCTGCCGAACCGACCAAAGCTTCCAAGCCGACGGCAATCCCGTAGCCTTGAATAATCGTAATTAAGACCGTCAGATAACGGGTGTATTGCGTCATTTTACGCTGTCCCGATTCGCCTTCTTTTTTCAAGGCCATCAGGCTCGGAATGACGGAAGCCGCCAACTGAACGATAATGGATGCGGAAATATACGGCATGATGTTCAACGCGAACAAAGTCATACGTTCCAACGCGCCGCCCGTAAACATATTAAACATACCCAAAATTCCGCCGGAATTTCTGGTAAAGATTTCTTCTAAAATAACCGAATTGATCCCAGGCAACGGAATAAACGTCCCCAAGCGGTAGACAATCATAGCACCAAGGGTGAACAACAAACGTTTTTGCAGGTCGCCAGCTCTGGCAAAGGTTTCCCAAGTAATCCCCGTGGACATTTTATCATTTGCGGAAGCCATGGTTTTATCAACTCATCAATAAAAAAATTAAACCTTATAAACACCGCAAAAGAGGGGTATCCCCTCTTTTGCAATGTTCGACAAATCTTTCGATCAGGCGACGATAACTTTACCGCCAGCCTTTTCAACAGCGGCTTTTGCCGCTTCGGAAGCGCCGGCAACCTTAATGGTAACCTTTGCTTTCAGTTCGCCTTTACCCAACAGGCGGATACCGTCATAGGCTTGTTTCAACACACCTGAAGCAACAAGCATTTCGGCATCGATTTCTTTTGCCGCGTCCAACAGACCTTTATCAATAGCAGCCTGCAAATGCCCCAGATTCAGTTCTGCAAACTTTCCGGCAAAGATATTGTTAAAACCGCGTTTTGGCAAACGGCGGTAAATCGGCATCTGGCCGCCTTCAAAGCCGTTAATGGCTACGCCGGTGCGTGCCGTTTGGCCTTTTCCGCCGCGACCGCCCGTTTTACCTTTGCCGCTGCCGATTCCGCGGCAGATGCGCATACGGCTTTTACGGGCACCGTCATTATCACGAATTTCATTCAGTTTCATTTTTCGACTCGCTTCATATTAAACAAAATTGCGCGCCGCCAAGTTTTTCTTTGCGGCGCGACAACCGCTAACATTGAAAGCCCCAAGGGGCTTCCCCCTTTTTTAGTCTTCGACGATCTTGACCAAATGGGAAACTTTGGAAACCATGCCGCGAACTTCCGGTGTATCCTTCAGAACCTTTTCTGCATGAACTTTCTTCAGCCCCAAACCGATCATCGTTGCGCGCTGTACTTTCGTAGCGCCGATCGTGCTGGCAATCTGTCTGACTTTGATTGTCTTTTCTGCTTTAGCCATGATCCGTTACTCCTTAGCTGCAGGCGCCGTCGCAACGCCGTCGCGGCGACCGACAATATCTCCGACCTTTTTGCCGCGTTTTGCAGCAACCATACGCGGAGAATGCATCGTCTTCAACGCTTCAAAAGTAGCCTTGATCATGTTATGCGGATTCGCAGAACCGACGGATTTGGCAACAATGTCCTGAATCCCCATCGTTTCAAAAACCGCACGCATAGGACCGCCCGCAATGATACCGGTACCTGCGGGAGCCGTACGCAAAATGACTTCTCCGGCACCAAAAATGCCGCGGACGTCATGATGCAACGTGCGTCCTTCACGCAAAGGAATGCGAATCATGTCGCGTCTTGCTTTTTCGGTAGCCTTGCGAATCGCTTCGGGAACTTCACGAGCCTTACCCGTTCCGTATCCGACGCGGCCGCGCTGGTCGCCGACAACAACCAATGCCGCAAAAGCCATGCGGCGACCGCCTTTAACGGTCTTGGCAACGCGATTGACATAAACAAGCTTATCGACAATCTCGTCCGTTTCGCGATCGCGTTCGCGGTCAATACGCTGATCCTGACGATCGTTTTCGCGTTCTTTATCGCCCGAACGGCGACGTTCTGTATTTGGTGTACGTGCCATATTTCTTATCCTTTAGAATGACAAACCGGCTTCGCGTGCCGCTTCGGCCAAAGCCTTAACGCGACCGTGATAGACATAGCCGCCGCGGTCAAACACAACTTCTTTGATGCCGGCCGCCAAAGCACGTTCGGCAACCAACTTGCCGACGGCAGTCGCCGCCGCAACCGTTGCTCCGGACTTCAGAGAAGAACGCATTTCTTTCTCCATCGTGGAGGCGGAAGCCAGCGTCTTGCCCTGAGAATCGTCAATCACTTGTACATAAATATGCTGAGAAGTGCGGTGCACCGACAAACGGGCACGACCTTCAGCCTTACGCCGCAAAGAAGAACGGGTACGATCCCGACGGCGTTCAAACGTTTCTCTTGCCTTATTCATTTCTCGTCAACCCTTATTTCTTCTTACCTTCTTTACGCAGGATGAATTCACCCTCGTACTTGATCCCCTTGCCTTTGTAGGGTTCGGGCGGACGCAAAGCGCGGACTTCGGATGCAAACTGCCCGACTTCCTGCTTTGAACTGCCGTGAATTTCAACAGAGGTCGGCGTTGCACAAGCAACCTTCAAACCTTCGGGAATCGGGAAATCAATGTCATGGCTGAAGCCAAGGCTCAATTTCAAAATTTTTCCCTGAACGGCGGCTTTGTAACCGACACCGTTGATTTCCAATTTCTTCGTGAAACCTTCGCTGACGCCCTTGACCAGATTGTTAATCTGAGCGCGCGCCGTTCCCCAAGCGGAACGATTAATTCCGGTTTCCAATTTGCGCGGAGAAACCCATACCTTGTTGTCTTCCAACTTGATATCGACGGCTTCACCTGCCGCATACGTTAATTCACCCATTTTCCCTTTGGCTTTTACGACATGACCGTCAACGGTTACCGTAACGCTCGAGGGAACAATAACGGGATATTTTCCGACTCGTGACATCGCTTATCCCCTCTTAGAATACTTTGCAGAGGACTTCGCCGCCGACATTCGCCTGACGAGCCTCATGATCCGACATAACGCCCTGCGGCGTCGACAAAACCGAAATTCCCAGACCATTGTAGAACTTCTGCAAGTCCTTAACGCCGGAATAAACGCGGCGACCCGGCGTCGATACGCGAGTAATTTCGCTGATGACCGGACGACCTTCGTAATATTTCAGTTCAACCTTTAAAGAATCCACTCCTTTGCGCAGGTTAACGCGTTCATAACCGCGGATAAAACCTTCACGCTTTAAAACTTCCAAAACGTTCTCACGGAGTTTGGAAGCCGGAACGGTAATGTCGCTCTTACGAGCCTGCTGACCATTACGAATACGGGTCAGCATATCTCCCAACGGATCGGAAAATGACATGGCAGTATCTCTCCTTACCAACTAGACTTGACCATGCCGGGTATCTGACCTGCAGAGGCCAAATCCCGCAATACAACACGCGACAGTTTGAACTTGCGGTAGTTACCGCGAGGACGCCCTGTCAATTCACAACGGGAATGAACGCGCGTGCGGGATCCGTTACGCGGCATCGCCGCCAACTTTAACACCGCATCAAAACGTTCTTCCTCAGAAACCGTACGGTCGCTAATAATTGCTTTAAGAGCCGCACGCCGCGCAGCATATTGCTTCGACAGACGTTCACGTTTCTTATTGCGTTCAACAGCACTTGTTTTTGCCATAACTTATCTCCAACCGTCCAGTTTATTTCGCAAACGGCATATCAAAACCGGCTAACAAAGCTTTCGCTTCTTTGTCGGTCTTCGCCGATGTGCAGAATACTATATCCATTCCGCGAATTTTATCAACAGAATCATAATCGATTTCCAAGAAAACAATCTGTTCTTTCAGGCCCATGGCATAGTTGCCGCGACCGTCAAAGCTCTTGTTCGATATACCGCGGAAGTCGCGGACACGCGGCAATGCCATCGTGACCAAACGATCCAAAAATTCATACATGCGTTCACGGCGCAGCGTAACTTTGCAACCGATCGGCATGCCTTCACGCAACTTGAAAGAAGCTATGGATTTCTTCGCATAGGTAATAACGGGCTTTTGACCGGCAATCGCCGTCAAATCCTTTACCGCTGCGTCAACGGCCTTACGGTCGACAACGGCATCGCGACCGACCCCCATATTGATAACAATCTTCTCCAAGCGGGGTACTTCCATCGGATTCTTGTATCCGAATTCTTTTTCAAGAGCCGGACGTACCACTTTCTTATAATGTTCATAAAGTCTTGCCATCGTTCAGCTCCTACTTCTTTTCCTGCTTGTCGGCAATGATTTCGCCGGATGCTTTCGCATAGCGAACTTTTTTGCCGTCAACCGTCTTAAATCCGACGCGCGTCGGCTTGCCCGTCGAGGGGTCGACAATCGCTACGTTGGATACGTCAATCGGAGCTTCTTTGGAAATAATCCCGCCGGCATTCGCCTGCGAAGGACGCGTATGGCACTTAACCATATTCAGTCCCTGAACGACGACTTTTCCTTCTTTCGGCATTGAACGAATGACTTCACCCGTTTTACCTTTGTCGCGACCCGTCATAATGATAACCTGATCGCCTTTTTTGATCTTATTGGCCATTTTTAAATTACCTCCGGAGCGAGCGAAATGATCTTCATGTATTTTTTCGCACGCAGTTCTCTGGTCACCGGACCAAAAATACGTGTACCGATAGGTTCGCCGTCTTTGTTAATCAGAACAGCCGCATTCGAATCAAAGCGAATTGCGCTACCGTCGGCTCGACGAATTTCTTTCTTGGTACGGACGATGACGGCACGAGCAACGTCACCTTTCTTTACGCGGCCGCGAGGTATCGCTTCTTTAATAGAAACAACAATAACGTCGCCGACTGCCGCCGTCTTACGTTTGGATCCACCTAATACCTTGATGCACTCTACTTTGCGTGCACCGGAGTTATCGGCGACATCCAGGTTGCTTTGCATTTGAATCATGGGATTTTTTCCTTCTTTTCCCAACTATTAATCAGCTTTGTCCGCCAGAACTTCCCAAGATTTCGTCTTGGAAAGGGGACGGCATTCACGAATACGGACTACATCGCCGATCTTATACTGGTTCGTTTCATCGTGCGCGGCATACTTCTTGCTGCGGCGGATGAATTTCTTATAGATCGGATGCATGACACGGCGTTCAACTTTCACGACGACCGTCTTGTCCATCTTGTCGCTGACAACTACACCCTGTAATATACGTTTGGGCATCTTTTTACTCCTTAGACACCTTTTTTGCGTTCAGACAAGATCGTCTTAATCTGAGCAACTTCACGACGAACCTGACGCATACGATCCGTATTCGTCAGCTGACCGTTGGTCTGTTGAAAGCGCATGTTCAGGCTTTCTTTCTTCAGAGCCAAAATCTGTTCGTTCAGTTCGTCGTCGGACTTCGCACGCAAATCTTTAATATCTGCCATTTCTAAGCCTCCTCAACAACACTGCGGGAAATAAAGCGTGTCTTGATCGGAAGCTTGGCTGAAGCTAATTCAAAAGCTTCGCGCGCGACCTTTTCGGGTACGCCGTCGACTTCAAACATAACACGACCCGGTTTAATGCGGCAAACCCAAAATTCGGGATTACCTTTACCTTTACCCTGACGAACTTCAGGGGGTTTCTTGGAAACGGGAACATCCGGGAACATACGCAACCAAAAACGTCCCTGACGCTTCATGGCGCGCACAATCGCACGACGTGCCGCTTCAATTTGACGAGCCGTTACACGTTCCGGCTCCATGGCTTTCAGGCCAAACGACCCGAAAGCCAACGTGGTTCCGCCTTTCGCAACGCCGTGAATACGGCCTTTGAACTGCTTGCGGAATTTTGTTCTTTTAGGACTCAGCATTTCTCTGCCCTCTTCTCTTAACGCTGTTCAGACATACGTTTGTCTTGCGCCATCGGATCATGTGCCAGGATTTCTCCCTTGAAGATCCATACCTTTACACCGCAAGCCCCGTAGGTCGTATGAGCCGTCGAAGTCCCGTAGTCTACATCAGCACGAAGCGTATGTAAAGGAACTCGTCCTTCTCTGTACCATTCGACACGGGCAATTTCCGCTCCGCCCAAACGACCGCCGCAGTTAATGCGGATGCCTTCGGCTCCCTGACGCATTGCGGATTGTACCGAACGCTTCATGGCACGGCGGAATGATACACGGCGTTCCAACTGTTGCGCAATGCTGTCGGCAACCAGCTGGGCATCCAATTCCGGCTTGCGTACTTCGACGATGTTCAAATGAACTTCGCCGCCCGTCATTTTCTGAAGTTCGTTCTTTAAAACTTCAATATCCTGACCTTTCTTGCCGATAACAACACCCGGACGAGCCGAATGAATCGTTATGCGAGCCTTCTTCGCCGGACGTTCTACGATGACGCGGCTGATACCGGCTTGCGACAAACGCTTCTTCAGAAAATCGCGAATGCGAAAATCTTCGTGAAGCTGCTTCGCATAATCACCGTCCGCATACCAGCGGGAATCCCATGTGCGGTTGATCCCCAAACGCAATCCAATCGGGTTTACTTTCTGACCCATCTTAACGTTTCTCCTCGTCTTCGCGTACAACAACCGTCAGATTCGAAAACATCTTTTCGATACGACCCGCACGACCGCGAGCACGTGCCGTCCAACGTTTCATAACCAATCCTTTACCGACATATGCTTCAGCTACGACCAGTTTGTCAACGTCTAAATTATGATTGTTTTCGGCATTCGCAATTGCTGACTGCAATACCTTCTTTACTTCTCCCGCAATACGGCGCGGCGAAAAGCTCAGCTGTACCAGAGCCTTCTCCACCTTCAATCCGCGAATCGAGCCGGCTACAAGGTTTAACTTGCGCGTGCTGGTACGAATCGAACGGCCGCAAGCCATTGCTGTCTTATTTGTCTTTTTCGCTACCATTGTCCTTAGCCCTTCTTGGCCTTGTTATCGCCAGCGTGACCGAAAAACGTCCGGGTCGGAGCAAATTCGCCCATCTTATGACCGATCATGTTTTCCGTCACCAATACCGGAATGAACTTTTTACCGTTATATACGCCAAAAGTCAAACCAACAAATTGAGGTAAAATCGTCGAACGACGCGACCATGTCTTGATCACTTCGTTACGACCCGATTCACGAACCTTCTCAGCTTTCTTGAGAAGGTAACCATCTACAAACGGTCCTTTCCAAACGGAACGAGACATTTCTTTCTAACCTCCCCTAATTAAGCTTTTTTCTTAGCAGCATGACGACTGCGCATAATAAAGACGTTCGTCTTCTTATTCGTACGAGTCTTCTTGCCCTTCGTGCATTTACCCCACGGGGTAACCGGATGACGTCCGCCAGAGCTGCGACCTTCACCACCGCCCAACGGATGGTCAACAGGGTTCATCGCAACACCGCGTACGGAAGGACGAACGCCCTGCCAACGGCTGCGACCTGCTTTAGCCCCGTTTTCGTTTTGCTTGTCAGGATTGGATACCGCTCCGACAGAAGCCATGCATTCACCGCGAACCAAACGCAATTCGCCCGAATTCAAACGCAATTGGGCATAACCGGCGTCTTTACCGATCAGCTGAGCATAGCATCCCGCAGAACGGGCTACCTGACCGCCGCGGCCGGGGTTCAGTTCTACGTTATGAACAACCGTACCGACAGGCATGTTCTTCAACGGCATCGCATTTCCCGGCTTAATGTCGACTTTTTCACCCGACAATACGGTATCGCCGACCTGCAAACGCTGCGGAGCCAGAATATACGACTGTTCGCCGTCTTCATATTTAACCAACGCAATAAACGCCGTGCGGTTCGGATCGTATTCCAAACGTTCTACCGTCGCTACAACATCAAACTTGTCGCGTCTGAAGTCGATAAAACGGTAACGGCGTTTGTGACCGCCGCCCATACGGCGGCTCGTAATACGACCGTGATTGTTACGGCCGCCCGTCTTCGACAGGCCTTCCGTCAATTCTTTTACCGGCGCTCCCTTATACAGATCACTGCGTTCAACCAGAACCAAGTGTCTACGGCTGGGAGTGGCCGCTTTAAATGTTTTCAACGCCATTGCTTAAATTCCCGTCGTAACATCAATGCTCTGTCCTTTTTCCAGCGTAACGATCGCTTTCTTGTAATCGCTGCGAACGCCGGTCGTACCGCGAAAACGTTTCGTCTTTCCGGATACGCGGACAGTGTTGACAGATTTAACCTTTACGCCGAACAAAGCTTCAACCGCAGCTTTGACTTCCGGCTTCGTCGCTTCCAAAGGAATACGGAAAACAACCTGACCGTTTTCTGAACAACGCATCGCTTTTTCCGTAATAACCGGACGCAAAAGCGTGTCATACATCTTTTCCGTAACCTTTACTTCTTTTTCCTGTTTGCTCATTTCAGTCGAGCCTCCAAGTTTTCTGCGGCTTCCTTGGTCAACACCAAAGTATCGCGGCGCAGGATGTCATAAACATTAGCTCCCTGTTGCGGCAATACATCAATACCAACAATGTTGCGTGCTGCTAACTTGAAGTTGGTATCCAATTCGGCGCCGCCGACAAACAAAGCTGACTTTAAGCCCATCTTTTCCATCTTGGAAACCAATTCTTTCGTCTTGACTTCCGGCAACTTCAAAGCATCAACAACGACCAGCTTGCCGTTCTGAGCCTTGCTCGACAGAGCACAGCGCATTCCCAAACGGCGAATCTTCTTCGGAAGATCCTGCGCATGAGAACGGACAACCGGACCAAAGCTGATCCCGCCGCCGCGGAACTGTGTTGCACGCAAGGAACCCTGACGGGCACGACCCGTCCCTTTTTGTTTGTAGGGCTTTTTCGTCGTACCGCTGACCTCGGCAATGGTCTTCGTCTTGTGCGTTCCCGCACGACGGTTCGCCAACTGCCAATTCACGACACGGCTCAGAATATCCGAACGAACGTCAACGCCGAAAACGCTGTCTGACAGCTCAATCGAGCCGACGTTCTGGTTATCTAAATTGACGATATCACATTTCATCGCCGCTATTCCTTCACTTCAGCAGGAGCAGCCGCTTCAGCCTTCGCCTTGACCTTTAATCCGGCAGGCATCGGAACTTCTTTCGGAAGCGCTTTCTTTACTGCATCCTTAATCAAAACATAAGCACCTTCAAAGCCCGGAACAGCTCCCTTGACCATGATCAATCCACGATCAAGATCCGTCGCTACCACTTTCAGATTCTGAACGGTAACTCTTTCGGCACCCAAATGACCCGCCATCTTTTTGCCCTTGAAGACGCGACCCGGATCCTGACGGTTACCCGTAGATCCCAACGAGCGGTGCGATACTGATACACCGTGCGTAGCTTCAAGACCGCGGAAGTTGTGGCGCTTCATCGCACCGGCAAAACCTTTGCCTATCGATGTTCCGACAACGTCTACAAACTGTCCCGCTATAAAATGTCCGGCAGACAACTCATCTCCGGGGTTAAGGACACAGTCCTCACTAACCCGAAATTCAACTAATTTGCGCTTCAGTTCGGAATTGTTCTTTGCAAAATGTCCGCGAACGGCTTTCGATACGCGATTCGCTTTCGCTTTGCCAAAACCTAACTGCAACGCCGTATAGCCGTCTTTGTCCTTCGTACGAACAGAAACGACTTCACATCCCTCGACCTTCAGAACCGTAACGGGAACATGGTTCCCGTCATCGGTGAAAAGGCGAGTCATGCCAACTTTCTCAGCTATAAGACCCGAACGCATGGCTCTTTTCCTTTAAAGCTTAATTTCGACGTCAACACCGGCAGCCAAGTCGAGCTTCATCAAAGCATCTACCGTCTGCGGCGTCGGATCGATTATGTCCAGTACTCTCTTGTGAGTACGAATCTCAAATTGTTCGCGCGACTTCTTATCAACGTGCGGCGAACGGTTGACTGTAAACTTTTCTATACGAGTTGGCAAGGGAATTGGTCCACAAATTTGTGCCCCAGTGCGTTTTGCCGTGTTTACAATCTCGCGTGTCGACTGATCCAGCAATCTGTGGTCGAATGCTTTCAGACGAATTCTAATATTTTGACCTTCCATGATCAATATTCCCTATTATTCGACAATTTTGGAAACG
>HF994922.1:24977-27254 GCA_000434295.1 Acetobacter sp. CAG:977 | reverse complement strand
TCAGACGCAAACGCAGACCGTCGGTATCGTATTCGATTTCCGCCAGATTGTGTTCGTTAATCAGTTTAGCCAAATCTTTGACCAAATTGGTTTCATAAGAATTCTTTGCTGTGGACATGGATGATTATTCCTTACTCAAGAAAGAGGCCGCAGCCTCGAGAGCCAATAGATATCCCTGTTTTCCCAATCCGCAGATAATACCGTTGGCGGCTTGGGAAACAAAGGAATGACGGCGGAAGTCGTCCCGCCTGAAAATGTTGGACAGATGCACTTCGACGACAGGCAGACCGCACGCCAGCAAAGCGTCCAAGATCGCAACGGACGTGTGGGAATAAGCGGCGGGATTGATGACAATCGCGCGGCAGTCTGTGTTGGCTTGTTGAATCCAAGAAACGATTTCGCCTTCCGAATTGCTTTGTCGGAACTCAATGCCGACGTTTAAGTCGGAAGCCTTTTTTTCGCAGGCGTCTTTGATATCCGCCAGCGTTTCTTTTCCGTATATTTCCGGTTCGCGGGTACCCAGCATATTCAGGTTGGGACCGTTGATAATCAGAATTTTTCCAGCCATCATTTTCTCAAACATCCGAGACAACTGATTTAGCTTTATATCATTAAATTTCGGCGGATGCATCAAAATGATGCACGGAAAAGCGATTCTTTGACATTTTTTTGGCATTATTCTTGCATCTGATCTTACGGATAACCTTGTCTGAAAAGGAGCAATACCATGACTCTGGGCGTATTCGTTACAAGCACTCAAGGCATGCTTTCCCAAAGCCATGCGATGGAGCAAATCAGTGCCAACGTCGCAAACGTCAATACCGTCGGATATAAAAAAGTCCGAACCCTGTTTTCCACGCAGATGACGCAAAATTCACAAATGAACAACGATCATCTGTTTTCGGCGGGAACGGTCGATCAGCGCTTTGTCGACGTGGCGGGCGCACTGACGTCGACAAACAGCGTCTATGACCTGTCGATATCGGGGAAAGGTTTCTTCGTCGTTGAAAAAGACGGACAACAGCTTTATACCCGCGCAGGCGATTTTTTGGGAACCGCCGTCCCCCCCGAAGGCTATGACGCTCCCGAAATCGAATATTACCAGCCGACAAACAATGCCGGCGTTACAACGCAAAAACCTTCTCCGAACTATTTAATCAATTCTTCGGGGCTGTATGTCATGGGCTGGAACGCAAATCCGTTGACGGGGGAATATTCTTCCTCGTTGGAACCGGTAAATATTTCCCCTCCGGAATATTATCCCGGTCATGCAACGTCGCAAATGGTGCTAAAAGGAAACATTCCCGCCGATGCGACAACCACGCAAAAACAATCTTTCCCCGTTTATGACAACGATTTTAATTCTCATTCGATGGTCATGCACTGGGAACCCGTCGAAGGCGATGCAAATGCTTGGAATTTGACTTTTAACGTCGAAGGGGCAACCGTAACGTCGCCGCCCGCACAAATAAGATTTAACGAAAATGCCCAGCTGGTTTCCCCGTATCCGTCCGTTTCGATGCAGATACAATGGGAAGGGGGCGGAACCAGCACCGTTACGGTGGATATTTCAAAAATGACGCAATACGCGACGGAATTGAACGGCGAAGTGTTGTCTCAGGACGGTAAGCCGTACGGAGAACTGGTCAGCCGTTCATGGGATTCCAACGGCGTGCTGACGGCGTATTACGGCAACGGGTCAAAGCTGAACGTTTGCAAAGTCGCCATCGCTCAGGTTCAGGTGCCGAACATGATGGAAGCCGTGTCCGGAAATATGTTCGCTTATAACGCTCAGGCGGGGGATTTGGAAATCGTCGATTTGGAAGAAACTCCCGATCAGCGCATGACGCAGGTCGCCGGAGGAAGTCTTGAAGGATCAAACGTCCGTTTGGAAGACGAATTTACCAATATGATTATTACTCAGCGGGCGTATTCGGGATCGACGAACGCCTTTACGACGAACAACGAAATGTTGCAGGAAGCGATATCGATATTAAGTTGATTCTTCCTGAAACGAAAAGCCGCCCGTTTTTTAGACGGGCGGCTTGTTTTTTTAACGTTTAACGCTGAAAAGAATTAGCCTTTTTTAGAACCTGCGAAGCCTGAAAAGCACCGTTATCGATGTCTGCGCGTCTGTTGCGCAAATAATCGGTTGCCATTTTCCGTTTTTCTTCGGGCAGGTTTCCCGTCATTTTTGAAAACGCGGCGTACAGCGGGGCAAAATCTTTCAAAGAAGCTTTCTTGCCGTCGTTTATGTCTTGAACGCCTTTTGCGGCG
>HF994922.1:0-24970 GCA_000434295.1 Acetobacter sp. CAG:977 | reverse complement strand
GCCTTTTGCGGCGGCTTTTAATGCGGCAAGCGTTTCCGCAGAGCCGCCTTTGCCGTCCAAGGAAACCAAAGCGGCAGCCAAATTCGCGGCGGACGTCGCCGCATCAACGGCGTTCGGATTTTTAAAGGCGGGCGATGCGACGCCGTCGCGCCCCAAAAACGCGGCAGGCAATTCATCCGCCTGCAATCGTCCTTCCGTCAGTGCGGCATAATCCATAACGGCGGCGTGCGCACGTGCCGTTGCCTGATTCTTTAATGCCGTTTGTTTGCGTTCGGGCGTCATGATACCAAGCTCAAAAGCAATTTCCGCCGCATATTTCTTTTCGTTGCCGGGTTCCTTTTGGGCGTCCAGAATTTTTTTCATTTCCTCGGGCGTTACGCCGGCGGCTTCCAATATCATGGGGACTTGTTTTAACGCGGATGCCATTTGATTTCTCCTGAAAAAACTAAGCCTTTTTAAATTCAGTTTAGAACTGCTCTTTTATCTTTTCAAGCTCGCTTTCGGCGCCGTACGGCGTGTTGATGACAATCAAACCGCTGCCTTCAATGCCGTTTTGTCCTTTCTTTAAATGAAAAGAAACTTCATCGGCATACAGTTTCGGCAATTCGGCGTTTAACAAAATGTCTTTTAACGCCTTATATTCTCCCGAAGCCAAAACGGGATACCAGACGGCAATAACGCCTTCCGCCCATTTTTTGTGCAGTTTTAAAACGGTTTTTGCCGCTTTTTCGTATTCGCTTTTGATTTCGTAACTGGGGTCGATAAAAACCATGCCTCTTCTGGGCGTCGGCGGGCAAAGCGCCAAAGCGGCTTCATAACCGTCGCGGTTATGAATGTGGACGTTCGGATACGACATGATGTGCTTCAACGCGCGATATTCCTGAGGGTGCAGTTCGGATAAAATCAACGTGTCGGTCGGGCGGAGCAGCGCTTCGGCAATAAAAGGAGAGCCGGGATAAACGTTTTCGCCGACTTCTGCCGCCATTTTCTTTAACAGGCTGATGTACGGATGGCTGTCGGGAAGCTTTTCCGACTTTAAAAAAGCGCGAATGCCTTTGTCGGCTTCTTTGGTTTTTTCGGCTTCGGGCGCGTTTAAATCATAGACGCCGCGTCCCGCATGCGTTTCAAAATAAGTCAAAGGCTTGTCTTTTTGAGCCATAACGTTCAGCAAAACCGACAAAGAAGCGTGCTTGTGTACGTCGGCGGCGCATCCCGCGTGATAAATGTGCTGGTAGGAAAGCATTTCGTTTGCCTTTTTCGGAACACTAAGAACATTTTTTATTAGCATAATAATAGCGAAAAGATAATCTGTTTCGGATTTTTTATGTTCTCGTCGGCAAAGGAAACGCGTATGACGATGTAAAAAAGTAAAAAAAACGCTCCGAAAGAAATTTCAGAGCGTTTTTTATCACATCGGAACGGGTTATTTCGGCGCCAATACCATGGTCATTTGTTTGCCTTCCAATTTGGCAGGCTGTTCGACTTTGGCATAAGCTTCCGAATCGGCGACGACGCGGTTCATGACGTCTTGCCCCTGTTGCAGGTAAGCCATTTCGCGCCCGCGGAAACGGAGCGTGAATTTCACTTTATTTCCGTCGCTGATGAAACGCTGGGCGTTGCGGAGCTTGACCTCATAATCGTGGGTGTCGATATTCGGGCTGAGTTTGACTTCCTTTATTTCGACGACTTTCTGGTTTTTGCGTGCTTCCGCTTTTTTCTTTTGCAGTTCGTAGCGGTATTTTCCCAAATCCAGAATTTTACACACGGGCGGTGTTGCGTTCGGCGATATTTCGATTAAATCCAAGTCGGCATCATCGGCTAAGCGCAAGGCTTCGCGAATGGATACCACGCCGACGTTTTCTCCGTCTGCCCCGATTAATCGGACTTCTTTAGCGGTAATTTCTCCGTTGGCTCGCGGCCCCTCACGGGTGGGCGACGCCTGAGTCGTTTCAGTTATTATATAACCCTCCATCAATTCAAGTTTAACAATCAGTCATCCAGATGCGGCATTTCCGCTTCTTTGACCAGTTTAGCAAGAGCTTCGTCCAAAGCAAGAACTTCCTGCTTGTCCTGCCCCAAACGGCGGATGGCAACCGTGCGTTCGGCGGCTTCGCGCTTGCCGATAACCAACATCACGGGAACTTTCTTTACGGAATGTTCGCGGACTTTATAGTTGATTTTTTCGTTACGCAAATCCAATTCGGCTCTGATGCCGACTTTTTTCAAAGCGGCGCAGACTTCTTTGGCATATTCGTCGCCGTCCGACGTAATCGTTGCGACGACGACCTGCAACGGAGCCATCCAGAACGGGAATTTGCCGGCATAATGTTCGATCATGATGCCCGTAAAGCGTTCCAGAGATCCGAACAAAGCGCGGTGCAACATAATCGGGCGGTGTTTTTCGCCGTCTTCGCCGATATAGGACACGTCAAAACGTTCGGGCAGGTTCATGTCGACCTGCAACGTGCCCAGCTGCCATTCGCGACCGATGGCGTCTTTGACTTTGAAGTCCAGCTTCGGTCCGTAGAAAGCGCCGTCGCCGGGGTTCAAGGTGTATTCATATCCCATGTCCGTCAAGGCCTGAGCCAAAGCCGTTTCCGTCTTGTCCCACAATTCGTCGGCACCGATGCGTTCGGCGGGGCGGGTTGACAGCTTAATGCTGACTTCTTTCAAGCCGAAGGCGTCATAGATGTCAAGCATCAGACGGACGACTTTCTGGCATTCTTCTTCCAGCTGTTCGGGCGTGCAGAAGATATGGGCATCGTCCTGAGTAAAGGCACGGACGCGGAACAATCCGTGGATGGCGCCCGAAGCTTCGTAACGGTGAACGCGTCCGAATTCGGCGATGTACTGAGGCAAATCGCGATAGGATTTGATGCCCTGCTTAAAGACCAGAATACCGCCGGGGCAGTTCATGGGTTTCACGCAATAAACGCGGTCTTCGATGGTTGTCGTGAACATATTTTCGCGATACCAATCCCAGTGTCCGGAAGTCTCCCACAAAACGCGATCCATAATCTGAGGCGTGTTGATTTCAACATAGCCGGCATTGTTTTGGCGGCGGCGTTCATAATCGATCAAAGTTTGGAACAGCGTCCAGCCGTGCGGGTGCCAGAAGACGTCGCCGGGGGCAACGTCTTCGAAATGGAACAGATCCATTTCTTTGCCCAGTCTGCGGTGGTCGCGCTTTTCGGCTTCTTCCAGCTGGTGCAGGTAGGCATCCAAAGCTTTTTTATCCGCCCAAGCTGTGCCGTAAATGCGTTGCAGCTGTTCGCGGGAAGAATCGCCGCGCCAATAAGCGCCCGCGACTTTCATCAATTTAAAGGCTTTGCCCAATTTCCCCGTGGAAGGCAGGTGAGGACCGCGGCACAGGTCGATAAAATCGCCTTGGCGGTAAAAGCTGATGGTTTCGGTTTCGGGCAGGTCTTCGATCAGTTCGACCTTGTATTTTTCGCCTTTGGCTTTAAAGAAATTCAGGGCGTCTTCGCGGGATTTTTCTTCGCGGACGATTTTTTCGTCGCGGTCGACGATTTCCGCCATGCGTTTTTCAATGGCTTCCAAATCGGCGGGCGTAAAAGGCGTCGCGCGGGCAAAATCGTAATAAAATCCGTTTTCGACGGACGGGCCGATGGTTACCTGTGTTTCGGGGTAAAGCTCTTTGACGGCTTCAGCCATGACATGAGAACAGGTGTGGCGCAGAATGTCCAGCCCTTCGGGAGATTTGGCCGTGATAACGTCAACCGTGGCATCCGTCGTAATCGGCGTTGACAGGTCGGTCAACTTTCCGTTCACTTTGATTGCCAGAGCCGCTTTAGCCAATCCGGCTCCGATTTTTGCGGCGACTTCTTCTCCGGTGACTTGACCGGCGAAGTCCAGTTTGCTGTTATCGGGTAAAATGATTGAAACCATTTCAGGACACTCTTTTCAGTAAGTAAAGTTAAAAAACGGAGGCATTGTAAAACGCCCCCGTTTCGGATTCAAGATGATTCAGCCATAAAATCAAAGTTTTGCCTTATCTTTTTCTTTGGCATTCAAAAGCTCGGCGTAAACATCCAACGTTTTGGAACACATCAGGGCTTTTGAAAATTCCGAACGGACGCGTTCAATGCTGTTTTTCGCCATGGTTTCGCGTTCTTCGGGCGTCATGGACAAGGCTTTGTCCAGCGCTTTTGCCAAAGCGTCCGGATCTGCGGGCGGTACTAAAAATCCCGTTACGCCGTCTTGGATGGTTTCCGTCGCTCCGCCGTGGTTTGTTCCGATGACGATTCTGCCCATGGCTTGGGCTTCGGGGACGACGCGCCCGAACGCTTCGGGATCGGTCGACGCCGAAATCGCAATGTCGGTCAGCATATAGGCGACTTCCATTTCCGTGCAGTTGTCCACCAGCTGAACCGTTCCTTCCAAGTTCAGTTTTTTGATTTTGTTTTCCAGTTCGCGCCTGTATCCGACGCGTCCCTGATCGGAACCGACCAACAGACAACGCAGGTTTTTATGTTCCATGCGCGCCAGAGCATCCAATAATACGGTTTGCCCTTTCCAGCGCGTTAAACGCCCCGGCAGCATAATGACGGGCATGTCTTCGGGGACGCGCCATTTTTTTGCCAAGGCGATCATTCTGTCGGGCGTTACTTTTTTTGCGTCGAAACGGTCAATGTCGACCCCGCGGTGAATCAGGCGGATGCGTTCTTCGGGCGTGCCGTAATTTTCCATAATATGGCGTTTGATGAATTCGGATACGGCAATGACCAAATCGCCTTCTGCCATAACTTTGTTATAGCCGCGCTTGATTTTAAACGGTCCCATGTTGTAGGCACCGTGAAACGTTGTCAAAAACGGGATGTTTGCTTTTTGAGCCGCCCATTTTGCGCTCCATGCGGGGGCGCGCGATCTGGCATGAATGATGTCGACGTTTTTTTCTTTGATCAATTTAGCCAGCGTGTCGGCGTTTTTTCGCATGACGAAATAATTTTTTGAATAGACGGGCAAAGTAATATGTTCGACGCCCATTCTGTTCAAATCGACGACCATTCTGCCGCCGCCTGACACGACGACGGGCGTCCAGCCCGCATTTTTCAGAGCGGAAGCGATTTCTACCGTTCCCCGTTCGACGCCGCCCGTTTCCAAACGCGGCAAAATTTGCAAAATTACCGGAGATTTTTTGTCGGTATCAGTCATTGGCTTTATTGTCCGTAAATTATTGCACCAGGCTCATGGGCCCCGTATAGGGGCGGCGTTCTTTATAGCCTTTGTCTTTCATGCAGCTGGCGTACCAGGAATAAACGACGGTTGTTGTCGGCTGAGCCGAATTGACGAATACGGGCTGAGCCCCCGTATAGGGGGAAAAGTTTGCCCAAATTCCGCCGTCGCTTAGTCTTAAGTGCAGATCCAAAGTTTCGGGAGAATTTGCCAGTTGAGCCCACGACCACGGCCACAAGTCGGCTTTTTCCAGACATCTGTTGTGATCCATGACAAAGCGGTTGGCGCCCGTATTGGCTTTTTCCCAGTAATAGACGCGGGTTTTCGTGCCGCAGGAAGCGACCAGCGTGCAAAAACCGAAAATCAGAAAAAGTTTCGACAGTTTCATCAAATTTTTCCTTAGTATCATTTTTGCATCATACCCGTTTTTATTTTTTATGTGAATCCTAAAAATCCAAATCGGCGTAACAGGAAGCCGGAACGGTTCCGTGTATTCTGTCTGCCAACAGGGGTCTGAAGGACGGGCGGGATTTTAAACGGGCATACCAATTTTTGGTTTCTTCGAACATTGTTTCGCCGTTTTCGGTTTTGTCCCACGGGACTTCGCCGATATAATCCAAAACGGACAAGTGCGCGGCAAAAGCAAGATCCGCCATGGACAAAGTTTCTCCCGCCAGCCATTTGCGGCGCTTTAACAGCCATTCGGCATATTTCAGGTGATTGATGATGTTCGCTTTTCCGGCGCGGATGGCGTCCGAGCTCGGCGTTCCGGATCCGATCAGACGTTTCATCAGCTTTTCTTCGATCAGGTAAGCCGAGACTTCCTTAAAGAACTTGTCGTCGAACCAATCGCACAGTCTTCGGACTTCGGCTCTGTCGCGCGGATAGGATCCGAACAGCGGGCGCGACGTTATTTCGTCAATATATTCGCAGATGGAACGGTGTCCGCACAGGATATGTCCGTCTGGTTCTTCCAAAACGGGGATTTCGTTGGCGGGGTTTAAAGCGATAAGTTCGGGACGAAGCTTCCACGGCTCTTCGACGACCAAGTCAAAATCCATCCCCTTTTCCGCCATTAACAGACGGACTTTTCGGCAATACGGGCAAACGGGATGATGATGCAACGTGTACATTTTTTAACCCTGATAAAAAAAGAAGCTGAAGCATATTTATACGGCGATAATAGTTTATAGCTTGTAAATATTTTGAAAAAAAGCGAAAGTAAGCATTCCTTTTTTCCTCAGACACTTCCACAAACAGGAGTTTGCGAATGCTTCATACGGTAATTTTGGCATTGGTGCAAAGTGCTACGGAATTTTTGCCCGTCAGTTCTTCGGCTCATTTAATATTGGTGCCGCGTTTGATGAATTGGGCGGATCAGGGGCTGGCGACTGATGTGGCGTTGCATGTCGGAACGCTGTTCGCCGTGATGTTGTATTTTCGCAAAGACGTCTTTGCCATGTTGCGGGGGGCGGCGGATATTTTAAAACGTTCTTTTTCGACGTTTGAAGCCCGTTTGGTTTTTAATTTGTGCGTGGCGACCGTTCCGGCTTTATTGTTCGGATTTTTCTTTCACGATTACATTGAACAGGCGTTGCGCAGCGAAAAAGTCATTGCGTCAACGGCGATTGTATTCGGCATAATCCTTTATGTCGCCGATAAAAAAGGCAAAACGGCGGGTTCTGTCGAAACCATGGGGATAAAGGAAGCCTTTGTGATAGGGTTGGCTCAGATGCTGGCATTGATTCCGGGGGTCAGCCGTTCGGGGATTACGATGACGGCGGCGCGCGCTTTGGGAATCGGCAGAGAAGAAGCCGCCCGTTTTTCAATGCTTTTGGCAATACCGACGATCGGCGCAGCCGGCGCATGGGCGGCGTTGAAAATTATAACGGCGCCCGTTGCGCAACAGATTGACGTATCGGTAATTATGATGGGGATGGCGGTCTCTTTCGTCGGAGGAGCGCTGGCAATTTCCTTTTTGATGAATTGGTTGAAAAAATCGTCTTTTGCGATTTTTGCGGCGTATCGGATTTTGCTGGGGATTGCGCTTTTTTTCGTTTTTTGATTTTTTTGTGTTGACAGAAGTGGCGCATTCTTCTAAAAGCAACTTCTGTTTCTTGTTTTGCCCAAATGGCGGAATTGGTAGACGCGCTAGCTTCAGGTGCTAGTACTCGCAAGGGTGTGTAGGTTCGAGTCCTATTTTGGGCACCAAGACAAGAAAAAGAATACAGGGGCGTTATGCCCCTTTCTTTTTTTGTATCGAAAGGTTTGTTTTTTATGGCTCAAATCTTTTTTCACGAAGGCGATCTGCCTGCCGATGTTAAATTTTCGGGTTCCGTTGCCGTTGATACCGAAACGATGGGCTTGGAAATCAGACGCGACAGACTGTGTCTGGTTCAGCTGAGCGCTGGCGACGGCATTTGCCATATTGTCCGCTTTAAAAAAGGCGTTTATGACGCACCGAATTTAAAAGCGTTGCTGACCGATGCTTCGGTTCTAAAGATTTTTCAGTATGCCCGTTTTGATTTGGCGGCGATTTCGTATTATTTGGGCGTGAAGTGCGCTCCCGTTTATTGTACGAAGATTGCTTCGAAACTGGCGCGGACGAACGCACCGTCTCACAGCTTGAAATCATTGTGCGAAAACCTGCTCGGGGTCGAACTGGTCAAAGAACAGCAAACTTCGGATTGGGGCGCCGATCATTTAAGCGAAGAACAGCTGACGTATGCGGCAAACGACGTTTTATACCTGCACCGTTTAAAAGAAGCGTTGGATGCTTTGCTGGCACGTGAAGGTCATGCGGAATATGCGCGGGCGTGCTTTGATTTTTTGCCGTCGGTTGCCGATTTGGATTTGGCGGGCTGGAACTGCGAAACGCTTTTTTCGCATTAAGGACTTTTTTGCTTTTTTTTGATTGTTCTGAAACGCGCCAGAGGCTAACATACGGTTTCGGCGCGTTTCGTTTTCGTTTTTTGGGAGATTTTGCCGTGACTGCAAATATGACGCCTGCAGATATTTTGGCTTCGGCACACAGGGTTTTGGATATTGAAAGCAAGGCTTTGAAGGATTTGTCCGACAGCTTGGACGAGTCTTTCGTGGATGCCGTTGACGTTCTTTTTAATACGAAAGGGCGCGTTATCGTAACGGGAATGGGCAAAAGCGGACACGTCGGCAGAAAAATTGCGGCGTCTTTGGCGTCTTTGGGGACGACGGCGTATTTTGTGCATCCGGGCGAAGCCAGTCACGGCGATTTGGGAATGATTGAACCCGAAGACGTTGTCTTGGCGTTGTCGAATTCGGGGGAAGCGCCCGAATTGGGAGATTTGATAGCCTTTTGCCATCGTTTCGGCAACAAGCTGATCGGTATGGTCGGGCGTCGCGACAGCACGCTGGCGCGTCAGTCAAACGTTGTTTTGTGTTTGCCTCCGTTGGAAGAAGCGTGCCCGTTCGGTTTGGCGCCGACGACTTCGACGACGCTGATGTTGGCGTTGGGGGACGCTTTGGCTGTGGCACTGCTTGAAAAACACGAGTTTTCCAAAGAACAGTACAAGATTCGCCATCCGGGCGGCAAGCTGGGCAAGCTTATGCTGACGGTCAGGGATTTGATGCATTCGGGCGACGATATGCCTTTGGTGCCGCCGGACATGAAGATGTCGGAAGCTTTGATTATCATGAGCGAAAAAAGTCTCGGATGCGTGGGGATTGTTGATTCTCTGGGGACGTTGGTCGGGATTTTTACGGACGGCGACTTGCGCCGCAGCATGAGCCCCGATTTGTTGGAAAAAGAAATTCGTCAGGTTATGACCTATAACCCCAAAACGATTTCTCCGGATGTTTCGGCGGCTGAAGCTTTGCGCCAGATGAACACAACGGGCAAGGGGATTACAAGCTTGTTTGCGGTTGACGAAAACCACAAACCGTTGGGTATTATTCACGTTCACGACTGCCTGCGCGCCGGGGTCGCCTGATGGAAGAAGAAAAGGTCGTAGAATTCAAACGCCCCCTTCAATGGGGAAAAATGCAAACGGACGGCGTGAACGATTGGCGTCGCAAACAGGAACGCCGCATGACGCGTCACAGCCGTTTTGTCGTTATGATGAAAGTCCTGCTGCCCAGTTTGGCGGCGCTTTTAATCGGGTTGATTATTCTGTGGCCTCAGCTGAACGCACAAAAGGAAGGCTTTGCTCTTGAAGCGGCGGATGCGGCGCAGATCGGCTTGCCCGAAGAACAGGCGATGGTCAATCCGCGTTTTTTTTCGGTGGATCAATCCGGTCAGCCGTTTAACATGACGGCGGACGAAGCTTTTGAAATGGAAGGCGAAACGCGCCGCGTCCGTTTAAACGGCGTTCGGGCGGATGTTTCGGCGAAAAACGGTCGTTGGTACGCTTTGGACGCTCAAACAGCGGTTTATACGCAAGAAACGGATATGCTGGATTTGACGGGACAGGTCAACGTCTATACGGACGAAGGCTATGAATTGGAAACGACGCAGGCTGAGGTCAGCGTTTTGACGCATGATATTTCCGGCAATGAGCGGACATTGGTTCGCGGTTCGGACGGCTATGCCGTTTCGGAAGGTTTTTCGGTAACGGACGAAGGCAAAGTAATTAAGCTGACGGGCAAAACGCGCATGATATTCTATCCCCCGTCAGAGGAGTAAAAAACGTGAGCAGGAAGCTTTTTACATTTGCGGCAATTTTTTTATCGACACTTCTGTTTGCCGAATTTTCTCAGGCGGCCGTTGCAAAGGGCAAAGCCGGCAAGAAAAACGAAGAAGTCGTGTTGACTTCGGACGGCGGCATGGAATGGGACAGCAATAAAAAGACGTTTACGGCGGAAAAGAAGGCGTTGGCGGTTCGCGGGGATACGGCGTTGGGGGCGGATCGCATGACGGCTTTTTATCGAGAAGTCGCAGGAAAAAGTAACGAATTTTTCCGTGTTACGGCAACGGGGAACGTTATCATAACGACACCGAAACAGGTTATTTATGCGGATCGAGCGGATTACGAAATAGAAAAATCGGTAATCATTCTTAAAGGAAATCCCGTTAAGCTGGTAGCGGGCGACGAACGCATGACGTCAAAGGAATTAGAGCTGTGGCAGGACAAGAACATGGCCGTGGCAAAGAAAAGCGTTGTGGCGCAAAAGGACGCCCGCCGTTTGGAATCCGAAACGGTCAAGGCGTATTTTGCCAAGAAAGGGGCAAAGAACGACATTGAACGTTTTGAAGCCGAAGACGGTGTAAAGATAACGAACGGCAAAGAAACGGTTACGGGGGATTCGGGCGTTTATTACGTTGCTTCGGAGCGTGCGGTTTTGACGGGGAATGTCAA
The DNA here is from genome assembly GCA_000434295.1 of Acetobacter sp. CAG:977. Taxonomy (GTDB): domain Bacteria; phylum Pseudomonadota; class Alphaproteobacteria; order CAAGCB01; family CAG-977; genus CAG-977. The sequence goes on along the minus strand of HF994922.1, from coordinate 14,441 downwards.
GATAGAGCAAGGCGGCAACTACATTTTGGGCGAAGTGGCGGACATAAACATGAAAACGGGTGTCAGCCGATTGCAGACGCCGGCTTCTGCCGAACGGGAAAAAGGAAAAGTCAGGGGAGTTTTCTTGCCTGAAAAGAAAAGAAAGAGTAATAAGATAGAATCGAATCCCGCTCCTTTGCCCAAGGAAACGGTTTCGCCCAAAAAGAAAGACGAAAAACACAATGACAGCGCATCAAACGGAAAGCTCCTCGGGACTTCAGACGCCGCCTGAAAAAAGCGGGGAAACACCGCGCCTTGTTTCTTCGTCGGAAACGGGGTTGAGGGCGTCCAACATCAGCAAAGCCTATAAAAAACGTCCCGTATTGAGGAATGTTTCGTTTAACGTGAATCGCGGCGAAGCGGTCGGTCTTTTGGGACCGAACGGCGCGGGCAAGACGACGTCTTTTTATTGCATCACGGGGTTGATTACGCCGGACACGGGGACGGTTTCGATTGACGGAATAGACGTTACGTCTTTGCCGATGTACCGTCGCGCCCGTTTGGGAATCGGCTATTTGCCTCAAGAAGCGTCCATCTTCCGCAGCCTGAACGTCGAAAACAATATTCGCGCCGTTTTGGAGGTTGTCGAACCGCGTTGGGACAGGCGCGAAGAAATTTTGGAAGAGCTGTTGAATGAATTTTCGGTGGCTCATTTGCGTCGCGCGCCTGCGATGGCTTTGTCGGGCGGCGAACGGCGCCGCGTTGAAATTGCGCGCGCTTTGGCGTCGAATCCTTCATTTATTTTGCTGGACGAGCCGTTGGCAGGCATTGACCCGATTTCGGTCGGCGAAATCCGTGATTTGGTCTCGCATTTAAAGCACAGGGGAATCGGCGTTTTGATTACGGATCACAACGTGCGCGAAACGCTGGATATTATTGATCGGGCTTATATCCTTTATGACGGCGTTGTCCTGATGGAAGGCAACCCTCAGGACGTTGTGCGCCACGAAGACGTTCGCCGCGTTTATTTGGGCGAAAAATTTGCGTTGTAACGTTGCCGAGGGGAGGGGATGAAATATGTCCTTGACGCCTCGCTTGGATCTGCGCCAATCGCAGTCTTTGACGATGACGCCGCGCCTGCAACAGGCGATTCGGCTGTTGCAAATGACGTCTTTGGAACTTGAAAGCGCCGTTGCAGAGGAACTGGAAAAAAATCCCTTTTTGGAACGTGAAGACGCAGGCTATTCCGAAAACGAGGAATCGGCTTTGCCCGATAATCTGTCGGAAACCGAAGGGCGCGACGAATTGCCCGATTTGCTGGATTCCGTGAACGGCGGACGCGAAGACGCCGCGGACGTGGAAGAAGAATACCTTTCGGAAGATTCTTTTTACGAAACGGGGACGCGGGACGACGGTTTCGATGAGGCGGATTTTTCCGTTGACGCTTGGAGCGGTTCGGGCGGTTTTGAAAATGTTTCGGGCGGATCGGGCGTTGAATTGTGCGCGGGAAAAAATCCGTCGCTGTATGAGGAAATGCAAAATCGTATTTTAACGATGTTCGACAGCGATGAAGAACGGCGGATTGCTTTTGCGATAACGGAAAATCTGGATGAATCGGGATATTTGGCGTCTGATTTCGGCGCGCTTGATGCAGGGTGCGACGCCGAAACGTTTGAGAGGATTTTGGAGCGATTGCAAGAAGCGGCGCCGACGGGGGCGTATGCGCGGTCTTTGACGGAATGTTTTGCGCTTCAGTTAAAAGAGAGGGATCGTTTGGATCCCGCGATGGCGGCGTTTTTAAATCATTTGGATTTGGCGGCGCGCCGCGAATACAAGAAGCTTTCCGAAATATGCGGCGTTGACGTGTCCGATGTTTTGGATATGTATGAAGAAATCAAACGCCTTTCGGTACGGCCTGCGGCGGTGAGCGGCGGAGAAGTCGCTCCGGCGGTTGTTCCTGACGTGTTGGTTCGCCGTTTAAAGAACGGGGATTTGAGCGTTGTTTTGAATCAGGCGGCGTTACCCCGTGTTTTGATTAACCGCGAATACGCTGCCGAAGTGGCAATGGTGTCCGGCAAAAGCAGGGAAGCGCGGAAATTTATGAACGAAAGCCTGTCTTCGGCGAATTTTTTAATCAAGGCGTTAAATCAGCGTGCGGAAACGATTTTAAAGGTGGCGACGGAAATCGTGGAGCGTCAAAGGGAATTTTTTGACAAAGGCGAAGAAGGCTTGGTTCCGATGGTGCTTAAAGATGTGGCTCAGTCCGTGATGTTGCACGAAAGCACGGTCAGCCGCGTGACGTCCGGGAAATACATGGCGACGCCGCGGGGCGTTTTCGAATTGAAATACTTTTTTACGCAGGGGCTGGAAAATTCATCGGGAGAGAGCTGTTCTTCGCGTTCGGTTCAAAGCCGTATCAGGGCGTTGATAGACGGCGAAGGATTAAAAGTTTTGTCGGATGACGGTCTTGCGGCTTTGTTAAAGAAGGAAGGGATTGAAATTGCGAGACGAACCGTGGCAAAATACAGGGAAGCGATGGGGATACCGCCTTCGTCGATAAGGAAGCGGGAGAAGCGGGCGGGGAAAGTTTAACAGCCGCGTACAACATTTTCTTGACTTCAAACGGAGCGGGTCGTACCTTCTGAAAGCTTAGACGGGGGAGACCCTAATAACTCTATCAACCTTTTAGAAATGAGAATTGTGAAATGAAAATCTCAATTACAGGCAAACAAATCGATATCGGGACCAGTTTGCGTTCTTATGTTGAAGAACATGCGGACAATACGGTGAAGCGTTTTTTTGATTCTCCGTTGAACGCCTCTGTTGCTTTTTCCAAGGAAGGAAACCTGATCAAGGTCGACATGACGGTTCATCCGATCAGCGGCGTATTGGTACAGGGCAGCTCTTCGAATGCGGACGCTTATGCGGCTTTTGATGCGGCGAACGATCGTATCGGCAAACAGTTGTTGCGTTACAAGAAACGTTTGACGGATCACAAGGCGAAAGCCGAAACGGTCAACTTTGCGGTTATCGAGCCTGAAAAGGATGCCGATGAAGAAACGTTGCCGCAAGATGAATCGGCTCCTGTTGTCGTTGCTGAAATGCAGACCGAACTGCCGTTGTGCACGGTCAGCGGTGCCGTCATGCGCATGGATTTGGCGGATGTTCCGGCTTTGATGTTCCGTAACGTTGCTCACGGCGGACTGAACATGGTATATCGCCGCGCCGACGGAAATATCGGTTGGGTCGATCCGCAGGCTTCTTAAGCCCGCAGAGCATTTTCGGAAAACAAAGAATGCGGATTTCTGAATTTTTGACGCCTCAGGATATTTTCCCTGATTTAAAGGCGACGGGCAAAAAACAGGTTTTGCAGGAATTGGCGTCTTTTGCGTCCGAACGTTTGGGAATAGAAGATCGCGCCATATTTGACGTTTTGGTCGAACGCGAACGTTTGGGAACGACGGGGTTCGGCAACGGTGTTGCCATTCCTCACGGCAGGATGCGCCAGTTGGACAAACTGAATATGATGTTTGCCCGGCTAAGCACGCCTGTTGCTTTTGATGCGGTGGACGGACGTCCCGTTGATTTGCTGTTTTTGTTGCTGACGCCCGAAAATGCGGGAGCCGACCATTTAACGGCACTGGCAAAGGCGTCAAGAATTCTTCGCGACGAATCGTTATGCGCCAAGTTGCGCGGTGCCGAAACGGCGGAAGCGATTTATTCGACGATTCTTGAAAGCGAACAGGAATAAGACGTAACGAAAAAACCGGTTGGGGAATCCGATCGGTTTTTTTGTTTTTGTAAAAGAAATTGAAGGAAAAAACGATGGTAACACATGCGCCGTTTATGTTGGCCGACAAACGCATTATGGTCTGCGGATATCAAGGGATGCTGGGGACTGCGTTGGTAAAGCGTTTGGAAAGCGAAGGATGCGAAATCATACGCGCCGGACATAAGGACGTTGATTTTTTGAATGCCAAAGAAACGTCGTCGTATTTTTCCAAAAAATCTCCTGATGCGGTGTTTATGCTGGCGGCGCGTGCGGGGGGTATTTTTGCGAACAAGACGCGTCCTGCCGAATTTATTTATGAAAACACGCTGATCGAGATGAATACGATTCATGCGGCGTACGAAGCGGGCGTTTCAAAGTTTATGCTGATGGGTAGCGCGTCGATGTATCCGAAGGATTGCGCTCAGCCGATGAAGGAAAGCGATTTGATGAGCGGCGCGCTGGATCCTTCGCACGTGGGCATAGCGATGGCAAAACTGACGGGCATGGTGGCGTGCCAGTGTTATCGCCAGCAGTACGGGGAAGACAACATTACGGTTATCCCGACGAACTTATATGGTCCCGGCGACAATTTCGATTTAAAGAACAGCCATGTTTTGCCGGCTTTAATTCGCAAGATTCATACGGCGAAGAAAGCCGAAGCGGCGGAAGTCGAAGTTTGGGGTACGGGGAACGCGCGCCGTGAATTTTTGTATGTGGACGACATGGCGGATGCGGCGGTTTTCCTGATGGAAAGATATTCTGACGACGAACCCGTGAACGTGGGGACGGGAACCGACATATCGATAGCGGAGCTTGCGCAGACGGTGTGCAAAGTTGTCGGATACGAAGGCAAGCTGAACTTTGATGCGATGAAGCCCGACGGCAAACAAAGAAAGGTTTGCGACGTTACAAAGATTACGGAAATGGGATGGAAAGCGACGATGCCTTTGGAAAAAGGGATCCGCCGTGCGTACGAGTGGTTTTTGGAACACGAAGAAGAAATCGTCGAAGAGTGAAAAAAATTTAAATACGGTCTTGACTCTCGGGATGTTTTTTTGCATAGTCCTGTGCAGACGGAAACGTTCGGGGGTGTAGCTCAGCTGGGAGAGCGACGCGTTCGCAATGCGTAGGTCAGGAGTTCGATCCTCCTCATCTCCACCATAAAAAAGCCTCGGTTACTCCGAGGTTTTTTTGTGCCGGGATGCAACACGGTTTGAAAACGGCGGAACTGCAGGCTCGAGTTCCTAAGAGGTGACCGAATGAAAAATAAAATAAAAACCCTGATCAAAGGGGTGCTGGCATTTTTAGTTTTGTTTGCCGCGGCGCAAGCGGTTTTAATTTACAAAGATTACAGGGCGGAACGGGCTTTTTTGGAAACGGAGCCCGTCGGCGAAGCGTTTAATTTTGATATTTTGACGGCAAAAGCCGAAAAGCTGGCGCATCTTCCGTATGCGGCGCCCGACAACGATTTGCCGGAAGATTTGAAAAACTTGGATTACGACGGGTATCGTTCCATCCGTTTTAAACGCGAAGCCGGACCTTGGTACGGTCTTCACAAACCTTTTGAAGTCCAGTTTTTTCACGCGGGAGCTTTGTTCCAAAATTCCGTGCGTATCAACGAGGTTATTCACGGCAAGACGTTTCCTTTAAAGTATTCCCTGACATTTTTTGATTTCGGGAATAACAAGTTTAATCCGAAATATTTTACAGACATCGGTTATGCGGGATTTCGGCTGCATTATCCTTTGAATACGGGGGATTATTTCGACGAACTTGTTTCGTTCTTGGGGGCAAGTTATTTCCGAGCTTTGGCGGAAGGTCAAAAATACGGGCTTTCGGCGCGGGGGCTGGCGATTGATACGGCGGTTTCAACGGGAGAAGAATTCCCCGTTTTTAAAGAATTCTGGCTTCAACGTCCCCGTTGGCATGACAGTTCGGCGACGGTTTATGCGTTGCTGGACAGCCCGAGCGTTGCCGGAGCGTATAAGTTTGTCATTACGCCGGGGCATAATACGGTCATAAATGTGACGGCTCGTTTGTTCTTCCGAAAGGATGTCGGAAAGTTGGGCATAGCACCGCTGACGTCCATGTATTTGTTCGGAGAAAACACCAAAAACCGCTTTGACGATTTTCGTCCCGAAGTTCATGACAGTGACGGTTTGCTGATTTTGAACGGGAATTCCGAATGGCTTTGGCGTCCTTTGGATAATTCAAAAAGCTTGAGAATCAGCAACTTCAGCGACGATGATCCGCAAGGTTACGGATTATTGCAACGGGACAGGGATCTGTCGCACTATTTGGATTTTGAAGCGCATTACGAACAACGTCCCAGCGTGTGGGTCGAACCTTTAGGCTATTGGGGCAAGGGAACGGTCGAGCTGGTCGAAATACCGTCCATACAGGAAATTCATGACAACGTTGTTGCTTACTGGGTTCCCGACAAAAAAGCGGTTGCGGGAGAAAAGATGGAGGTTTCATATAACCTTCATTGGTTTAACGATCTTCCCGCCGAAAAAATTCCGGGAGACATTACGGCGACGCGCACGGGCATCGGCGGTGTTTCGGGGATGTTGGAAACGGACAAGCGCAAGTTTGTGATAGACTTTGACATTCTGAACATGAAAGAAGAAGTCGAACGCGGCATAGCGACGTTGGAAGTCTCTGCCAGCGAAGGCGAAATCGTCAAAAAAGTGCTGAGTTACAATCCGTTAACGCAAGGATTGACGGCTTATATAGACTTTGTTCCGAACGGCAAAATATCGGAATTGCGGGCGGTTGTCGTTAAGAAGGGCAAAAATATTTCCGAAGTGTGGAGCTATCAATGGTTGCCATAAAAATCCAAAGTTTAAGAGATGTTGCCCGCGTTTATTTGCAGACTTTGGGATACGGGGATGCCGATGTAAGCGAAGAAGACATTTCTTTTTTGTTGGAATCGGCATCGTCGCAAACGGCGGAAGAGTTTATTTGTAAAGCCGATGAGTTTGCTTATGGTCTTGCCAAAGAAATTTTCGGGAAATGTTCTGAAGACAAATCGGCGGAAACGGCGCGTTTCAAGCTGACTTTTTCGTTGTGCGGCGGGGCGGGACAGTGTTCCGTCAAAGATTTGGTTAAAGGAAAACTTTCCGATGCATTGAAATCGGAAATGAAAAAAAGAGCCGTTATTAATGCTCCCGAATACCGTTTTGAGGAAATGAAGCCGCAAACGATTGACGAAGTGCATTGGATAAGAAAAATGTTTTCCCGTTTTAAAAAGGATTGAGGACGATGAAGGAATTTGTCCCTATTTCAAAACGTCGGGTATTTTTGCACAGGCTTTATGTTTTCGGTCTGTCCATTATCAGTACTTTGTTTGCGACGCTAAAGTGGATAACGGTTATACCGAGCGATTCGTATTTGTACACAAAGCTTTTGATGGTGCTTTTGTTTGCGTTGACGTTCGGTTGGATTGCGTTGTTTTTCTGGTCCAGCCTTTTTGGTTTTTGGGGGTTGTTGCGTCCGACAAAACCGATCGGATTGAAATGGGCGGACGATGAAGTTTCTTTGACGGGCAAGACGGCGCTTTTAATGCCGGTGTATAACGAGGAACCGGTCAAGGTTTTCGCGGATTTGCTGGCAATGGCGCAAGAGCTGGAAGAAACGGGGCAGGCGAATCATTTTGACATTTTTGTTTTAAGCGATACGACCAACCCGAAATATTGGGTCAAGGAAGAAAAGCTGTGGTTGGAAACTCAGCTGCGCATGCCTGAAAACATACATCTCTACTATCGCCGCCGCGTTAAGAACACGGCGAGAAAAAGCGGGAACATCGAAGATTTTTGCAACAAATGGGGCAGTCTGTACGATTTTATGATTGTGCTGGATGCGGACAGTTTGCTGTCGGGCAAAACGCTTTTAAAGATGTCTCAGCTGATGGAAAAAAATCCCGATACGGGGATTATACAAGCGCCTCCGTTATGTATTAACAGACATTCTTTGTTTGCCAGAATTCAACAGTTCGCGGGTAAAGTATACGGCGGCGTTATAGCGGCGGGTTCCGCTTATTGGCAGGACGGGGAAAGCAATTATTGGGGGCACAATGCGATTATTCGCGTCAAAGCGTTTATGGAATGTTGCAAGCTTCCCGTTTTGACGGGCAAAGCACCGTTCGGCGGGCATATCCTCAGCCACGATTTCGTTGAAGCTTCTTTGATTTGCCGCGGCGGGTGGCGGACGTGGCTGTTGCCTGAATTAAGCGGCAGTTACGAAGAATGTCCTCCGTCCATGATTGATTTTGCCGTTCGCGACAGGCGGTGGTGTCAGGGGAATTTGCAACATATCAAGGTGTTGCTTTCAAAAGGGTTGAATCCGATCAGCCGCATCCATTTTTTAATCGGGATTATGTCGTATGTGTCGTCTCCGATATGGCTGTGTTTTATGTTGGTCGGGATTGCGGCGGCGTTGGGCAGGGCTTTTATTCCGCCCGATTATTTCCCCGTGGGTTATTCTTTGTTTCCGACGTGGCCGATTTTTGACAAATTCGGCACGATAGCTTTGTTTTTGTTGTCGATGTTTATGCTGTTTTTCCCGAAATTTTTGGGGCTTGCGGTTTATATACTTCAAAACCGTTCCAAAGACATTGACGGCGTTTTCAGCGCGATTAAAAGCGTCTTTGCCGAAATAATCTTCAGCATCCTTTCCGCTCCCGTCATGATGATGTTTCAAAGCAAATTCGTGTTTGACATTTTACTGGGCAGAGCTGTCGGCTGGAATACTCAAAACAGGGACGAAACGGGGACGCCTTGGAAATTTGCGGTGAAGATTCATTTTTGGCATACGGTTTTGGGGATATTGGCGGCGGTTGTCGTTTGGAAGTACGTCAATGTGCTGTTTTGGTGGACGTTGCCCGTTACGCTGGGGTTGGCGCTGTCGATACCGCTTTCGGTTTTGTCGTCGCGCGAAAGCGTCGGTATGTGGGCAAAAAAACACAAATACTTTGTCATTCCCGAAGAAATCAACGTACCGTCGATTTTAGAAAAAGCGCAAAAGAACTTAAAAGAGCTGGAACCGTATGCCGTTTTTGAACGCGGCGTCATTGACGTTATTTGCGATTCAGATTTGAATGCGTTGCATTTATTGATGTTGCCGGTGAACGGACCTGCGGAGCCGGCGGAAGAAAAAACGCTTAAGCAGGGTCGCATAAAGCTTGAGAACTTTATCAATTACGGCGAACTTCCCGATTTCAGCAAGGAAGAAGAAACGGCATTGCTGTACTCTCCGGATTTTTTGGAAGCATCGCGGCTGTCGTACTTGCTGAGCCTTCGCAACGGTTAAAGTTTAGATTTTACAATCCAGAACGCCTTGCAGGATAAAGGCTGCGGCGCCGCAATCGATTTTTTGTTTTCGTTTTTTTCGGCTTAAGTCCATTTCCGTAATCAAGAAACGTTCGACGGCGGCGGAAGAAAGGCGTTCGTCTTGGAAATAAAGGGGTTTTTGGAAGAAATCGGCAATTTTCCAAGCCAGTTCTCTGGTTATTTTGGCGCGATCGCCTTCTTCACCGTTCATTTGTTTGGGCAATCCCGACACGAAACCGCCGATATTTCGGTTTTCAAGGATATTCTTTAATTCTGCCATATCTTTTTCAAAGCTTGACCGTCGAATGGTTTTTAAAGGGGTTGCCGTAATATGCATGGTGTCGGACACGGCGACGCCGATTGTTTTGTCGCCTAAATCCAATCCGACGATGGTTGAGCCGACAGGAGCGAGCTTTAAGAAGTCGGATAAAGAAATATCTGATTTTTCGTGGGGAATGGTCTTGCCGTCTGGCATAGTAAATGTTACCTTCTGAACGGTTGTTTTTTTTATTATTAAGGAGCGTAAACACCGATGTCAATTGACAAAGAAGCCGTCAAAAGACTGGCGAACCTGTCCAGGCTTCGGATTCCCGAAGAAAATTTGGACGATATGGTTGGGGAAATTACGAAAATCATCGGCTGGGTAGAACAGCTTCAAGACGTTAATACGGACGGCGTTGCGCCGATGAATTCCGTTGTTGAAGACATGAAGCTTCCGGAACGCGAAGACGTTATAACGGACGGTAACATCCGCGATCAAATTTTGGCGAATGCACCGGAAGAAATGGACGGATATTTTTTGGTACCCAAGGTCGTGGAGTAAGAAATGACGGATTTGGTGGAATTGACGGTGGCCGAGGCCTTGGACGGTCTGGCAAAGAAAGAATTTTCCGCGGTAGAATTAACGCAGGCTCATATAAAGGAAATGGACAAGGCGCGCGAATTGAACGCGTACGTTACGGAAACGCCCGAACTGGCATTGGAACGGGCGAAGGCTTCCGACGAACGTCGCGCCAAAGGAACGGCAGGCAAGATGGACGGTATCCCCGTCGGGATGAAAGATCTGTACTGCACGAAAGGCGTTCGCACGACGGCGTGTTCTCATATATTGGACAACTTTGTCCCGCCTTATGAATCGACGGTTTCCCAGAAATTGGAAGACGCCGGAACGGTCATGCTGGGCAAAACGAATATGGACGAGTTCGCAATGGGAACGGCGAACCTGACCAGCTATTTCGGTCCCGTTCGTAACCCGTACAAACGCAAAGGCGATGAGTCGTTTTTAGTCCCCGGCGGTTCGTCGGGCGGTTCCGCGGCTGCGGTGGCGGCAGGTTTGTGCATGGCGGCGACGGGCTCGGATACGGGCGGTTCGATTCGTACGCCGGCATCGTTTTGCGGCATTGTCGGTTGCAAACCGACGTACGGGCGTTGCTCGCGCTGGGGAATGGTCGCTTTTGCTTCTTCTTTGGATCAGGCGGGAACCATGACCCGTACCGTTCGCGATACGGCAATTATGTTGGAAGCAATGGCCGGTTTCGATCCGAAAGATTCGACGTGCGCGAATGTCCCCGTTCCGTGCTATGAAAAGGCATTGACGGGTAATGTCAAAGGGCTTCGCGTCGGCATTCCCCGCGAATACAATCCCGACAAAGGGTTGCATTCGGATGTTCGTCACGTTTGGGAAGCCACGGCGAATAAGTTAAAAGAAGCGGGTGCCGAAATTGTTGAAATTTCATTGCCCAGCACGATGTATGCGTTGCCGACGTATTATCTGATCGCTCCTGCGGAAGCGTCTTCGAATTTGGCGCGCTATGACGGCGTGCGTTTCGGATTGCGCGTAGACGGCAATTCTTTGGATGAAATGTACATCAATACGCGCACGGAAGGCTTTGGCAAAGAAGTCAAACGCCGCATCATGATCGGGACGTGTATTTTGTTGGAAGGCTATTACGAAACGTGCTATCTGAAGGCTCAAAAAGTCCGCCGCCTGTTGTGCCGCGAATTTGAAGAAGCTTACAAAAAAGTCGATGTCATTTTGGCTCCTGCCGCTCCGGAAACGGCGTTCGGCAAAGATGACGACAGCACGAAAGATCCGTTGGTCATGCAGTTGTATGACGTCTTTACGGTTCCGTCGTCTTTGGCAGGCTTGCCGGCGGTATCGGTTCCTGCGGGAACGTCCGATACGAACGGTTTGCCGATCGGATTGCAGGTTATCGGCCGCCCGTTTGATGAAGAAACGGTGCTTCGTACGGCGGGCGTTATCGAAAGTATGTCGGGAATGCCCATCCGCCCCTTGCGCGTAGGAGGAAAATAAGATGTCATATGTTATAAAAGGCGAAACGGGCGATTGGGAAATCGTCGTCGGATTGGAAGTACACTGCGAAGTCATATCGAAAGCCAAACTGTTTTCGGGGGCTCCGACGGCGTTCGGCGCGGAAGCCAATACGCAGGTCAGCTTTATTGACGCGGGCTTTCCGGGAATGTTGCCCGTCATTAACCATGAATGCGTCCGTCAGGCGGTGCGCACGGGCTTTGGCTTGAACGCGAAAATCAACAAGAAATCGATTTTTGCGCGCAAGAATTATTATTACGCCGATCTGCCGAACGGCTACCAGATTTCTCAGTCGGATATGCCGATTATTTCGGACGGCTATATTGATGTGGATTTGGAAGACGGATCGACGCGTCGTATCGGCATCGAACGCCTGCATTTGGAACAGGATGCGGGAAAACTGATGCATGATCAGCATCCGACGAAATCTTTCGTGGATTTAAACCGCGCGGGCGTCGCTTTGATGGAAATTGTTTCCCGTCCCGACATCCGTTCTCCCGAAGAAGCAGGGGCGTATTTAAGGAAACTGCGTTCGATTGTTCGCTATATCGGGTCTTGCGACGGGAACATGGACGAAGGATCGATGCGTTGTGATGCGAACGTTTCCGTTCGCCGTCCTGGCGAACCGTTCGGAACGCGCGCCGAAATCAAAAACGTGAATTCCATCCGTTTCGTGATGCAGGCGATAGAATACGAAGCCATGCGTCAGGTCGAGCTTTTGGAAAGCGGCGGTCGCGTTGTTCAGGAAACGCGCAAGTTTGATTCGGTAAAGGGCGAAACGAAATCGATGCGTTCGAAAGAAACGGCGATGGACTATCGTTATTTTTACGATCCCGACCTGATACCGTTAGTTTTGGACGAAGACGAGATAGAACGCCTTCGCAGCGAGATGCCCGAACTTCCGGATGCGAAAAAGAAACGCTTTATGGAAGACTTTGGCTTGCCTGCTTACGATGCGGGACAGCTGGTTTCGGAAAAGGAAACGGCGGCATATTTTGAAAAAGCCGCGGCCGGTCACGATGCGAAGAAAGTCGCCAACTGGATTATGGGCGATTTGTTTGCGACGTTGAACCGCTTAGGCAAGAAGATCACCGAAAGCCCGGTATCTCCTGAAAATTTGGGCAGGATGGTTGATTTAATCAACGACAACACGATATCCGGCCGCATAGCGAAGGACGTATTCCAATTTATGGCGGAAGAAGGCAAAGATCCCGACACGATTATTGAAGAAAAGGGATTGAAGCAAGTCACAGACACTTCTGCGATAGAGAAGATTATTGACGAAGTTATGGCGGCGAATCCGGACAAGGTTGCGGAATATCGCGGCGGAAAAGACAAGCTGATCGGCTGGTTTGTGGGTCAAACGATGCGTGCGTCTCAGGGCAAAGCGAATCCCGGCATGCTGAACGATCTGTTAAAGAAGAAACTGGCGGGCTAAAACGATGGCAGGAACGCGGACGGAAAAAGAAGGGCTGTACGACGTAGTCAGGAACAAGGACGGCGAATTGCTGTTTTGCATACGGGCACGGAACGGCAAGCCCGACCATCCGCGTTTTTTTTACGACGGAGCGGGAACAGCGCTGTTGTTAAGGGATACGAAGCGGTCGATATTACTGGAATATCTTCCTGAGATGGCGATATTATCGTTGCAAAAGGAAGACAAGGTATTGATTGCCGAGATACTGGACGACGAGCTGGAGCATGAATATTATGCACCGCTAAGTCGGGTAAAGAAGTTACCGATATAACGGATTGATCGTTGTATTATTGAAGTAATGAAAGGATTGTTAGATATGTTTAGCAAGAACGTTTCATTGGTCAAGAAATTTGCGAAGGGAGCTCCGGTCAGTGTTGAACGGGGGGGCGATCCGTCGAATGCGCCGCAGCACGGTCGTGGAGAACTAAAGACGGGTTCAGCGTCATATCAGAATGAGATAGAGGTTGTTGCGGAACGTTTAGCGGAAGCATCGAGGAATTATCAGCGATGAAGCGGCTTTTTTAGTTGACGCGGGCATCGAGTTAATCTAAAAAGGAAGTCGCCGGAGGACGGGCAGGATGGTAATGCAGCGGATTGCTAATCCGTACACGGGGTTAAAGCCGTGAGTGGGTTCGATTCCCACGTCCTCCGCCATTTTGGACAAGAACCCATTGTTTTCAACGGGTTCTTTTGTTTTTTATAAAACCTTCAAAAACTTACTGCTAATCAAACTGCTAATCAAACGTTCCCCGCCGGTCTTTTTCGGGGGCTTTAATCCCATACGGGGGAGGTCGAACCATGCCCCTGTATAATCGCGGATCGTCCTTTTATGCCGTCTATTGCCTTTCCAAAGAAGAAGCTTCCAAAATCGGCAAAAAACAAATCTGGATCTCTCTGCACACCAAAGACAGGGGACTGGCTGAACAACGCTATTTTATGGTAATGTCGGATATTGTGAAAAAGATCAGATTGACAACTTTTAAGGAAACGCCGATGCCGACACCGTTTACAATCCCTCAGGAACTGTTGCGCGCCAGCCTGAAAGATACCAAAACAAGCTGCGTCAAATCGGATACGGCGGCATTTATCCTTATGATAAACCGTTAATCGAACTGTTGTTGGTTGAGTACCTGAACGATAAAATTCAGGCGGAAAAAAATAAAGCCGGCGTACCCATGATTGCCGAACTTTATCAAAATCGCTTTAATGAAGCGCACGGCTATTATTACAACGGCGACTTTTCTTTGATTAAAGAGGAAAGCGCGGCTTTTTTTGAAAACGAAAACCTGCCCCGCCCGAGCGATACGACACAAGTCATCGTCAACGAGGTTTTTATGCGCGCCCATTTGCAGTTTCTGGATTATATGGTGTCATACCTGAACGGCGAATCTCCCGCATTGCCGACGCAAATAATCCCCGGCATCGCGACGATAAAAACCGTTAAACCGACAAATTACGCTTTAAGCGGATATAACGCCCCCGTTCAAGAAGAAACAATTCGTCAGAAGACACAAGAAAAAACGTTTCTGGACATGGCGGTTTTGTATAACA
>HF994921.1 GCA_000434295.1 Acetobacter sp. CAG:977 | reverse complement strand
GCGGGTTTCCAGAGAATAAACATCACCGTATTGAAAATCGTCGACGTCCCTATTCTGCGGTTCGTTGTTCTTAACGATTTTTACTTTCCCTGAACGTAAAACCTTGCGGACACGCAGAGCCTTAACCACCCTTTCCGAAACAATCAGATCCGAATTTTTCCAACGCATAATGCTTTGAACGCTGACCCCCAGCGCTTTTGCCACCGCGGTCATTGACAGGCCGGAAACCAACAAACTCATGGCGAACAGCTTTTCTTCCAGACTGCGCGTCCGCGGACGTTCCACGGTGAACTGACAGCCGCAGTCTTTACATTTATACCGCTGCCGACCGCGCGCCCGACCATACTTTATGACAGTCCGGGAAGAACATTTCGGACATTTCATTTTTACCCCGGAAAAATTGTTTTTTACCATTACAAAGTGATAACTCTTTTTTCCCGCCGAAAAAAGATTTTTTTTCAAATCCCGATTCGAATCATCTCCGTGCCATCAGTGCTCAATACGGTTTCAGCTCTTCCGTCAGCCGGCCGAAATCAAACACGACTCCGTTTTCCACGGCAATATCATATGCCGTTTTTCCTTCGGCGTTTTTGACGGTCTTATCCGCTCCCGCGGCAAGCAGACATTTCAACGCCCGCACGTTCATCGTCTGTGCCGCTACGATCAAAGGTGTTTCTTTGTCAGGATTCGTCGCATCAATATCCACCCCCGCCCGCATTAACAAATCCAGACGTTCTTCTATATCCGGCGACGTTTCGCAGACGTCGGCAAGAGGAGAAAAACGGTACGCCGTTTTTCCTTTTTTCAAAATAAACTTCAGGCATGCCAGATCTTTGGCCGCAAAATTTATCACCGTTCGCCCGTCACGCGCCGCAGCGTTAAAACGCTGCGGTTCTTTCAACCAGATTCTGATAACTTTTTTCAAAGCGCCGCTTTCGCAAAAACGCATCAAAGACGTAACGCCGTTTTTGTCCGTCTGCTCTTTTATTTCCTCATGCACTTTTTCGAAAAATGCCCGGCGCTTTTCTTCAAGCGCTTTTTCAAAATAAAACCGTTCGATCTTCTCATTTAACGGCGCAAACAGCTCTGCCGCGCGACGGCTGACTTTCGTCTCGCCGAAAGTTTTCCGTTCCAGCCGAACGGCCGGAAAAGCCAAACGGCCGAAGCTGTCCACAGAAGTCGTCATAAATTTTTTTTGATCCTGATTCCATATCTGGCAAGTATTCATTCCCGATAACGGACTGCCGGTAACGCGATAAAAATAACAGAGTTCCCCGTTTTTATTTTTCATGCGCCATTTGTCCGTTTCATACAGGCAAAGCAAATCGCCGACACTTAACGGATAACAGCCTACATATAATCCGCCTGCGGCGCAGCCGGGAATTTTGGTTTGATATAATTCTTCACAGCGAAAAATCTCGGCTTTCAAAGCCATAAATTCGTCAAGTCTGGAAAAGAAATAATTCAGCGGTTCGACCGCCG
>HF994920.1:1016-13628 GCA_000434295.1 Acetobacter sp. CAG:977 | reverse complement strand
TCCGGACATTCGTCGGTCAGTACCTTATCCGGTTACTACCGGTCAAATCCGAAAAACATTATTCAAGCCTTGCAGTCGATTGGGTGATTGTAACTAACAGAGAAATGCAATTATAAAAACATCAAAAAATCGGTTAGTTACTAACGACGGAAATCTGGTGACATAATGAGCATGCTCATTTTAAAAGCTGTTATCCAACAAAAAGTCGGCTACGTGCATTGTGCGGATCCCTTGATAGTTTCCCTTTGCAAAATCATCGGTTCTTAAAACGTATTTAGGATAGTTGTCCTGAATGTCCAACAATCGAGAGTATTCGCGCAATTCGGTTTCATGGTTGTTAATTTTCTGTGTTACCTGTACATAAATCTTTTCATTTTGCTTGGTCGCCACAAAATCAATTTCTCCCTTTAAAGTTTTTCCGACATATACGGAATATCCCCTTCTGCGAAGTTCTAAATAGATGATGTTTTCAAGCATGCCGGCCACGCTGTCCGGAGAGTACCCCAAAACCGCATAACGCAAAGTAGGGTCAGCCACATAAAATTTTTCCTGTGTTTTCAGTATCTCTTTACCCTGCAAATCATAACGGGAGCATCTGAACAAAATAAAGGCTTTTTCGAGCTTTTCTAAATAACTGTAAATTGTTTCGTTATCAATTTTTCTGTTTTCCGATTTCAAGTATTTCGCAATGGAATAAGCTGAGAATGTCTGACCGATATTGCTGAATGTATAACGCACGACACGTTCTAACAAATCTGCTTTTCTGATCTGATTGCGTTTGACGATATCGGTATAAATTGTTGACGAATAAATATCCCGAACAATCGTATAGACTTCATCAGGGGTGTATTCCTTTAGACGTGTCGCCGGAAAACCGCCGCATTGAATATAATCAAGCAACTCCTGATGCGGGTCTTTAATCTGCGTGTATTGTTTTTTAAAGGTCAAAAATTCTGTAAAAGATAAAGGATACACTAAAAAAGAAACATACCTGCCGGTTAAGTATGTTGATATTTCAGACGATAACATTCGAGAGTTCGAACCGGTAACATAGATATCGACGTTTTCATTTTGCATTAAATCATTGACAATTTTCTCCCATGACGGGATTTCCTGAATTTCATCAAAAAACAAATACGTTTTACCGGTTTGCGCAAGTTCCGTTTTTACTCTGTCATAAAAGGCCTTTGCCGTTATATCTTCATACTCAATGTTATCAAGCTTGTACGTTATAATATTTTTCTCAGGAACACCGCGCCCCTTCAGTTCCTCAGCCAACATTTTTAATATGGTTGATTTTCCGGAACGTCGGATACCTGTCAAAATTTTAACAAACGGCGCATCAATATACGGGGTTATTGCATTAATATAATCAGGTCTTAAAATCATATGTTCTTCTCCAAACCGCAAAAAGATAATACCGCAAAACACATCTTCAATCAAATGTTTTTACGACTATAACCGTAAAACAAATACATGATAAACATTTTTTTGGTTAAATTCTTTTTTTGAGAGCTCATCTTAATTGATGCTTTTAAGAATTTCGACCATTTTATCGCTGTATCGAAAAATCGTCGAAAAGCCGGCGCCGGTGCACATAAGATTGACCAATTTAATAGTTACCGGATACCCGTTGCCTCTAACATACAGTCATTCTTCCTTCTGCACCTTATCAATCGTGGGGGCATAATGAGCATGCTCATTATGAAAGTTCATATAAAAAAATCGCCAAGGTGACATAATGAGCATGCTCATTATAGCTTTAATTCGGACAAAAAGGGAGAAGGAGTAGCTATTCTGTTTTTACGCAGGCACTTATTTAAGTGTGTAATATAAACTCCCTTAGAGGCTCGTGTGATTGCTTCTGCAAAAACCCTTCTTTCTTCCCGCATTTTCACCGCGCACTCTTTTTCACTCAATTTGTTCATGTTTGGAATACACGGGAAAAGACCGTCTTCGGCTCCTACGACAAAAACATATTTAAATTCCAATCCCTTTGCTTGATGAACTGTTGAAAAATAACAATTCACTTGCAAACAATTTTTATATTCCGTGCACATTTTTTTTACTCGAAATAATAAAGCAATATCCTTGTCGAGAATGCCTTTTTGACGCAACGCCTTTATCTTCTGTTTTATAAAAGAAATCTCTTCTTCTCCTTTAGAAAAGCTTAAGACCTTTATTATTCCATCAGCCTTTTTGGCAGAAGTTAAACTCTTCCTTAAAGGGTTTTGATTGTGCTTCAATAATTGATTTACCGCACAAACAATTTTTGTGGGCAAACGATAGCTTCGCGTCAAATTAAAAACTCTTAATTTTAATATCTTTATGGCGATTTCAACGTTTTTTTCGTCAATTCCATTCCAACCGTAAATTGATTGATCGGAATCTCCGACACAAAAGAGATGTGTTCGCTCGGATGTTAAACATTCTAACAGCTTCAATCTTTTCCTAGAAATGTCTTGGAACTCGTCAATATAAATGTGCGTGTACCGAGATTGAAGTTCTTTCAGAAAAACCTCATCTTTTTTTAAAACAAAAATAAGTTTCCGGATTAACTTCGCAAAATCAAATCGATGGGTTTCTTTTAAAAGAGAACCATACCTCTCATAAACAGTTCGATACGCAGGTTTAAATTTTTTTAAATATGAGGGATTCTCTCTCGCCGCCAAAACGGCTTGCACAAAATCTTCGCTTTTCCCCTTTGTTTTTGTTTCTTTCTTTGCACGAATAATCAACGCTTCCGTCTCTTCCGGAGAGAGCAGGTCTGGAACTTTTTGCATATATCGTTTTAATTCTTTCTTCGCAAACGCATGAAAGGTGCAGACAAGAACATTCCTCGGAACTTTTTTTTGAATTTCCTGCTGTATCTTTTTATTGTATGCCAAAACAAGAATATTGGAAGGTGGAACCGCCTCTTCAATCCGCTGAGCAATAGAGGTTAATATCGTACTGGTCTTACCGGTTCCTGCCCCCGCATTTATGTAAATGCGGGGGTTATTGCAAAACACGACATCGTTTTGTTCTTTAGTTAATTTATGCATTCTTCATCTCCTTACGAATTTCTTGTAAGAGACTAATGCCCCTCCCTCCGGCGAAACAGTATGCGTCTATAGGGGTGTCTTTGAAGTTTTGAATAATGGTTATCAAGTCCTTCAATGTTAGAGGTGTTCTTTTGCGAACTTTTTTCCCCTTTTTCCCCTCAACGATTTCATAGTAATTCTTCCCGCCAAAAGGGCCCTTGAAAGCATAATGAACCGCATCAATCAGCCTGCTGTACTCTTTAATTTCAAAAGGCCTTAGAATGCAGTTTTCCTCCGAATCATTCTTGATTTTCCTGCTTATCTTTTCTTTGCCTCTTTTCTTTATTTCATCAAAAAAGATCCCGTGAATATGAGGAGACACACATGTCCCGCTATTGGCAAATTTTACATTGTTGAAAAAATCAAAAGCGACGGTTGCTATATAGTCATAGCCTTCTAACCACTCCTGAACCTGCCTTCTGAAATTTGCAATTTCCTTGGACTTCCTTTCAAGGTCATCTATTCCAAATAAAAGGTCTCCTATAATAATAGTAAACATATATGCCGAATTACATCCGTACTCGTTAAGTTTTGATGTTATTCTCTTAGCAAAAGGAGCTAGTGCCCTTGGCTGAATTAAAATTTTACTATTACCTGATATGCGTTTAAGAAGCTTTCCTGCTTCTCCTGCATTTTCTTCATATTCGGTTATAGCTTTGCTTAGCTTCTTTAATTGATATTTTGCATTTTTATCAAATTCTTCTGCAAACAGTACATGACGTCTTGTTCGTTTTGATCGGTTTTTTTTCTTTATTTTAGTAATTTGAACTTTCTTCATTAGCATTCTCCATAAACAATTAAGTGTTCGTTTGATACACATTTGCACATATACACGAAACATAGCCTTACGCTTCTGTTCCCGCGTACAGCTACACAGGAGATGTTCGCTTGATACATCTTCACACCTCCATGACAGAACGTGGAATTATTCGCTTGATGCACTTTGTTCATGCATCAAGCGAACAGTCGTTAGATTTAAGAAGCGGCCTTCTCGTACGATTTTTTGGAAACCTGAACCATTATTTTGAAACCGTTTTCCTCAAAAGTTTCGACAAATTCTTTATCCTCATCCACAACTTTTTTGAAAAGTTTCGAATGTATGGAAAAGAGTTTGTCCTTATGAGTAAAGGTCGGATATTTTGTACGATCCTCTTTGTTTCTATCCGAATATTCTTTAG
Source organism: Acetobacter sp. CAG:977 (assembly GCA_000434295.1). GTDB lineage: Bacteria > Pseudomonadota > Alphaproteobacteria > CAAGCB01 > CAG-977 > CAG-977. The sequence continues at coordinate 9,367 of HF994920.1, read as the reverse complement.
AATACAGCTCATATAATTTCCGAACGGATGTAATCCCGTCATCTTGAAGCTTCTCTTTTAAGTTAGAAAATGAAGAATCTTCATTTCCATATTTCCTGTCACAATACAGATATGCGTTGTAATAGGTCATCTTCTTTTGAGAAAACGCATTTGACGTCACACTCTCATTGTCATCGCGATAAAAACAGACATAGAAGAGCTTTAAAAAGAGGCTGTTACAAACCGGTTGTTTGCCGTTTTTTGTAACCCGCTTTATGATTTCATTTGCTCTTTCCTTTAGCTCCTTTTTAGCGGTGTCAGACTTTTTTATCTGAGCCGTTTTTTGACATAAAGAAACAAGCAAATCGATCCCCGTTTCCTGATGTTTTTTATAGGAATCTTCTTCCGTTTTAATATATCCCCGGATTTCGAGAATAGCCTTATCTACGATGCTTTCCGCTTGTGTTTGATTACTGTGATTATCACCGGTATTTAAATTAAACATGCTTTGACCTTTCAGCCTTTTGGGCACAAAATTACACTGTATTGGCAAACGCATTTGCCAATATTAACGAAGTTAAGATATAGATTTATAACGTGCGCAAAGAAGCAACATGTGTTAATGCGAAATAAACACATACACACATGAAACCGTGCAACAGTTTTATCTATATATTTATGGTGATGGAGATTTTAGAATTATTGCCATTTTGGCCTCCTCTTTAGCGGGTTAACGAAGTTCAACCAACAAACGCCCGCAATTTGGAAAAAATCCATTTGTTGATTACTTAATTATATTAGCAAAAAACCACAAAAAATGGAAGAAAAAAAACTTTTTTTATCCAAAAAAAGAACAACAAAATTCTTTTTATTTTCAATATGTTAAACCGCTCAAAATTCTCAAAAAAACAGCCCATCCTCAAAAATACTCATTAAGCCTGTTTTGGTCGTTATTTATTCATCTATAGGTTGCAAGTCTGTTGCGCTGTGAAAGCAAAAGCGATTCGCTAAAATGCCGCGTTTTTTTTCCTTGCTACACATACAAATGGCTTAAATCCAGACCGTCATACCGGACTTTTTCAATCATTGTTTTCTCAAGGACTTTCATGCTGATCGTCCCGTAATGGTCAGCCAAAGAAGAACCGCGTTCCCAACCGCCTAAGCGCAGAACGTGCTCATTGCTTGCATCGTTATTGCGCAGTTCGGTACGAAACGTGTGTCGAAAACTGTGAAACACATGACCTTGCCCCATTCGGTCTTTCGCTTTTAATGTCCGGTTGACGGTTTCTAAAAAACGACCGAACCAACGGGACATCTCGTCCGAATAGGCTCCTCGGGCATTAGGTTTCAGTTCCGGAAACAGTCGCTTTTCCCTTCTCATTTGCCGAACATAATCCAAAAAGCCCATCTTTATCAGCTCAGGGTGAACGGGGATTTCGCGAATGCCGGCTTTTGTCTTAACGTGTTTGTCGCCTTCATCGTTAATGCTGATAACCCAAACACCCTCCGTTTGATGAATGTCTGACGGCAATAACTGGCACAGCTCGTTACATCTGGCTCCGGTAAACAATCCTAACAACGGCACCCAAAATCGTGCGCGGCGGGGGTGAGCTTCTCCGACAATGTTATATCCCGATTTATCGTCGCGACACCCCGTATATATCGGCGCGTGAAAAATTGCGTTTAATTGATTTAACGTAAATGGAAGCCTTTTAACGCCTTCGTCATCGTTTTTCGCAACCGGTACGTCAACGCAATCAAAAGGGTTTTCCTGCAGGTACTTGAAACGCACAGCCCAGGACAATAGTTTTTTCACAATGCTGATATATTCCCCCAATGTCTTGGAAGAAATGCGTTTTGATGGGTGTTTGCGACCCTCTGCTATGTCGTGAAATACGTTGTAGTTTCCTTGATGTGTCCGCGCAAAGCCTTTGGTGATAAAGGGGAGTTCCGCCACCGCTTTTTGCAGGTCGTCACTGGTAAGCGTGCGAATGGTCTTTTCTTTTCCGAGCAGCTCTTGCCAAACGCGGGTTTTGGCTAAAATACGCTCCTGTGAATCCTTTGTCGCATTTTTGCGGGATTCCAGGTTGTTATACGTTTCCGCCAACTGAACCAATGTCAGGTCGGGTTTGAGCGGCTTAGCCGTTGTTGTCGTTATTCCTGAGGCATAAGATCCGAACGTAATCGCCGCCGGAACACCGCTTAACAGACGTTCGGGGAAATTTTGGGTCTCCCCGGCGGCCATTTTAGCCATAAAAGAACAAAACTGCAAAACGGCACGCATAAAAGCTTCAAACAAAATATCGGCAGTGTCTTCCGAAGGAAACGGGTAGCCGTTGCGCAACAAAAACAAGCTGACCGTTTTTTCCATATCCGAATAATCCGCCAAAGAATATTTCGAACGCAACATGGCAAACTGTTGCATATAAGGTTCGGAAGTCAGCACCTTACCCGCTTGTTTGGCTTTTTCCTCATTGATGGCATTTAACAGCCATTCATAAGCGAAGGTTTCTGCCTGTTGCCTGTCAAAGTCCAAAGTATTGTTGTCTTTGTTGTAGCCCATTTTTTCACGTTTTTGATGTTTGCCTAACTCTTGATTTAAGATTTTCGATGCCACCACAATATAACGTTGTTGAGCTATTTTTTTGTCTGTCGTGCGCAAAGAAATCCAGACCTGTTTTTTACGGGAAGGATGGCAGGCGTTTCGGGAAACGCGCAGTATGGCATAATAAGAATAACCGCGATTGTACAATGTCATGACAACCGCCCGTGCTAACAAGGTTTGTTAGCAGTTTTGTTAGCACTGCTAACATTTCCCCGAGCATAAAAAAGCCAAGTTCGTTTGTTTTCAACGACTTGGCTCTCAAGGTGGCTGGGGAACCTGGACTCGAACCAAGACTAACGGAGTCAGAGGGCATAATCTCTTGGGTGCACGATGATTGACCTGAATGGTTTGTTATTCGTTTTCTTATTTGAAATCAATAACTTACTTTAAGATGTCGTTCATTTTTCTTAATCTTCTTTTATGTCGATTTGTTTTGTCGGTTGACCGCGGGTTGACCGGAAGGAGAAGAAAAATGAAAGTGTTGTTTACTGAAAAATTCATCAAGGAACTGCGCCCGGAAGCCGGAAAAGAGCGTTTTGAAATAGCGGACGAAAGGTGCCCGTATCTGTATTGCCGCGTTTCTCCACTCGGAGGAAAAACGTATGCCGTTATAAAAAAGGTTCAAGGGAAGACCGTTCGCGTCACTTTGGGAAAGACGAATGAAATCAGTTTGGATTTTGCACGCAGACAGGCGTTCGACTGTTTGCAGAAAATCCGGCAGGGAATCAATCCGAATGCTGAAAAGCGCGCATTGTCTTCTGAAATGACTTTGGGCGAACTTTTTCAGGAATACGTTGAACGGTATGCGAAAGAGCAAACGTCCTTAAAAACGCTTCGGGACAATATCAGTCTTTTCAAACGGCGCTTTTCCCATTGGTCGGGGAAAAGGATTTCCGAGTTGCAAACGAAGCAGATTGAAACGCTGATGATAAGTTTGCGCGACAAGGATGGCATTTCAGCTTCCAACAAGGCTTTGACGCTGTTGCGTCATATGTATAACAAAGCCATCCAATGGGGGTGGAACGGACGCAATCCGACAACAGGAATCACCAAATATAAACTGGCTTCCAGAGAACGGTTCGTTTTGCCGGAAGAATTTAAGAAGCTTTTCGACGCCATTGACGGCGATACTGATCCGGTTCACCGTGTGTTTTTCTATGCTTTGCTCTATACGGGACAAAGGTGCGGCAATGTTCTGGAAATGAGGTGGGAACATATCAATTTCACGAATGCGATTTGGTATATTCCGAGAACGAAAAACGGAACGTCGATGAGTGTTCCTCTGGTAAAGCAGCTCGTTTTTCTGTTGAAAAACCTGAAACGGGAAAGCGTGAAAAGTGATTGGGTGTTTCCGATGGGAAATGATGCGACCCGACATATGGGCTATCCGCAAAAGGCGTGGAAACGGTTGAAACAAGCGGCGGGTATTGACAATTTGCGAATGCACGACTTGCGCCGGACGGTCGCCAGTTACGAATGTATGAACGGCGAAAATCTGTCCGTTGTCAGCAAGACGCTGAACCATAAAACGCTCCAAGCGACGCAGGTATATGCGCGGGTGGACACATCGGCGGTCAGTCGGGCTTTGCAAAAAACGGTCAACTTTTTCGAGCAGTTCGCCAATCAAAAAGAGTCTTTTTAAGGTTCAATTCAGAGGGGCTTTTTCTTTCATTCCGTATTACGGAATGACTATCCTGCAAAGAAAAGCCCCTCTGAAATATCAAAGACTTATTCGCCGCCTAAGTGTTTGATAATTCCATACCCGATTTTTTTGCAGGATAGCCTTTTCGTCGGACGAAAAGAGCAAAAAATTTCTTATTTGAGAATAGCGGCGTTATCTTTTATAAATAGGAAAAGAGGTGTTTTATGCTTGAAAACGAACGCACGGAATACAAAGAAAAACTGACTGCCGCTTTGGAAAAGGAAGCTGTGGCCTTTCTAAATGCGCACGGCGGAACGATCTATATCGGTATCGATAAGAACGGGAATCCTATCGGCGTTGACAAGTGCGACGCGCTTCAACTAGAAATCAAAGACCGTCTGATAACGGGGATTCGCCCATCCGTTATGGGATTGTTTGATATCGCTTGCGAACGTCTGAACGGACGAGATGTGATCCGGATTACGATCGCCGCAGGCAAAGAACAACCCTACTACATTCGCGCCAACGGTATGAGCGAACGGGGCTGTTTTATCCGCATCGGCAGTTCCGCCCACCCGATGACGCAGGAGCAAATCGACTCAATTTATTATCGCAGGACGCATACGTCGTTGAGGAATATGCCGTCGTCGAATCAGAACTTGGATTTTACACAACTGCATATTTACTATGCGGGCAAGAAGTTGACTTTGAACGATTCCTTTGCCGACAATCTGCAACTGAAAACAGATGATGGGCGGTATAATATGACCGCTTATTTGTGCGCGGACGAAAACGGAATGCCCATTTTGTTCGCCAAGTATGCCGGAACGGATCGAGACGTTTTGACGGAAAACAAGAACTTCGGATATTGCTCTTTAATCAAGGCGACCGAACAGGTTTTGGACAAGTTTTCCGTTGAAAACAGGATTTACGCCCGCGTAACGGCGACCAAGCGCGAAGAACGCCCGATGGTCGATCCGCAGGCGTTAAGAGAAGCGGTCATTAACGCGATACTGCATAACGATTATTCATACAGCAACCCGCCGAAGTTCGAAATGTTTTCGGACAGAATAGAAATCACGTCAACGGGCGGCTTGCCGTGGGGAATGACGAAAGAAGACTTTTTCAACGGCAAATCGTGTCCGCGCAATCCCGAATTGATGAGAATCTTTCAGGATATGGAACTGGTCGAGCGTCTTGGGTCGGGAGTGCGGCGTATTTTAAATGCTTATGCTCCGGACGTGTTCGAGATTTCGGATACTTTCTTCCGGGTGACATTCCGCTATAACAAGCCGTTTGCCGAAGAGGACGATAAAACCGGAAAGAAAAACGGGGAAAAAACTACCCAAAAAACTACCCAAAAAACTACCCAAAAAATCTTGGAGGCAATCGGGAATAATCCGCAAATCACCCGTCACGAACTGGCGAAAATAACCGGTATTTCCGAAAGCGGCGTAAAATGGCAGCTGAAAAAGCTGAAAGACGAGGGGATTCTTGATCGCGTCGGTTCGCTCAAAGGCGGCAAGTGGGTGGTGAAAGAATAAAGAAAAGTGCTTTATTATGTATAAATACCAAAATATATCTCTCGGAGAAGTTGTGCCTAGTATACTTGGTTCTAATATTGGATATCCATATTCTATTTGCGTTATATCTAAAGGTGTAACTAAATATCATGTGCCTGTAGCTCCAAGCATATTGTATCATTACACAAATTTTGATTCCTTTAAAAATATAATATCATCTAAAAGCCTTTTCCTTTCATCATTATTAAATACAAATGATCGTCTCGAAATGGTGTGGCTTATTAAGATTGTTGAAGAAGAAATAAGAAGAAGAAATAGTAATATATTTTTAGAAATTACATTGGAAACATTAAAGGCTTTTTTATATAAACCTTATTATGTTTCATTTTCAGAATTAAAAGATGATATAAATCAATGGACAAAATATGGCAATAATGGTCAAGGTGTTTCTATTGGTTTTTCTTCAAAGAGTTTTCCATTTAACAAAAAACTGCCTTTGATTGGATATTGCTTTGATACTAGAGAAGCGGTTAGTTTACTTAAAATTGATTATGCAGAAAAAAGAATGATAAAAGAAATAAATTGCATATTAGAAAATGTTATAAAAGAAAAAATCTCTCCTTCAGAAGCGGCTTTTTGTATATCAAAAATGTCATTTACATGCAAACATTATGCTTGGTCTTCTGAAAAAGAGTGGAGAATTGTTTGGGTTCCAATTGCTTTGGGGGCAGAGAATTTTTTTGATTTAAAAGTGGGACAAGAACAAAAAATCTTAGCTCCTAAAGAAATAATAACAGCAAATGGAGAAAAAAAAGAGATTTGTGAAATGAAATTCCATCCTACAGATATAGCAGAGGTTATTATTGGACCTAAAAATCATATAGAAATACAAGAAGTTGAAAAAGTTCTAACAGAGAATGGATATGATATAAAAAATACAACAAGGGTATTTTATTCTAATAGTCCTCTTCAGTAAAACTATCCCAATGCGGCTAAGACTCTGACAGCGCGTTCCAATTCCGGTTTGGACATCGAGGAAAGAATCGTCATCGCTTCATTTTTCAAGGCGGATTGTTCCGTGCGCAGATGAGCGTCCGTGTCCATCAAATCGCCGTATGTGCATCCTAAAACCGTAACGATTTTTTCCAAAACTTCCAAGGAAACGCCAACGCCGCATTCGATATTGCTGATTGTTCTGGTGCCGACATCGCATAATTCCGCCAAGCGTTCCTGCGACATTTTGGGACGCTTTGCTTTTCTGAACGCTTTAACGCGGTTTCCTATTGTTTTCCGTAAAATTTCACTCATATACGCAGTTTAATTTCTATAAATTATAAATTTAATGTGGATTTCTTTCGTGTTTAGAGTCAAAATCTGCAAAAAGTTGCGCAATTATGATTATAAACAGGAAGTTTTGCTTCTATGGCCGAATCAAAGCAAGTCATCAATCGGGAGCGTGTCGCGGAATACGGCGAGGTTTTGACTGCCGAACGCGAAGTCGAGGCGATGTTGGATTTGGTGTCGGCGGAGGCGGCGCGGATCGACAGCCGTTTTTTGGAACCGGCGTGCGGGAACGGAAATTTTCTGACCGCCATTTTGCGGCGCAAATTGGAAACGGCGGCGCGGCTTTACAAGGCAAATCCGGCGGAGTATCGGGAGCAGTCCCTTTTCGCGCTTGCGTGCGTTTACGGCATAGACATTCTGCCAGACAACGCGCAGGCGTCCCGCGACCGTTTGGCGCGGCAGATGTCGGAAACGTATGAAGCGTTGTATAAAGAGGAACCGCCGGAGCCGTATGTCAAAGCGGCGCGATACATTTTAAGCAGAAACATCGTTTGCGGCGATTCGTTGAACGGTGTCGAGAAAATCCGTTTTATCCAATGGTCGCTTGTTGACGGGAAATTCAAGCGGGAAGAATACAAGTTCGACCATTTGACGGCGTCCTGCGCCGATCTGCCGTTGTTCGGTTTTGCGGACGGCGATCCGGAAAAGCCGGTTTATCAGGCGAAAGCGATTAGGACGTATCCGTTGATTCCCGTGATGCAGACGGGGGATTGTAATGATTGACCAACACAAACCCGACATTTTATCGTGCATCGCGAACCTGTCGAGCGACGAGGTGTTCACACCCCCGAAAGTCGTGAACGAGATACTTGACCTGTTACCGCGGGAATTGTTTGAAAACCCGAGGACGACATTCCTTGATCCGTGTTGCAAAAGCGGCGTTTTCCTGCGCGAGATCGCCAAGCGGCTGTTGGTCGGTTTGGAAAGCGCGATCCCCGATTTGCAAAAACGGATAGACCATATTTTCCATAATCAGCTGTTCGGTTTGGCGTTGACGGAATTGACAGGGTTGATGAGCCGGCGTTCCGTTTATTGTTCCAAAGACGCGAGCGGACAATACAGCGTCTCCCTGTTTAAAAGCGGACAGGGACATATCCGGTTCAAGCGGTGCGAACACGATTTTTATAACGGCAAGTGCCGTCAATGCGGCGCGTCGCAAAGCGAATACGACCGTGGCGAAGCGTTGGAAACGCACGCCTATTCTTTCATTCACGCAGACAGGATTTTTAACGATATGCAGTTTGATGTCATTATCGGC
>HF994920.1:0-1003 GCA_000434295.1 Acetobacter sp. CAG:977 | reverse complement strand
TCGGCAACCCGCCGTATCAGTTGAGTGACGGCGGTGGTATGGGAGCGAGCGCAATCCCTCTTTATCATTTGTTTGTTCAGCAGGCGAAACGGTTGAATCCGCGTTATTTGACGATGATTATTCCATCGCGTTGGTTTTCTGGCGGCAAAGGATTGGACGAGTTCAGAGATGAAATGTTGCACGATAAAAGAATCAGAAAAATGATTGATTATCCTGTATCGTCAGATTGCTTTCCTGGTGTTGAAATAAAAGGAGGAGTAAATTTCTTTTTATGGGATAGAGATAATGAAGGACTGTGTCAAATACAAACAATTCGTAACAATCATTTTTCAGCATTAGAAAGACCATTGCTTGAGAAAGGTTGTAATGTTTTTATTCGTTATAACGAAGCAGTCAATATTTATCGAAAAGTTTCAAAAAAAGCGGAAAATAGTTTTTCTAATCTTGTAAGCGTCAGAAGACCCTTCGGGCTATCATCTGATTTCCGTGAATTTTCAAAAGAGCCTGAGTCAGAAAAAATAAAAATTTATGCAAACAAAACAATAGGGTGGGTTGATAAAAAAAAGATAAATCAAAACTATGATTTAGTAGAAAAATATAAAATATATATATCATTTGCCTATGGGGCAGGTGAAGATTTCCCTCATCAAATTTTAAACAAGCCTTTTTTGGGAGAAAAAGGAAGTTGCTGTACGGAAACATATTTGGCAATAGGTCCATTTTTAGAAAGAAAAGAAGCAGAAAATGTTCTTACATATATAAAAACAAAATTTTTCAGATTTATGGTTCTTTTGATAAAAAATACTCAAAATGCGACAAAACGTGTTTATTCCTTTGTTCCGATGCAGGATTTTTCAAAGCCGTGGACGGACGAAGAACTGTATAAAAAATATGGACTGAACGATGAAGAAATCGCCTTTATCGATTCTATGATCCGTCCGATGGAGTAATTCTATGACAGATTTGCTCGCCTTTCCCACCCGCCCGAAAATCTATGCCTACA
>HF994919.1:62597-69527 GCA_000434295.1 Acetobacter sp. CAG:977 | reverse complement strand
TTTTTCAATCCCCTAAAAGTCGGGGCACATAAAGTAGAAGTCGTTGAATTCCATAAATGGATGCTTGAGATGATTTAACGTGATAAATATGCTAACAAAACTGTTTTTTGTCAAAAAATGTGATGATGAGGGAAGGCTTATTGTAATCCGACAGCTAACATTTTTTTAGGTCTAGCTTTCGGTAATGTTGCCAAGTTCATTTGGTTTGTATGCACTTCGTGCCTTTTAAACAACGGAACTTTTCTAATCCGTTCGTGTGAACAAAGCACATTTAAGTAATGGAGGCAGCATTTTTTCAATCCCCTAAAAGTCGGGGCACATAAAGTATGTGTATCATAATACATTGATATTTAAAATAAAAAAACAATTTTATCATAAAAAAGACAGCTGGCGGGGAGCGTTTTGTTCTTGCTTGGACGATTCTCCGGCTAAAATTTCCATGCTTTTAAACTGATGTTCCGTGATAATCAACGCTCGAACACAGCCGTTTGAAGGAACATATCTCTTTAAACGCATCATGTGAGTCTTTACAACCGAATCACTATGACAATAACGCGTATAAACGGAATACTGCATCATAGAAAAACCGTTGCCGATTAACTCTTTTCTAAATCCTGCCGCCGCACGCCGTTCTTCACGGCTGATTGTCGGCAGATCAAAAAAGACCATCAATCTCTTGTTTTGACAGTTATTCGTCATCTTTGATAAATTCAGGAAATAAAAAATATTCCGCGTTTTTTTCTTTAATCGCCTTGATAAATGAACATACCGTCCGATCAATCGCATTTAAAACGATCGTTTTTTGACCGTCGATAAAACAGGGAGCCTTTAAAACGGAAATTAATCTTTCCCTCATTTCTTTTGTCAGAATGTCGTCGTCTTGCGGCGGAAATAAAAATACGGTACGGTCTATAAACGGTCGGTACGGCTCTATCAGGTCATCTGCTAAATTAAAATTATTTAAAACGCTGTGATGATGAATGCCTAGGCACGGTATCAATCCGTGGGCGGCTATTCGGTTGATCAGTACATTGCGGATAATCGCATAACCGTAATCTAATGCCGCATTCGTCGCGTCTTCGTGATGACGAACAAAACTTTCGGAGAAAAGGTTCTGCCAGTATATGCGGGCAGCCCTTGATTCTGCGACATCGTTTTCTTCAATCGTTCGGCGTTCCGAGATTTCTTTTAAAAGGCGCGCAGTTTCAGGCGAGACCGATTTTAAAACAAAACTTTGATTTAGGATTTTTTGACGTATGTTCCTTTGCCAAAGGCGGTTGCACATTGATTGCGTCATGCCGATTTGTAAAAAAGCGGTTTCAGTTTGGCGAAACGGTTTCCCGATCGGCGACAATACGCTGACAGGTCTGTGCTTTCCGTTGCAAAAAATGATCGTTACCGATTTTTCCGATAATTCCGAAATTAATGCGGATGTTAGGGAAATTTGCAAACTTTCTAAAATTAAAACCGCGATGTCTTCCGTCGGAAAGAAAAGGGATTCTTGTGAGACGTAATTATCATAACGCAATTGATTGTTCTGAAATGACAGCTTTCCGCTTGTTTCAATTTTAATGATACGCCAGGACATATTTATTCTCCTTTTTTGATTTTTTTATTTAAACAGGAGAAACAAGACAAAGGATGTCTTAATTTTAAAATAAAATCTTTTTTTAAATATTAAATACAACCGTTCGTGCTAGAATGGTAAAAATTCCTGAAAGGGCGTTTGTCTTATTCTGTTCGTGTTAATAGCCTGTTTTAAAGGACAAAGAAGTGATTGATTTTAAGACTTTTTCCAAATCCTTGCTTGCAGAAGGCGAGCGCGTGTTGAAAGAAGACATCCTTCCTTATGTTGATAAGCAGACAGAGCTGTTCAAAGATAAATGGCTTGTTAATCGCATACGATTAGGTGTGACGGGGTTGTCCGGTAGCGGAAAAACGACATTTATCACGTCTTTGATTTATCATTTGTTGCGCGATGCCGCTTTAAGCGTTTCGTTCGAACCTGATTTTCCTAAGGACGGGAAGCGATTTCGGTACGAAGAAAATATTGCATGTTTTAAAAAAAACGTTCCCGAATGGCCGCCTTCAACCGTTGATAAAAGTGAAATCTGTTTGAAAATCAATGACGGAAGAAACGATTTGTATCTGGAAATCGTGGATTATCCGGGGGAATGGCTGTTGGATTTGCCTTTGCTTGAGCAGTCTTTTTGGGAGTGGAGCCAAACCGTCAAAGAATATTTGAGCTGCACGGGCAATCGTTTGCCGGATTGGGCGGTTAGCGCAAAAAAGCTGGCGGATAAAGGATGTAGTGATAATGAAAACGTTCTGGAAATCGCCGATCAATATCGTCTTTGGCTTCATGATCTTAAAAACAAAGGCTTTGAGTATTTACAGCCCGGACGTTTCGTAATGCCGGACACAAAAAGCGATATTTATACTCTTGTTAATTTTTTTCCGTGGGTGTGGGACGACGAACAAAAAAACGAGAACGCGTTGTTCAAAAAATTGGAAGAACGCTATAACAGGTACAAAATTGAAAAAGTTGAACCGTTTTACAGGCATTTTAAAAATCTGAACAAACAAATCGTTCTTGTGGATTGTTTGCGTTCTCTGCAAAAAGGAGTGACGGCATGGAACGATTTAAAATTTACTTTGGGCGAGCTCCTGAAAAACTTTTCTTACGGTCGTCGAAACGGTTTTGTCGCGAGATTGCTGAATTCTTTTAAAATCGATCAGGTGCTGTTTGTCGCGACAAAAGCAGATTACGTTTCATATGAAGAAAAACGAATTGAAGCTTTGACGGGGATTTTGAAAAGTGCCGTTGCCGAAGCGGCGGAAAAAACATTCCTGCAAAAAGCAGATGTTGCTTATCGTTCTGTCGCGGCAGTTTCCGTTCAGAAAATTAATAAATCGGATGATGCGGCTTGTTATTATTTTCCAAACGGTAAACAAGGGGTCGAGTTGCCTGAAATGCTGACGCAGGCACGGATAAACGAATTTAAAGAAAAATGTTCTGAATTCGACGGAATACCTCCGCTGTCCCCTCTGCGGATGAATGAAAACGGCGATTTGCCGAACATAGAAATGTTTAATGTTATCAAATTCATACTCGGAGAAAATTGATATGACGGAAAAGCGAAAGTTAAAAACAATCAATGTTACCGAGGATATGATTCAACATGACAAAACAGCGGACTTGATCTTGGAGCCGATAGTAATGCCGTCAAGGTCGCCGTGGTATAAAAATTCGAAATTTCTTATTGCGGTTTCTTTTACATTATTTCTTGTTTTGCAGGGGTATTTGACGTTGCGGGACGCTTTTGCTTCGTCAATATTTTTAGGAGCGTTTTATCTGGTCATTATCGGCTTCGCTGTGGCGGCGGTCGGTTTGGTCGTGATGAGGGAATTCGCCGCTTGTATGGCATTTCGCCGAAGAAAAAATTGTCGCGAAACAAACGAAAAATCAGAAGCATATTCGTTTTTGGCACGGCAAAAGTATAATCGCGACGCCGAAGTAAGCAGCAAATTTGCACAATGGAAGCAGCGGGCGGATTCGTATACTTCGGCAAAGGACGTAAAATCTGCGTACAGCGAATTAATACTTGAACCGATCATTGATTGCAAAGTTGCAAAAATTATTTCCGCGAACAGTTCTCAGGCGGCGGCATTCACGGCGACAAGTCCTTTTATTTTTACAGATATGTTGTTTGTTTTTGCTTCGAATTTACGCATGACACGCCAAATTTCAAAATGTTACGGCATGGATTTGGGATTGTCTGTTAGATATCAAATTTATAAAAATGTATTTCATAATATGATGATTTCAGGAGGAGCTGAACTTTTGACGGATATGGCATCGCCCCTCGGCGTCGGCTTGCTTGGAAAATTTTCGGCGAAAATCGGGCAGGGAATGCTTGCCGGGCTGTATGCCGCCAGATTGGGAATTAAAGTCGCGGAACTCTGCCGTCCTGTTGCTTTTACTGATAAAAACAAACTGTCAACGACGGTTGTCTTCAAAGCGGTTTATAATATGTTCAAAGAACGTAAGCTGATTGAGGAAACGAACTAAATTTTTTTAACAGTGCCGTTTCGGCATTACGATCGGGAATGATTCCGAGATTACGTTAAGTTACGAAGGCAAGTTTAAAAAGGATTATCAAGACCATATCGGCTTGATTAACTTCAAGTACAACTTTGAAGGCTGTTTAGCTAGAACAAGCAGGCGGAGTGTTTGTACTCCGCGTGTTTTGTTTATTCCTCTGCCGATTTAAACCAGTTTTTGCGTCTGTGTTCAAGAACGTTCAGGACTTTTAAAACGTTGCCGACCTAAACGGTCGTATCCCCGTGCAACAGCTTTAAAACCGTCGAAGGCAATATCTTTTTTAAGCACACTCTTTACACGAAATACAAAATGACGTTATCGTATAAAAACTGCTAATGAAACTGCTAATGGATTTGCTAATGAAATTGCTAATAAAATCGGACTGGCGGGGAATTTTTGCGGTGTATCTGATTGATTTTCAACAAAAACGCATCTCTCCGGGGGATTATCCCACGTCCTCCGCCATTTTGGACAAGAACCCATTGTTTTCAACGGGTTCTTTTTTATGGGAAAAGCGGCATATCAGGAAATTATGTGCTTATGAATAAAGCTGTTTCCTCGGATAAAACGTTCAAAGACCTTTTTGTTGCCGGTATATGTATAATCCGTAACACAATTTTCTTTAAAGATCTCTTCATACCGTTTTTTTAATTTTCCCATTTTATCGGAATTTATAATAAAAATTTTTGCCTGACTGTTCCGAAGAGCTGATTTAAATAAAAATCTGACTGATATATCCGTAGGAGGAAAGGAAAAACCTACGATATAAATTTCATTTGCTTCTTTTAATAACTGTTCTGCGCTCTGCCACAAAAAGCGTATGGCTATATGATTATAAAAAGCGTTTTTATCCATTACCGGGGGAATAATATAAGGTTTTAATCCTGCTTTTACGGTATCGCTTTCATTCCCGTTTGAGTAATATATATTGTCAGCGGGAGACGTTCCCGCCCAAAACCAGTTGGCAGAACCGTGTAATTTTAATATCTTAGGCGCTGTATCGGTATGTTTAGAACGCCCCCATTTTGGATCTCCTGTTCTTGAATTCAATGTTGACATCGGATATTGATAAAAATCTTCATACTCGAACTTGTTTTCTTGAGGACAATTTTTTATCAAAAGGTCTTCCAATAAAGTATCATAATTTAATGTAATAAAATTATATTCACCGTGTCTGTTTAAAATATATCGTGCGAAACCGTTAAATATGTCTTGGTTTGTTTGGGTTTCACTGCTTAATTTGATAAATTTTTTTGATATGAAATCACTTATGGCGAAATATAACGCTTCGTTCGCGTGCTTTGTTATGTCTGATTTCCAAGGAAGATCGGTTGAAAGGTATGTTAAAAGCTCTTCAACGTTTTCTTTTATTGTCGTAGAAAGTTCATCGTAATGTGTTTTGAGAGAGCCCTTCCCCAAGTAATTTTGAATATTTTCATTTCCATTTTCATTCATTAAATCTGTTAATAACGGAAAGTTATCGTTTAACGCTTTTGAAAAACCGGCTCCCAGAAAGAAAACTTTAGACATAATAACCTCACTGTTTTAATCAGCACAAATTTGTTTTTCAAAACCGACGTTCGCGTTATTTTTTTCTGCCATTTCTGCCCTTCTAAACAATATTAAAAATTGCGTTTTTAAAGGATGAAATCACTTCTTTAAAAAGTACAGCTTTTATATCCCCTTGGCAATCCTTTAAAAATTCTCCAGATGCTTTAAAACCAATCCTTGTATTTTTTTCAGCTTTGAAAATTCAAGAAAGGATACGAAACCTTCTGCGGCTTAAATTCGGATAAAAGGAGAATTTCAATATGAAAAGACAAAAATACGGGAATTTTTAATTTTGGGCAGTGAAAAGAAATAGGCATATTTGTCAAAGTCATTGTCTGAAAAGAAAAAACATATTACAAAGGCTTAATTCATTTTTGTTTAAAGGAAAAACCGTATGGCAGAAAAACACGTCAAGCTACTTATTCTCGGATCGGGCCCCGCAGGCTATACGGCGGCCATTTACGCCGGAAGGGCGTCGTTAAACCCCGTCATTATCGCAGGAATGCAGTTGGGCGGACAAATCACGACAACTTCTTTCGTTGAAAACTATCCCGGATTTCCCGAAGAAATCGGCGGGACGGAATTGGTCGGCAAAATGCAGGAACAAGCCGAACGCTTCGGAGCCGAAATCGTTTACGATACGGCGGTTCGCGTTGATTTTTCAAAACGCCCGTTTTCGTGCACGCTGGATTCGGGAGACGTCTATACCTGTGATGTCATGATTATTGCAACGGGGGCTTCGGCAAGAACGTTGGGGGCTCCGGGCGAAGACGATTTGCGCGGCAAAGGCGTTTCTTACTGTGCAACGTGCGACGGCTTTTTCTATCGCAATAAAAAAGTCGCCGTCATCGGAGGCGGAAACGCCGCCGTCGAAGAAGCCCTGTACCTGTCAAATTTGGCTCAGGAAGTTTTTTTAATCCATCGCAGGGATTCTTTCAGAGCGGAAAAAATTCAGCAAGACCGTCTGTTTAACAACCCTAAAATTAAAATCATCCGCGATACCGTCGTTGAACGGTTCTTAGGAACCCCCGACGGCGCGGGATTGACCGGGCTTGCGTTAAAGAACGTCAAGACAGCCGAAACGTCGGAGCTTTTGATAGACGGAGCTTTTGTCGCCATCGGTTATTTGCCGAATACCGATATTTTCAAAGGACAGCTTGAATTGGATAACGCAGGCTTTATCGTAACGGAACCTGGCTTGCCTTTTACAAGCGTCAAGGGTGTTTTTGCCGCAGGCGACGTTCAAGACGCCCGTTATCAACAGGTTATTACGG
>HF994919.1:60094-62577 GCA_000434295.1 Acetobacter sp. CAG:977 | reverse complement strand
GGCGGCTGCCGGCGGATGCCGCGCCGCGATAGAAGCGGAAAAATACATTTCTTTGTCGGAATGACGAGGAAAAGACAAGTATTGAAAAAGCGGCTTTTCAAAAAGCCGCTTTTTTATATCAGTAATAATATTCGCCGTATTCGTCGGCAGGAGGGGGCTGGATTTCTTCCTGTACGGGGGCGGGTTGTTCCTGAACGTCCGGTTCGGGAGAGACCGGTTCGGAAGAGGGAATGTTCCCCGCAATGTTAAACAGGCAGAAATGGTTAACGCATTTTCTGGATAATCCGCCGACGGGGGGACAGTGCGTGTCATCGGTGCATTGAACGCAGGTATAAGGCAAAGACTGATACGGAACGGGAATGCAAAACGGAGCTCCGGGAGAACAGACGGCTTCGCGGCACGGGTCTTTTTTCGCGCATTTAAAGCCTTTGACGCATTCCATTCCTTCGGGGCAGTCTTCATGATACAGGCAATCGACGCATTTATAGGTATGCGGTTTTTCGGGGCCTATCGGGATACAGAATTTTCCGTCGATGCAGGGGTTGGGATTGCATATTTTTACGCAACGCAAGCCGACGCATTCTTCGGAAAATTTGCAATCCGAATTTTCCGTGCACGTGATTTGTTGGTTTGACGGGCGAACCATTGTCGGGTTTGTGGAACCCGAAGCCGACGGGTCGCCCAATTTTACGGAACGAGCGGAACCGTCGCAGGGAAGCAAAGCCAATAAAGCGGCAAAAACGGCGAATTTGAACATACAATAAAATTCCTTCAGTCTTTTTCTTTTCAATAATTATACGAAAAAACGGGCATTAAAGGAACGTTTAAAGCGTGCGGAATTCCATTCTGTGTTTTTTGGGGTTGTAGCACAAAGCCAATTTTCCGTTTTTCAAAGCGGTGGCGTCTTTTCCGAAAACGTCAAACCGCCATCCTTTCAAGGCGGGAATGTCGGGATTGTCTTCGGCGGCCAACAGGTCGACATCGTCGGAAGACGCAATCAGTTTTTCGGCGACGTCGTTTTGTTCGGCTTTGACGGTTAACAGCAGTTTTAGCATTTTTGCCAAAGCTCTGGTTCCTTTGGGCAAGTCGCGTTTGACGGGGTGTTCCGGAAACGAAGCGGGATCGCGCGCCAACGTTTGGGCGATGACGTTTCTGGCGGCGGTTCCGAGACGTCCTTCGGCGAACCCTTGGGGCAGGGAACGCATTCCTTTCATTTCTTCGAGCGTTTTTGGAGCACTCGCGGCGATTTCCAACAACAGTTCGTCGCGCATGATATGCTTTCTCGGTCTGTCGTGTTTTTGGGCTTCTTCTTCACGCCAAGCCGCCAAAGCCTGCAAAATCGCCAAAAATTCGGGATTATTAGAGCTTTGTTTGATTCTTAGCCAAGCTTCCTGCGGATCGTTTTCATAAGTCTTCGGGTCGGATAAAAAGGCGATTTCTTCGGCGACCCAGTCGGTTCTTTGCGTTTGTTCCAGAATTTCGGTCAGCTTGGCGTAAACGTCGCGCAGATAGGTAACGTCGCACAACGCGTACTTGACTTGTTTTTCGCTCAGCGGTCGGCGGGACCAATCGGTAAAGCGCATGGTTTTGTCGATTTCGGTTTTAAGCAGTTTTGAAACCAACGTTTGATAGCTGACGGATTCTCCGAACCCGCATACCATGGCGGCGACTTGGGTGTCAAAGAGGGGAGCGGGGACTTTGCCCGTCAGGTGGTAAAAGATTTCGACGTCCTGTCTGGCGGCATGAAAGACCTTGACGATGGTTTCATCCTGCATGATTTCAAAGACGGGCGTTAAGTCAATACCGTCAGCCAGAGGGTCGACGCAGGCGGCGTCGTCAACGGACGCCAGCTGTATCAGGCACAGGCGCGGCCAATAGGTTTTTTCGCGTATGAATTCGGTGTCAACCGTAATAAAGGGATGACCTTTTAATTTACGGCAGAAATCTTTAAGTTCTTCGTTTTTTTGTATCAGTACCGACATTTTTTTTCGCTTTTGAAATCTTTGAAAAATAGGAAGACGGTTTCTTTTTACATAAAAACGCGCACAAAAGACACCGTTATTTTTTTAAAGGTGATTTTTATCACATTTTCTTGCGTTTTCGGCAAGAGGCTGTATCTTATAAATTAAAGAAGGCTCTTTATACGGGATGGAATATGTTTACGGCCGTCGACGGCGAAAAATTCGTTAAGGAAAAATACGGGATACTTCCTCTTTCCGAAATTTCGGAAACTCTGGGAAAAAATATAGCCTGGGGGGTTGACCGTACTTTGGAAAAAGGTGTGGCAAAACGACTGTGGCCGGAAAATCTGTCTTATGATTCGTTGGTGAAATCCAACGATTTGATGTACCGATTTTTGGAAATCAGCCACAGGCATCCCGAATTGTTTTCCGATGATGTTTTCGACAAATCGGTTTCTGCGCCGATCGGTCCCGAAACCCGTATGTCGAACGGGTTATTTTTTAAGCAAATCGAACAGTATT
>HF994919.1:55573-60061 GCA_000434295.1 Acetobacter sp. CAG:977 | reverse complement strand
CACGACGGCAAAAATCCAATTCAACAAATACCTTCCCGAAGGGATGGATGCGCGCAAACTGACCATGATTGCGCCGTATTTGGCGTATTCGTGGCAGTTGCCTTTTTTGCAGGCGTATGAAAATATGCGCGAAGAAATTATTTTGGAAGTCGGCCCCGATTTGTTGGAAATCAGGACGAAACGCGGTCTGAATGCGCTGATGCGCCTGAAGTACGAAGAAATCGTCAAAGCGCGATCGCTGTTGCACGAAAAATTCGGCGACGTTTTAAGGATGAACCCTGTCGGCATCAGGAATCTGTTGGAATGCTCGACGGAAAAATATCAGGAATTGTCTTCGATTTTGCATGAAAAGATTTATGCGTTTTTGTGTCGGGACAGCGAGTTGTTTGATGATGTTTTAAAAACGCCGCGCGAGATATTGGAATTGTTCGGCGAAGATTTGTTAAACGTTTCTTCGCGGACGTTTCGCCGTTTATTACGGCTTCCGAAAGATCGTGCGATTTTGTTTATGAAAAAACTGGTTGAACTGTATCCTCAGGTAACCAAGAAATTTGCGTCTTCGGATTTTGTGAATTTCACGTTCAGAAGGGCGATTGAACGTTTGCTGGACGTTGAAGGGGACAGCGCGTATTTCCAGGAAGTCGTTCGCTTGAAAACCAAGGCGATGAAAGAAGTTATTCCGTCGGAAAAAGCGGATTGATTTCTTAATTTTATGTTGACAAAGCCCAAGGGCGAAACCAATATTCACGATAGTTTATTTACATACAGCGAGGAAATTTCCATGCATATTTATCGTTCGCACAATTGCGGCCAGCTTCGTCTGTCGGACGCGGGGATAACGGCGCGTTTGTCGGGATGGATTCACCGTAAACGCGACCACGGCAATTTGGTGTTTATCGATTTGCGCGACCACTACGGTCTGACCCAATGCGTTGTTGACGTGTCCAGCCCCGTATTCAAGGTTTTGGAACGTCTGCGCCCCGAAAGCGTCATTTGCGTTACGGGCAAGGTTGTCAAACGCGAAGGCGATACGGTGAATAAGAATTTGCCGACGGGCGAAATCGAATTGCACGTTGAAGAAGCGGAAGTCCTGTCGGAAGCGGACATTTTGCCGATGCAGGTGGCGGGGGATTACGACAATCCCGAAGACGTTCGTTTGCGCTACCGTTTTTTGGATTTGCGCCGCGAAAAGCTGCATAACAACATGGTTTTGCGTTCCAAAGTGATTGCATCGTTGCGCCGCCGCATGATTGAAGAAGGCTTTGTCGAATATCAAACGCCGATTTTGACGGCTTCCAGCCCCGAAGGCGCTCGCGACTTTTTGGTTCCCAGCCGTTTGCATCCGGGTAAGTTCTATGCTCTTCCTCAGGCTCCGCAACAATTTAAACAGCTGTTGATGGTGTCGGGGTTTGACCGCTATTTCCAGATTGCGCCGTGCTTCCGCGACGAAGACAGCCGTGCCGACCGTTCTCCCGGCGAATTTTACCAGCTGGACTTTGAAATGGCGTTCGTAACGCAGGAAGACGTCTTTGCGGCAATCGAACCCGTTTTGTACGGCGTGTTTGAAGAATTCGGCAACGGTAAAAAAGTTACGCCCGCGCCGTTCCCCCGCATTCCGTACGCCGAAGCGATGCTGAAATACGGTTCGGACAAGCCTGATCTGCGTAATCCGCTGATTATTACGGACGTTACGGACATTTATCGCGGTTCGGGCTTCGGCATTTTTGCCAACGCCGTCGAACGCGGATCTTTTGTTCGTGCAATTCCGGCGCCCGGAGCCGCTTCAAAACCGCGCAGCTGGTTCGACAAGATGAATGACTGGGCGCGTACGATCGGTATGCCCGGCATCGGCTTTATCACCTTTACGAACGAAGGACCGAAAGGCGCCATCGCCAAGAATTTGGATGAAGAACGCATCAAGGCAATAAAAGAAGCCGTCGGCGTCAAAGAAGGCGATGCCGTGTTCTTTGTATGCGAAAAGAAAGGAAACGTCGAAAAATTCGCGGGACAAGTCCGTACGAAAGTTTGCGATTTGTTGGAATTGGGCGAAAAGGATGCTTTCCGTTTCTGCTGGATTACCGATTTCCCGATGTTCGAATTGGACGAAGAAACGCATCAGGTATGCTTCTCGCACAATCCGTTTTCGATGCCTCAGGGCGGAATGGATGCCCTGTTGAATAAAGATCCGTTGGAAATCAATGCGTATCAGTACGATATCGTTTGCAACGGCATTGAATTGTCGTCGGGCGCCATCAGAAACCATCGCCCCGACATTATGTATAAGGCCTTTGAAATCGCGGGTTACGGCCCCGAAGTCGTTGAACAAAAATTCGGCGGCATGCTGAGCGCGTTCAAGTTCGGCGCTCCTCCTCACGGCGGTGCCGCTCCGGGCGTTGACCGCATGGTTATGTTGCTGGCTGACGAACCCAATATTCGCGAAGTCATTCTGTTCCCGATGAATCAACAGGCTCAGGATTTGATGATGCAGGCTCCTGCCGAGGTAACGCCGAAGCAGTTGAAAGAACTGCATATCAAAGTCGAAATGCCCAAAGTCGTCGAGAAAAAGTAAAACAAAATAAAATCAAAAACGGGGAAGAAAAATCTTCCCCGTTTTTTTTAAAAAACATCCTTGACAGAGGGCGGATGTTCCCTTCATACTTTTTTCGGTTTGAATTATAAGGGATTTTTTAAAATTCATGGACGACACCGATCATAGTACCGGCGCCGATACAAGTGAAGAGCACTGTATAAAGCAGGGAAACCTGCCTGCTTATTTTTCTGTTTTTGCCGAATTTAAGTTAAAAGGCCTGCATTATTTTAATGTCGGGCGTTTTGGCATGCCTGTTTCAAACCGAAATAAAACTGATGACTGTTTATAAAAAGGAGAAAATTTAAATGGACGACCATATACCGACGCCTTGGCACGCACAGCCGTTGGAAGAGGTTTATAAAGAACTGGAAACTTCACAGGAAGGGTTGAGCGACGCCGAGGCGGAAGCAAGGCTTAAAAAATACGGCAGAAACGAACTGCGCCGTACGGAACAGCGAAGCATATTCAGAATGCTGTGGGAACAGCTGACCGACGTTATGGTTTTAATTTTGATAGCGGCGGCGGCATTATCGGCTTTTTTGGACGAATGGGCCGAAGCGGCGGTCATTATGGTCATTGTGGCGATTAATGCGTTAATCAGCATTATTCAGGAAAAGAAAGCGGCAAACGCACTGGAAGCTTTAAGGAATTTAAGTGCGCCGAACGCCCGCGCGTTGCGTCAGGGCGAAGAAAGCGTCGTTCCCGCGGCGACACTGGTTCCGGGCGATATCATATATCTGGAAGACGGTTGCATCGTTCCTGCCGACGTACGCTTGATTGAAACGAACAATCTAAAGATACAGGAAGCGTCTTTGACGGGCGAATCCGTCCCCGTTGAAAAAGACGCTGACGAACTGTTTCCCAAAGACGTTGCTTTGGGCGACCGTTTGAATATGGCTTACACGTCGTCAATCGTCATGTACGGCAATGCGACGGGTGTTGTCGTCGGTACGGGAATGAACACCGAAGTCGGTCGTATCGCCGATTTGTTGGAAGAACAGGACGATTTTGATACGCCGTTAAAACGCAAGCTGAATGCCGTCGGAAAAACGCTCAGCATTGTCGGTATTATCGTCTGTATTTTGATTTTCGGTATCGGATTTTTATACGGCCGCCCGCTGATTCCGCTGTTGATGACGGCGATTTCTTTGGCGATTTCCGTAATTCCCGAAGGCTTGCCTGCAACGGCGACAATCGTTATGGCGTTGGGCGTACAACGTATGGCAAAACGCAACGCGTTGGTGCGCAAATTGCCTGCCGTTGAAACGTTGGGCGGTGCGACCGTGATTTGTTCGGATAAAACGGGGACGTTGACGCAAAATAAAATGACCGTGACGGAAATTGCCGTGAACGGTGATTTTGCTCATAAACGTTCTTTGTCGGTCAAAGAAGCCGTTGAACGTCATTCAAAGATGTATAAAAACATTGTTCATGCGGCATCTTTGTGTAACAACGCGTCGTTGGATCCCGATCGTCCGGGTGAAATTTTGGGCGACCCGACGGAAGGCGCTTTGATTTTTCTGGCCGAAAAATTCGGTATAGATCAGGAAGAATTTGAAGAAGCTCATCCCTGCTTGTTTGAACAGCCGTTTGATTCCGACAGAAAACGAATGACGACGGTTCACGACATGGACGGCGTTTTGACGGCGTATACCAAAGGTGCGACCGATGAAATGTTGCCGTTGTGCACGCATATTCAGACCGAAGACGGCATTCGCCCCATTACGGAACAAGACAAAATCAACATTCGCGAAATGTGTTTGGAAATGTCTTCCAGAGCGTTGCGCGTATTGGGTTTTGCCGAACGCATTATGACGTCCATTCCCGAAGAGGACGACGAGAACATAGAATACAATATGACGTTTTTGGGCATAGTGGGCATGATAGACCCGCCGCGC
>HF994919.1:48157-55532 GCA_000434295.1 Acetobacter sp. CAG:977 | reverse complement strand
GTTCAGACGTGTCGAACGGCGGGTATTCGCGTTATCATGATTACGGGCGACCACAAAGTAACGGCGACGGCGATTGCCAAGGAATTGGACATTTATCGCGACGGCGACACGGTGATTTCGGGCGACGAACTGGCAAAGATGAGCCAGTCTTCATTGGACGAAGCCATCAAGACGACGACCGTTTTTGCCCGCGTTACGCCCAAAGACAAGCTGAACATCATTCAAGCGTTAAAGCGCACGAACGAAGTCGCGGCGATGACGGGGGACGGCGTGAACGATTCTCCTGCGTTAAAGGCGGCGGATATCGGGGTTGCCATGGGCAAAAGCGGTACGGACGTTGCCAAAGACGCTTCCGACATGATTTTAACGGATGACAACTTTACCACGATTGAATACGCCATTCGCGAAGGTCGACGCGTTTATCGCAACATTCAAAAGGTGATGCAGTTTTTATTGGCGGGGAACATTGCCGAAATCATGGTTTTGTTCATTGCGACGATTTTGAACTGGGACGCGCCGATTTTGGCGGTTCATATCCTGTTGATTAATTTGGCGACGGATACGTTGCCGGCGTTGGCTTTGGGCGTCGACCCCGTCAGCAAAAACATCATGAGGCATAAGCCAGTCAAGTCGGGAACCCTGTTTGAAAAAAGCCTGATTTTCCGCGTGGCTTTGCACGGTACGTTTATTGCGGCGGCGACGTTGGGGGCTTATTTGTACGGTTTAAAAACCGCCAGCTATCCCGTTGCGATGACGATGGCGTTTTTGGTGCTTTCGATTTCTCAGCTGTTCCATGCGCTTAACCAGCGTTCCAATACGGAATCCGCATTTGCCCGCGGCGAACAGGTCAACTGGTATTTGTTCGGTGCCATGGTGTTGTCCGGATTGATTTTGGCGGCGATTGTCTTTATTCCGAAGCTGGAAGCTTTCTTTAAACTGACGGATTTGACGTTATCCCAATGGGAAATCGTTGCGGCATTTTCCTTGTTGCCGTTGGCTTTGGTCGAATTGACAAAGTTCATCAGCAGGATGATGCGCAAAAAAGCCTGATCGGTAATAAAATAAAAAGGCGGAGAATTTTCTCCGCCTTTTTTTATTTCGCAACGGACATCATCAGCTTGATGCGGTTGATTTGATTGGTTTCGCTGGCGCCCGGATCGTAATCAACGGCGATAATGTTGGCTTGGGGGAAACGGTTTTTGATTTCTTTGATAAATCCTTTTCCCGTAATGTGGTTCGGCAGACAGCCGAACGGTTGCATACAAAGCACGTTATTGACGCCTGAATCCAATAATTCGATGATTTCTGCCGTCAACAGCCATCCTTCGCCGGTTTGGTGTCCCAAAGAAATTAAGCCTTTGGTTTTCTTTCTTAAGCTTCTGAAAAAGATGGGCGGATCGAAACGTTTGCTGCGTTTGAAGCCGAACCGCATTGACCAGCGGCACATTTCCAGAAAAGCAATGCTGACGGCGCTTAATGCCGACGTTTTCCAAGATCCCGACAGATGATGATAGTTAAAGATATGGTCGTAAAATCCGTACAGCATAAAGTCCATAAAATCGGGAACGACGGCTTCTCCGCCTTCCTGTTCAACGACTTTGACGGCTTGGTTGTTGGCGTCGGGATGGTATTTCAGCAATATTTCGCCGACCAAGCCGATACGCGGTTTGCGCGGGATGTCCTTTAACGGCAGGGTGTCAAATTCTTTAATCATTTTGAGCATGTTGACGTTAAATTTGAAAATGTTCCCGTCAACCAGATTCTTTTTAATGATTTCCACCCATTTATCCGCCAAAGCCTGCGTACTGCCTTTGACTTTCTCATACGGGGCGACGCGGTTTCTCATACGCATCAAAGCGTCGCCGTAACAGCCTGCCATAATGGCGCGCATCATGGCTTTTCTGCCGGGACTGAAGCCCAGATTTTGACGGCTGCCGCTGACGTTGACGGTTAAAACCGGCACATGGGACAATCCGCATTGGTTCAATGCGCGACGCAATAATCCCGCATAGTTTGACGCGCGGCATCCCCCGCTGGTTTGAGAAACCAGCAAAGCGATTTTATTCGTATCGTAATTGCCTTTTTGAATGGCTTGCAACAGTTGTCCGATAACGACAATGGCTGGGAAACAGGCGTCGTTGTTGACGTGTTTCAGACCTAATTCGACGGCGGACTTGCTGACTTTTGGCAATTGTTCGACTTTGTAGCCTTCGCTGGCAAAGACGGTTTCCATAAACTGGAAATGTGTCGGAGAAAGCTGAGGAATAAGAATCGTATGCGTTTTTTTCATTTCGGGCGTAAAAACGGGCGGGCGGTTTGCCGGATGCGTTTTTACGGCGTTTTCGTTCAGGTGCATATCCTTTAACGCGGCCAGCAAAGAGCGGATACGGATTTTCGCAGGTCCCAGATTTGCGCCTTCGTCGATTTTTATTTGAGAATACAATCTTCCCTTTGAAATGACGATTTCTTCCAGCTGGTCGGAAGTAATGGCATCAATGCCGCATCCGAAGGAGACCAGCTGTAAAATTGCCAGATTATCGGTGTCGGCGGCAAAAGTACCCGCCCGATAAAGTCGGGAATGGTACGTCCATTGGTCTCTGACGCGCAACGCTTCGGGATTGGGGCGTAAGTGCGCGACGGAATCTTCGGTCAGGACAGCCAGCCCGCATGAATTGATCAGTTCGGGAATGCCGTGATTGACGGCAGGGTCGATATGGTAGGGATGCCCTGCCAGAACGACGCCGAATTTTCCTTCTTTGTTCAGGGTTTCGACGGCTTCGATGCCTTTTTTGCGAATGTCTTTTTGGAAGTTTTTAAGGGCGACGAAGCCTCTTTTAACGGCGGAATTTAATTCTTTTAAAGGAATGTCGGCAAACAAAGGCACCGTTTTTAAGCGTTTGGGCAGAATCTTTCGATCCAAAGGCAAAAACGGCGCAAAGAAAGGAATGCCGCTTTCTTTAATTTCCGTAATGTTTTTTGCCAACAATTCGGGATATCCCGTTACGACGGGACAGTTATAGCTGTCTGCTTGAGAGGCAAATTCCTTTTGTTCTCTGGGAATGCACGGATAAAAGATGTAATCGACGTTTTTGGCAATCAAATCCATAATGTGCCCGTGAGCCATTTTCGCGGGATAACATACCGTCTGGGACGGAATGGAGGCATACCCGCTGAAAAACAGCTTTTTCGACGAAGGGGAAGACAGCTCGACCCTGAAGCCCAGCCGCGTCAGCAACGTGAACCACAAAGGATAGTCTTCGTACATATTCAAAGCGCGGGGAATGCCGACGACGCCTCTTTTGGCTTTTTCTTTGGGCAAAGGTTCGTAAAAATCAAACAGACGTTTGTATTTGTATTCATACAGATTGATGTTTGTATTTTTTGTGTGCCCCGCACCGCGTTCACATCTGTTTCCCGAAACGTAATTTTTTTTGCCGCCGAAATTCGTTACGGTCAACATACAGTTGTTCGTACATTGTTTGCAGCGGGTGTTCGTCGTTTTGACTGTAAGGGCTTTCAGCTCTTCCAAATTCAATAATTCGGTTTTTTCGCCGTTTTCGGGGCCCCGTTTTTTTGCCAGCAACGCGGCGCCGAATGCGCCCATCAATCCGGACAGACCGGGGCGTATGACGGGCTTTCCGACTTGAATTTCCAAAGCCCTGAGCAAAGCATCGTTCAAAAATGATCCGCCTTGCGCAACGATGCAGTCTCCCAACTCCGAGACATCGTTGATTTTAATGACTTTGTAACACGCGTTTTTAATGACGGAATACGACAATCCTGCGGCGATGTCGCCGACGCTGACGCCTTCTTTTTGGGCTTGTTTGACTTTTGAATTCATAAAGACGGTGCAACGCGTTCCCAAATCGGCGGGATGTTTTGCGTCAATGGCTTCTTTAACGAACTTTTCGATATCCATGTTCAAGGATTTCGCAAAGTTTTCGATAAAAGACCCGCATCCTGCGGAACAGGCTTCGTTCAATCCGATTCTTTCGATAATGCCGTTTCGGATTTTCATGCATTTGATGTCTTGTCCGCCGATGTCCAGAACAAAGCTGGCATTCGGAGCAAAATAAGTCGACGCCTGACAATGCGCGACGGTTTCGACTTCGTCGATATCAAGCTTTAATCCGGCTTTTAACAGCGCGCTGCCGTATCCTGTTGCGGCGGCGGCTTTGATATTCAGAGTTTCTTTCTTGCGGGTATATATTTCTTCAAGAATTTTGACGGCAATCGAGAACGGGTCGCCTTTGTTCGGTCCGTAGTATGAATAAAGCAGACGGTTTTTATCGTCGATTAAGACGGCTTTGATGGTCGTCGAACCGCTGTCAATGCCCAACCATGCGTCGCCTTCATATTCTTCAAGCGGAAAAGTGGCAACGGCGGTTTTTTTGTGGCGTTCGTAGAACTCTTGCTTTTCGGCGTCGTTCGCGAACAGGGGAGGAAGCTTTTGTATATCGCTTTCTTCGCCCAGATTTTCCAAATCGCGGATGATTTCTTCAAGCGTTCTGGGCTTTTCCGAACTGCCCAAAGCATGAACGGCGGCGCCGAATGCGACAAACAGTTCCGCATTTTCGGGAAAAACGGCATTCTTGTCGTCCAGCTTCAGCGTATCGACGAAGCACTTTCTCAACGATTTTATAAAAGCCAAAGGACCGCCCAAAAAGACGACTTTTCCTTTAATTTCGCGACCTCTCGCCAGCCCGCCGATGAATTGGTTGACGACGGCCTGCATAATGGACATGGCGATATCGCTTTTGGCGCACCCTTCGTTGATCAGCGGCACAATGTCCGTTTTTGCAAAAACGCCGCAACGCGATGCAATCGGATAAATATTTTTGTACTGTAACGCCAAAGCATCCAGCTCATCGACTTCGACATTCAAAAAAGAAGCCATCTGGTCAATAAAAGCACCCGTTCCTCCGGCGCAGGTTTCGTTCATGCGCAGGTCGGTGCCGCTGGTTAAAAAAGTCAGTTTCGCGTCTTCGCCGCCCAGCTCGACAATAACGTCCGCATTCGGAATCAGCTTTTTAATACTCAGGCTTGACGCGATGACTTCCTGAACAAAGTTCAGGTTCAATCGCGTGCAAAGGGACAAAGCGCCTGATCCCGTCAAAGAAATTTTAAATTCGGTTTCGGGAAATTTTTCGCGGACTTCTTTTAAAATGGAAATGATTTTTTGCCTTACCTCGGACAAGTGGCGTTGGTAAGTTGAAAACAAGACGTTTTCCTGTTCATCCAATACGACGGTTTTTACGGTTGTCGAACCGATGTCAATGCCAATAAAGAGGTTTTTGTTATCGTTCATTTATCTTGCCTGTATTATTAACAAGGGACAAAGCTTTAGAGCATTTGTTGTTTAGGAAGATAAGCTTTTTGAACGAAAATCAAAAGGCTTTATTTTCGGATTTTACTTTTTTTTGACGGGAAGCGGTTTTGCAACTTTAAATAGTTTTTAAGGTGGAGGAAAAGACCGCCTTTACTTAACAAGCTCGACCAACTTTTGCATATAATCGGCGGCTTTTTGCTTCATATCATCGCTTAGCGGGTAATGTTTCGCGATTTCTTCGGTGTAAAGCAAGCCTATCAGATTAACCTGCATGGCATCGTGCAGAACGTTCAGATAAAGCTCAAGGTCCAGATTTTTTGCGCCCAGCAGAGAAAAAAACGTATCCGTCTTTGCCAATTCGATAACGGTTGTTTCGATTCTGTCGTGTCCTTCTTCCCCCAACGAATTTCCGTTTTCGTCGGTCAAATCGATTTTGGATATGATTTCGAAAAGCTGTTTGAACGCAGGACGCGATTTAAACGGCATTTGCGCCAGAACACCGATCTTGTCGATATTTTTTTCGATGAGCTCCTGCGGAATGTCATCCAAAGCGTCCAGTCCGTAGCGGCGGTCGAAATCGTTTAATTTTTGTTGCAGTTTTTTTCTGGCGGCTTTTGCTTTGGGTTGCAGGCTCTCAAACGCGGCGGCTTTTTGCAGAAACATCAGCAGTTCCGGAGCGGCGTCGGTTCCGAATTCTATTTTATCGTTAATAAAATCGGTTAAACATTCGTCGGTCTGCTTTAATAAATCGTTTTTTTGAGCAGCGTTAAAATCGTCGGGATTTTTTTTGAAGCGCTGTAATTCGGAATACAAAAGCGCGATATTTTCCATAGGGGCTCCGTCTTATCTGATTTTGTTCGCGGCAGAGCGCAATAAAATATCGGCAACCTGAATTTGTTTTTGCGTCGCGTCAACCTGACACGCATTACCTTGGGAATCAATGCGGTTGCACATGACGTCTTTGGCGGCATTGGCGATTTTGTCGGTTTGCATGTCGGCGATTTTGCCGACTTTGTCGGCGGCGTCCGTATTTAATCCGTCGGCAGGACCTTTATAACTGGTAACGCCGGAATTTTGTTCCGACTTGACCGAATGCATGTTGTCGCCCGTATAGTTTTTGATTTCTTCGTTGATTTCCGTCATGGTGACGTTTCTGGCTTCCTGTTCGGACAAAACGCTTTGCAAAGACGCCTGACGCTTCTCGGTCCAGTCTTTGATTTCCTGATCGGACAGATGGGCGTCGTTGTTCGTGTCGGCAAAACCGTGCCAATCGGGCAACTGAGTTACTTTGCCGTTTTCGTCGATATGCATGACGGGCGTTCCCGAATATTTGCCGTCGTCAAAAACGGACATGGACATCAGTTTGGCTTTTGAACCTTCAACGTCCTGAACATGCGCAAAAACGGAAGCATCCTGATGAGACCCCGCCGTATGATTTTGTTCCGAAATATCCAGATCGATGGCATGCGTTGTCGAAGAAACGACTTCGGAATAAGAAACGAACGTTTCTTTTTCGACGGAAATCGGCGTTTTATCGGGAGGAGCCTGTATGTCCGGCATGACGGGTTGCATGGGAGGAATGTCGATTTTCGGCAGAGGATCCAATTCAGGCATTTCAACGCGCGGAATTTGAACGGTCGGTTTTTCGGGAGCTTCTGCCGTAATGACGGCTTCGGGCAATGTTCCTCCGTCATAGATGCGGTCGGGTGCCTGTGCGGTAACGACGGCTTCGGGCAGGGTGCCGCCGTCATAGATACGGTCTTGCGCGGGCGGCGTCATTTCGGGTTGAGATTGCGGATGAGTCTGCGTTTCCGTTTGGACTTGTTCCGCAGAGCTTGTATGAGAGCTTGAAAGTTGGGAAACAGCCATCAGCCCCGTCAGATTTCCCGCCAATTCGGCGACTTCTTCTTTTTTGGCTTGTTTTGCTTGCTGTTCGGTAATTTTTCCGGCTTTGAAATCTTTGTTGATTTTATTGATTTTTGTGGCGGTTGCGGTGGCCATCATGCCGCCGACTGTAGCCTGACGCGCGGAAGATATGACCGAAAC
>HF994919.1:36199-48081 GCA_000434295.1 Acetobacter sp. CAG:977 | reverse complement strand
GAGACGGCTGCCAGTCCGACAGCCATTTTATTTTTGGAGGCAAAATCCGAAAAGCCGTCGGACGTTCCTTCCTGTCTGGATTTTTCCGCTTCTGCCAACAGACCTCCGACGGCACGTACGGCATTGACGGCGGCATAAGCGGTGGCGACTTCGGCGCCTGCGGCGACCAGCCCGAGTCCGATGGTGGTACCGATGACGGCGCCTTTGGCATATTTATAGGCGGCGCCGTGTTTTTGGGTCATTTTTTGATCCCAGTTTTTAACGGCTTGAACGGCTTTGTCCAAAGCGGGGACGCTTTTGATTTTTTGTTTCAGCCGACTGCAGATATTCATATATTTGCGTCCGGCTGCCGCCGCATAATTGTCAAGCGTTTTCGCGGACAGTTTTATTGAGGGTTGTTGTTCCAAAGAGGTCGCCGTCATAATTAGCTCCGTAAAACAAACCTGTCTTCTTTTTTAAGTGTACCTAAAAACGGTCTGTTTTGTCTATTTTTTTTATTTTATCTTATTCTTCCGTTCGTTTTGTCGGTCGGACGGCGGAAGATGTAAATAATTTATTTATTACAAAAGCGCATTATAGAAAAATCCTTTGATTTGGCGAAAGGTTGGCTATGAATTTTACGGAAAACGAAATGATTTGGACCCGGCCGGCGAAAAGCTGTCGGATTTCAAAAGAAAAAATAGAAATTAAAACAGAGCCGCATACGGATTTATGGCAAAGAACATATTATAATTTTCGAAATGACAATGCTCCGGTTTTGCAAATTGAAACGGAGCGGCAGTTTTTTTCTTTTGTCGTAAAAACAGAATTCGACGGTACGCACCGTTTTGATCAATGCGGCGTTGCGGTTTATTTGGACAGTGAAAATTGGCTGAAAGCGTCAACGGAATATGAAAATGATACCGTGCAACATTTGGGAAGCGTCGTAACCAACGGCGGGTTTTCGGATTGGGCGACAGTTGAAATTCCTGCTTCCGTGAAAACGATGTGGTATCGGCTCAGCCGCCGAAACAACGATTTTCGTATAGAAAATTCTCTTGACGGAAAAGTTTTTAAACAAATGAGAATCTGTCATTTAAACAAAGCGAACGGCAAAATCCGTTTCGGAATATACGCCTGCAGCCCGGAAGAGTCGTCTTTTACGGCAATTTTTACAAATATGGAAATTTTGGAATGCCAATGGAAGGCTCATGACGGACAGCAACCTGATTAAACGAATGGTCAAAAAAAAGCCGAAATTTAAAAAAATTCCGGCTTTTTTTTCAATACGTGAAATTCCGTTGTTTTTTATTCTGCGGGTCGAATTTTTGAATATCCGTTCCATGCGAACAAAGCTTTTTCGGCTTCGTTTCCGAACACGTTTGTTACGTTGCAAATATACAAGTAATGATCTCCGGTTTCGATGAATTCTTTGAGATCGCAAACGAGGGCTAAACGGCTGTGTAAGGGGATTTTTATGTCGCAACCGTTTATTTCGTCAAGTTCGATATTGAATTTTGCGATTTTGTCCGTATTTCGCCCGGAAGTGCTGCCGCATCCGAGAACGGCATCGGCGATTTCTTCTCCGGGGACGCTCAGAATAACTTTTTTGTTTTTTCTGATCATTTCTCCGCTGAAAGAAGTCTTTGCCATTGCAAAGGCAATCATATACGGATTGTAGGAAAGGTACGTCCACCATGAAACTGTGGCAAGGTTTGCTGTTCCGTCAGGCTTTCGAGTGCATATCAGCGTTACCGGATTCGGCGATGTCAGCTGAGATGCTTTCGGCAAAGTAATTTCTTTCATGCTCATCTGTTTTTTCCTTTCGTTTGATGTTTCTGTTTTTGTGAAACAGCGTACGAAACCGTATCAAATCTGTCTTAGATTTTCGGAAGATGTTGAATATTACAAGGTATTATATAATGATAAAAATCAATACTGATAAAATGGTTATGTACTAACTTAAAAGAGAGTATAAGATGTCTTATTGCATACCTCCCGACACAAAGCTTGCCGATACGGGGTTCGGCTATACGCTGTCGCTGATCGGCGGCAAATACAAAATGATCGTATTGTATTGGCTGGGCGAATTCGGGGTGTTGCGCCATAACGCTTTGTACAGGCTGATAGGCAGGATATCTTTTAAAATGCTCAGTACGACTTTAAAAGAATTGGAGCAAGACGGATTAATAAACCGTACGGCATACCCCGAGCTGCCGCCCAAAGTCGAATACAGTCTTACCGAAAAGGGGAAATCATTAATTCCGTTGCTTTTCGCATTGTGCGATTGGGGCGACAAACACCGCCCGAAGTAACCCGATGTTATAAAGACGATCCCAGATTTTTTGCTGTTTCCAACGCGGGATGCCCTTTAATTTCGCCGGGCTTTAAAACGCCGCCGGCAATAATGCAGCCCAGATTTTTCCAATTCAGAAATTTCAGCAAGCTGTTATAATAATCCGTTACCGGTCGCGCATTTTGTTCTCCGTCACCTTCGGCAGCCATCAGCAAGATACAATCTTTTTTCGGATTTTCGCAGTTTTTGTCGCATTCGGCGACGGCGAACAATCGGTCAAAAGCACATTTTAATTGTCCAGAAATTCCCCAATAATACATAGGGGAAGCCAACACGACGATATCGGCTTCAACGTACTTCGGATAAATTTCAATCATATCGTCTTTTTGTACGCAGGGGCTGTTTTTGTCTTTGCCGCCGCCGAAACAGCCCAGACAGCCGTGTATGTTCATTTGCTGAAGATTGAAACAGCTGATTTGATGTCCTTTGTCTTTTGCGCCGCAGATAAAAGCATCAATCAAACTTTTTGTATTTCCGTTTGTTCTCGGACTGCCGTTCAGA
The DNA here is from genome assembly GCA_000434295.1 of Acetobacter sp. CAG:977. Taxonomy (GTDB): domain Bacteria; phylum Pseudomonadota; class Alphaproteobacteria; order CAAGCB01; family CAG-977; genus CAG-977. The sequence continues at coordinate 45,245 of HF994919.1, read as the reverse complement.
ATTATGATTTTTTTAGACATCGTTCGTATCCTTGACGTAAAAAGTTTTATTTTATCGAAAGGTTATTCTTCACGGGGCGAAAACTCAATACTAACGTTTTTTCCTTGTACTTACGCATAGGTGAGCGAAAGACGTTTCAGCAAAGTGAACCGGATTTGCCTAAAGCGCGGCATTTTTGTTTCAAAGCAGACGATCTTTGAAATGCAAAAAGCCCCTTTTCCGAAAGGGGCTTTTGTTTTCAGCGTTTCATAAGGCAGTGTGAATTTTAAAATTCCAAGATATCATTATCGTTCGGAACAAGGACGTTCGGCAGACCGAGTTTTTTTATGTCGTCTCTTGTAACGCTCAAGTGGCTGACGGTATCCATATGGCTTGCGATGATGATTGCATTTTTTGCATATTCGGAAACAGCTTTGACGTCATCTGCATCCATGATTAATCTTTCTCCGATGACGGTTTTGGCTCCGCAGGCATTGACAATGATGATGTCGGGATTGTATTCGTCAATGTTTTCTTTGACTTCGTTGCACCAAATCGTGTCTCCCGCCAGATAAAGTTTTTTTTCGTTTTCCGATTTAAAAACGACGCCCATGGCATCATAAGTCATTCCTATTTTTTCGCAAAGCGGGGCGATGATTTCTCTTTTTCCGTGCTGACCTTTTGTTTTGATCAAGGATACGCCGGAAAATTCGATTTTTGATTCGATGACGGCAACATTGTTAAAACCGAATTTTTTAACGGTTTCAGCGTCGTCTGTCGACTGGACAAAGAAGGGGATATTTTTATTTAAAGCCTTTGCGGCGAACTCGTCCCAGTGGTCGGGGTGGTAATGCGTAAGGATTACGGCATCAACGTCGACGATTTGTTCAATGTTTAAAGGTAATTCCGTTCTGGGCTGGCGTATTTCGGAATGAATGCCTGTATCAAATCCCGGCATATAGTCTTTCGGCATCAGCCACGGATCAATTAAAAATTTTACATTATTAAACGTAATGATGAGAGTCGCGTTACGTATTTGATGTATTTTCATTTTTTTCTCCATTCAAAGCCGGTTAAACTTTTTTTCAGGTGGTCAGAGTATTCTTGGATAAACTTGAGGGCGAATTCGACGTCTTTTTTGTTGAACTGTTTTAAAAAATCCGAATCTTTTTCAAGCCATGTTTGATGAATTTTTTCATGAGCAAGGAATATTTTTTCCCCCGTTTCCGTTAACGTGTAATAAATTTCCTTTTTGTTTTCATCAAGTTTGTACGGGGAAACGGCGTGTTTAGCACTCAGACGTTTAATGATTTTGCAAACGCCGCCGCGGGTTATGCGTAAAGACGCGGAAAGCTTTGTCACATTAGGGTTTTTAATTTTTTTGATATGCTCGATGCAATGAATTTCCGTGATTGAGTAATTTGTCAAAACGGGATCGGCATTTTTTTTAAAGGCGTCATTTATAAGGTCAAACGTGTTTGAAAGATTTGAAAGCAAAGTATTTAAGTTATTTTTCATGGCGATATTGTTTCCTGTTCAACAAAAAAAGTATCTGAATTTTGTTTCCGTGTCAACATTCATACTGTTACGATACAGTAAATTTTATTGTATTACGCGAGACGGTATTAATCGAAACGCGACTTAGTATTAGCTTTTTTGAAGCGGTTCTTTTACCGAGAAACACGATACTAAATGAGAGTTAAAAGCATTTCGCGCCAAAAAATTAAAGGGGGCAACAACGCCGCCCGAAAATTAAGATTTCCTGACGTTTCTATCCCATTATATCCCAGTATATCCCGCTATATCCCACTGCCTAAAAAAAATATAAAACCATCTTTCGTCTTACAGGGGGCAAAAATAAAAAAAGCAGCAGGATATTGTCCTGCTGCCTTATATGGTGAGCGTGCCGGGACTCGAACCCGGGGCCACCTGATTAAAAGTCAAGTGCTCTACCAACTGAGCTACACGCCCGTTCACTGTGAGCGCAACCATATAAGGATGAACAAAAAAGGTCAAGATTTTTTTTATATTTTTTTCAAAATACATGACATTGTCATCAAAAAGACAAAAATAAAAAATTTTTTGTCTAAAATGTTGAGGCGGAACCGACCTTGTGCTAAAGTAAAATCCTAGCGTAAAGGAGACCTTTATGAGCCTGAAAAAAAGCCTTGCCAAACAAAAAGCAAAAGCGGCCGATTCTTTAAACCAAAAAACGGACGGCGTTTTCGGGTTGCCCGTGTTCGGAACACCCGAGGGGCAGGAAATCCTTTTAAACGTTATCGATCGCATTTCAAAAAGTCCCTTTGGTTCTGAAATTTTAAAAGATGCCGCCAAAGCAGGCTATGGCGTTTCTTTGGCTTTTCTCGGAAATTCAAAAGGATGTTGTAATCCCGATAAAAATTGTCTGTTCCTTTCCGACAATTTGTCCGAAGACGACATGGTGGCAACTCTCGTTCACGAAGCTCGCCACGCAGGACAGTTCCATCGCGGTTGCCATAAAAGCTTTTACGATATTGATGCTCAAAGCACTCTGACGGAAACGCGTCTGACCGAAGCCGATGCAACGGCTTGCGCTTTAGCCGTTTGCGCGGAATTAAGCGAAAAAGGCGATGTCCGACCCTTTGGCGAGCTGTGCCGCGCTTATCCGAACGAATCTCGGACGTTTGCCGAAACCTACATCAAAAAAGGAAACGAAGGTTTGCCCGAAGCCATGACCGCGGCCGTTGACGCATGGTACGGTAACGAAGCGTTGAAAATGGCTTATGAGCGTTGCTATTTGGTCGAACCTTTGGCAGAGGGATTTAATACGGCGGCAAAACGACCCGCTCCGAAATCCGTTCCCGTCGAAGAAACTCTGGCAAAAGTCTGCACCTTTAAAGGCGGAACTTATTTTTCCATGCCGCTGTCCGTTTTTGCTTCGGAAAAATATGCTGCCGTGTCTTCGCCGACTTACGGCTGGCTGCAAAAATATTCCGAAGGGTGGGAAGCCTTCTATAACGAAAAATGCCGCGATAAGTCTTTGGAGTCCATGAAGGAATTTTATGTTACTCCGATGCTTGAAAAAATCGTGGAATCGAATTTCGGAAAAATGCCCGTCCCCGTTTCCGAACGTCCCGAAGTTTTGAAAATTCGGATGAAACGGGATAAAGCTTTTGAAAAATATTTTAACAAGTCTTCTCAGAAAAAAGACAATACGGCGCTTTTGATTTCCGAAATGCGCGAAAGAGGCAGGTAACGATGCTGGAACAGGATTTTTCGGATCCGAGAAAGAAATATCATATCGAAGCGGGGCAAAAACAAACGCTTGAAACGCCTTTTCGTTTAAAGGGGACGCAAGACGAACAGGATTTGCTGACCGAATTGGTGAACCGCACGGCGCAAAGCCCTTTTGCAAAATCCGTTTTGGAAAAGGCAGCTTCTTTGGGCTATGAAATTTGTTTTGAAGATTTGGAAAATGCCAGAGGATGCTGCCGTTCGACGTTTAAACAGATAATCCTGTCCCGCCAATTCCAACCGGCGGACTGGACGGCGACACTGGTTCACGAATGCCGCCATGCCGACCAGATCAGCCGCGGGGCGACGGCAGGGCACACGCCGTATATTTCGATGGAAACCCAGTTAAAAGAAAAAAGACTGATGGAAGCGGACGCTTGTGCGGCTTCGGCTCGGGCGTGTTACGAACTTCTGGAAGAAGGAGATTATATGCCTGCCGTGGTTTTACGGCGGACGAAAGCAGGTATTTTCGATGCATACCAACATGCGGCGCGCGACGGCGAAAGTTCCGATAAAGCCATGACGGCGGCAGCGCTGGCGTGGTATGACGACGAACTTTATAAAATGGCATATGAAATTGACCATGTTATGACGCCGTTAAGCATGGGGGCGGCGTATCGCAATCCGAGCGGAGATTTTGAAGAAATGCCTTTGGCTGAATCCGTGCGCAAAATTTGTAATGCGGACGGAAAAACGTATTTTTCCGAACCGTATGAAAAATTGAACGAACCTCATTATGCGGGCATTTCGGAAATGACGGCAAATTGGGTGAAAAAGCATATTAAAGCTTGCCGCGATTTAGGGGCAGAGGTCGATCCTTCGCTTGAAAAGATACCCGTTTATAAAAGCACGCCGTTTATTGAAGTGCGGTTTCATGAAAAATATGATAAGACTCCGGACGTCTTGAGCGATTTTACGCGCAAAGAGTTGGAAGAAAAACGGGCAAACGGGGAAAAGCCCTTTGACCGTCCTCCCAGGTTGATTCCTTTGCGTCCGAAAGTCGTTCCGCTGTGGATGCAGTATATGAAATTTGAACGTTGAGGAAAAAATGGATACGGCAGAGCTGATCGAAAACTTTTCGTTTTTGGAAGATTGGGAACAGCGTTATGCGTATTTGATCGAGCTGGGCAAAGAACTGCCGCCGATGGCAGACGCCGACAAGAACGCCGATACAAAAGTCGAAGGGTGCATGAGCCAAGTATGGCTGAAAACGTCGTTGTCGGACGGAAAGCTCAGCTTTGTCGCCGACAGTGATGCATTTATCGTGCGGGGTTTGATCGCCGTTTTGCAAATCATACTGTCGGGAAAAACGCCGCAGGATATTTTAAATACGGACGTTGAAGGCGTCTTTAAACAGCTGGGGTTGGACAGTCATTTAAGCCCCACGCGTCGCAACGGATTTTTCGCCATGGTCGAACGCGTTAAATCTCAGGCATCAAAAGCGTTGTCCTGACGGACGTAAATAATTTCCGAAAATCCTTCCGATTTGCTCGGAAGGACGAATTTTTTACGCATTTCGCAAACGGTGCTTTCGTCAATGAATTTACCCCCTGAGGCTTTTCGATGCCGGGCGTTTTGTTTTCTTTGATCTTCACTGATAACAAACACGACGGCTTTTAAAACATAGCCTGCGGCACGGTAAAGCGCACGGGATTCAACGGTAAGATTCGTGTTGTCTATGACGATGTTTCTGCCTTCTTTGACGGCTTTTTCAAAACGTTTTTTGCCTTCGCGCACAACGTCGTTTGAAGACAGGTGTTGCCATGCTTCCCCGTAATTCAAATGATGCCTGGCGGCATAAGCTTCCGTTACTTCGTCATTTGAAATAACGGCGTGGTTCGGATATTCGGCAATGCGGTACGTTGTTTTTCCGCTGGCGGGAAGCCTCGTCAGATAAACGATTTCTTTCATCTTGCGGCTTTTCTCAATCGGCTGATTTCTTCGGCGTATCCGTCAATTTCGTTCGGCGTTTCCAAATAAAAAGGCAAATCGCGCAGTCGGGGATGGTTGATGATGCGCACGATCGCATCCCATCCGATTTGCCCTTTTCCGATTTTTTCGTGGCGGTCTTTTTTGGCGCCGAACGGGGTCAGGCTGTCATTCAGATGAATGGCTTTCAGTCGTTCAATGCCGATAATGCGATCAAATTCTTCCAACACGCCGTCAAGATCGTTGACGATATCGTATCCGGCGGAAAAAACGTGACAGGTATCCAGACAGACCCCTAATTTTTCTTTGATGTCCGTCAAATCGATAATGCGGCGCAATTCTTCGAAACGTGAACCGACTTCGCTGCCTTTTCCCGACATGGTTTCCAGCAGGACGGTCGTTTTCATTTCTTTGCTTAAAAGGGCGTTCAGCATATCGGCAATAAAGCGTATGCCGGTATCAATCCCTTGTCCCGTATGGCTTCCCGGATGAAAATTGTAAAGGTGACCCGGCAGGTTTTCCAGATTTTCCAAGTCCTGAGCCATTGTATTTTTGGCAAATTCTCTCAATCCTTCGTCTGCGGAACAGGCGTTTAAGGTATAAGGAGCGTGTATCAGCAACGCAGCGAAATGATGCTCTTTTATCAAGGCCTGCAACGCCGCCGCGTCATTTTTGTCAAAGGGTTTGGCTTTGCTGCCGCGGGGATTTCTGGAAAAAAACTGAAAAGTATCGGCGTTTATGGACAAGGCTTCTTTGCCCATATGCAAGAACCCTTTTGCCGAAGAGAGGTGGCATCCGATATGCAGCATTAAACGCCCTTTACGGTCAAGGCGGCTTTTGCGCACAAAGAGCCGAACGTTCGTTCAAGGGCGTGTTCCAAATAACCGTCCGACCGTTCCATGCGTTCGGTCATGTCGTCCATGCTCAGCCCTGAATTTTTAAGCGGTTCGAGAGCCGAAGGTCGTATGGCGAACATGGTGCCTTTGAAATAAAAGGGGTAGGGTTGAATTTTCAAACGTTCGCACAAATCGAAAAAGATGCGGTACTGTTCCATGCCCAAAGTCGACAAATGTTTTTTTGCGCCGTACATACCCAGTTTTTTGCGTTTATAAAACGCGTAAAGCATCAACGTTGCTTTTGCTTTTGACCCCAGCATCGGTTTTATCAGCTCTTTTCGCCATTTATTTCCGTCCGTGTCGCGTCCCAGCGATTTTTTGGAATGCAGTTTGATTATGACGTCATAGGCGTTAAGGTCGATTTGATTTATCACGGTCAGAAAAGCACCGATATCGCGTCCTTTGTTGGGAACGGTAATCACGCGGACGTTTTTGAAACAATCGAACAACTTTCCGACGGCATCGGTGTCCGTATCGGGCGTTGTGACGAACAAGTCAAAGTCTGCGGGAATGTTTTTCAGATAAGTTACGAATTCCGGCGCCAGATCCTGATAGAACAGATGGATATGGACGGCGACTTTCATATTTTTGACTTTTTTGATTTTCGAACGGTAAGTCAGTTCGTCCGTCATTCTGGCGACGGCTTTGAAAGGGGCGACAAGCGGGTCGAACAGGGCGGCACGTTTTTTGTTGCCCAAAATAATCAAAGCGCGTTCTTCTTCCGCCAAACGGATGTTCAGGCGGGCGATTTCGTTTTTCAGATTGCTGATTTCGTCAGACACCGAGAGCTCCTTGAGAAAATAACAGAATTCAGCTTTCCAGCTTTGTTCTTAAAAAGGCGTTTAAAGTTTTTTCATCGGGGTTTTGTCCGAATTTTTCTTCGGCATCGTTCAGGGCTTTTTCGATTTCGCGTTCGGTGGCGTCATCGTATTCCAAGCGCAATTTCCGTATCAAAGCTTCTTTGTTTTCGTCTGCCAGCAAAGCGGAAGGTTTTATATTGTTGTTTTTCTTCATTTTTTGTTCGGCGATTTTTTTAGCTTCATCCAGCCAAGACATTTTTATTTCCTAGTCAGGGGGTTAATTCCATTCCGGTATAGTAGCAGGCTTTGGTATTTAAATCACGTTCTTTGATTTCGCGCAGGGAAGCTTCGCGGATATGGGGGTGTCGCCAATTTTTCGTCCCCTGACACAGATCGGCCAAGGGGGCTGTTTTAGCCCATTCTGCGGCTTCGGCGGGCAGAGCGTAGGCGCGTTCGTAAAAAGGCGTTTCTTCGTAAGAAAAAAGAGTCCCCGCGCATCCGAAAAGCAACAAAGCGGGCAACAGAAAAAAAGAGCAGAAGATATTTTTTTTCATTTTTCATCCGTAATAAAAGGTTCAACGACCCTGTCAAGGATACCTTGAGCCGCCGATAATGCAATGCCGAAATTCGTTACGGGGACGCCTCTTGCCGAACATTCGTTCAATCGCCGCAGGGTTTCAAGGCGGGACAGCATGCATCCGCCGCAATGGATGACGAGAGCGTATTTTTCCAAATCGGCGGGAAAATCGATTCCTGCGGCAAAGTCGAAAGAGATGTTTTTACCGCATGCTTTTTTAACGGCGGCGGGGATTTTGACGCGGGCTATATCGTCTTCCTGAACGTGGTGGGAACAGGCTTCGGCGATAAGGATTTTGTCGCCGTCTTTAAGGTTTTTCAGTTTTTCCGCACCGTCGCAAAGCTTTTTCAGGTCGCCTTTGTATCTGGCGAACAGAGTTGAAAACGTCGTCAGCGGAATTGAGGGGGAAACGGCGTCTTTGACCTGCCTGATCAGCTGGGAATCCGTGACGACCAAAGCGGGCGGAGTTTTCATATTGTTTATGACGTTTTTGCAGTCTTCGGCGTTTTGGACGGTATAAGCGAACGCCTGCGCGTCCAAAATGTCGCGGATGGCTTGCACCTGAGGCAGAATCAGGCGTCCTTTCGGTGCGGAAGTATCAATGGGGCAAACGCAAATAACGGTATCGCCTTTTTTAATCAAATCGCGCAACAGGGGGGGCGCATTTTTGACGTAATCCGGGACAAGGCTTTTGAGGATTTCTTTAAGTTCTTCGATATTTGTTTTTTTCTCGGCGCTGACGCGGATGAACGGAAAATCAAAAGAAACGTCGCTTTCGGGCAGGATGTCGGCTTTGTTAAAGACCAGAACGAAAGGGATTTTCAAATCTTTTGCGGTTTTAATCAGGGCTTTTTCAAAATCACCGAAGCAACCGTCCGACACGATTACGGCAATGTCGGATTTATAGAGGATGCGGCGGGTGGCTTGGACTCTTTTTTCGCCGACTTCGCCGATATCGTCGATGCCTGCGGTATCAAAGAAGGTCACGGGACCTACGGGAATGAGCTCGTAAATTTTTGCAACGGCGTCGGTCGTTGTTCCCGCCGTATTTGAAACGATGGAGACGCCTTGTCCGCACAAAGCGTTTAAGAGGGAAGATTTTCCGACGTTTCTGCGTCCGAACAACCCGATGTTCAACCGTTCTCCGCGAGGTGCCGTTTCAGCCATTTCAATTCTCCGTCCAAGTTAGAAATTTATCTGAAAATATAAGATTTTTCGGAACGAAAGTCGATAGGCGAAGCATGTTTTTTAAAAGGCATCGGATGCTTGGCGGTCAAGCAATTTTATTGACAAAAATTTTATTTTGGTCTAAAAAAATAAGATATCTGATACCGAAACGGGGCTGGAATGTTTTTAAAGACAGCGGATTTTTGTAAGAAGGGCGACATTAAGGCTTTTTCGGCGGGAAGTCGGGACATTCCGTGCACCGCAAAATAAAATTCAAACGGCAACCGATAAATTTATGAAACAAGACGGCAGGAAGATAAATGAGCATTTCCGATTTTTTTAAGAAAAAAACAAAAGAATATCCTTCGGGGGCAAAGAAAAACACTCTGAAGGGGCATCTGTTTCGCGCCCGCATTTTTGCGGCA
>HF994919.1:16582-36175 GCA_000434295.1 Acetobacter sp. CAG:977 | reverse complement strand
AGCCGCCGTTTTGGCAGGAGCATCTTTAAACGTTTCTGCTCAGTCAGGTTCCGAAAAATCGCAGGATTTGAAAAAACAGGTTCTGGCGGAAGCCTTTGAAAGGCACAGTATTTCGGCGAAAGGGGACACTCTGCTGACCTATAAGGTGTTGGGCGGAAAAGAGGATGCCGAACGGATCGGAAAAATGGTCGGTTCCTTAATGAAAACACAAACGGGTTCCGGCGTTTTAAAAGATTTGGAAAAATACGGTTGCGTTATTGCAATTCTGCCGGGGATGGGAAACAATCTCGGCGTTTATGCACCGGACATCAATGCCGTTTTATTAAACGGATTGGCTCCCGATTCCGTTTTGGTATCGACTTTTGTTCATGAAGGAGCTCATGCCCGTCAGGTATGTTCTACCGGATATAATCTGGATTTCAAATTGGATTTGGCTTCTTTGTTTACTTTGGGACGTGCCATGGAAGCCGATGCGACGAAAACACAGGTACTTGCCTCTTATGAACTGGCGCAACAGGGGGATTCTTCCGCATGGAACGGGACAAAGTTGACGTGCGCTTATCCTGTCCGCGCATTTGAAAAATCGTTAAAAGAAAAACCGAAGGATCGTCTTTGTGCAGAGCGGGCGGCATTTTTGGGGTATTATGACGATCGCGATTATGTGCAACAATATGAAGTTCTGTATTCGTCGGGCTTTATTCGGGCATGCCGCGACACGCCGTCCGAAAAGCTGAATGAACTGGGCAGCGTTTCTTTGTCCGTTGACAGCATAGCGGCAAAGATTTGCGTTTCGGGCGGGCGGCAGTATTTGTCCGATGCAAGCGCTTTGAAAGATTCGACGACGTATTACATTCATGACTATATTAAAAAGACGTTGGATTCGACGCTTGATTTTCTGGACGAACGGCGCAAACACGAAAATCCTGCGGAACAGACGCAAACGGCGAAACGGGACAGCTCGTATCATAATTTTTATATTTTGAAATTCACGGGCGGCTTTGAGATGCCTCCGGCACAGGCGAAAAAACAGAAAGAAGCGGCAGTATCAAAAAACACAGAGCCTGGCAAAGAATCCGTTCCCGTTTCGGGCGGAGTTGTCCGTCAGGTTGCGTTCCAGTACGGCAAAAACCGTTAATTTTTGGAAACGAATTTCAATTCGTCGATTAAAAGGCGCGTGTTTTTTTCTTCGCGATTGCACATATTCCGCGTTAACTTTTTGCCGTGAGCTTTCAGTTCGGCGTCCAAGGCTTTGATTAAATCGGGGTCGTTGACGTTGAACAGCCACGCGGTAAAGGCGCCGGAAAAGGCAAAAACGGCGGATTCACGGGTGGACAGAGCCCCCCGATCGATTTCATTTTGCAGATTTCCCGTTATTTGTTGCAGAGCGACTTCAATGGACGCGGCACGCAAATCGCGGACTGTTTGGTCTTTTTTGCACAGGCTCATGACGGCGAACGCCGGTTTGATTTTATCGGACATAGGCTTCATTTGCTGATATACCCTGCTGACGATTTCAGCGGCGTTCAGGTTTGCGGGCAATCTGGAAGCGTTCAAGATTTGTTGGGCATTTTGAAACGGTTCGGAAGCATATTTCATGCCTGACCAAAAGCCTGCGCCGAAAAGTGCAGCGGCGAAAATAAGGGTAAAAAGCATTTTGAGCATGAATTTATACCTTTTTTTAGCTTTTGTCTGAAATGATGAAAAATAAGTATAATATTTTCAACGCTTATGCCAGATTTTTTACGGGAAGGGCTTTAAGATTGTCGAACCGCGGAAAACAGGGCGGAAAGCCGCCCGCAACACAAAAGCCGTCGCTGATGGCGTTGGAGCCGCGTTATATGTATGATGCGGCGGGCATAGCCGCATTGGATGAATTTAAAAATCTGATTTATGAAAACGGCGCGTCCAAGATTGCCGAATTGGAAGCGTCAAGCGATGCCAACGAAGCTCAACGGGACGCCCAAGGGCGTTTCGGTGCGCCGGATTCTCTTGCTTTTCCCGTTTTTCACGGTCCTGCGGGCGGTGAGTTGCGTGAAGAATTTGAACAAAAATACGAACCCGCGACGCTTCAGGATATTCCGACCGGTCCCGAAGGCAGCAGTGTTTACGCGTTGTCCGGAGCTTTTTCGCGTCCGTTGTTGCAAGGCAATCCGATCGGGTACTTATGGACGGCGCCGACTGCGGAAGGCGGGCTGACGGATTTGAATACGCAGGAATATTTCGAACTGCTGAACAAGGATCTTGAAGCGGGAAAAGTTCCTCAAAGCGAAGCCGAACGCATGACGGAAGCTTTGATGTGGCGGGACGACGTGTCCGAAGAAATGCAAGAGCTGCAAGACAGCCTTGAAAGCGAAAAGGAAAACCTGAACGACATTACCGATATTACGGAAGAACTGTGGCCTCATGTGGAAAAACAGGTTGATTCCATGTCCGATATTTTTGATACGGCGGATTTAGAAGAAGGTGCCGGCACGTATTTGGATCTGCAAAGTGCCAATGAGTACGAAGCGGATTTAAAACGCATGGAAGCCGAAGAACGCGTTTTGTTTAAAGAACTTCGGTTGGAAAAAGAACTGGAAACTTTGGATGCGCAATTGGACAAGGCGGACGCGGCGTTTGAAAAAGAAATGGAGGCTTTGGACGCGGCGGAAGACGCTGCCGAACTGGACAAGGCGGAAAATGTTTATTTGTATGATTCTGATGATTTTCTGCTTTATTCCGATTACGACAACATGATATGGCGGCAATTCCTGACGGATATGAAGGATATGGATACGGTTGTGGATGCCCAAGACGATTCATTGACGCAATGGATGGAGGAAAATGCCGACATAGCGGATTTCGGGGCTCCTCTTGACAAGGAAGCCGATTCCGCGCAAAGTCAAAAAGAATTTTCCGATTTCGACGACGGCGTTTCGGATATACTGCAACGTCTTGAAAAAGTTATAAATGATTCTAAGGACCGCAAATGAAAAACAAGCTGAGTAAAAGCGGAGTGACACTGCAGTTTTCCACACACAGGAAACGTTTTTTGACGACGTGTGCCGTCATGGCATTGATTGTCGGCTGTACGGTAACGCCGAAACCGCTCAGCGATTGGGAACGCGCCGTCCGCGTTGATCGCGACATTCAGGAAATGTTCGGAAATCAAAGAAGCGAAGTAATTGCCAATCCGATTACGCTGTACGAAGCGATGGCGCGCGCTTTGAAATACAATTTGGATGCGCGTTTAAAGCTGATGGACACGGCGCTGGCGGAAAAGCAGTATAATCTGACGTCGGTGGATATGTTGCCTCAAATTTCCGCAGGGGCGGGCTATTCGGGGCGTTCAAAGTACGAAGCCGTCGTTTCAAAATCCATGCAAACGGGTATCGTTTCGCCGACGCCGTATGCGTACGGGGATAAAACGCACGCCATAGCAGATTTACAGCTGTCGTGGAACGTTTTGGATTTCGGCGTCAGCTATTTTCAGGCGCAACAGGACGCCAACAAGATTTTAATCGCCAAGGAACGCCGCCGCAAATTGGTGCATTCTTTGTTGCAGGAAGTCCGAGTGACGTATTGGCAGGCATTGGCGGCGGAACGGTTGTCTCCTCAGGTTGACGACTTGATGGAAGAAGCGACTTTTGCTTTGGAAAACGCTCGCGAAGTCGAACGTCAGCGATTGATGAACCCGTCGGTGGTTTTGAATTATCAGATGACGCTGATGGAAACGATGCGCGATTTAAGCGAAATGAAGAAAGAATTGTTGCTTTCCCGCGAACGTTTGGCGTCTTTGATGAACTTAAAGCCGGGGACGCGTTATCGTTTGGTCGGTCCCGAAGAAGGCAATTATACGCTTCCCGACATCCGTTCAAATTTGGATCGTTTGGAATGGCTGGCGTTGATGAACCGCCCCGAGTTGCGCGAAGAAGATTATAAGCTTCAAAACACGCGCCTTGAAGCCAAGAAAGCGTTGGTCAAGCTTTTGCCGAATTTGAATTTGGCGTTGTCGGGCAATTATGACAGCGATCAGTTTTTGGCAAGCAAGTCTTGGATACAGGCGGCGGTGCAGCTGGGATGGAATTTGTTAAATCCGCTGCAAATGCAAAAGACGCTTTCTCTTGCGGAAACGAAGGAAGCTGCGGACAATCTGCGCCGTCAAGCCATAGCGATGGCTGTTTTGACGCAAACTCACATCGGTTGGGGGCGCTATCAGGGGGCGAAAGAAACATATCTTCTCAGCGTTGAGATTTCCAATGTTGCGGAAAAGCTGGCGGAACAAACGGCGAATGCGTCGGCCAGCGATTCGATGTCGAATGCGGAACAGGTGGCGGCGTCGGCAAGAGCTTTGTTTGCCAAGTTGCGCACGGCGATGAATTTTGCCGAGTTGCAGGATGCTGCTGGGAATATGTATGTGACGTTGGGGATAGATCCTTTGCCCGAAAGCGTTGTCGCCGACGATATCGGCACGCTGTCCGCCGGTTTGGAACGCGTAATGTCGGCATGGGATTTCGGTCGTTTTACGAACGAAGATTATCCTTCGATACCGCCCGTTCCGATGCGTCGTCCGACGATTGCGTTGCAGGTTAAGCTGCCGTCCAAGAAGGTTTTTGAAGATTCGCGTTTTGTCATGACGATCGAGCCTTCGGCGTTTGCGGAAGCCGAACTCGGAGACGATGTTGTTTATTCGGCGACGCTTCGCGACGGCGAACGGTTGCCGGTATGGATGTATTTTGATGCAAAGACTTTAACGTTGTCGGGCAAGCCGCCCGCGTTGGCGCAAGGCTTGTACGAAGTCAAGATTACCGCTCGCAACAAGAAGAATTTAAGCGCATACATTATCGTTGCGGTTCAGGTTTTGCGCGGCTACAAATCGATGCTTGATTTGCGCGGAGCCGATCCCGACGCCCGCGTATCCGTAATAGAGAGGTGCACCAGTGAAAAATGCGAAGACTATCCTATGCGCAAGCCTGTTAATGATTTCCCCGATAAGGTCATCGTCGGGCCAATCCCTGATTCCAAGCGATGATTTCAGTGCGGGCAGCCTGTTAAGAGGTTTGCTCGTGCCGCGCATAGAAACGGTGTTGTCCAGCCAGATGGCGGGCAAGATTGAAAAGATCAACGTTGAAGAAGGCGACCGTTTTAAAAAAGGTCAGGCACTGGTCGAGTTTGACTGCAAAATCGAACAAACGGAATTAAAGCGGGCGGTTACGGAGCTGGAAGCCGCGAAAAAAACGTTGGGCGTGAACCGGTCTTTGGCACATTTAAAATCCATTAGCGGATTGGACGTCGCGATGGCGGAAGCCAAAGTGTTAAGCGCCGAAGCCGAAGCGTCCGTGCGTCAGGCGGTTGTCGAACGTTGCACGTTGCAAGCGCCGTTTGACGGTCGCGTCGTTGAAATTCCCGTCAGCCCGTATCAGACGGTGCGTCAGGCGGAACCTTTGTTAAAGATTTTGGATGACAGGGATTTGCGTTTGGAAGTCATCGTTCCTTCTTCGTGGCTGGCATGGCTGAAGGAAGGGGAACCGTTTGCGATTGTGATGGACGAAACGGGCAAGACGTATCAGGCGAAAGTATCCAAGATCGGCGCACGCATAGATCCCGTCAGCCAATCGTTAAAAGTTTTGGGACGCATTGAAGGGAACCACCCCGAACTGATGGCGGGCATGAGCGGGGCGGTTACGTTTCCGCGAACGGCGGCGAAATGAAGAAGCCTGCGGAAATTTCTGTAAAGGCGGCGGAGCGTTTGGCTGTATTGATTCAGCTGGAACGCATGGCCAGACGCTGCCGCGAATATAAAGCGTTTTGTTTTTTTGCCGTGAATGAAACCGTGCGTCTTTTCCCGTATGACAGAGCGGTATTTTGGCGTTTTGAAGACGGCAAAGCCCTTATGGAATCGGTTTCGGGCGTTCCTGTTTTGGATGACGGGGCTCCGTTTTCCGATTTTATGAAGCGCGCCGTTTCCGAAGGTGCGGCAAAAGAGGGAAACGGGCGCGTCCGTTTGCTTGAGGCGTCTGATTTTTCGCCGTCTTTGGCGTCAAGGTGGGGAGAGTTTAATTCCGAAAAAATATTATGGTTGCCTTTTGTATCTCCCGTTACCCGCCGTGTCGAAGCGGGATTGTGGCTGACGCGAAAGTCGCCTGTTTTTGAAGACGCCGAAACGGGATTGGCAGAGCTTTTGTCCGAATCGTATGCCGATATATTTTATGCATGGAAATCGTCGGGATCCGTTCCCGCGGTAAAAAAGGTTTCGGGGCGAAAAAAGGCGGTTGCGGCTTTGGCTTTGGCGGTATGTGCGCTGTTTCCCGTCAGAATGTCGGCTGTCGCGCCGGCAGAAGTGGTGCCGGAAAATCCGTTTTTGATAACGGCTCCGATGTCGGGGGTTATCAAGTCGGTCGCCGTTAAGGCAGGGCAATCCGTTAAAGCGGGAGACGTTTTGTTTTCGTTTGACGATGCTGATTTGCGCAACCGTTTAAGGTTGGCGGACAAAGCGTTGGCGGCGGCGGGAGAAGAATATAAGAAAGCGGCTCAGCTGTCGTTTTCGTCGGCGGACAGCAAAGCGCGCCTGCCGTTGATTCGGTTGGAAATGGAAAAGGCAAAAGACGAACGCGCTTATTTAAGCGAGCTGGCATCGCGTTCCGTGGTGCGTTCGGGCGTATCGGGCACGGCTGTTTTTTCGGATGCGTCGGAATTGGCGGGGCGCCCCGTTTCTTTGGGCGAAAAAATAATGACGTTGGCTGATCCTCAAAAAACGTCTTTGAAAATTTTATTGCCTGTACAAGACGCCATAGACGTTTCTGTCGGTTCCGACGTCGGCTTTTTTATGTATGCGATGCCGGAAAAAGCAAGAAAGGCGACGGTTTCGTTCGTGTCGTACGAAGCCGAACCCGTTCCCGAAGGTTTTTTGGCATATCGCGTCAAGGCTGATTTTAAGGAACAGGCGCCTTACAGAATCGGGACGCGGGGCATAGCCAAGATATATGGCAGGCGGGTGCCGTTTGCGTATTATGCGTTACGCCGTCCGTTATCGGCGTTGCGCCGCTGGTTCGGGATTTAAAGATGACGGCGGCGACGGACATATTGCCCGCGTTAAGGCGGGATGTTGAAATTTTTCCCGCCGCTCCGTCCGCATCGGGCGAACCGTCATGGACGGTCTTTGACCCCGTAACGAACCGTTTTTACAAAATAGGATGGGCGGCTTACCAGATTTTAAGCCGTTGGGACGTTTCCGCCCGTCGCGTCGTCGAACGGGTCAGATCCGAAACGGTTTTGGATGTTACGTTGCAATCCGTTGAGGACGTCAAAAATTTTTTAATTGAAAATAATCTGGCAAAATCGACGGGACTTCGCGGGTCGGTGCGTAATATGGCTAAAGCCGCCGCAGAGCGAAAGCCCTTTATAGAGCGTGTTTTTGAAAAAATTTCGGGCATCAGAATTGCGTTGTTTGATCCCGACGGTTTTTTAAAAGCGACGTTGCCGTTTGTCCGTCCGCTGTTTTCAAAAGGGTTCGTATACGTTGCGGCGTTGTCGGCTTTGGCGGCGCTGTTTTTGATTTCGCGTCAAAGCGCTTTGTTTTTTTCGACGTTTTTGTACTTCTTTGATTTTTCGGGGGCTTGCGCTTATGCGGCGGCGGTCATTTTTGCAAAGGCGTTTCATGAATTCGGGCACGCTTATGCCGCCGCATTGTTCGGTTGCCGCGTCCATTCCATGGGCGTTATGCTGATTTTCGGATGCCCGATGTTTTATACGGATACGACGGATACATGGCGTTTGGATTCCCGAAAAAAAAGGTTGATCGTGGCGTCGGCGGGAATGGGCGCCGAGCTGATGTTGGCGATTGCGGCGTCTTTCGGGTGGTTGTTTTTCGCGGACGGCTTTATGCGCAGCGCCTGCTTTTTATTGGCAACGTCGGGATGGGTTATGACGTTGGGCGTGAACTTGTGCCCGTTAATGCGTTTTGACGGATATTATATTTTATCGGATTGGTGGGGGATAGAAAACTTACGGGAACGCTCTTCTAAAATGATGCGTTGGAAAATCGGCGAAGTGCTGTTCGGTTACAAAGCAGAGCCTCCCGAAACGTTGCCCGCATCGACGCAAAGGGGAATGTTGCTTTATGCGTTATGTTCGTGGCTGTACCGTTTGGGCGTGTTTTTCGGCATTGCTTTGACGCTTTACCATTTCGCGTTTAAACTGGCAGGCATGATTTTGTTTGCGGCGTCCGTGCTGTTTTTGATTGTTTTGCCGTGCGCGAATGTTGTTTTGACGTGGAAAAGGAATTGGAACTTGACCGATCGTAAGGGAATGCGCGTATGCGTTTTTACGGCGATTTTGATTTTTGCGGGCGTTTTGTTCTTTGCGCCGTTGTCGGAAAGCGTGACGGCGCCTGCCATGGTGAAAGAAGCTTCGGAAACGCGGATATACGCTCCGTTTGACGCACAAATAATATCCGTGTCGGCAAAGGCGGGGCAAACCGTAAAGAAAGGCGAAGCTCTTGCCCGTTTATATTCTTTGCCGCTGGCGGCAGAGTATAAAAAGAACGAAACGCTGATAAAAGAACTGAATTGGCGCTTGAATCACGGAAGCTTTTTGCGGGATGCCGAAAGCGTTCAGGTTTTGCAAAGCCGTCTGTCCGCCGCGCAAACGGCTCGGGCGGGATTTTTGGAACAGGCGGAAAAACTGACCGTCAAATCAGAGGAAAACTGTGTCGTTTCGGAAGTCTTTGACGGTGTTCGAAACGGAGCATGGATTGCCAAAAACGCGCCGATGTTCCTGTTAACCCGAGAGGACGGGTGCCGTTTAACGGCTTTTGTCAAAGAAGAAGACGCCGCCCGCTTAAACATCGGAGCAAAAGCCGTGTTTTATCCCGAAGCGGACGGGAAAAAATCCCTTGTCGGAAAAGTAACGGAGATTTCTCAAAATGCAATCTCTGCCTTAAATGATGCGGAACCGTTGGCGTCGATTTACAAAGGGGGATTGCCCGTGCGCGTGCAACGTGACGGAACGGCCGTTCCCGCCGGTGCGTATTTCAGAACGACGGTCGGATTGGACGTATGCCCGAACGGGGCGGGATTAAAAACGTATCGCGGACATGCCGTCATTTCCGCTGTGCCCGAAAGCCTGAAAACAAAGCTGGTTCGCCGTTTGCGGGCGTTGTGGGTCAAAGAAGGGGCGTTATAAACCGCCTACAAAACCGACGGCGTTTGCTTGATTTCCTGTTCCGTCGTTTCAATCAGCTTCGGAGAAAACAGACTGTCCGTTTCAATGCTTAACAACGGGTGAGACAGGTTCATCCAGTCCGCCAAAGTGAATTTTAAACGGTCCATTCTGTACAGTTTATTTCGTGCGTTTTCGGCGTTTTTAATTTTTTCTTTGTTCAGGTTTTTGTAGTCCGAAGACGCCCACAAGAAAAACGGAACTTCCAAAATTGATTTGTCATCGGGGTTTCTGTTCATGGCGGCTTTGGGGTTCGCGCCGTGATCGGAAAAATAAATCAAAGAAGAATAGCCGCCTTTATCGTTCAGTTTTTCAATGATTTGTTTCAAAACCGTGTCCGTATAGTACATGCTTTTTGCATAAGCTCTGACTTCTTTGCGCTGTTTTTCCAAAGGAGTCCTTTTTTGAACGCCTTTTTCGAAATCGGGGTTTTTGTTTTCGATATTCATATTTTCGGGATATCGGTTTTCATAGGGAGCGTGAGAACCGAACAAATGCAGAAAGATGATTTTCTTTGCGGCGGGGTCGTTCAAAGCGTCTTGGAACGGCGGCAACAAATTTTCATCCAAAGGCATATCGGCATAATTTTTAATGTCCGGATTTGAATGATTGATAAAAGAAGCTTCGTCCGCTCTTCTGGACAGCACGGCGGTCGGGTTGTCGCCAAAGCTGCTGGCACGGAATTGGTTAGAAATCCAGAAAGTTTTAAAGCCTGCCTTTTTAGCCAGATCGACGAAATCGACGGTTTTGTTTTTTTCAGGATTGATGAACAGAGCCTGAAACAAAGAAAGCATGGTAATCGGTGCCGACGCATAGATTTTGTTAAACAGAATCAGATTTTTTTTATTTAGCGGCGATGATGCCACGGCGTCTTCGGCATAGAGGGGGTGCAAATCTCTGGAAGCGGATTCTCCGATTACGACGACGTAAGTTTCATTTATGTTTTTTGCCACGCCGGATTTTATGCCGTCCATCAGGGAAGGATCGATTTTATCAATGATTCTTGCGATGTTCTGTTCTTCGCGGCGATAGGCGACAAAGGCTTGGACAGGGGACAAAACGGGTTCCAGATTTGAAAAGAAGGAATGTTTTTCCAACAAAGCCGCGCCGATCAGGCAAAAGACGAACGCCGCCGAGGCAAGTTTTTTTCTGTGTTTTATTTTAAGCCCGTCTTTATCGATATGGTTTGTCAGCCCGCCCCATACGCCTGCGTATGCCAACGTCAGGACAACGGCTTTTGCGATGTCTGAAGCTTTAAGGGTTTGCAGGAATTCTTTTGCCTCCGGGACATTCGTGTCGAACAGGGCAAACACGCTGTTATAATGGATATGGAATCCCGTCAGCAAAAAGTGCAGAACATAAATGTATGAAGCCGTATAAATCAATGCGGACACGACGGCGATGAACTTTTTTGAATTGAACAACGCCGACAGATACATCAGGACGTAACAGAACATAGCCGCGAAATACGCGTAACAAATATAGAATACGGCGGTAATGTCGATTTCGTAGTACATTGCCGTATTTCGCGGGTCTTGTGCCGAAAAATAAAAGAAGGGGCGGTCAAACAGAGTGAACGCCGAAACCGCAAAAGGAAACAGATACAGCAGGAACGTGTTTATTTTTGCGGACATTGTTTATTTCCGTTCTGAATAAGAGTAAAAAGGATTAAGACTGATTTTGTTCGGCGACGGCGACGTTGTTATGGTGCTCTTTTGCCGTTCTTAAAGCGTTAAAGGCTCTGAGCAACACGGAATCGATTGTTTCGTCGGACGGCAGTCTGGTAGCGATGCCGATGCTGGTTGTGACGGATATTTTAACGTCGCCGACCATTAAATCGGAATGCATGACCTGAGTTCTTATACGTTCAGCAACGATCATGGCACCTTCCAGAGGCGTTTCGGGCAACAACAAAGCGAATTCGACGTCAGCCAGCCGTCCCAAATAATCTGATTCGCGGATGGCGTCCTGACAGGCTGTTACGGCGACTTTGACGGCTTCGTCGCTAAAGGCTGTGCCGTGTTCGCTGTTCAAAGCGTCAAAGCGGTCGATGGTCATTAACAATACGGACAATTCGCGTCCGTAACGTCTTGCGCGTTTCAGTTCACGCGTGCCGTCGTCCAGAAAACGCTGGCGGTTCAGGACGCCCGTAATCGGGTCGATGACGGTCATTTGGCGCAGTTCGTCTTCCAAACGTTTGCGCGGGGAAATGTCAAAGCCGACGGATCTGATTTCCGTCGGGTTTCCTTCGGAATCGTAGATAATGCGGTTTGTCCACGACACCCATACTTTTTTGCCGTTTTTGCAGATATTTTCGTTTTCGTTGTCGACGTACAAACGGGGATTGTTTTTAATGCGTTCAATCAGGTTTGCCATATTTTGACCGTGGGAATCTTTCAAGGGAACGAGAGTCCCGATAATATTTTTTCCCAAGAGTTCGTTTTTATCGGCATAGCCGAAGAATTCAAAAGCGTAATCGTTCCCCGACAAAATGACGCCGTCTTTATCCAGGCAAAAAATGATGCTTTTCGTATTCGGGGAAGAATAGGGATCGAATTTGCGGTTGCGTTCTTTTGTCAGTTCTTCAAGATTTTTTTGGGTTTTAAGCAGTTCGTTTTGCAGGTCGATGACTTTTTGTTTCAGTTCTTTTTCTTTTGTCATAACCTTCATGTATCGCAGCCCCAGCAAGAGACTCGCGATCAGGATGACGGCGCACAGGGCGATGGCGAACAAAGACAGGTCAACTTCGCTGAACAAAGCTTGTTCCGCATTTTCTGCGGCATCTGCGGCATGAGCGACAGCAAATAAAAACGACATTTTCCACCCCTTTTCGAAAACCCGATAGGAAATAAGATTTTATCCTTTTTTCAAAATGTTGTGCAAATATTTTTTATTTTTTTACCCTTTGTGCGACAAGGGGTGTTTTAAAAAAGATTTAATCACTATATAAAGGACGCAAAGAAAACGTTTGTAAGAATTTTCGGGCTTTTGTATCTTTGGCTCGGAATTCGGAGGAAAAGCATGACGGACAAAGGGGAAAAAATTTCCGCGGTGCAGGCCGTATCGGACGTTTACCGTTACGGGTTTGTGACGGATGTGGATGCGGAAACGGCGCCCAAGGGGTTAAGCGAAGAAATTATTCGCTTTATTTCCGCGAAAAAGGGCGAGCCCGAATGGCTTTTGGCGTTTCGCCTGAAGGCGTACCGGCATTGGCAAACGATGGTTGAGCCGAAATGGGCGATGCTTCATTACCCTCCGATAGATTATCAGGATATTTATTATTATGCGGCGCCGAAAAGCGCGAGCGAACCAAAGTCTTTGGACGAAGTCGATCCCGAGCTTTTGAAAACGTACGACAAGCTGGGCGTTCCGCTTCAGGAACGGGCGTTGCTGGCAGGCGTTGCGGTCGACGCCGTTTTTGACAGCGTTTCCGTGGCAACGACGTTTCGCGAAAAACTGGCAAAGCAGGGGATTATTTTTTGTTCGATTTCCGAAGCCGTCAAAGATCATCCCGATTTGGTTCGCCGCTATTTGGGAACGGTGGTGCCGTATACGGACAACTTTTTTGCGTGTTTGAATTCCGCCGTTTTTACGGACGGAACGTTCGTCTATGTTCCGAAAGGCGTTAAATGCCCGATGGAACTGTCCACGTATTTCCGCATCAATGCGAAAAAATCGGGGCAGTTTGAACGGACTTTGATTATTGCGGACGACGAATCTTATGTCAGCTATCTGGAAGGTTGCACGGCGCCTCAGCGCGATGAAAACCAACTGCATGCCGCGATTGTCGAAATCGTTGTCATGAATGATGCCGAAGTCAAATATTCGACGGTTCAAAACTGGTATCCCGGGGACAAAGAAGGCAAAGGCGGCATTTATAATTTCGTGACAAAGCGCGGCTTGTGCAAAGGAGCGCGATCGAAACTGTCATGGACGCAGGTTGAAACGGGTTCCGCGATCACATGGAAATATCCGTCCTGCATTTTGGCAGGGGACGGTTCCCGCGGCGAATTTTATTCCGTTGCCATCACCAACAATTTTCAACAGGCCGACACGGGAACAAAGATGATTCATCTGGGCAGGGAAACGACTTCGACGATCGTGTCAAAGGGGATTTCCGCCGGCAAATCGCAAAACACGTACCGCGGTTTGGTCAAGATGGGGGCAAAGGCCGTGAATGCGCGCAATTATTCCCAGTGCGACAGCCTGTTGATCGGGTCGGAATGCGGGGCGCACACGATACCGTATATGCAAAGCGCGACTCCGACGGCGCGCATCGAACACGAAGCGACGACTTCCAAAATCAGCGACGACCAGCTTTTTTATTGTCAGCAAAGAGGGCTGAGCGCGGAAGAAGCCGTTTCTTTGATTGTGAACGGTTTTTGCAAGGACGTCATGCAAAAACTGCCGATGGAATTTGCGATGGAAGCGACGCGCTTGGTTGCCGTTACGCTTGAAGGCAGCGTAGGATAACAGGAGGAATAAATGACGGCTTGGCTGGAAATCAAAGGCTTGAAAGCAAGTGTAGACGACAAAAGCATCTTAAACGGTTTGGACATGACCGTGAACGAAGGCGAAATTCATGCCGTCATGGGACCGAACGGCGCGGGGAAAAGCACTCTGTTTAACGTTTTGTGCGGCAATCCGCATTATCGGGTAACGGGCGGCGAAGTTTTATTTAAAGGACGCAATCTGTTGGAAATGAGTGTTGACGAACGCGCTCATGAAGGAGTTTTTCTGGCATTCCAGCTTCCCGTTGAAATTCCGGGGATTTCGATGGCGACGTTTATGAAGTACGCCATGAACGCCGGCAGACGCGCCAAAGGGTTGAAGGATTTTGACGCCGTCAGCTACATGAAGCATATCAAAGTGCGTTCCAAAGCATTGGGCGTGACGGACGAAATGCTTAAACGCCCCGTCAACGTCGGGTTTTCCGGCGGAGAAAAGAAACGCATGGAAATGTTCCAAATGGCGGTTTTGGAACCGTCTTTGTGCATGGTTGACGAAATGGATTCCGGCTTGGACGTGGACGCATTAAAGACCGTGGCAGAGGCCATTAACGTCATGCGTTCGCCCGAGCGTTCTTTTATGCTGATTTCGCACAACCGCGGATTTTTGGAAAGCGTCGGGGTCGATAAAGTCCACGTTCTGGTCAAAGGCAAAGTCGTCGAAACGGGCGGCAGGGATTTTCTGGAACGTTTGGAAAGCTTTGCCGAATATCGGGAGGAAGAATGATGCGGCCTTTGCAGACACAGGCGCAAAGGGTTTGCGCTTCGGGCGACATTCGGGCAAAAGCGGGCGAATGCCTTTGCGTTGTTGACAAGGCGCCGCAAAACGAATGCCGCGTTTATGTGGAAAAGGGCGCGACGCTGTATCATTACCGTTTTTGCGATGCGAACGACGCGCGCGTTGATGTGCAAGTCGAAGAAGACGGATATTACGAAGTTTTAAGCCTGTTAACGTCGGGCTGTGCTCAAAAGATTTTCGTTTCTTTGAACGGGACGGGCGCCGAGTGTAAAAGTAATGCCGTTTATGTTTTAAAGGACGATGACAAAGGCAGCTTTGAAACAAAAATCGTCCATAACGCGGACGATACGGTGTCGTCTCAACTGATTAAAGGGGCGGCGTCGGGAAATTCCGAAGAAACTTTTGAAGGGACGATTTTGATCCCCTCCGGACACAAAGGAATAGACGGATCTCAACAGCATCGCGCCGTTTTGCTGTCGGACAAAGCTTCCGTCACGGCGGTTCCCCGTTTGGAAATTTATTCCGACGACGTGAAATGCGCGCACGGTTCGGCGATCGGAGATTTGGACGAATACCAGCTTTATTATCTTCAAACGCGGGGCATACCCGAAGCGGAAGCCAAAAAGATTTTGGTTTCGGCATTTTTAAACGAAGTTACGGATACGGTGAACGACGAAGCGCTGAGAGACGAATTTTCAAAGCGCATAGAAGCCGCATTGCCTTTTTAATCCGGCAAAGGAGAAACAGCGATGGCGTTTGACGTTTTAAAAATCAGGTCGGATTTTCCCGCGCTGTCGAAAACGGCGCACGGCAAGCCGTTGATTTTTTTGGACAGTGCGGCATCCGCGCAAAAACCGCGTCAGGTTCTTGATGCGATGCGCTACGGCTATGAAAACGAATATGCGAACGTTCACCGCGGGATGTACGAATTGTCGGAAACGGCGACATCGAATTACGAAAACGCACGAAAGAAAGTTCAAAAATTTATCGGAGCCGCTTCCGATAAAGAAATCATATTCACGCGCGGTGCGACGGATGCGTTAAATACGGTTGCGTACGCTTGGGGCGCATCGCATTTAAAGGCGGGCGATGAAATCATTTTATCGGTGGCGGAACACCATTCAAACATTGTTCCGTGGCAGATTTTAAGGGAAAAGACCGGCTTTAAAATCCGTGTCGCCCCCGTTTCCGAGGACGGTTCGTTTGATTTTGAAGCGTTTAAAAACCTTTTAAACGAAAAAACAAAGCTGGTTGGCATTGTGCATATGTCAAACGTTTTGGGGTCGGTTTTTCCCGTCAAAGAAATTACGGCAGCCGCACATTCGGCAGGAGCCGTCGTCGTCGTTGACGGTTGTCAGGGAGCAACGCACATTCCGACGGACGTTTGTGACATCGAGTGCGATTTTTATGCATTTTCGGGACATAAATTGTACGGTCCGACGGGAATAGGCGTTCTTTACGGACGTTTGCCCGTGTTGGAAGACACGCCTCCGTTTGAGGGCGGCGGCGATATGATCAAAAGCGTTTCTTTTGAAAAAAGCGTTTGGGCGGAACCGCCTGCCCGTTTTGAAGCGGGAACGCCTCCGATTATGCAGGCGATAGGCTTAGGTCATGCGATAGATTATGTTTCGGCAATCGGAATGGAAAATATCGCCCTTCATGAAAAGAAACTGTGCGACGAACTGTCTGCGGCGGTTGCTTCGGTGCAAGGGACGCGCCAAATCGGTACGGCACAAGGAAAGACGGGCTTGGTCAGCTTTGTCATGGACGGAATACATCCTCAGGACATTGCCATGATTTTGGATCAGCAGGGGGTTGCCGTCCGTACGGGACACCATTGCGCTCAGCCGTTGCACGAACGGTTCGGGATACAGGTTTCCGTTAGAGCGTCTTTGGGGGTTTATAATACGTCCGCCGATATAGAATCTTTTGCCCGCGCTCTTGAGAAAGTCCGCCGCTTTTTCTAAGCGGACTTGAAAAGAACGGGAAAGAAGCGCATAAAAAACGGAGAAGTTTTTTACGGAGTAACGAAAATGGATGAAAAAGCCGTCTTAGAGGGGGCGGACGGGAAACAAACGCCCGCACCGCAAAAACAGATGGGCGAAACCGAACGTATGTTTCGCACGAATGCTCCGATAATGACGCAGGAAGATTTGGAACATTTTACGGGAACCGTTGAAATTCCTTTGGGCGGCGCGCCCGAAGTACAGGAAACGGCGGCAAAAAGCTCTGCTTCAGGAAATGACAAGCCGCAGACGTTGGACGAACTTCTGCCCGGATCGAAACTGCCCGAAGGGATTGATTTCAATGAACTGCTGTGGGGCGGCACGCCCGATGTTCCCTTTGTCAATTTCGGCGACGAATATGTCGTTACCGAAGGCGAACCGTTGCCCGAAGGCAAAGAACACGCCAAAATCGAAGCGGTTATCGACGCCGTAAAGACGGTCACCGACCCCGAAATCATGTTGAACGTTTATGATTTGGGATTGATTTACCGCATGGATATTTTAACGAACGGAGACGTCGAAATAGACATGACGGTAACGGCGGCGGCTTGCCCCGTTGCCGGATTGATGCCGAAACAGGTTGCCGAAGCTGTGGCAAAAGTCGACGGCGTCGGCAAGGTAACGGTCAAGCTGGTTTGGGAACCGGCATGGTCGATAGACCGCATCAGCGAAGATGCCAAATACGTTTTGGATATGTTTTAAACATAAAAAAACAGCCTCCGAAAAGCGGAGGCTGTTTTTTTTATCGCATCAATAAAGTTTGAATTCAGCGCCTTTTTTGATGATGGTGCCGGCTTTGCCGTTTAAGATGGCGACGGCGTCTTCCAACCGTCCGATGGCGGCGAAGCCTTTACCCGTTTTTGCAAAGCGGCATACCGCATCGACTTTCGGTCCCATGGAGCCTTTTGCAAAGTTGTATTCTTCCAATTTTTCGGGAGACACTTCTTTGATTTCCTGCTGTTCGGGAGTTCCCCAGTTCAAAGCGACCGAAGGAGCATCCGTCAAAATCAACAGCGCGTCAGCGTCCAGTTCGTCTGCCATAATCGAGGCGGACATATCTTTGTCGATGACGGCTTCGCTGCCGACCAGCTTTCCGTTTTCGTCGCGAATGACGGGGATGCCGCCGCCGCCCGAAGAAATGACCATGGCGCCTTCGTCGACCAAGCGGCGAATCGTATTGATTTCAACGATGGTCTGAGGAATGGGAGACGGAACGACGCGGCGGAAATATTTTCCGTCGGCGGCGATTGTCCATCCGCGTTCGGCAGCCAGTTTCTCGGCGGTTTCTTTGTCATAAACGGGGCCGATGAATTTCGTCGGGTTTGAATAAGCTTTGTCGTTGGGATCGACTTCGGTTTGCGTGATGATGTTCACGACCTGGTGTTCGGGCAAAACGTTTGCGACGCACTGAGCCAGCATATATCCGATCATGCCTTGAGATTCGGCGCCCAAAATGTCCAAAGGATAGGGCTTGACGTCTTTATATGCGTCCGCCTGCAACGCCAGCAAACCGACCTGAGGTCCGTTTCCGTGCGTTAAAACGACTTTGTGTTCTTTTGCAACGGCGGCGACGGCTTCGGCGGCAATTTTGACGTTTGCCATCTGTACGTCGGCGTCTGCGCGTTCTCCGCGGCGAAGCAGGGCGTTTCCGCCCAAAGCTATAACAACTTTCATTTATATATCTCCAATCTGAAAATGAAGTTGCAAGTATCTTAATCAAAACGGCGGGAGAGTGTAAATAACGAAAGCTCTGATTTTTATAAAAAAACTCCCCCGAATCATAAAAACGGGGGAGTCTCGGCAGGGTTTAAAGGCTTTAGGAAATTTCGCAAAAAGCCAAATCGCTGTCGTTTAAGGGCGAAACGCTGATGATTTGCAAGATATTCGTATTGCCGGCGATATTGAACGGCAATCCCGCGGTTAAAATCAGCTTGTCGCCGGGTTTGACGTTCAACAGACGCTGAGCAAAGCAATTTGCTTTTCTTGCGACGTCATCCAAAGTTTCGGCAGGAGCCGAAACGACGCTTTCGATGCCCCATAACAGGCTCGTTCTGCGAGCGACTTTTATATCGGGAGTCATGCACAACACGGGAACATAGGGGCGTTCGCGGGAAACGCGCGATGCCGTTGCGCCGGACATGGTATAAGAAACGATGGCGCGGGCGTCTTTCAACGTTTGTGCGGTTACGCGCGCGGAAACCGTAATGGCGCTTTCTGTTGTCCCTTCGGGAGGCAGACGGGCGGCGTCCAAATATTTGACGTAAAGTTCGTCGGCTTCCGTTTCAAAGATAATTCTGTCCATCAGGGAAACCGCCTGTACGGGATATTTTCCCGCAGCCGTTTCCGCCGACAACATAACGGCGTCCGCCGCGTCAAAGACGGCGGTTGCAACGTCGGAAGCCTCCGCTCTGGTCGGCGTCGGGTTCACGACCATGGATTCCAACATTTGTGTTGCGACGATAACGGGTTTATTGGCTTTGCGGCAAGCCTGAACGATTTTCTTTTGCAGGACGGGAACCTTTTCGGGCGGCGTTTCAACGCCCAAGTCGCCGCGGGCGACCATGATGCCGTCCGACAGGCGGATGATTTCGTCCAAATGTTCCAAAGCGGCGGGCTTTTCTATTTTTGAAATGATCCAGGCTCTGTTTTGAATCAACGAACGAGCCAACAGCAAATCTTCGGGGCGTTGGACAAAGGACAGACCTATCATGTCGGCGCCCATGTCCAAAGCGGCTTCCAAATCGCGTTTGTCTTTTTCGGTCAAAGCATCAATCGGCAAGGGGACGCCGGGGATATTGACGCCTTTTTTATTTGACAGGATGCCGCCGCTGATGACGGTCGTATCGGCGTAATCGGAACCGAAATCATCAATGTGCAGGCGTACGATGCCGTCGTTTAACAACAAATCCATTCCCGGCACCATTGCCTGAAAGATTTCGGGATGGGGCAAACAGACTCTGTTTTGGTCGCCGGGTTCCGGAGACATGTCCAGTCGGAATTTATCGCCGACATTTAACGTAATGGAATCGCAACCGAATGTGCCGATGCGCAGTTTCGGTCCCTGCATATCGCACAGGATGCCGATGGGGCGTTTAATTTCTTTTTCGATTTCCCGGATATACTCGACGTTTTTTTTGTGGTC
>HF994919.1:9889-16543 GCA_000434295.1 Acetobacter sp. CAG:977 | reverse complement strand
GAAGTTCAGACGAAAGACGCTGACGCCGGCCAACGCCAAATCGCGGATGGTTTCTTTTGTATTGGAGGCGGGGCCGAGGGTGGAAACAATCTTTGTAAAGCTGGCGTGTTTCATTATTATATCCTGCGGTTTAAAGTTGGGAAACAAAGAAAGAAACGGTTTCCGTCAGGCTTTCTTCGGGAGCAAGCGTTTTAATGCCCGTTCCCGCGACGCCGCGGGAAGCCAGATTAAACGCGTCGTTGGCGTTTGTGACGGGTTCGACGCAGAAAAAGCTTTCGCCGGCGGGGCTCCAAACGACGACGTGGTTAAAGTCGCTTTTGGCTTCGATATTGATTTTTCTGTTTCTTGAGGGATAAACGATTTCGACGTTTCCGTCAAAGCCGCCGAAGCAGGTATCCAATTCCAGTTCCGATATTTTTAATCCTTTGTCGAACTGCCATTCGGGGGGCGTTTTGATCGGGCGTTCGCGGGGAGGCGCGCTTTCATGAGCCCAAACGGTTTTTGTTTTAAACGTTACGGACGTATCGTCGTCTTTGGGAAAGAACGGGTGTACCCCCAGTCCGCACGGCATGGGGATGCCGCCTTTGTTCGTCAGTTCCAGCGTAACGTTCAAACGCCCGTCTTCATTTAATTCAAAAGTCTCTTTTGCGGCGTACGCAAAAGGAAAGCCGGATTTTCCGTTATGGGTAAAAGACAGGGTAACGCGATTTCCCGTTGTTTCGTCAACGTTCCAAGCCGTTTGCCATCCTTCTCCGTGCAAAGGATCGGGAACGACGGGATGGTTTTTGGGGACGCTGCGTCGAATCCCCCAATAAATAAAGTATCCGCCGCGGATTCTGTTTGAATAGGGAACCAGCGGGAACATGGCGGTTTTATCGGCGGCTTTTTCCCGAACGGCTTCGGGCAGGGCGGGGCGCATCAAATCGGCATTCCCTTTTCGCCAATACATCAAAGAGCCTCCCGTCGAAGGAGAAACCGCCGCTGAAAAATCGCCGTTTTTCAGTATGATAAGATCAGTGTCCTGCATATTGTTCCTATTGTTTGTTTATAACAGACTCCGTATTCTGCGGGGGATTTTAAAAGCCTTTTTTCCGAAAAACAATCCCTTTATTGCATCAGAAGTTTTTTCATTTCATCAATCGTTGTCGCCGTTTTCCCGTCGATATTCGCGGATTTCAGACTGATATGCTTGTCGCCCGAAAGATAGACCGTAAAGTCTTTCATAATCACGCTTTGTGCGGCAAAGCGTTCTTTTGTCTGCGGAATGTAGAGTCTGCCGTTTTTCACCTGTGTCGTACTGAAGATCAGCATATTTTCCGTAACGACGGTTTCTGCGGTGTTCAGAGGCTGTGTCATTTGGTCGATTTTAACATTGTCCGCGCCTGCCAGATAAGAGCGCACTTTTTGACCGTTTTCATAGAAATCCAAGCTGATTTTAACGTTTGACGCATCAATTTGGGCAACGGTCATGGCGCCCGTATCTATGAAATCCAACAAATCTTTCAGGTTTAAACGCACCAATCCCAAGCGTATGACACCTTTTAAAGAATCACGTTCCGGGGAAACCGTCAGATTTTTAAAGGCAACGGTTCTATCGCTGAAAGAGGATTCCAAAAAATCGTAAGTGATTTTGACGCCCTTTTGTTTTTCGAACAGCTTTGTCAGCATGAAATCCAAAGCGATGTCGGAAAAATTTCCTTTTGTTCTGGACGAGTGGGGAATATTTACGATCGGAGCGGCGGGGCGCGGTGCCGGCGCGGCGTTGTTTTGCGTTTCGGCGAAAGCGGAAGCGGAAATCGTCACAAAAACGAGAAAAGCTGAAATCAGTTTCATAAATTTTGACCTTTGTTGCGCAATAGCATAAAGTACGTCCGAGTATAACACGCTATTTTTATAAAGAACACACTCTAATGAATTTCGATTCGCCGTTGTACAGGGCATCTCTTATTGAACGGTATGCTACGGTTTTGGCCGACGTTTGTTTGGAAAACGGCGAAGCGGTGACGGCATATTGTTCAAACACGACACGAATGAAGACTTTGGCTGTTCCGGGCGCCGAGGTTTTTTTGTCTTTTAACCGAAAAGAAGGTCGCCGTTTGCTTTACACATGGGAAACGGTCTCGGCGAACGGGACGTTGGTCGGCGTGAACGAAACGCGTCGTTACGATATCACGGCGGAAGGAATTGCCAACGGCGTGTTGAGCGAATTGGCGGGGTATCGCGAAATTCGCAGGGTTTTGCCGTCCCGAGGCGGTTCGACCGTCGATATGGTTCTTATTCCCCAAGACGATCGTTTCCCGGTTTGCCGGGTTGCCATTGTGACGGCGTATTTAAAGCAGGGCGTCGATTTGTTGTTTCCCGACGGGATTTATGTTTGGAACAGGAAAGTTTTGGAAGAGCTGGATGCGGCTCTTGATGCGGGCGAACGCGCCGTCTTGATCGTGTTGGCACAAAGAATAGATTGTATCGGCGTGCGGGCGGATTGGACGGCGGATGCACAGTATGTTACTTCGTTAAAAGAATTCTGTGATAAGGGCTTGGAAATTTTATGCTACGGCTGTACTGTATCTTCTCAAGGGATATGGGCATCAGCCAGATTGCCTTTTATGTTTTGATTTTTGGTGAGCTATGTCGAAAGAAGAAATCGTCATTCATTCTGCCGAAGACTTTGAAGGAATGAGAAAAGCCGGTCGTTTGGCGGCCGAAGTGCTGGATATGATTACGCCTTACGTTCAGGCGGGTATTACGACGGGGGAATTGGATCGCATTTGTCATGATTATATCGTGTCTCGCGGAGCCGTTCCCGCCTGTTTGGGATACAGAGGGTATCCGAAATCGGTTTGCATTTCTTTGAACCATGTGATTTGCCACGGTATTCCGGGGGACAGAAAGCTTGTAAACGGCGACATTTTAAACATAGACGTTACCGTTATTTTGGACGGATGGTACGGCGATACCAGCCGTATGTTCGGGGTCGGGAAACTGCCGGTCAAGGCGAAACGCCTGTTGGATATTACTTACGAAACGATGATGCGCGGGATACAAGCCGTTAAACCGGGCGCGACATTGGGCGACGTCGGACACGCCATGCAGGCGTATGCGGAATCTCAACGCTGTTCCGTCGTCAAAGATTTTTGCGGGCACGGGTTAGGCCGTATTTTTCACTGTGCTCCGAACGTGTTGAATTACGGACGTCCGCACGAAGGGTTGATTTTAAAGGAAGGAATGTTCTTTACCGTAGAGCCTATGGTTAATCTGGGCGGCGACGATTTAAAGATTTTGTCGGACGGGTGGACGGCCGTGACGCGGGATATGTCATTGTCGGCGCAATACGAACATTCTTTGGGCGTGACGGCGGACGGATACGAATTGTTTACCGTTTCTCCGAAAGGCTGGGATCGCTATCCGTACGTTTAAGAGGGCAGAGTGGCTGAAAAGGAACCCCTTGAAAATAACATCGGCGAGCCCGAGCTGTTTTCTGACGGCAAAGAAAAAGCCGACGAAGCGCCGCATTATTTGGGACATCGCGCGCGGTTAAGGAAAAAGCTTTTGGAGGCGGGCGGATCGGCTTTGGCGGACTACGAACTGTTGGAGCTGGTTTTGATGCAGGCCATTCCCCGCAAGGACGTCAAACCTTTGGCCAAAGACATGCTAAAGATTTTCGGATCGTTTTCGGATACGGTTTCCGCGCCGGCGGAAGAACTGATGAAAGTCAGCGGCATAAAAGAATCTGCCGCGGCATTGTTTGCCGTTATTCGCGAAGCTTCGGTCAGAATGCTGAAAAATCAGGTATCCGAATTGCCCGTATTATCGAATTGGGACAGAATGATTTCGTATTGCAAAGCGGCGCAGGGACACAAAAAAATCGAAGTGTTTCGGGTTTTGTTTTTAGATACGGGCAATCGCCTGATCAAAGACGAAGTTTTGCAGGAAGGCACGGTCAACCAAACAATGATCTATCCGCGCGAAATAGCTAAAAGGGCATTGGATCTTTCGGCGGTTTCTTTGGTTATGGTGCATAACCATCCCGCGGGGAATTTAAAGCCGTCAAAAAACGACATTCTGATGACCCGTTCGGTTGAAGACGCGTTAAAGACGCTGGGAATAAACCTGTTGGATCATGTGATTGTGGCGAAATCGGGTTATGTTTCCTTTAAGGAATTGGGGCTTTTGAGTTAGGAGCTTTTTTGAGCGGCTTTTGACGTTATTGTTGCGCCCAGTCTTGAAATTCCCGCGCCCAAGACGTTTACGACGGTGCAGATATTCCATATTTTGACCTGAGCGCCGTCCATAAAGCCGAACAATCCCTGTCCGACGATCCAAGCGACAATGCAAAACGACAGCATCACGTCCAGAGCATCGCCGGAATCTTCCCATTTCGACAAGACGGAATGCCGTCTTGCCATGACGGACAGCAAGCAGAACGGATAATGAGTATGACCTCTGCAACAAACGGCGTGCAGGCAAATGGCGTTCAGCATCAAATCGATTAAGCCCCAAACGACGAACAGCAAAGCGATAATATCCGCAGCCGCGTTGTCATATAGCCTGTGAATGACGACGCCTGCCAGAATTTTATACCCGACAAAGGGAAAACCGATGGTAAAGACGGCTAAAATTTGAAAAAGGTGTTCTTTGATGTATTTAAACTTGGGCATTGGCGGAAAATATGGCATTTTAATTAAAAGAAAAAACTTGATGCACTATCGGTTAATATCCTTTTAAAGTAAAGGGGATATTTTAATAAAGGGCATTTTGCATAAGGGCTTTTGATTATGAACCTTTTTAAGTTTCTGTTCAGCAAGGAAGACGAAGCGACCAATGACAAGCTTGGAGCATATCCTGAAAAGGTTCATGTTGCGGCGATGCCCGAGCGGCGTTACTTAAAGACGTCGCGCGTTATGACGATTGTTGCCGTCGGGATGCTGTGCGGAGTGATTATTCTGGCGTTAATTTTATATATGCTTGCGCCGCAACTTCACGCCGTTCCGGGGTTGTATTACATTAACAAGCAGTTTTACAGACTTTCGCCCGTCCAACGTTCCGTTGTCGTTCGTCCCGTCAATGCGTTGATTTTGGAAATGTATATTCGCGAATATATCATGCTTCGCTATACGATTTTGGCGGACGTTGACGAAATGAACCGCCGTTGGAGCAAGCGCAGCGATTTATTTTGGTATTCTTCGGAAGACGCGTTTAAAGGTTTTCAACCCGAACAGGCGGCAATGTCTACCCGTATGATGGAAGGGATGACCAGAGAAGTCCGCGTCCGTTTTGTTTCGTATGTGTGGGACGGTTTATGGCTGGCGGAATTCGATACGATTGACAAGATGCCCGAGGAAGAAAAACCCCGCATTCGCCGTTGGCGGGCTCAGATACGGGCGGGGTTTATGGCTCGCGGGTATCCGAACGCCGACGAAAGAATGAAAAATCCGTTGAACTTTATGGTGTTCCAGTTTGACATCTCTTCTCGCGGAATAAACGAGCCTAAGGTTAACGCGAACTTTGTCGACTAACGCAGGCTTTTAAGAACGCCGAAAGCAGCAGCTGTTCCCGAAGCCCACGCCCAATGAAGATTGTAACCGCCGACTTCGCCCGTTACGTCCAGAACTTCGCCCGAAAAATAAAGACCAGGGACACGTTCGGATTCCATTGTCGCCGAATTGATTTCCTTTGTGTCGATTCCGCCTTTTGCGACTTCGGCTTTTTCAAACCCTTCGGTTCCGGCAAAGGGAAACGGAAAATTCTTTAAAGTGTTTTCCAGTTTGAAAAACAGCTTATCGGGGATTTCCGCCAACGGAGCGCTTTTTTTCTCGTCGGGCAGTAAAGCGGCAAAACGCAAAGCAAGCCGTTGAGGAAAGAAATCACAAAGAACCGAAGAAATTTTTCTTTTATCTTTGTTTTCTTTTAACGTTTTCAGATGCGCCGCAAGGGAGCCTTCGGGGAAAAAATCAATGCTCAGCGGGGCGGCTCCGTCATGATAGAGGGATACCGTCAGGACGGCGGGGCCGCTGATTCCTTTGTGCGTAAAAAGCAAAGGGGCAGAACAGGATTTTTTTGAACACTTGATTTTAACGTCAAGAGAGATGCCTGCCAGTCCCGAAAAATCGACAAGGGGATTTTCGGGGAATCTTAAGGGGACAAGGGCGGGTTCGGGGGCGATGACGTTGATGGATAATTTTTTTGCAAGCTTGAAACCGAAAGAATTTCCGCCTGCTGCGGGACAGGCGGGGCTGCCTGTCGAAACCAGTACTTTGGCGGCATTGACGGTTTGCGTTTTGCACGAAATCCGAAATCCCGCGTTTAAAGGTTCAAGATTTAAGATGTCTTCTTTGAAACGAAAAAGGGCGCCGGCTTTTTTGGCGCGGGATAAGAGGTGGTTTCTGACGTTTTCCGCGCTGTTTGCGAAAAATTTTCCGTCTTCGCGTTCGGAAAAGGGGATTCCGGCATTTTTAAACGCGGCAAGAACATCGTCGGGCTTCAACCGAGCCAGAGCCGATTTGCAGAAATGCGGGTTTTTGGAAAGGTAATGATCTGGAGAAACGAATTTATTTGTGAAATTGCATTTTCCGCCGCCCGAGATCATCACTTTTTTTGCGGGAGTTTCCGCGTTGTCCAGCAACAGGACGGACAGACCGTTTTCGGCGGCGACGG
>HF994919.1:0-9861 GCA_000434295.1 Acetobacter sp. CAG:977 | reverse complement strand
GCCGCCGTCAATCCTGACGCGCCGGCGCCGATGACGGCTAAATCAAAGACATTTTCCATAAGTCAACTCCGCGAACAAAACAGGAAGGTATCAGCGGAATTATCAAAAAGAAATAAAAAAGTTCAAAAAAGATGACGGTCGTCACATTTTTCAAGAGGCGTTTTATGTAATATGAAAATATCAAGGCAGTAAGAGGCTCGAAAGATAGGGGTGTCTTTTAAGAGGGGAGCTTCGGACTGCCGGTTCTTTCTAGTGGCTCCTTTTGATAACAGCTCTCCTGTTTAGCTAAGGGATAAACTAAGGGATAAAGACGATTCAACAAGGATGAGGGGTTCCTTTTGATGATGTCTTTATCCTCTTTTTTTTATGGGAAAGATGGCTTGACGGAGAAGAGTTAAAATCATATAAGAGAACAGACCTTTATCGGGCGCATAGCTCAGCGGTAGAGCATTACCTTCACACGGTAGGGGTCGCAGGTTCGATCCCTGCTGCGCCCACCATGAACTCCCGTTACGGGAGTTTTTTGTTTGAAACGCTTTAATAACGTCAACATAAAAAGGATTGAATATGCCGGAATGCAACCATGATTGCGCTTCATGCAGCGCAAATTGTTCCGAACGCGCGGAAATTCAAAAAGAAAAACCGAACTCCGCCAGTAATATCAAAAAAGTCATCGCCGTCGTTAGCGGAAAAGGCGGCGTCGGAAAATCAATGGTTACGGCGTTAACGGCTTGCGCGATGAAACGGCGCGGCAAAAAGGTCGCCGTCCTTGATGCCGACATCACCGGTCCTTCCGTTCCCAAAGCATTCGGCATTAAAGAAAAAGCCATGGGCACCGATCAAGGCGTCTTTCCCGCGATGAGCGTCGGCGGAATAGAAATTATGTCCGTTAATTTGTTGTTGGAAAACGATACGGATCCCGTATTGTGGCGCGGTCCGATTATCGCGGGCGCCGTCAAGCAGTTTTGGACGGACGTTATTTGGAATGACGTTGATTTTATGTTTATTGATATGCCTCCCGGAACGGGGGATGTTCCTTTGACGGTTTTTCAGTCTTTGCCCGTTGACGGCATTATCGTCGTAACGTCGCCTCAGGAATTGGTTTCCATGATCGTTGCCAAGGCCGTTAAAATGGCAAAGATGATGAATATCCCCGTTTTGGGAATCGTTGAAAATATGTCGTATTTTAAATGCCCAGATTGCGGAAAGGAATTTGAAATTTTCGGGAAAAGCAAGCTTGATGAAACGGCTAAGGAATTCGGAATTCCTTTGGTTGCAAAGCTGCCGATCGATCCCGAAATGGCTCAGGCTTGCGATCAGGGCAAGATAGAAGCTTTCAAAACGGATGCTTTGGATAAGCTTTTGGACGGTTTGGAAAAGATTTAAAAAAGAAGGCCTCAAAAGAGGCCTTTTTTACGATGCCTGTTCCGTATAAGTCGGATCGGTCAGGATGGCGATCAATTCGTCTTTGACCTTTGCGGCATCGTTTAAATCGATTTGGCACGTTCCCGCCGTGGCATGCCCCCCGCCGCCGTATTGCAACATCAGTTCTCCGATATTGATGATATTTGTTTTGTTCAGGATGGATTTTCCCAAGGCGAAAACAATGCGTTGACCGTTCACGCGCCACATGGATTGCATTGAAATGTTGATTTCGGGGAACAAAGCATAGACCATAAATCTGTTTCCGGGGTAAATAACGTCTTCGTTCAACATATCGACGTATGCCAGATTTTTATGAACGGTCGTGCATTTTTTGAGTTGTTCTTTAAATTTGTCCTGATATTTGAAATAAAGGTCGACGCGTTCTTTGACGTCGGGCATTTCCAGAATTTCTTCGGCATCGTAACGCCGGCACAGATCAATCATATTCATCATCAGCTGATAATTTGAAATTCTGAAGTCGTGAAAGCGTCCGAGCCCCGTTCTGGCATCCATGATGAACGCCAGCAAAGTCCATCCTTTGGGGTTCAGAATATCTTCAAGAGTGTAATTTGCGGTATCGGCTTGATCGACGGCTTTCATCATTTCTTCGGAAACGTTTTTAAAGCGTTCTTTTCCGCCGAAGCTGTCCCAAACAATTCGGGCAGCTGACGGAGCCGACGGATCCAAAAAGTAATTGCTTTTATGTCCGACGCGCGCCAATTCGCTGATATGGTGGTCAAAGACATAAGAAGCGGCTTTGGAATAAGGAAGATTCGTCGTGATATCCCCTTTTTGAATATCGACCAAACCGTCTTGAACGTCTTTTGGGTGGACGAATTTGACTTCGTTTATCAAATCCAGCTCTTTTAACAAAATGGCGGAAGCCAAACCGTCAAAATCGCTGCGGGTAATCAATCTGAATTTATCTTCAGCCATAACACTCCTTTTAGACGTCTTGTACCATTGCGGTGATGATTTCCTGACGGATTCTGGGGGCATCCGCGATAGGCACCTGGCAGGTGCCCGCGCCGACATGACCGCCGCCGCCGTAATGGAGCATAAATTCGCCGATATTCATTTTCGATGTACGGTTAAAAATGGATTTTCCTGCGGCAAAAACGACGTTACGGCGGTTTTTGCCCCAAATTTCGTGGACGGATATGTTGATTTGCGGGAACAGGGCATAGACCATGAAACGGTTGCCGGCATAAATGATTTCTTCGTCGCGCAGGTAGATGTGCCCTGCGGTTTTATGAATGCGCGTGCAACGTTTAAGCTGTTCGATGAATTTGTCCTGATGGTCGAAATACAAATCGACGCGTTCTTTGACGTCGGGGTCTTTTAAAATATCTTCGACGTCTTGAGTACGGCACAAATCGACCAGCTTCATCATCAAATCGTAATTGTTGATTCGGAAATTTTTAAACCGTCCCAGCCCCGTTCTGGCATCCATGATAAAGCCCAGCAAAGTCCATCCGGTCGGATTTTTAATTTGTTCCATCGTGTATTTGGCGGAATCCGCGATATCGACGGCTTGCATCAAAGAGGGGGGGATGTTTTTAAATCGTCCTTCTGCGCCGTAATATTCATAAACGACGCGGGCGGCTGAGGGCGAGTTCGGATAAACGATATGGTTCGGGGGGCTGATGACTCTTGAAACTTCGCTGATATGGTGGTCAAAAGCGATATAGACGCCTTCGACGTACGGCAGATTTGCCGTGATATCCGAATCCGTAATTGAAATGCGTCCGTCCTGCATATCTTTGGGGTGGACGAAGCGGATTTCATCGATAATACCTAATTCTTTTAACAGGGCTGCGCAAACCAGCCCGTCAAAATCGCTTCGTGTCAGTAATCTTTTTTTTGCAAGCATGGTTCAGACTCCGATAAACATATTTTTTTATTCAGCATAACCAAAACGGACTCAGAAAAGCAACAAAAGCCGATTAAAATATTTTACGGGTTGAATGCCGTTTAAAATTCGGGGATGATACGGACGCAGGCAGGGAGTGTTCGGCGTGAAGAAAGTTTTTATGATTTTATTTCTGTTTGTCGGCGGGTGTACGCAGGCACCGTTTGTCGATTGGCGGCGCGAGGCGGGAAAGCCTTATACGGTGGGGGAATCGACACCCGATCGCGTGGCAGTTTGTTACAATCCGTTTTCGACGAACGAAACGGAAATCATCAACATGGCCAAAGACGAATGTTCAAGGACGGATCGGGAACCGAAATACGGCGGGCACAAGTATTGGTCTTGCCGCGTTTTTTTACCGCATCGGGTTTATTACGACTGTGTTGACAAGCCCGAAGACGCGGATTCGTCAAAAAAGGCGGAATAAACCATGCATCCCGTTTTATCCGTCCAATCCAGAGTAGCGGCAGGACATGTCGGTAATTCGGCGGCGGTTTTTTGTTTGGAACGCATGGGGATAGACGTTTGGGGCGTTGATACGCTGTCTTTTTCGAATCATCCGGGACACCGGAAGTTCAAGGGTGAGATTCGTTCTCCCGCGCAGGTAAAAGAAATATTGGACGGCATAGACGATTGCTTCGGCTTGCATAATGCTTCGGCTTTTTTGTCGGGGTATCTGGGGTGTTCCGAAACGGGCATCGTCGTTTTGGAGGCATTGGAAAAAGCGCGCCGTCTGAATCCCGACATTTTATATTGTTGCGATCCCGTCATGGGGGACAAGGGGCGCGTTTACGTGGCAAAGGACATTCCGCAAACGATGCGGGAACGCCTTGTCGCGCAAGCCGATATTATCACGCCAAACCATTTTGAATTAGAGCTTTTGTCGCAAAGCAGGATTACGGGTTTTGAAGAAGCGGTCGGGGCGGCGCGGCGTCTGATGGATTCGGGAAGACTGAAACAGGTTTTGGTAACGGGGATGGAAACGGCAGATGAAATTTCCGTTTTGTCTATATCAGGACAGGATGTTTTTTGTGTTTCGACTCCGAAAGCCGATTTTTCAAATCCGCTTTTTGGGACGGGCGATATTTTGACGGCGATTTTTTTGGGGAAATATCTGCAGTTGAAAAATACGGAGAAGTCCTTGTCTTTTGCGGTTTCGGTACTGTACGGCATGATCAAGGCGGCTCAAGTTTCCGGAGAATCCGCCCCCGCGTTAATAGCGGCTCAGCGCGAATTGGAAACGCCTTCCGAGAGATTTGAGTGTCGTCGTCTTTTTTAAAGATTTTTGTGGAAACTTTTTGAAAAATTTTGTATATTTTTTGTCAAGGAATGTTTCTGTCTTTTATGCGGAAAGGATTTTAAAATGGCGGATCAAAAAGAATATAAACTGCTTCATGTCAGACCCGAGCGCAAAAAAGGGAAAAAGAAACATAAAGAACAGGGGACTTCGCGGCCGTCCGGTCAGGCTAAGTCTCAGAATTTTTCGGGTGCAGCCCAGCCCTACCAGCCGCGGGGACGCTATAATGCGGATCAACGTGCCGGCAATTTTTCTTTTGATACGATACATGGTCTGAAATTAAAAGAAGTCGAATATACGGTTCCTCCGATTGCCGAACGAAAAGCCAAACGCGCGGCGTTTAACGGCGGTCGCGACAAAAACGGCAAGCTGATCGGCGGCGGTGCCCGCGCTATTTTTCTGCAAATGCTGGCACGCGACCACGAAAAGGAACTGGTCGAAAAGCTGGGGCTGACCGAACGCGATTTGGACGGTATGCGTCACGGATATACGCCGAACGGCTTTAACGTGCATCATAAGCTGTCTTTGCACGGGGGCGGCAAAAACGAAATCAGCAACTTTATTTTGACGCCGCTTTATCCGCATGACCAATTCCATCACGACGTTATTGATCCTCAATTGATCGGTATCAAAGAAGGGGAAACCAGAAAAATTTTAATCCCGTGGACGGATGAAATGATTTACGATCCGAAAAAGTACGGGTTTTTCAAGGAAAATCAGCCGGTCAGACCGAATTACGTGTCGAACGTGGATCCCGCGAAATATCCGGAACTTTATTTGCCCGAACATATCAGCGTAGAACGCCGCCAGAAAGACATGGCTTCGTTTTATGCAGAGCTTGACGCCAAAAAGGCTGCAAAAGAAGCAGCAAAGGCTGCGGCACACGGGGAAAAGGAAACACCGTCTCAATCCTCTAAGCAGGATAAGAAGTCCTCTAAAAAAGAAGATGCCAAAAAACATCGTCCCGTATCCCGTATTGCCGGCATTTTGAACGTCAGGAAACGTGAACGCTGAGGCTGTAACCATGGAAAGTGAAGAAAAACAGCAAAACTATATTCATCAAAAGCGTCCGTCGCGTCCGCCCGGCTGGATACCGCCGAACAAGCGTCCGCAAAAGCCCAAGCCGCGTTATGTGCGTCCCGAATTTTCTTTTGATACGATACACGGTCTGCCTTTAAAAGAAGTGGAATGCTATGTGCCTTCTAAATCCGAACGCCATGCCGCCCGTCAGGAATTCGACGGTCGGTTCAGCGAAGACGGCAAGGTTATGCTCAAGGAAGGCGTGCGCGCAAAGTTTTTAAAGCATTTGGCTGAAAAACATTCGGCGGCGTTAAAGGAAAATTTGGGGCTGACCGATGAACAAATCGCGCAGATGGCTGAACGCGGGCGCGCTCCTGCGGGATTTAACGTCCATCATAAACTGCCTTTGCATATCGGCGGCAAAAACGAATTTTCAAATCTTATTTTGATTCCCCTTTATCCGCACGATCAGTTGCACCATGACGTTTTGGATCGGCAAGTCGATAATATGAAGGAAGGCGAACGCCGTACGATTTTATTGCCGACATGCGACGATATGGTCTACGATCCGAAAAAATACGGGTTTTACAAGGATAATCAAAAGGTCGAAGCGAACTATACTTCGAAGGTCAAGGTCGAAAATTATTCCAAAAACTATTTGCCCGAACACATTGCAGAAATTCGGGCAAAGCAGGAGCCTGATCCTGAAAAGAAAATCGTTCCTTTGTTTAAAACGTTGCAAAATATGTCAACGGCGGCAAAGACGGCGGCATTGTATCCCGAACGGGCGGCGGCCGTTCCTCCGCCTCCTCAGGCGATGCAAAAGAGACTGTCCGACAAAGCCAGAGATTAATCAAACAAAAGAACAAGCCCCCGAATTCGGGGGCTGTTTTTTTTGGGGGGGGGGGAAGACTTGGAAAAACTGGCGTTGAACTAACGGTCGGAAATCAGTTGTTTGTTTTGTTGTAAAACAAAGGAAGAGACTTTTATTTCTCCTGCCAGACGGTCTAAATTTCGCCGATGCGTGTTCATTTCGGTTTCCGTCAACTCTCGTGCCGATGCGCGCATTTTTTGCGCGTGCAGTTGTAAAAACTGACGATCGTCCCGAGACATTTCGGAACAGGATTTCAAAATACTTTTCGGAGCGCCTCTTTCCAAAGACGTCGCCATATACATAAAAATCTTTTCGCGTTTGCCGTCATGAGCCGAAGGCGCGGATTCGTCCTTTAACGAATCTTTTTCAAGGGTATCCAATGTTCTTTGCAAAGAAATGTACATCAGATGATTTCCCGTGTCGCCGTATTGACGCGCGCTTAGGAATCTTTTCATTTCGCCGAACATCTTTGCGGAAGCGGGCGAATTTTTATTTTCCGCGACGGGCAGAGTTTTGATGGATGTATCGGCTTCAGCCCCTTTAGCCACGTTTGCGGCATTTTTTAATTCCAAAAAAGCCTTTGTCAAGGGATGAACCCTGACGGCTTTTTTATCGTTGCGCACGAAATCTTTGAAATCATCGCAATATAAGCCGCAAATGCGATCCAGTCCGGCGATCGGCGCGATTTCGGGTTTCTCTTCTTCAACGTTTTTGGACTTCATTGATCTGATGACGCTTTCGCCGATATACGCCCGTTCATAGGCTTCGACGATATATTTATTGTCGAACCAGGCTTTGTAAGCGTCAGTATATGATTGATCGCGGTTATAGGCATCGACCATTTCGGGCGCGTCCAGTTTGAACGATTCCAATGGAGCTTTGTCACCGCGGGCGGCGAACTGGTTAGCGGCTTCCAAAGCGGCGCATTGAGCATCGGCTTCCATGCAACGTTCCAACAACAGGCGGGAACGGGCGTTCAAATTTTCTTTTTTCAGGCGGTCTGCGCCCTTACGATACTGTACGGCGTGAGTCCCTTCATGAACCAATGTCGTTTTCAAACAGGCTTCGCTAAAGGCCGCGGATAAAATGATTTTATTCGAGTCATCGCAATAACAGCCGATCGCCTTTTCCCCCAAAGTATCGGAAAAGCAAACTTCCGTTTTGTATTCCGCCAGCTTTTTTAAAGTGTATCTTCCGACGGAAATTTTTTCGAGGGATTCCAAAATGCGTTTGGCTCTTCCTTCATCCCGAGCGACAACCGACAGGCCGTTGCAGGTAAAGCGGTTTTTTTTCTTCGGTTTTGCGGGATGTTGCGTCTTGAGACATTTTCGATTCCTGCAAACGATGGGTTTAAAAACGAAATGAAAGAAAAAAGAGCGCGAAGCTCTTTTTTCTGAAGGTTAACGTTTCAATCCTTGCTTATTCATCAGGACGGCTTGGAAAACGTTCTTTTTCATTCCTGCCATGGTTCTGGCTTTTCTTTTTTGCAGCTCCATTTTTTTAGCGACTTTTCCGCTTTCTTCGACGCGGGTTTCCAGTCGCTGTTTCAAAACGGGGTTTTGAGCCTTTTCCGCCAGCTGAGCCATTTCCTTGCGATCTTCCGCCGTCATGGATTTATAGATGTTTTCCTTGATTTTTTTGCGTGTTGCCACGTCGGCAAAGGAACATTCTATGGCACAAAGGGTAATGTCATACATTTCCGCTTTGGAAAATCCGAATTTTTCGGCGCTGATGCGGTGTTCTTTGCCCGTATGGGTGCCGAAAATACCACCGTCGTCGGGGTTCAGGGAAATTTTAATGCCGGCGTCATACAGCTTGCGGGCAGGGTGGTTTGCCAGATCGCCTTTGAGGTCGTTCACCAGAATGCGGTTGCTGGTCGGGCAAACTTCAACCATGATTCCTTTTTC
Organism: Acetobacter sp. CAG:977; assembly: GCA_000434295.1. Lineage (GTDB taxonomy): Bacteria > Pseudomonadota > Alphaproteobacteria > CAAGCB01 > CAG-977 > CAG-977. The sequence goes on along the minus strand of HF994919.1, from coordinate 1,426 downwards.
CGCCAGCTCTTTCATAAGAGCGGGGTCTTGCGGAGCCGATACGCCGTGTCCGACGCGGGAAGCCCCCAGACGGACGGCATCTTTGATGCTTTCGGGACCGCAGATTTCCCCTGCGTGCAGAGCCAGTTTAAGTCCTGCACCCTTGGCAATGCTTAACGCTTCGGCGAAATCGTCGAATTTCCCGGCCTGTTCGTTGCCGGCGATGCCGAAGCCCGTTACCAAAGGATGAGGATTGTCGCGAATGAATTCGGCGACTTCTTTGACGTTTTCCGCGCCCAGATTGCGGACGCCCGTCGCGATAAAGCGGGTTTCAAGACCGGTTTCTTCCTTGACTTCCTCGGCGGCCTTGGTGATGGCGTCCATCATGGCTTTGTAGCGCGGCGCGGACAATTCGCCTTTGCCGGTTTCGGGATTGACTTCCGTTGCCATGTGCATCGGGGAAAGAATCAGTTCGACGTAGACGCCGCCTTCGTTGGCGTTTTTGGACAGATAGTCTTTGGTAACGTCGTAGTAGTCCTGCGGCGTGCGCATCATGTCCGCAACGCTGTCATAAGTATTGATGAACGCCCAAAAATCGCTTTCGTCATAAGCGTAGCGTCCGTTGGGAAAGTCGGCTTTGTCGTATTGACCGTCTTTCATAATAAAGTCGTCGGGCAACTTGACGTGGTGGCGCTGAGCCAGCTTTGTTGCCATTTCCGGCGTTACCGTACCTTCGATATGTTCGTGAAGAGTTGCTTTGGGCAGTTCTGAAACGTTATATTTATTTGTCATTTTTCACCTGCTTGGGCGTCCTGCAGCCCTTAATTCAGTTACACTTTTTCTATTCTTGCCTATCAGTTTAAAAGAAGTCGTCCCGGATGTCAATAATTTGTCTAATTTGTCTATGACGATTTTTACAACATAAAAGAACGTAAAGGATTTTTTAAGATTTCGTTTTTTTGTTTTTTCAAAAAACGCCGTTTTAAAAATTTATTTACTTTTTTGTCGTTGCGGGTCTTGCCCTTAAAGGCGGCGGACTGTACTATCTAAAAAAAAGAATCCGAAACGATACGGGGGGAATTATGACACGTTCAATGTTGAAATATGCGGTTTTCGGCGTAATCGCCGCCGTCGCGGGATGTTCTTCGGCTCCCGATGATTTTGAATATTACGGGTACGAAGAAGAGTTCGTTTATCCCGAACCGGATATCATTCCCTCGATGCCCGACGACAATCCCGGGCTGAACGTTGATCAGATGCTGGACGGTCAAAAACCCGAAGATCTTGAACAAAGGGCTGCCAATGCTCCTGTCTATGAGCACGAAGGGCGTTTCGGATCAAAGGAAAAAATTTCGTTGCGCAAAGGATTGAACGCCCCCGTTGCCGGCGTTGAATATGCCGCGGAAGGCAAAGAACCCGTTTCCGTCGTGCGTCCGTTGGAATTAAG
>HF994918.1 GCA_000434295.1 Acetobacter sp. CAG:977 | reverse complement strand
GATTAACGCGGTTCGGTCAACGGGGTTTAAATTAACTCGCTTGCAAACGCAGGCTGTTGCGGACGATATTATTGAAAACCTCTCTTCGGCTGATTTGAAGGATCTGATGCTGAACGGAGCCGAACACAAAGAGGTAATGAAGCTTGTGCGTCGGTTAAATAAAGTTCTTCATGACGTATATGACAAGCAAATCGAAGTGATGCGACCGTACCGACACAAAACACCCGACTTTGAAACCGTACTTTTTGATATGGAACACGAACGCAGTTGCAACAGCGGGGTCATTGTCCGATTTTTTTCAAATGCGCTTGACCATTATTCGGTATTCGACCGAATTGAGGCGGAACGGATAAAGCTGATCGACAGTGCTCACATAGCGAGTTTGCCGTTAAAGGAAGTTTCTGTCGGTTATCGGACAAGATACACGCTTCGAACGGACGGCATCTATTACTTACGATTACGAAATCTGAATTAATACACATTAATTCAGATTTTTTTGTTTTTCCGCAGAATCCTGCGGTTTTTAAAAACAACCAAAACAGGGGTAAAAAACGACATA
>HF994917.1 GCA_000434295.1 Acetobacter sp. CAG:977 | reverse complement strand
AAAACTTACCGACCGGAGCCGTACATTCACAATACGCATTTACTGTTCTTGGATACCCTGACGTCCAAAGCCGTTTTTACGCCCTTTAACGATAGCTTGATGAGGTCAATGACGAGGTCGGTCATCGGTAAGGTCGAAGGATTTGATGATAGAGACGTTGAAAGTGCGCAAAATTGGGCAGAACCACTTTGTTTGCGGGGAAAGATGGTTGAACACAAGGGTATGACCGACCCTTATACCAAAAAAGACGTTCTGGTGTTATTGGGGCATTCTTCCTTTCGTTCGCAACAAAAGGCCGTTATTTCCCGTATGCTAAAATATGATCGAAGCTTTTTTCGGTTGCGAACTGGCTTTGGAAAAAGTTTGTGTTTCCAGATTGCGGCTCTTTGTCAAAAGGGGTTGTGTGTCGTTATTGAGCCGTTGATTGCCGTTATGAACGATCAAGTCGAAAAACTGAATGCCGTTCTGCCGCATAGTGCAGTAACGATTAACAGCACAACCCGCGACAAAAAAGCCGTTTATCAAGCGCTCAAACAAGAAAAGTACAAATTCCTTTATATCTCTCCCGAGTTGTTCTTCAGTAACGAAATACGTCAACTATTGCGAAAAATTCTATTAAGCCAAATTGTGGTTGACGAAGCCCATTGCATTACATTTTACGGAAAAAACAGCTTTCGTCCGCAGTATCTAAAAATCAGAAGGGCAATTCAATCCATAGGAGGTTCTGTAAAGGTCATTGCCTTGACTGGCAGTGCCGACACAACGACAATAAGAGAAATCCGAACATCATTAAGGATCCCCCGGAAAGCAAGTTTCGTTCATGACATCAGTCGTCCGGAAATCAGTTATTCGGTTCTTAAACGTCATGGCAATGGCGCAAAGCAACTGTGCCGTATGATTAAATATTGCGACGGAACGGTCATTATATTCTGTACCTTGCGTGATACGGCAGAAGCCGTATCGTCTATGCTTAGAAAGGCAGGAATAGAAACGGAACTGTTTTTAGGCAAGGGCAAAAACAATGCCGATATCATTGCCAAAAGCCAAAGGGAACGATTGGTCATTGTTGCAACTTCAGCTTTGTGTATGGGGGTGGATATTCCTAATGTTAAGCAGGTCGTCCATTTCGAACCGCCGTTATCGTTAGTCGAATATTGTCAAGGCTCCGGTCGAGCTGCAAGAGAAAAGGGTTCTTCTGGCCGCGCTGTTATGATGTATACGGAAAATGATCTGCTATATATTCGCCGGTGTTTTTGTAAGACAAAATCAGACAATAAGCAGTTTGATGCGGTGTGCCGATACATTAAGACGCAAGGAAAACACCGAAGGTTTTTACTAGAGGCCTTGAATTAGCCGTGTCGTGCATTTTGTGACGTGAGTTAATCATTGTGCCGTTTGGCTTGTTGCCTTTGTTTCTATGACCTGATCTCGAACCTTTCCGCAACGGCTTCAAAGTCATCCGGACGTCTCAACGCGCCGGAAATTTCCAAAGATATTTCCGGCGATGTTTTTTAAAATAAACGACATTATATTGTCTCTTATATAGGTATAAACGCATATAAACGATGATATGTTATCATATATAATGCAAGAGCTTCTTGTCGACAACACGCTGAAACAATATCACAGCTTTTCAGCCGCTATCGGCGTTTTCCTCTAACAACCACCTAAAAACATTCATCCGTTTAATGCCGTTGTTATCTCCGCTGTCGGCATCCATGGACAGAATGAATTTCGGGTAGTTGTCATCAATGGCTTCAAGCGGCGCGAGTTCCCTTTTTAACGTTTCGGGTTCAAGGGTATAAAGTGCTACCTGATAGTATTCCGGCGTACCTCCCGCTTTTTGGGCGACAAAATCGACTTCAAGATTTTTTCCTGTTGCGTATATTCTTCCGACGGAAACGTTGTACCCTCGGCGTAGGAGTTCCAGATACACGACATTTTCCAATATGTGCCCGGCATCCATATCTTTTTGCCCCAAAAGAGCCGTGCGCAATCCTAAATCGACAACGTAATATTTAGCGTTGCTGTCCAGATACTTTTTCCCTTTGATGTCATATCTGTTGCATTTATACAAAAGGTAGCTGTCCAACAATCCTTTTAAAAAGGTATCAATAGACGGGGCAGATACGCTGTATCCGCCGGATTTTAATCCGCGTTCAATACTGCGCAACGAAGTTTCATTCCCGATATTGTCAAACATATACTGCACAACGGCATCCAATTTGTTTGAATCCGCTATGTTGAAACGCCGAACGATATCTTTATGCAAAGTGTTCATATAAACCGTATCATGCAGATAATCGTTAATCATCTTCCGATCAAACAGCATATTGACGGTCTGCGGAAAGCCTCCCTCAGTTATGTATTTTTTATAAACAAAAGACAGATTATTCCGATTGAAAAATTCTTCTCTGCTTTCGGGAACTTTCAAATCACTTACATAAGTATTGGCGTTATAATATTCGGCAAGAGAATACGGATGCATTTTGATTTCGACATATCTGCCTCCAAAAGAATTTGCCAAATCGCCGGAAAACATATAAGCGTTAGAGCCGGTCAAATAAACATCAACGTTTTCCTTTAAACGCAAAGCGTTTGCTACCTGTTCCCAATTTTCAAGTAGCTGGATTTCATCAATAAACACATAATTCATCTGCCTTTGTTTCAACCGTTTTACAATGTAATTCAACAAGGCTTCGTAAGAGCTTAAGCTCTTGTTTTCGGTCAGTTTCAAGCCGATTTCATTTGTTTGAAAAATGTCTTCCAGATTGATACTGATGATTTGTTCGTCAGTCGCAATTCTGCTATACAGCAAATGAGACTGAAACAGCTCAAGCAATTTGGATTTACCGCAGCGCCGCACACCGGTCACGATTTTGACCAAATCATTTTGTCCTAACCATCGCGTTAAATTTTTCAGATATATCGGCCTGTCTATCAAAATTTGACTCATGAAAACACCTCTTTCTTCTCTTATTTTCTTTTTTCAATATATAATAATTTACAATTTTGTAAAATGTAATTTACAAAAATATGTGATCGCCACTATTTAAAAAACGAAATTTCATTTCATATACAAATGCCTTAAATCCAATCCCTTGTAAATAAGTCCGGAATTGACGGTTTCGTGCAGGTTTTCGATGACGCTTTCGCCGTAATGATCCGCCAAGCTTTTATTCCTCGAACCGTTCTCCCACCCGCAGATGCGACAAACGTCATCTTCCGCCGCACGATTGCGCCGAAACTCCGTCCTGACCGTATGTCGAAAACTGTGAAACACGTGTTCCGAAGTAAACTTATGTTCCGCTTCGTCAATACGACGGTTGACCGATTCAATAAAATGATTAAACCATTTCGACAACGGGGCTGACGGCGATAAATGACCGGCGCGCTTCGTCCCTCTGGATAAGTCGGTCATCACTTCGGGAAACAGCATCGTTTCTCCTTTGGCTCGGATCTCCGACACATAATCCAAAAATCCGATTTTAATCAGTTCGTCGTGGATCGGTACCTGACGAACGGCCGCTTTTGTTTTGACGTGCTTATCGTCTTCCGCGTTAATGGAAATAAAAGCAATACCGTTCTTTTCTTGAATGTCTGACGTATGCAACTGGCAGATTTCATTGATGCGCGCTCCCGTAAACAAGGCAATCAAGGGCAACCAAAAACGAACGCGACGCGGGCGGTTGTTGCCGACCTTGTTGTAATTGCGACCGTCGTCAATACAACCCGTATATAACGGTGCCCTAAACATTGCGTTTAATTGTTCGATACTGAACGGAGCGTACTTCTTTGTTTGGCTCTCGTTATGCGAAACAGGCCAGTCAATCGCGTCAATGATGTTTTCCTGTATTACCCGTTTACGCAAAGCCTCCGCAAACAGCGTTTTCATACAGGACTTATATTCATCGATTGTTTCCTGTTTAATGCATTGTTGAGGATGTTTCTTGCCTTGTTTGATATGTTC
>HF994916.1:25433-37575 GCA_000434295.1 Acetobacter sp. CAG:977 | reverse complement strand
AACGCAATAGGCATTTTTTGCCCAGCCTCAACGCCTTGTATCATAAGGCATTTTTTTTATCGACTCCGTCTTCAGCCGTCTTCATTCTCCGCCGATAAAGACGGCCATTCGACATCCGGAAAATTTCCCTGCAACGAAATATCCCGCAACGACTGACGGTACTGCGCCCACTTTTCTTTCTGAGTCTCGCTTAGTGCATTATCCGACAATTGTGTCCAATCGCTTTCTTTTAATAACGCATTCCGATATGCCCGGACATAAGCCGCCTTTTCTTCTGACGTCGGTGAAGAAGGCAAAGAAATCTTATATCTCTTTTCCCCTTCCTGCGTTATCGTATAACCGTGTGCAACAGCCCATTGGCGAGCCGCCGTATATTCCGAAACCGATATTTCCTGATCTAATGAAAACATTGTTTATGCTCCCTGCCCGACGACTTTCCACCAAACGGGAAAGCTGGTCGTACTGTTAAAAAAGTCAATCTGAAAAGACGTCGTCGTTAAATTCGACGCACAAACGCCGCTTGCAGCAGGCGTCAAAACGCTTGAAGCCACAACTCCGCCCAAAACAGTATAAACGGTGTTTAACATCGGCTTTAAAAGCGTAAGCGTCAACGCCCCCGATGCGGGAACGGCTTCGCTTAGCCCTCCTTGTTCTACCCAACCGCTTTTATGCACCCGATACCAGCTGTTCCCGTCTGCAAGCCCGCTTAAGACGTCTTCTTTTTTCGGAAAAAAATCTATGACAGGATCACATTCAACAGCGTAAATTCCATTGGGTTCAGGCGTCCCGAGCGCATCAAAAGCTTCATTCGTCAAAAAGTTAATGTTAAATGATCCTTCAATGACGCGAACATCCAAAACAGTATCCCTGTTTAATGTCAGTTCTCCTTCCCGTGTTCCGTTTTCGGATGAAAAAACGTTCCATTGTACGGGCGTCCCCGCTTCCGCTTCAAACGTATTGTCTTGAACCCCGTTTATGCTTGCGACGGTTCCCGTCGGAGCATTTATTGTTAATATCGGCATTATCTTCTCTCCTTATGCAAAATAATAAAAGCGGCTCCGTCAGCGCCTGAGCCAGTGCCGGGAACATTGTAAATCCCGTAGCCGCCGTTCATTCCGCCTTTCCCGTAAAGCTCGGCATTAAGCGCTTGCCCGGCGCCGCCGTCATAAACCCCTTGAGGATTGCCGCCCGTCGGATAAACACCGGTTTTTCCCGGATTCCCGTTTCTTAAACTGACTCTCTGAAGTGTTTCGGGAATATACGACGCCGTGCCGCCCGCTCCTCCGTAACCGTTTGAGCCACCGTCTCCTTGCCCGTCGTTGCCGCCTTTGCCTCCGCCCGCCGTCAAAACAATCCCGCCGACACTCAAGACCGTATCTCCGCCGGCAGCACGATATGTGTTCCCGCCCGAACCGACCGTTAACTCCATCGAACTTGCTTCACGCAATTCTTCATTTGAAAATGTGTACTGAATCCATGATCCGCCGCCGCCGCTGCCGGGCGTTCCCCAGTACGTCGAAAATATATCAGGCTTATGAAAATGGCCTTGTCCGGCTGCTCCGCCAGCACCGACCAATCCGACCGTAACGCTGACTGTGTCCGGCGGCAGAACTATCGTGTATGTACCGGCAGAAAAAAACTTAACCTGTTCACACGACGCGTTTACATGGCTTAACACATACGTTCTGCCGTCTTTTTTAACAGCATAACGCCCGTTTAAAAATCCGGTTCCCGCCATTGTTTATCTCCACGTGACTATCGAAAATCTGGTTCCGTAAGATCTGGCATCAGAAACGCCCGCATCAACCAGTTGTTGCTTTTCAGCCGCATGCTCATCAAATCCGTCAACAATTCTGCCTGCTTCCTCGCAATAAGATTTTGCCCCGAGTTCTGCCTCTTTCGCTGCTAAAAACGAATTTTGGCTTTCGGTTTCCGCTTCAAAAATACGGGGAATAATCTCGTCGGGATTTTCTTCGCTGGTAACTCCCAAAGTCAGCGTGCGAGTCAGCTTCTCGGCATTCTGCTGCGTAATCATCGTCAGCTTGTCCAGAGCTCGCTCCTGCGTTTCTGCCGGAAATATTTCGTTTTCTCTGTAATCAACTTCTTGAGTCATCGCAACGTTACGCAAAATCGTTAAACGCTCGCCGTTCGCCGGTATAAAAGTTAAGGTTACGCTGCCTCCGTTTAAATTTCCTGATCCAAAAACGGCGTACTCAGACCCGAGCTCCAGCTTTCTTTCCGCTATCGTCTCTGAAACAAGCCAAATTTCTATATCCGATGCGTCCAAAAAATAAAACGGAATCGCAAATTCTTTGACGACCCCGTTCCCTTTGTACGACACCTTGTTTATCGACGTTGATACCGTCATGTGTTTTCCTCCGTCCATAAAAAAACGGCCTTGTCAAAAGGCCGTAAAAAAAATCCCCGCATCCTGAAACGGATACGGGGAAAATGGTAGGCGATGACAGGCTCGAACTGCCGACCCTCTCGGTGTAAACGAGATGCTCTACCAACTGAGCTAATCGCCCAAAATGTGCGTACATGCCGCTTATAAAAGATTACACTCTCTTTGACAAGCTTTTTTTTCAAAAAAAACAGGCGATCCGAAAAACTTCGAACCGCCCGCTTTTCTTAACGCTTGAAACTATTAGTTTACAGCGTCCTTCAAACCCTTACCGGCTTTGAATTTCGGCTGCTTCGATGCAGGAATGTTGATCTTGGCACCCGTACGCGGATTACGACCTTCCGTCGCAGCACGTTCAGCTACGCTGAAAGTGCCAAAACCGACCAAACGGACTTCGTCTTTTTTCTTCAAAGCGCCTTCGACGGCTTTCAAAAATGCGTCAACGGCCTTGGATGCATCCGTTTTGGACAGGCCGGTATTTTTAGCAACTTCAGCTACGAGATCGTTTTTATTCACGTTGAGGACTCCTCAAATAAAAATTAAAAGACAATTTTGATTCTATCCGAATCATAGGGAAAGTCTAAAACGCACTTCTTCTTCAGGTCAAACAAAAAGTCGCCGTTTTCAGTCATTTTTTTTGTTTTTTTGCCTCTTTTTCCCCTTGCAAAACAAAAAAATATATGAAACTAACCTTAAAAAACACGCAAAAATTTTAAAACCTGAAAAATCCGCAAAAAAAGGGGAGTTCAAACTCCCCTTTTTTTATCTCCGCCGACCTTTAATGGCAGATAATGCAAGACTCCTCGTTCTCTTCTTTGCTCTCGGATGAGGTCGATTTAGCTTTTTCCTTTGCCTCTTCTTCCTCTTCGTTCCATTCAATAGGAATAAGAGGTCGAGTCAAAGCCCTTTGCAAAACTTCCTCAGCCGTCGTTACGGGGATAATCTTCAACCCCTTCTTGACGTTTTCGGGGATCTCCTCCAAATCCTTTTCATTGTCCTTCGGGATTAAAACGGTCTTGATGCCGGCTCTCAACGCCGCCAACAGTTTTTCCTTTAACCCTCCAATCGGCAATACGCGCCCGAGCAACGTTATTTCGCCCGTCATCGCAATGTCTTTGGATACGGGAATCCCCGTCATCGCGGAAACCAAAGAGGTGCACATCGCTATACCTGCCGAAGGCCCGTCTTTCGGTGTTGCACCTTCGGGAACGTGAACATGGACATCCCTCTTGTCAAACAAGGACGGATGTATTCCGAACTGAACGGCATGAGACCGGACAAACGAGCGCGCCGCAGAGATTGATTCTTTCATAACGTCGCCCAATTGCCCCGTCTGGATAACACGTCCGTGCCCCGGCATCATCACGGCTTCTATCGACAAGATTTCCCCGCCGACTTCCGTCCAGGCAAGCCCCGTCGTTACGCCGACCTGATCCTGCTTTTCGGCAACACCGTAAGTATACGGAGGAACACCCGCATATTTTTTCAAATTGCGTTCCGTAACGGCAACCGATTTCTTTTTGCCGAGCATCAGTTCCTTTACGGCTTTTCGCGCCAAACTTTCCAAAGCCCTGTCCAGATTGCGAACACCGGATTCACGCGTGTAAAGGCGAATCAACGAACGCAACGCTTCATCTGAAACAGACCATTCTTTCTTGCTCAGACCTGCCGCCTCACGTTGCTTCTTTATTAAATGGCGTTTGGCGATTTCCACCTTTTCGTCTTCGGTATAACCGGAAATGCGAATGATTTCCATACGATCCAGCAAAGGACGCGGCATCTTTAACGAGTTCGCCGTCGTAATAAACATAACGTCCGACAAATCGTAATCGACATCCAAATAATGGTCGTTAAACGTATTGTTCTGTGCCGGATCCAAAACTTCCAACAGCGCCGATGACGGATCACCGCGCCAGTCTGCCCCGAGCTTGTCAATCTCGTCCAAAAGGAACAAAGGATTGCGCGTCTTGACCTTTTTCATGCTTTGAATAATCTTACCCGGCATCGCTCCGACATACGTCCGGCGATGACCGCGAATCTCGGCTTCATCGCGCATACCGCCCAACGAAGCGCGCACAAACTTACGCCCCGTCGCTTTGGCAATCGACTGTCCCAAAGACGTCTTCCCCACGCCCGGAGGTCCGACCAAGCACAAAATAGGCCCTTTGACGGATTTCGTTTTCTTTTGAACCGCTAAATATTCGATAATGCGTTCTTTAACCTTTTCCAAACCGTAGTGATCCGCATCCAAAATCTTTTGCGCTTCTTTCAAATCGGTTTGTATTTTCGCCTTTTTGCCCCAAGGCAGGCAAATCAGCCAATCTATGTAATTGCGGATAACCGTCGCTTCCGAAGACATCGGCGACATATGGCGCAGTTTTTTCAACTCGCTTTTTGCTTTTTCGGTTGCTTCCGCCGACATCTTGGCTTTGTCAATCTTGGCTTCCAGTTCGTCAAGTTCGGCAGAACCGTCCTCATCGCCCAATTCCTTCTGAATGGCTTTCATCTGTTCATTCAGATAATAATCGCGCTGTGTCTTTTCCATCTGGCGTTTTACGCGGCGGCGAATTTTCTTTTCAACCTGCAAAACGTCCATTTCGGCTTCCATCAAAGCAAACAGTTTTTCCAACCGTTTATAAACATCCGCCGTTTCCAGCAATTCCTGACGATCAGAAATCTTAAGCGACAAATGCGACGCTATAATATCGGCAAGCTTTGACGCATCATCTATCTGCCCCACCGACAACAAAATCTCGGGCGGTATCTTTTTGTTTAAACGGACATATTCTTCAAACTGCGTGATCAAAGAATGCGAAAAAGCTTCTATTTCAGCCGGTTTGTCTTTCTTTTCTTCAAGAGTTTCGACTTCAACCTCAAAAAAAGAGGTGTTATCGGCATATTTTTTTATCTTGACGCGTTCCAAACCTTCGACCAGCGCTTTTACGGTGCCGTCCGGCAAACGCAACAGCTGAACGACGTTACCCAACGTCCCCACCGTATGCATATCATCCGGCATCGGATCGTCTATTACCGAATCCTTTTGCGTCATCAATACGATTTGGCGGTCTTTCATCATCGCCGCATCCAGAGCCTTGACGGATTTTTCCCGTCCGACAAACAGCGGTACGATCATATGCGGAAAAACAACGATGTCCCGAAGCGGCAACATCGGATAGATTCTTTCTTGAAGCGGGGTTTCCATGAGCCTCATCTCCCGTTTTTGTTCTGGTTATGCTTAATTCCCGGTGCTTATTATTTAAGCCCATCTTTTTCAAAACGCAAGAGGGAGGCTCTTAAATTTCAAGCGCTGGTTTCTATATTTTCGCTGCCTTTTTGGGCATAAATCCGCAAAGGCGGCGTTTCACCGCTAACCGTCTTGTCATCAACGACAATCTCGCGAACCCCTTCCATTGAAGGCAATTCGAACATCGTTTCCAACAACAGCGTTTCCATTATGGCTCGCAATCCTCTGGCGCCCGTCTTGCGATCAACGGCTTTGCGCGCGATTGCTTTCAGTGCTTCTTCCGTAAAGGAAAGTTTGACGTTTTCCATATTGAACAAAGCCTGGTATTGCTTGACCAGCGCGTTTTTCGGCTGTGTTAAAATTTCAATCAGCGCGGCTTCGTCCAAATCATCCAACGTCGCCAAAACGGGGACACGCCCGACAAATTCGGGAATCAATCCGAATTTCAACAAATCTTCAGGCTCGACTTCTTTCAGCAAATCGCCCGTCTTGCGTTCGTTCGGCCCTGCGACATGAGCCCCGAAACCGATGGAAGAACGTTCCGAACGCTGTGCAATAATCTTTTCCAATCCGGCAAACGCCCCGCCGCAAATAAACAAGATGTTCGTCGTATCAACCTGCAAAAATTCCTGTTGGGGATGCTTGCGCCCGCCCTGCGGAGGAACGGAAGCCACCGTCCCTTCCATAATTTTCAACAAAGCCTGTTGCACGCCTTCGCCCGAAACGTCGCGTGTAATTGACGGATTGTCCGATTTCTTGGAAATCTTGTCGATTTCATCAATATAGATAATTCCGCGCTGAGCTTTTTCGATATTGTAATCCGCCGCCTGAACCAGCTTTAAAATTATGTTTTCAACGTCTTCGCCGACGTACCCCGCTTCGGTCAATGTCGTCGCATCCGCCATTGTAAAAGGAACGTCCAAAATCCGTGCCAAAGTCCGCGCCAACAAAGTCTTTCCCGACCCCGTCGGTCCGATCAGCAAAATGTTGGATTTTGAAATTTCGACATCCTGATTGCCCGCGTCCAAAGACATCAAACGTTTATAGTGGTTATAAACGCTGACCGCCAAAACCTTTTTTGCTTGTTCCTGTCCGATGACGTAATCGTCCAAGACTTCTTTGATTTTGCGCGGAGCCGGTATCTTGTCGCCGTCCGCCTTTACTTCTGTTTTTTGTTCTTCGTTAATGATATCGGTGCATAAGCCGATACATTCGTCGCAGATAAAAACATTCGGTCCCGCAATCAGTTTTTTAACCTCATGCTGGCTTTTTCCGCAAAAAGAACAATATAACGTTCCTTTTTGTTCGTCTTTGGACGGCGTTTTCGTCATTGTCGGCAAATCCTCTTTTCGCTCTGTTCAGATATGCTACACGCGTGCGGGCATAAAAACAATAGCATATAAGTCATACTGTCCTTTATGCCCGCCCGCTTTTGCTTATTCGGAAGACTTCAGACGTTCGGAAACGACTTCGTCAATCAAGCCGAATTTTTTGGCATCTTCGGCACTCATGAAATTGTCGCGTTCCATCGCCTGTTCGACGGTTTCCAGACTTTGTCCCGTCTTTTCAACGTAAATGTTGTTTAAACGGGCTTTTAAATTCAAAATTTCGCGCGCATGAATCTCGATATCCGTCGCCTGCCCTTGGAATCCGCCCGAAGGCTGGTGAATCATGATTCGTGCGTTGGGCAATGCAAACCGCTTGCCTTTCTGTCCGGCGCACAACAGCAACGATCCCATCGAAGCCGCCTGACCGATACACAGCGTCGACACGTCACAACGAATATAGTTCATCGTATCGAAAATCGCCATTCCGGACGTTACGACGCCGCCGGGAGAATTGATGTAAAACGCTATGTCCTTATTCGGATTTTCGGATTCCAAAAACAACAGCTGAGCACAAATCAGGCTGGCGACTTCGTCATGAACCTGCCCCGTTAAAAAAACAATCCGCTCTTTCAACAGGCGGGAATATATATCATAAGAACGTTCCCCGCGGCTGGTTTGTTCAATAACCATCGGAACCAAAGTATTCATATAAACGTCTATCGGATCGCGTTCGCGCATTTTTCTTTCTTTCCTGTTTGATTTTCGACAAAAGGAACCGTAGGGCTGATGTCCCGCGGTTCCTTTTTTCCTTTAAGCCGAAAGCCTGTTATTCGGCGGCTTTTTTCTTAGGAGCGGCTTTCTTCTTTGCCGCGGGTTTGGCTTCTTTTTCTTCCGAACCCGCCTCTTCCTTCTTTGCCGATTTCTTAGGAGCGGCTTTCTTCTTTGCCGGCTTTTTCTTTTCGTCTTCGGCGTCCGCCTTATACAGTTCTTCAACGGAAACTTTGACGTCGTTTTGCTTGACCGCCTTTAAGATAAAGTCGATGACTTTTTCTTCAAACAACGGAGCGCGCAAACGATCCAGCATTTCGGGATGTTTCGCATAGAAATCGAACACCGCTTTTTCCTGTCCGGGGAATTGGCGCGCTTCCATCAAAATGGCGCGGTTCAAATCCGCATCGGTAACGGTGATCTTGTTCTTCATGCCGATTTCAGCCAACAACAATCCCAGACGGACGCGGCGTTCGGCAATCGCACGATAATCATTCTTCAGCTCTTCTTCCGATTTTTCGGCGTCATCGGCATCCAAATGACCTTTATTCTTCGCGTTTTCAACCTGTTTCCAGATGGAATCAAATTCCATTTCCAACATGCTTTCGGGAACGGGGAAATCGTGAGCGTCGGCCAAAGCGTCCAACAAATCGCGTTTCAGGCTGTTCATGGAAACGGATTCATATTCTTTGGACAGTTCGCCGCGAATCATGTCACGCAATTCGTCAATCGTTTCCTTGCCGAAGAATTTGGCAAACTCATCGTTCAGTTCGGGAGCTTTTTTGCGGCGCAATTCCTTGACTTCAACCGCGAAAACGGCATCCTTGCCCGCCAAGTCTTTGGCATGGTAGTCAGCAGGGAACGGAACTTTAACGTCGGTTTTTTCACCCGCTTTTTTGCCGATCAGCTGGTCTTCAAATCCCGGAATGAAAGAGCCGGAGCCCAGTTCCAACGAATAATTTTCGCCTTTGCCGCCGGGGAATTCGACGCCGTCTATGCTGCCGACGAAATCAATAACGGCGATATCGCCCTTTTCCGCGCCGCGCTGTTCGGTAACGGGTTCGGATTCGCTACGGGCGGAAGCCAAACGTTCCAAAGCTTTTTCGACTTCTTCTGCGGGAACGTCCACAACCATTTTGTTCAAAGAAATCGTCGAAAAATCAACAGGCGTAATTTCGGGAACGACTTCGACGTCCATCGTAAATTCCAAATCTTTGCCTTCGTCAAAAGAAACGACCTCGATCTTCGGACGCATTGCGGGACGCAAAGAACGATCCGCCATCGTCTTGGAGGCTTCGGACTGAATCAATTCGTCCAAAACTTCGCCCATAACGGCCTTTTCATAGCGTTGGCGCAAAAAGCTTTCGGGAACTTTTCCCTTGCGGAAACCGGGGATGGAAACCGTTTCCCCCAGCGATTTGAGTTTATCAGAGACTTTCGACGAAATGGTTTCGGCGGGAACAACAATCTTAAAACCGCGCTTCAAACCGTCAACTTTGGTTTCTGTTACCTGCATGAGTTTTTCCTAAAAATTCAAAAATAATCCGTACCTGCGGCGCAAGAAGTCTAAACTGGTGCGGGTGAAGGGACTCGAACCCCCACGGCTTGGCCACCAGAACCTAAATCTGGCGTGTCTACCAATTTCACCACACCCGCGTTTTCCGCGCCGTTCTGGACTGTATAGCACATCACGAACTCAAAGGACAAACATTTTAAAGCCTTTATCCCGCCCTGCCCGACCGTTTTTTTTCAAAAAGGCGCCTCTTTATAACAAAAATACAAAATATCTCTTGCTTTTCCGACCCGTTTTCGGATAGCTTTTCGCTATCGCCGGCTTAGCTCAGTTGGTAGAGCAGTTGATTTGTAATCATCAGGTCGCGTGTTCGAGTCACGCAGCCGGCACCATTAAAGCCCCCGATCGTCATGATTCGGGGGCTTTGGCTATTTGCAACGCAGATATACGATGTTGTTCCTGTCTATTTGCTTAAGCGTCGATTCCGTATCGCGTTCGTAATCCGGATAGACGGGCTCGTAAATCTCGCAAAAGCTACCGTTTAAATTTTCGGCGCACCCGTTCAACAACATCGGCGCAAGAAAGCCCGTCGCGCAAACGGCGAACTTCTTCCAAACTCTTTTTTTCTTTTTCGCTTTGTTCATTTTTTTCAACAAGACGTCCGTATTTATAAGCCGTAAAAACGGACAGGAGAACCAGTATCCCCTGTCCGGCGATTTCCATAAAAACGTCCATCGTTTAAAACGCTTTTGAAATAAAATCGGCAAGCCCGTCCAACGTTTCGGGCGACAAAGCCGCTCCGAACGCCGACGCCGCGGCGCCGACGACGAATGCGACGGCTTTACCCGCCTGAGGCTTTAAAAGATTCCAAAATTTCGATAAAAAAACGCTCATTTCCTTCTCCTTTTTTTGTCTTCCGAAGCAAACAGTTCGGCTTCGGCTTTCCTGCGCCGCATTAATCCGGCACAAATGCTTCCGTTCGCGTAAATCCAGCGCATCAGCTGATCGGGGACTTCGTCGTACCCGCCTTCGTTTAACAGACGCAACAGCAAAGAACGTTTAAAGTTTCCCGCTCCCACGTTAAAAGCAAAGCTGACCAATGCTTCGCGCTGAACGGCGCTTAACGGTACTTTTACGGCGTAATCGACGGCTTTTTCCGCCGACTTTAAGTCTTTTGCCAAAAGTTCTTCGGCAAACTTTTCGCTGATTCCCGCCGGATATTCTTCTCCCGCCTCCAGACAATGCCCGTACCCTATTGTCCGCCTGCCCGCGGCACAAATGTATTCCAGCGGCGAAAAGCCTTCATATTTCTTGATTAAATCAAGACCTTTTTCAGAAATCATTCCTTTATTCCTCCAACCTGCAACGAAGCATCAGGTCTTTAAGCTCGTCAATTTTGACTTCCAAACGCAACAGGTGGGATCCCGACGCGTAGTTTTGCGCCACATAGACTTTATAATCGGACAAATCTTTGCGGCAATTCTGAATTTCGCGTATTAAAAAAGCCGTTACCGGTATGATAACGACTTCAATCAACCTGAAGATATCGTTCCAATCCATGTCTTACCTACATCATTCCTATGACGGTGCTCAGCCCGCCCAAAGCCAGATTCCTTACGGCGCTTTTGCTTTGGCGGCGTTCCGCTCTGATTTCTTCGTAAAGGTCGTTTATGTCGCGCGACGCCCGTTTTCGGATAAGCGCCGCTTCGCGTTCGGCGTCCAATTCACGTGAAGCAATCGCATCGTCAAAAGACGAAACCCTGACGCCCGAAGCGCCTGCCCGCGCACGAGCCTCCCCTTTTTGAAGGGCGGATTCTCGGCGAACGGCGTCTTCTTCGTCTTGGCTGTCTTCTTTGATTTCCGTAATGCTGCGCCTGTAATTTCCTTTTCGGGCAGAAGCATCTTCCCGACCGTCCAGATAGCTGAATGTGTTTTTAAACAAGGAAACCGTCCCTTGCGCTTTGTCCTTAAAATCACTGTTACTCATTTTCATTTGTCCCATCATAAAGAATTGACACTGACGATCGGGAACATCCCCAACACCGTTACGGGCAACGGTTGATCCTGTTCCACGCGAATGGATACGCTGTCAACCCAATCACCGGAAAACGGAATCTTTCTGTCTCCCGTGAACAGTTCCGGAGGATTGTCCGTTTTGTCGTTTGTGCGGCGAAAAACCAATGCCTCGGTATGTTCTTTACGCCCCGCCTTGACGCCAAGCGTTTTGTAAAACCTAATCAACAAAGACGAAATGCGCTTTTTGGCGTTTTCCGATACCCCGAATTCTCCGAGCCCCGACAAAGCCGTCGGTTCCAAAACGGAAACATACGGTAATCCTACGTGTATCGATGACGCGGCAACGTCCAATTCTATTTTGCCGTTTTGAACGGTGCGTTCGGGTTGGACGGCTCCGTCCGCCAAAATAGCGACCGTTTCGCCTTCCAAATGCTCCAATCCGCCGACGATTTTAACTTTTTCGCCTTTGTAAGACAGACCGCAATCAACGTAAAAACAGTCTTGAGCCGTATCGCTTTCCTCTAACATGCCGCGTTCCATCACCTCGATGTAACGGCGTTCCGTGCCTGCCACCGTCCGTTTAACAGACAGATAAAGTTCGTCATAGCTGCCGTTTTCGGACGGTTGCGTCACGATGCTTTCAACAAAAGCCCCTTTCATCGTATGAGTATGCCACGCTCTGACGGATTCTTCGGCTTCATACGTCATCCCGATCAACGATCCGTTTTTCAAAGCGCACCAAACAACCGGAACAGGTTCTTGTTGCAACGCCATTTCGTGAATGCCGCTTTCGGTAATATGAGACGCCAGCGTCGTCATATCCTTTGCCACATATCCGTCGGAGTTACTGTCATACACGAATGCTCTGA
>HF994916.1:0-25390 GCA_000434295.1 Acetobacter sp. CAG:977 | reverse complement strand
AGCGTCGTGTTGCTGATTTTCAAAGGAGCGACCGCTTCGCTGCCGTACGTCGAATGACGCACGACCTTAACCGTCATCGGCAACGACCCTTCGCCCCCTGCGGTTGACAGCGTAAAATCAGCCCCGACCGTCCCGATCGCCAACACGCGTCCGGAAGACAGCCAGCAAATATCGTTAATTTGTTCGGACGACAGCTCATAGCCGTAACCGTTATCGGCTTTTACCGTTCCGTCTGCTTCGCTCGGAGAAAAGATTTCGTATTTTCCCGTCGCCGAACCGTAGACGCCGTTTCCTTTGCCCAGTACGAGCCTTTGTTCAAAAAAAGCCACCGTCGACGCATATCCCGTCGTCTTGCTCAAAGCCCCCAACCGCCACGCCTTTGACGCTCCCGTCGATAAAAAAGGCAAATCCGCAAAAACATCGGCTTTTACCGAAACTTCCGACACATATTCCGTAATTTTTGCCGCCCCCCATTTCACGTTCGGATTGTTCGGATGCATGATTCGAACATGACGCCCGACGTCGCTTTCGCAAAAAAGAGCAGCGGATGCCGTTATCGTGACGGAACCTGCCGTTCCCGACGGGCTCAACGATATTTCCCCCGTATTCACGGGCAAATACGGACCGTCCGTCAGTTCCACCTCTGTCAAACGCCAGTCCGTATTCGAATAACGCACCAGTTTATGAAGAGGATAGTTCGGATGCGCAATAAACATAACGTCGCCCGATTGGGCAAAGCTTAGCGCATCCAAATCGCTTTCTTTATACGGCGTTTCGATTTCAAAAGGCGAACCGTCTTCGTTGACAATCGGATGGCGGAACAAGAAAAATCTGACGTATTTGTCTCCGAATTCCGTCAGATACGGCTGATTTGAAGAAAACTGAAAAGAAAACAGCCGGACTTTCTTATCGGCGTATTTCGCCGCCGCAACAAAACGCGTCCCGCCGCGGCGGATTGCCGCCCCCTGAACGGTCGGAATAAAATTATCCAAAACGGAACACGCGCCGGCATATTCTTCCGTATCGACACGCCCCGTCATCATCGGAGAAACAACCCCCGTGTTGAAACGGACTATTGCTGTTGAACTTTTCATTTACCACCTGCTTTCCAGCCAACCGCGCTGAACGAAAACGTCTTGGACGCCTTCCATCGCGGAAGCCGTCTTTGCGGCTTTTACAAATTCTTCGTATTCTTTGAACAAATTTTCTTTTAACGAGTTCGACGCCGCCAGCGGAACGGCCAGTTCGGACGCCATCTTTAACGCCAAAGCCTCGACAAACATCGGATCAAACAAGGTCGTGTCTTCTATTCGGGAAATACCGACAAAACAAAAAACATCCGTATCCGCCAAAACGCAGTTCCCTTCAACCTGATAAGGAATATCCCCTTCAACCCGCCATACCCGCAAACAATCGACCGGCAATACAAAGCTTGAAGAAAATCCGAACAAAGGCGGTTCCGCCGACGGCGCCAAACGGTAGCGCTTCAAAGCAAAGCGCCACGGATACGAACGCAAAACCATATCCCGCGTTTCGGGATACAAAATCTTGCAATACCTTGCAGGTTTCGTCGCATCGTCAACCGATAAAATCGTTATCTCGTCCCCGATTTTCGACAAAGCCCTGTTGCAAATTGAAACCATAGACGTCATTTTACCCTCCGACACAAGCGTCCAGCGCCGATTTTATTTCAAGCAGACCGGCTCCGCTTTCAACCAGCGCCTTAAAGCGTTCCGCCACCCCTTCCGAAAGGGCGGTCGCCAAATCCGAAGGCACTCTTTCAAATATTTTTTCAATCGTTTTTTTAAAGAAAAACAGCGCGCTTTCGCTCTGAAACGCTCCCGATAAAGACGATAAAACGCCAAAGTCGCCGTTCCCGATTTCGCCCGACAAGTACGATGTTAACAGCCCGTTTTCGCAAAGATCCGCCTCTCCTTTTGCAAAGCTTGCCAAAATCCGCCCGAAGCCGCTTCTGTCCGACGGATTCCCGACGCTTCCCTTTTCAAACGCCCTCAGAACTTTGGCATATATGTCGGCATCCAGCATTTCGATTTCACCGGAAATCCAAAATGCGAAAGCTTCTTCTTGCCCGAATTCTTCAAAAATCCTCTTTGTTTCTTGCAAAATAAACGTAATTTCGGAATCGCGCTCGCTTTGCTCTTCAACGGCTTTCTGCCTTAAAAAAATCTCAAGCAAAACCTGAACGGCGTTCAAAGCATCTTCATTCAAGCCGCGCGGATTTTCTTCAAGCCGCCGACGGGCATTTAAAATCCCCTGTTCTGCGTTTTGAGATGCCGCAATAAGCTTTTTTAAATCGCCGAAAAAAGAATAAATCGCACGGGCGCCATTCTTTTTTGCCATCAACAACGCCAGCTCTTTTTGCTCTTTATCCGTAAAAATTTCGGAAAATTTCCCGTCTTGAAAAATCGCCCCGACCGCTTCATCGGAAACGGCCATTTTGCCTTTTAAGACGCCTGCGGCAAATTTTTTTTCGGCTTCGCAAAACAAAATTTCTTTTACCGCCTCGGGCAATCCCGCCTCATCGGTCAGCTGGGCAAAATCGGCGCAAACGCCGGCATAAGAATCCGGAAATTCGCGCAAATACCTTGCATACGATTCGATCGCCGTTTCCAACGTGTCCGCACGTTTTGCAAATAAAGACAAAATTTCCTGACCGACGCAACGTTTCAAAAGCTTTTCCCGCAATTCGGCAGAAACTTCGCGAATAAGAAGAGATGCTTCTTCTCCCGAAACTTCCGCGGATTTTTCTTCAACGGCTTTTTCAAAAGCATCCAAAGCCTTGTCGGCGTCTTCCTCGTTTCCGCGACATTCCCGACACAATTCCGCGACCAAACGACTGAGAGAACTTAAAATATCGGCACATTTAACCGTCTCGGCCTGTGCCGCAATGGCGGCCGCCGCTTTTTCCCGTGCGCCTCCGTCCCGATAAGCGGAGGGCAATACATTTATCTGAGGCATATCTTCCCTTCCATTTTTTCTAGCGCTGAATAAAACGGCGGAGATTTACGTTCTCCGCCGTTCCGTCATCATTTTTTGCTCGGTTCGTTATTCTTTGCAGTTGACGCGAACGACCAAGTCTTCCTGCATACGCGTCGCTCCGATGGACATTTCATAATAAACCTGCGTGGCAAAGCACTTGTCGTCACGTTCGGTGATTTTTCCGACAATATCCTGTCCGATGCCAAGCTTAATGCCGTCGCTCTGGAATGCCAGACAAGAACGTCCGATTTTCGTTTCCGAGCTCATCACGTCGGGCAAAATCAACCCGCCGTCCGACTTTTTCGCGTTCAGCTGGATGAACTTAAATCCCATAAACGTATCCAGTTCGCCGCGCACCAACGCTTTTGCGGAAGCATAATCCGCCGAAGTTACCTTTGTTTCGCTCAACAGGTTATCCAGCTGTGTTGCCGACAAAACAATAAAGCGCCCTTCGAACGGAGCGTCGCACGCATCGAAAATACGCTTAATCTGACGCAATTTGTCAAAAGTAAAGCCCGTTTCACACTCTGCATCAATGACCTGAGACGCCGGCAATTCGACGCCGACGGAACCCGTTTCTCCCGTATATGCGGTGCCCAACGCCGCTTCGACGATTGCCTGATCCATCGCACGCCCCATCGCCCATGCCGCGGCATTCGCATAATCGCTGGCAGGATCGATTAACATCCGCACTTTGTCATCGTTATCAATCAAATCCGCCCAATGATAAGTTTCCAAAGTCAAACGGCGACGCTTGTGCGGCGTATCCATACGCGGCGTGTCGGCATGACGCGTCGTTTTTTTGACGGCTGCAACCTGACCGATCTGGTCAATATAGGCATTTTTGCCTCTGACGCTTTCAATGCCGACCAACGAACGAAGCTTTGAGCCTTTTTGCTGGACAAGCGCCTGAACGTTGCTGCTGTACTGTTCAACCAAAGACATTGTTATTTGTGTACTCATCTTTTCCTCTGTAAATCTGTTTGGAACAAAAAAATCCCCGCACCCGGCAGCGATTTTCTGTGACCCGGTCACAGAAAAAGGGCGGATGAACATCCGCCCTTTTTTTGCGTCCGAATATTAAATTCTCAGTCTTCTTTTAATTCTTTCCCGTTATGCTCAAAAACGGTCGGCGGGAAAACGACCGTAAAAACGGATCCCGTCATACCGTCCGAAGAAACAGAGACCTCTCCGCCCGACAAACGCGCCATTTTCCTGACCAAATACAGCCCGAGCCCCGTTCCTTTATGTTCCTTTGTAACGGCGTTTTCCAACTGGACAAAGGGCATGAAAACGCTTTCCTGCATTTTTTGCGGAATGCCCGAACCGTTGTCGGCACAGCTGATAACCATGCCGCCGTCATTCGATTCAAAAATACGAACGTCTATCTTTCCGCCGGAATTCGTATATTTTATGGCATTCGACAACAGGTTTAACAAAATATGGATGATAATGTTTTTGTCCGCGTAAACGGCTTTTTTAACCGTATTCTTGACCGTTATCTTGCGTTTGTCGGCATCGGGATACCCCTTTATGACGGACATTACCCCGCCGACGACGTCCTGCAAATAAAACCATGAATTATGTACCTCGGCTTTTCCGCTTTCGTACTTTGCCGCATCCAAAACGCGATTGATTAAATCCGTCAGCAAAACGGCGCTTGAATGTATAGAAGCGGCATATTCCTTATACTTTTCATTTTCGATCGGTCCGAACATTTCCTGAACCATCAGTTCCGAAAATCCGGCAATCGCATTCAGCGGCGTTCTGAGTTCATGATTGACATTCGCCATAAACTGAGCCTTCAACCGCATGCTTTCTTCGGCTTTGTCCAACGCGTTTTGTAAAGCCTTGGTTCTGTTCTCAACAATCTTTTCCAAGGTATCCACCCTTGAAGACAGGACTTCTCTGGCGAACAGAGTAAAAGGCAAAAAAGCCAAAATCATCAGCAAAACAAACTTTTCAAACAAATCGCCGATTGCGCGGCGAACCGAACTTTGAGAATAAACCTGACCTTCGGCGCAAAAGAATCGGCGTTCCCCGTTCATTGCAGCATCTTGCGGAAAAATGCACGAAAGAATACTTTTTTTTGCCGCATCATATTTGCGAAACGCTCTTTTGGATCCCGAACTGTTTAAAAAAGCCATCAATTCATCGGCGTAATCGCCCAACAAAGGTTGTGCGTCAGACATATACGGAACTTTTTCCGGGGCTTCCGAAGACATCTTGACGTAAAACTTTCCGTCTTTATAAACAAACGCGGACAGTCGCGTCGTCATAAAACTGTCGTCCAGACGACTTTTCATCCATGCCGAAGCTTCGTTATAGTTTTCGGCGCTGACTTGTTTTCCCCACCCGTTATGAGCCGCATCATGAATTCTTTCCGCCATAAAATTAAAGCGCGGCGCTATCATTTCACGAATGATAACATTGACAAAATCTTCATAAGAAAAAAACATACCGACAACCGCGCACAAGAAACAAAAGAAACAGAAATACAGCTTTGCGCGCCACGAAATGATATGTTGCGGTTTTCCCATATTTCCGTTTCTCCGTTTCTGCCGTTTTTTGTTTATGATAGACGATTTTGTTTAAAAAACCGAATATTATTCTCCGCACAAACGGCGGCGGAGAGCATAAACTTTTTGTACGGCGTCGCCGTGTCCCGGCGCATGCGCATCCAAATATGCCTTTTGCGCCATTAACGCGGCGATTTCTTCTTTCAGACGGTCTTTAGAGCCGAAAACGCTTCTTTTTTCTCCGATCAATCCTTCATCTTCATCCAAAACGTCGGAAAGATTCATTAAAAACGAAACGACTTCGGGACAATCGGCAATGCCGTTGGACGCCATAAAATCCAACGTCTCGTCGCCGCCGAAACGGCGCACAAGCTCTATGGCTTTGCGGCGGCGGGCATCAAATCCGTCCCCGAATTTTTTGCGTAACAAAGCTTCGCTGTCCGTCCGATAATCTTCAAGCTTGCGTTTCGTTTCCGAAAGCAGCCTGACCGCGCCTTTAACCATCCAATTCCATACGGTTTGCATCTGCTCATGCGATAATCCCGCTTTGACAGCCGTATTTTCAAAATCTGCCATAACTTCGGGATCAATGATTTCGTCGGCAATCGCCGCCTGCAATTTTTCATCCGTATCAAAGTTCATAGAATTCATCTTTATTTCCTTCCGTTTGCAACAACAATTCCGTCAGGCGTTCTTCATCAAAGCCCGACATCTTGACGATATCCAAAAAAGCCGCGCGCTTTCCGTCGAAAAACGCGCTGGCCGCACTAAAGCCCGCCGCGCTCGAAACATCCGTTACAGGCTCCATTAAACGGCATTTAACAGCCAAATCTTTTAAGACCGTTTTTCCTTCCGCTGTTTGAAAAACGGCTTTATACGCCCGTACCAATTCGACAGCCTTTCTGGCTTTGTCGCGGCGGGTCAACGCATTAAAAAGCTTACCCATCGCCGGCTCCCGCGTTTTTCAATTCCGCACGGGAACGCATCAAAGACTGCGACGTTCCGAACACGTTCCCGATCTTCCTGATAATTTCATCACCTTTGAACACTTTGGCGGCTTCGGGTTCCAACGCAATCACCGCGGAAGCCGCTTCCAAAGTTTTTAAAACTGCTTGTGCTTCCTGCTGTTTTTGTATCATCGCAAGAGGCGAGACGTATTCAACGCAGACTTCGTTTTCTATCCCTCGCGGCGGAGGCGGAATCTTACCGTGCCTGAGCAGCAAACCGAAGACGCGGTCAATCATGGGTCCCAACAGTTCGCTTTGAATTCTGCCCGCAGCAGGACCTAATAGACGCATTTTTTCTTCGCCGCGCATCAGGGTTTCCGTCGCAGTCATTTGAACGTTGCCCGTCGTCATCAGTTTGTCGTTAAAGAACGCCGTCCTGATACGGTCGCGAATTTCGTTCATAATGTCTAAGCCGATTGACGAATTTGCGCCGCTGGAAAAGGCTTTCGGCGCCTCTCCGCTGTAACGGATAATGCCGCCCGGTACCGTCGCGGCGGGCGAAAACTGGTCATCGTCGCGCACCAACAATGGCGGACGGTTCGCAAGCTGGGCGGAAATAATGGTTTCTTTCATCATTTCCTGAATCATCTTGATATCCGGCAATGCGGACATCGCGGGAGATCGTCCGTAGACTTCCGAGGTCGCTTTGCTCCATCGAACGATTGAAAGCGGCATTTCCTCAAATCCGCCCGAAAATAAAACGTGCCGTTCGTTCTTCAGCACATACACCGAAACGACGGGCTTTTCGATGCTGCCGACTTTTCCGCCGCGCCGATTAGGAGCAAGAAGATGAATGATTTCAAATTCCCTGCGACCTTCCCTGCCTTGAGCGTATAAACTCCTTAATGTTTCGGGCAGCGCCGAAACACCCCAAGTTCCGACGATGTCTTCCAGCCTCATTTTAAAGAGGCGGTAAACCGTATCGGCTTGCCCCGCAGCGTTTTCCCTGATAAACAGTTCCCCCAGAAATCTGGATTGAAACAAAAGGCAGTTTTTACTTTCATTCCAGCCGACATACAATCCTGCCGTGCCCAGAACCGCCAAATCCAAATAGACTTCGTGAATATTGGTTGCAAAGCCGGCAGCGGCTCTGGAAATTTCGTCCCGCATCACGTTTTCGGCGTTTTCAAGCCATTGTGCCGATTCTTTTCCTTGAGGTCTGTTTTTTCCGCCCCAATTTAAAGAAAACCACTTCCCCGCAGGATTCGTCATCAGCCCGTGCAACCCCGCGGCAAGCATTTCCGCCGCATTGACTGCCGTCGTTTCAAACAGCTTGCGTCCGCGCGGCGCGCCTTGAGTTTGATAAAAAGAAAAATCAGCCTTGCGCGGTAAAACAAGCTCCGAAACTTCCTGCCACAGCTTTTCAAAATTCAAACGGGCGGATTTCAACTCCTCCGCCCGTTCGATAATTTCATCAGCCAAATTTTGCATTCTTACAACCCCAACAACGTTTTTCGCCCGCCTAAACCTTCACGACTTTTTGACCCCAAAATGCCTGCAAAAATAACATCAGAATTTTTCGAGCTTTTGCGTTTTTTCTCCAGTCCTGCGCGAAATTCGGCTTCCTGAGTATCGGCTTCCTGCTTTTCTGCCAACGCCTGAAGCTGTTCTTCTTGCTTTATTTCTTTTTCGGCTTCTTTTTTTTCATTATCCAAAACCCCCAGCCCGAACCCTACGGGGCCCAGCAACGTCCACGGCGAAAAAAATACTTTGCCGATTTTTTTAAAGCCTTTTTTTAATTCCGTTCCTATTCCCATTGTTTTTCTCCGTATAAAAAAACGCCCGACTGGCGGACGTTTGAAACACACGACTTTGATTGTATAAACACAATGTCATATTTTTTTCTGTTTGTCAACACATTTTGTGATATATTCTTTTTTTTCAAAAACACTTCGTTGAATAAAAAACGGTTTTGTTCTAGATTAAAGCAACTTTTCGTTTTTTTTAAGAGCCCTTTCATATGACAGATTCAGCCTTGCCCGTATTTTTTTCCGTCATCATGCCGACGTATAACCGCGCTTTTTGCATTACGACAGCCGTTGACGCCCTTTTAAACCAAACGTATCAGAATTTTGAGTTGATTATCGTAGACGACGGGTCGACCGACGGAACGGCGGAATTGCTGAAATCAAAATACGACGCCGTATTAAAATCCGGAAAGATCGTTTTTTTGCCGCAAGAAAAAAATGCGGGCGTTTGCGCCGCGCGAAACAAAGGACTTGAAGCCGCGAAATACGACTGGATTGCCTATGCCGATACGGACAATTGCCCGCGTCCGAACTTTCTGGAAACTTTCGCAAAAGGCATTCGCGAAAACAATGCCGAATGTTTTAACGCAAAGATCTTTCGCACCTCGTCCGGAGACGTCATCGGCGAAGAAACAAAATATAAAAAACTTTTGCAAGGCAACCATATCGATTTGGGCGCTTTTGTCCATTCAAAACGCTTGTATGACACGCTGGGCGGATTTGACACGAACTTGTCCCGCTATGTGGATTGGGACTTGATTTTAACTTATACGAAAAAAAATCCTTCCGTCTTTTTAAACGAAATCGTCTTGGACTATAACGATTCCAATGACTTTCAACGCATCACGAATTCGGGAAAGAACGCCGAAAATTATAAAAAAGTACGACGCAAACATTTGTCATTGTTTGCAAAGCTTTTTAACATTCAAAAGAAAAACAACGTTAAAATCTATACCGTATTCGGCATTCCGGTTACGCTTCCCCGCCCTCTGGTATTAAAAAAACGCATCCGCAAAGCCGACCCGAACGCAAAACCGTTTAAAATCCGCAATCCTTCAAAAATGATGCTTGTCCTGACTTGTCTGTTTTGCGGAAACAAAGAAAAACGCCGCGAAATAAAAGCCGACTATAATCAAAAAAAATTAAACGCCATGAAAGTCGGTGCCTCTTATAATCTTTTTGACGGTGAAGAACTGTTGGAAGCTTCGATTCGTTCCATCCGAGACAGCGTCGATTATATTTCTGTTGTTTATCAAACGGTTTCAAATTACGGACGTGCTGCCAATAAAAGCTTGGAACCTTTGCTGGAACGGCTGATGAAAGAAGGTCTGATCGACGAAATTTACCGTTATAATCCGGATCTGGAAAAAGGCGGCAGATGGAACGAAAAACGCAAAAGAAACATCGGTCTTGAATTGGCGAAACGTAAAAATTGTTCTCATTTTTTAAGCATTGATGCCGACGAATTTTACGTCAAAAGCGAATTTGACAATGCCAAGGCTTTTATTTCAAAAAACAATATCGATACGACGGCATGCGGCGTATTCGGCTATGTTAAATCCCCCTGTTGGCGCAGGATATCTCCTTCTGCGGTAGATGCGCCGTTTATTTTTAAAATAAAACGTTCTTCACGACTGGGAACGGGGAAATATTTCCCGCAAAATGCCGACCCGACAAGAACGGTCTTTCCCGTCGGGAAATTCTGGAGGTTTTCCTCTGACGTTCTGATGATGCATCATATGAATTTTGTACGGAATGACTTGCATCTGAAATACAAGAATTCCTCTTTTAATGATGAAGACGCCACAAAATACGAAAAGATGATCAACCGTATTGAAGCCATCAATAATTATAAAGGGGCTCCGGAAGATTTTGACGGTTCCCCCGTTCGCGATGTCGGCAATATTTTTAACATCTCTTTATAAGGAACTACCATGCGAAACGGTATTTTATGGATGCTTCACCGAGTGGCTCCGCCGCGCATTGAACACTTGCCGTTTGGGATGGATTCGGCGCTTCGCCTGTCGCCAGAGTATTTGGAAATTCAAATCATTCGGGCAAAAGAACAAGGCGCCCGTTTTGTGTCGATAGATGAATTCATAGAAAACAAACACAAAAAAACATCCCGACCGACCGACGTTTGCATTACGATCGACGACGGAACGAAAGACATTTACGACCATGCTTTTCCCGTATTTAAACGACAAAACGTCCCGTTTGTGTTCTATGTCGCTTCGGATTTTATCGAAAACGGTTTTAAAAACTGCATGAAACCGGAAGCCGACGGCATGCAAATTATGATGGACATTATTGCAAAAAATGATTCTCTGCCTTTTGAAGGGCGAACCGTTTTCGCAGCAACGATACTGGAAAAGCAAGCGGCTTTTTCCGTGTTTTGGCAGGCATTTATAAAACAAAAAGAAATGATGCCTCAAAAATCGGGATATGAGATTTTACAAGAGCTTTTTACCAACGAGCTCATTGACTTTTCCGCCTATAAACAGCGTTTTTTATGTTCATGGGATGATCTGAAAGACATGGCGCAAAATCCGCTTTGCACGATCGGCTCGCACGCGAAAACGCATCAATGGCTGACATTAATTAAAAACGACGAAGACTTGGAAAATGAATTTTCGCAAAGCAAGCGACTGATTGAAAATCATATCGGAAAAACGGTTTCGCATTTCAGCTATCCTTACGGTCAATATAACGACCGCGTTTTAAAATTTGCCCGAAAATATTACCGTTCGGCCGTTTCAATTCGTGCGAAAGGCAAATCGGATCGAAGATTCACCTTAAGTTCCGACAGCGACTATATTTTGCCTCGCATCTCCGTTCAGGAAAACGCTTTTTTGCCGGCGTATTTGGGAACGATGTCTCTATCAAGGACATACACGTTTTCGGAATACGTCAGGCATTTGTTCGGCAAAGTATTCAATTTCGAACGCAAAGGGAAAAAACGTATTCTGACTTTGTTTTTTATAAAAATAAAATTCAAAGTAAAAAAAGAAGGGACATGAAAAATTTTTATATCTTTTTTTTCAAAGAATCGTCTTGTTTAAGAATGTCTGCGATTTCAGGATATTTTTGCATAACTGCCTTTAGTTGACGGTCATTCCCGCCGTTTTTGTTCAAGGCATAAAGAGTTGTTTCTCCGTTAGAATTCAGTTCGCGTTCCGGATTTACATAGACCAATTCGCGCATATTGTTTTCCGCTGTTATGATCGGGGTTTTATTTAAAACCGCCATTACCCAAAACCAAATATCGTCGGCATTCGGGCACAATTCCTCAAAAGATCTTCTGTCAAAAACACGTTTGTCCAAAGCTCCTTCTGGATACAGGATGCCGCCGCACCCTGTTGCAAACAAAGAAAACATTTCCTGATTTAAGGAAACGGATTTTTCCCACTCATTGTATGGAGCCATTTTTCCGTTCATTGTTTTTATCAAATGCGTTCGATGTGCCACGATGCATCCAGGATGTCGCAGATGAGCCAAATACAATTTTTCCAACCAATCCGACGGATAATAAATGTCGTCATCTGCCGTTACGATATTCGCATTGGGGAACGCCTTCAATGCCGGTATCAATTTTTTATAAGAGCGCAAATCTTCGCACCATTGAATTTCCAGCCCCTTTTCAACAAAACCGATCACGTCATCCGGCAAATCATTTTCTTTTTGCGGGAACTGTTCTTTTGCCAGCCACAGAATCGTTTTATCCGGCTTCAGCGTTTGGTTTATTAAAGAATACAGCACATAAGAGATATCTGCCATTCTTTGAGGAAAAGACGTCAGAGAAACAATAAGAGGGATCGTCCTTTTATCTGTCAGAAAGATATTTATTTCCTTTTCTTTTTCTTTTTTATTTACGCTTTTTATCAAAGGCTCTTGATTATATTTTTTTTCTTTTTTCAAAAGGTTATAAAGGCGATATATATTGAATGGAAAACAAATATAAGAAATCAAAAAATCACAAAAAGAAAGTTTTGGTTTTTTCCCGAGAGCCATCAAAAGATTCTTTTTTGAATAAGGCGGAAACATAAATACAGATTTTAAAAACAAATTTATTTTATTTTCTTTCCGTGATAACATTAAAAAATCTCATGCATCAATAAAACGTAATTATTATCTTTTTTTATTGACTTTTCAAGCTATAGTCTTTAAAAAAAAGAATACGTTATATATTATTGTTAATAAAGTTTTTTGGCAATGCCTTTTCCTAAAATTTTAAAATTTCTGATTTCTCTTGATATTAAGCCCGAACGCAGCATCAAAGTCAGAATATTTACCGTTCCTGTTTTAAAAATTCGAACAAAAACGTTTTCAAAAATCTTCAAAAATATCAAAGATTTATTTTTTTACAGACGCTACAAAAACGTTACGGCAATTAAGTGTCCGGCACCGCCTGATGACGAACGCTTTAAATGGGGTGATTTCTGGATCGCCGAAGATTTAAAAAAATTTTTTGAAAAAAACGGTCAAACCGTCCGTATCGATTTTTGTAACCGCTTCCGTTATCCCGCAGATAAAAAAAATATAAAAACTCTAACCTTGCGCGGATTAACCGAGTATATTCCTCCGAAAAATTCCAAAGGGAAACATATCCTATACATCCTGTCGCATCCGAACAGTGTCTCTTTAGACGAAATGTCCCGTTTTAGTGCCGTTGCTTGCGCGTCTTTGCCATATGCGGAGTATTTAAAAAAAGAAGGAATAAATTGCTTTTTTGTTCCGCAATTTACAGATCCCGAAAAATTTTTCCCCGAACCTTCCGACGACTTCAAAACAAAAGTTTTATTCGTAGGAAATTCTCGAGGCGTCTTCAGAAACTGCGTTAAGTTCGCTTTGGAAAAAAATCTGCCGATAACCGTCTATGGCGGAGACTGGGAACAATTCGGCGTAAAAACAGCCGGAACCGGCATTAAAAACACGGAACTTCACAAATATTATTCTTCCGCAGACATCGTTTTGTGCGACCATTGGGACGACATGGCAAAAAAAGGATTTATCGCCAACAGAATATATGACGCTTCGGCATGCGGCGCCTTCATCATTTCCGATTATGTCGAAGCCATAGAACGCCTGTACGGAGACAGCATTCCCATGTATCGAAACGCCGATGAATTAAAAGAATTGGTTGACCGTTACCTGAATACCCCTTCGGAACGCAAAGAAAAAGCCGAAAGAGCAAAAAAGATTACTTTAAAAAATTTCAGCGTTGAAAAAATTGCCCTTCAATTAAACGAACTATTTGACAACGTTTGATTTTTTTCTCCACACGGGGATTTTAAAAACTTTAATCAAAGTGTTTCCTTTTTTGTCTGTCTTTTTTTGAAAGACAAATCTGAAAACGGAATTTTTTAAACGTATCAAAAAAGGCGTCGGACACAGTCTTGCCGGAAACACGCGCCAATTTCTGCCGGCAAAATCCGATATTTCATAATCTTGGGAATACACGATATAACCGAAAACGCGCTCAAAAATATGCCCCAACGTTAAAAAATCCTGCCGTTTCGTCGGTTCAAAATCATCAAAAGACACTTTTTCGACCAAAGGCTTAAACAATTCTGATCGAGCCATAAACATCGTTCCCGAAACAAAGACGGCTTTTTTAAGCGGTATCTTCAGGTACTCGGTTAGATAATCCTTGGCTGCCGAACACATTTCCGGTGTCGGATCAAAACGTTCGCTTAAAATGCAAACTCTGTCAGCCACCATTCCCGTTTTCGAGTTATCGTGAAAGGTTTTAAGCGTTCTTTGCCAATTTTGCGCCGAAGAACAAAAATTCAACAACAGTCGACGCCATTGCTTCGGATCCTTTAAAACGACATTTCCCAAAGTATCGGCTACATCCCGTTTTGAATGCAGGTGTATCACGAAATCATAGCGGCTTAAGTCGTTTTCGCGCATGATCTTTATAAAGGGAGCAACGTCAAAACCGCGATTTTCAACGATTTCAATTCGTGCGTCGGATTTAAACCCCTTGATATTTTCAATGGTTTTTGAATCATTCTCGACCAAAGTCACAACCAAATCGTACGGCGAAGAAATATTTTTCAGACAAGCCGAAATTTCATTCCAAAATTCAGGATAGAACAGGTGAACGTGAACAAGAATTTCAGGCATGGCGCCCCCTTAAAAAAAGAGCGTTCCCGCAGAGGAACGCGCTTTTTGTTTAAAAGGAAAAGATTAAATTTCGAAACCGGCGTATTCTTTAATGGACGGCTTATTGCGCACGACGGCGACCAAAGCCGCTGCGCCGCTGGGAGAAAACGGATTCCCCGATACGTCCAGTTTTTCGACGGTATCATTAACGGCCAAGGCATCAGCCACCGCGAACATACCTTCGTCTTCGATTTCGTTTCCGGCGACGATAAAGACTTGCAATTTTTTGCCGTCTTTGAGGACTTCGGCCAAAGCTTTGGCACCGTCGTTCTTAATATGATTCTGATTCAGACGAATGCTTTTCAACAACTTTGCTTCGCCGTTGACGCCTTCGGCTTCTGCGGCTTTTGTCTTTTGAGAAACGGCATGAGCCAAAGCGACGGCGCCTTCGTCTCCGATATTGGCGTTTTTAAAGAAGATCCCCGTCAACAAAGGATGTTTGACATACATATCGGCGAATTCTTTGACATATTTGTCGCCCAGCGGCGTATTTTGCAAAGTAATTTTTTCAATATTTCCGTTTGAAGCGATCGCATCAAACAACATTTTAATTTCCGCTTCGTCGGAAATGTCACTTAAAAAAACGTTATTAACGGCCTTGCTGTTTCGGATAGCCTCGCACAGCGCCTTATACTGATCCGCATTAAAATCGCGGCGGCTGACGGCGATTGCCGGCGTTTTGCCGTTTGCCACGTCGCTGACGTATTCATCAACGGTTTTCCCGTTCACCTGTTCAAAAAAAGACATTGTCCCATCCTTTTGATGTAATGAATCAACGTTGCCATCATACCAAAAACCCCATAAATGAGAACTGTTTTTTATCACACGGCAACAGAATATTTTTTAAAAAAGGGGAAGTCTGACATGCGCTTCCCCTTTACATAAAAAATCAGCTTTCGGAAACGATTTTGTAAATGGCTTCCGGCGTCAGTTTTCCGGTTTCCCCCGGATTAACACCTCTTTCGGCGAAACGTTGTTTAAGAATTTCCGCCGCTTCCGACGCATCGACATTGTATTCGCTTAATTTCGTTTTCATGCCGATGGAGCGGAAGAAATCTTCGCTGAGCGCAATACACTTTTCTGCGGCTTCATCATCCGTCCCCGTAACGTTCCAAACGATTCTGGCCATTTTTGCCAGCTTTTGTTTTTTCTCGTTAAAGAGAACCTTCCACAAACGCGGCAAAATCACAGCCAAACTCTGCCCGTGATCCAACCCGTACAAAGCCGTCAATTCGTGTCCCAAAGCATGGGTCGCCCAGTCTTGAACAACGCCCGGAGCAATCATAAAATTCAACCCCGTCGTCGCGCACCAAAACAGATTCGCCCGAACATTATAGTCATTCGGGTTTTCCAAAACCTTAGGCGCCTCTTCAATCAGCGTTTGAATAATCGAAAGCGCCCATCTGTCCTGCAACGGCGAATCAACGTCATACGTCGCATACTGTTCCATCACGTGAACGAACGTATCAACGATGCCGTTCACGGTCTGGCGCATCGGCAAAGAAAACGTTACGGACGGATCGATAATTGAAAATTTCGGAAATACGGAAGGAATGCCGCCGCCGAATTTTTCTTTTGTTTCGCGTCTGGATATCACCAGATTGCAGTTCATTTCCGACCCCGTGGCCGGCAAAGTCATCACGGCACCGACGGGAACTTTCTGAGGCAACGGCAACAGTTTTTGCATAATTTCCCATTTATCACCGTCATACCCTGCCGCAACGGAAATAAACTTTGACGCATCCAATACGGATCCGCCGCCGACCGCCAAAATAAACCCGATATTTTGCGTATTGACAATTTCAACGGCTTTCAGGCACGTTTCGTATTCCGGATTGGGTTCAATCCCTGAAAACTCGACAACTTCAAAGCCTTTTAATGCTTCTTTCACCTGTTCGTAGACGCCGTTCTTTTTTATCGAACCGCCGCCGTAAGTCATTAAAATTTTTGTGTTTGCCGGCAACAAATTTTTCAGCTGAGCAATCATTCCCTTACCGAAAACGACGTGAGTCGGATTAAAAAACTGAAAGTTCAACATAAGAGTTCTCCCTAACCGTTATTATTTTTTTCTTCTTTGCGGCGTTTCCAGACGAACACCAACATTGTGACGACCCCCACGATGATAAAGAAAACGGGGACAAGGGTCAAAGCCGTCATAATTTTGGACTGGTACATTTTAAAGAATTCGGTATGTCCCAGCCAAAAGCTGATATTAACCAACAGAAACACCCACAAAAAACCGCTGCCCCAATTGACGATTTGGAATTTCTTCGGATGCATTTCGGTAATTCCGATGACATAGGGCATCAGCGTTCTGACAAAAGCGGTAAAACGAGCGATTAACAAAGCCGTCAATCCGTATTTATCCAAAAGCCGTTCCGTTTTATCGTGGTATTTTTTAGGAATCCGGTTCAGCCATTTTTGAACGAACTTATGTTCTCCCAGCCACAATCCCTGTAAATAGCCCAGCCAACATCCCAAAGACGCGCCGACCGTCAACACGGCTATTGTCAGCCAATAATCCAAAGACCCGTTCGCGATCAAAGCTCCCGTCAACAACAGCAAGCTGTCCCCCGGCAAGAAAGTTGTCGGCAAGAAACCGTTTTCCAAAATCAAAACGACCAACAAAACCGCATAAAGCATACCGACGACTTCGGGATTAGCCAGCGTTTGAAAATCCTGTCTCCACAAAGCCGTGAACAAATCAAAGAACTTTGACATTTCCAACCGTCCGTTCCGTTTGATACCTATTACAACCTGCAACGTATTGACGCCGCATGAGCCGTCAAGCCTTCCGCTTCGGCGAGCAACACGGCGGCATTTCCGACTTCGTCCAACGTTTTTTGCGTGCATGACAAAATCGTTGTCCGCTTCATAAATGAGTGAACGCCCAACCCCGATGAAAAACGGGCGCTTCGTGCGGTCGGCAAAACATGGTTCGGCCCGCCGATATAGTCGCCGACGGCCTCAGGAGTAAAGTTCCCCAAAAAGACCGAACCCGCATGATGTATGCGCTTGCACAGCTCTTGCGGATTTTCGACGCACAATTCCAAATGTTCGGGTGCGATACGGTCAACCAAAGCTCCCGCATCTTCATAAACATTGCGAACAATGAAAACGGCGCCGTTATTTTTCCAGCTTTCGCGCGCAATTTCAGAACGGGAAAGCGTTTCCAGGCGTTTTTCGACTTCCTTGCATACTTTATCGGCGAACGCCGCGGAATCCGTAATCAAGATTGATTGCGCCGACTTATCGTGTTCGGCTTGAGACAACAAATCGGTTGCCACCCACTCGGGGTTTGCCGTTTCATCCGCGACGACCAAAATTTCGGACGGCCCCGCGATCATATCGATTCCGACCTTGCCGAAGACCTGACGTTTTGCCGCCGCGACGTATGCGTTTCCGGGACCGACGATAGTATCTACGGGCTTAACGGAATCCGTCCCGTACGCCAAAGCCGCAATGGCTTGAGCCCCGCCGATACGGTAAATTTCGTCGATTCCGACACAATCTGCGGCAGCAAAAACCAAAGGATTGATCTTTCCCTGCGGTGCGGGAACGGCCATAACGATGCGCTTAACGCCTGCAACCTTTGCCGGCACGGCATTCATCAGCACCGAAGAAGGATAAGCCGCCGTGCCGCCCGGAACATATAAACCCGCCGCGAACACAGGCGTCCACCGCCACCCCAACAAAGCTCCCGTTTCATCATTGAACATCCGGCTTTCGGGAATTTGCTTTTCATGAAACGCTTCTATGCGTTCGGCAGCCAGATATAAAGCATCCAAGGTTTCCTTTTTGCAGGATTTAACGGCTTCCTCGATTTCTTTTTCCGATACTCTGATGCTTTGGGAAGTCAGTTCCACCTGATCGAATCGCTTTGTATAATCAAACAAAGCGGTGTCTCCGTTTTTTCTGACATCCGCAATAATCTGCGCGACCGTACCGTTAACATCGGCATCATTTTCACGTTTTGCAGACAAAAATGTCGTGAATTTTTCCTCAAATCCGCTTTCGCCCAGCTCAAACCGCATTGCCGTTTACTGCTCCTTTAAACTTATCCAGCCAAAAAGCCATTTCTTTCGTTCTGGTTTTAAAAGCCGCCCTGTTCACGATTAATCGTGATGATACATCCAAAATATGTTCCATTTCAACCAATCCGTTCGCCTTCAGCGTCGCCCCAGAAGACACCACGTCCACGATTCTCGTACACAATCCTATCGTCGGAGCCAGTTCCATGGCGCCGCTTAATTTAATGCATTCTGCCTGCACCCCCAAAGACTGATAATACTTTTTCGTAATATGAGGATACTTTGTTGCCACACGGACATGCCCCGACTTTAATATATCTTCGCCGACATACTGTTTCGGTGCCGCGGACGCCATTCTGCAACGCCCGATTCCCAAATCAACGGGCGCATATATTTCCGAATATTCAAACTCGGCCAGCACGTCGTTTCCGCACACGCCGATTTGTGCGGCACCAAACGCGACAAACGTCGCCACGTCAAAACTTCTGACACGAATCAGCTCTACGTTTTCGACATTTGTCTTAAAACGCAAAAGCCTTGATTTTTCATCAAAGAACGCTTCTTCGGGAACAATGCCGACCTTTTCAAAGTAAGGCATTGTCTCTTCCAAAATCCGCCCTTTGGGTAAAGCGATAACCAGTCCCTGCATATCAGGGTTCTCCGTGAATGCGCTCGATATGCGCGCCGCAAGCCGACAATTTTTCTTCCAAATGTTCGTAACCGCGATCCAAATGATAAACGCGGTTGACGATGGTTTCGCCTTCGGCTGCCAATCCTGCCAGAACCAAAGATACCGAAGCTCTTAAATCCGTTGCCATCACTTCGGCGCCGTACAGCTTCGGGACGCCGCGGATAATCGCGGAAGACGAACCGTGCACGTTAATGTTTGCCCCCATGCGCGCCAATTCGGGCACATGCATAAAACGGTTTTCAAAAATGGTTTCGGTAATCAGCGACGCACCGCTGGCCGTTGCCAGCAACGCCATCATTTGAGCCTGAACATCCGTCGGAAAACCGGGATAAGGCTCTGTCATGACGTCGGTTCCGATCAGATAAGCGTCTTCCGCGTTTGCGATAAAACCGTTTTCCGTTTCTTTCATTTCAACGCCCAGCTCGACCAGCACTCTGGCGACGGCGGCCATATCGTTCATATCCGCATCGACCATTTCGATGCACCCGCGCGTAATGGCGGCAGCGATGGCATAAGTTGCGGCTTCGATTCTGTCGGAAATGACTTTATGAGTGGCGGCGTGCAATTTATCGACGCCGTCAATAATCAGGTTACTGCTTCCGATACCTGAGATTTTAGCCCCCATTTTGACCAGACAGTTTGCCAAATCGGAAATTTCAGGTTCCTGAGCGGCATTTCTGAGAACGGTTCTTCCTTCGGCCAAGGTTGCCGCCATCAGCAAATTTTCGGTTCCGCCGACGGTGACTTTCGGGAATACGATTTCTGCGCCGTGCAATCTGTCAGGAACGTTTGCGACGATATATCCCTCTTTTAAAGTAATTTCGGCGCCCATTTTTTCCAAAGCGCTTAAATGCAAATCGACGGGTCTTGTTCCGATGGCGCATCCGCCGGGCAAAGAGACTTTTGCCTTTCCGAAGCGCGCCAGCAACGGCCCCAGAACCAAAATGGAGGCTCTCATTTTTCGCACGATGTCGTACGGAGCTTTCAGGTTATAGATATTTGCCGCATCAAACGCCAATGCGCCGCCGTCCGTATCGGTTAAAGTCAGCTTGACGCCGTGCTGAGACAGCAACGCGGTCATGGTCATGATATCAGCCAGATGAGGCAAATTAGTGAGGGTCAGCGGTTCATCAGAGAGCAGCGAAGCCGCCATCAAGGGCAGAGCGGCATTTTTAGCGCCGCTGATTTTAATTTTGCCTTTTAACGGGACGCCGCCGACGATACGAATGCGATCCATAATCAATCCTTATAACTAGAGCCATCCGGAAAAGATTTTTAAACTTGATTTACGGTTATATCAAGCAATTAAGCGAAAATCATGAGTTGTCGTCTTTATTTTTGATTTTTTGGTTGCGTTCGGCTAATTGTTTTTTTCGTTTTTCAAGGTTTTTTCGTAACATTTCGGCTTGTTTATCGAATTTTTTTTGATTTTTTTCGGTATTGTCAGATTTAGCATCATCCATAATCACGCACTCCGATCGGGCAGGAAAATAAGATTGTAGCGATGTTTAAAGCAGAGTTCAAAAATAAAATATTTTTTGCTTGCAGGCAAAAATGAATTTATATATGTTTCGATTTTGTAGAGCAGTGCCGCTGTAGCTCAGTGGTAGAGCACTTCCTTGGTAAGGAAGGGGTCGTGAGTCCGATTCTCACCAGCGGCACCATTTTAAAAAACGCACCCGTCGAGGTGCTTTTTTTGTATCTACCCCTGTCCGTTCTGTCTGATTAATATAAGAATTTAAAAAAATAGATTTGCCGATCACAATAAAAATTGTTACTGTTAATTAAAATTTATCCGCTTTAACCGTCATATTCCAAGCCGGCAGAAAAAATATAAAATGGAATAACGACTTCGCGCAAAAAAGCAGAATAGTGCCTTTAGTTATAAAGGAAAATAAATTGAAATATATAAAATTTATTGTTTTTTTATACATTGTTTTCATCACTCACACAGTAAGTGCATCAAACTATATCGTAAATGCCTCCTCTCTAAATATACGTTCTTGCGCTGGAATACATTGCCAAATAATTGGGAAATTAACCAAAGGAAATATCATAGATGCCATACAAGAACATGGAGAATGGATTGAAATAAAAACAGAAAGCGGAATGGGGTATGTTACAAAAAAATATTTAAAAGAAGAAAATCCGCCCATCAGGAAAACCGTAAACATAATTATTTATGCAACAATCATAATAACTGCTATTTACATTTTTTTATTGATTTATATGCTTCCATCAAAACTGGCTTCGAACAACAAAAATGCCCGCAAAGTATATGTCGTTAATTTATTTTTTGGTTGGCTCCCTGTGATTTGGCTTATTTTGCTTTTAGCTGCATTGGTTGGAGAAAGCGATGAAAGCTAAGACTTATGCCTCCTTCTTTCTGTCTGACTTTTTACACAACACTCGAAATTAATGAAATCCGTAATACAAAAGAAATCTATTCTTTGTGCGCAAGCATCATCCGCACAGTTATATCTAACGTATTAAATTACGTTGATTGTTCCAGACCGTCTGCCACAAAAAATTAAGTCTTTTTTTATCCCTTACGCCTGCAAATTCCATAGTTTTGCATACTTTCCCTGTTGGCGTAACAGCTGTTCGGGACGACCTTCTTCAATAATCAAACCGTTATCTATAACAACAATCCTGTCCATATTTTCCAATGTGGACAACCTGTGCGCAACGGCGATGACCGTCTTGCCTTTTATCAGGTTTTGCAAAGATTCCTGAATGTATTTTTCAGATCGGCTGTCCAAAGCCGATGTCGCTTCGTCCAATAATAAAATTTTGCAATCTTTTAAAACGGCTCTTGCTATTCCCGCGCGCTGGCGCTGCCCGCCCGAAAGTTTTACTCCTTTGTCGCCCACCAGCGTCTGATATTTTTCAGGCAATTCTTCCGCAAATTCATCCACAAAGGCTTTACGGGACGCCTCCGCAATTTGTTCTTCCGTTGCGTTAAAAGAGCCGTAACTTATGTTTTCTGACAATGTCCTGTGAAACAATGACGTATCCTGCGGAATAAAAGCTATCGCATCGTGCAGGCTGTTCTGAGTAACTTTCGTAATATCCTGCCCGTCAATGTATATTGATTTTTCTGGCGTCGGGAGTAGCCTTTGCAAAAGGTGTAGCAACGTCGTCTTTCCGCCTCCTGACACACCGACAATCCCGACTTTTTCCCCGCCGTTTACCGTTAAAGTTAAGTCGGAAATAACGCGACCGGCATCGTTATAGGAAAAATTCAATCCTTTAAATTCTATCTTTCCCGATGACACGGTTAATTGTTTCGCATTATCAGCATCTTTGATTTCAGGCGTTTCTGCCAACATTGTCAGGTTGTTTTGCACTTTATACAGATGAGCACGATTAAGCATCCAAAAACCTGCCAAATTTGCAACAATTCCGCCTAACGGCATAACGGCATTCAAAATATAAACAATATTACCGACTTGAATATTGCCTTTCGTCCACAAAAGAACGGCATAGACAATCATCAAACACTCAAATAAAACAACCGAGATGCTCAAGAACAGCTGATTTCTGTTGCGTAACCAAGCATTTTTCTGCATCGCCTTGCAAACCGTCGTATAGTCTTTATCCAACTTTTCGCTTTCTCTTCCGACGCTTGCAAAGATTTTAAGCAAAAAGTAATTACCGACCATATTTACGGTGCGCCCGAAAATTTTGTTCATAAAATTTTCTTGCTGAGCCGACACTTTAAACGTCGAAGAAGACACTTTATGAAAAACGGCGAAGAGAATTAATGTCCCGCACAAATATGCCAAAGCGAAAGAAAGATTAATCCTTGCCAACAAAAACAAAATAATGATCAGCGTCCAAACCGACGTATAAAAGAAAAGCAAAAAATCGCCGAGAGATCCCCAAGCGGCAATAAAACGCCTAGTATTGTCAATTTTGCTAAAGACCGTTCCGGCGTTATACTTGCTCCAAAACCTCCTGTGCTGCCCCAAAGCCTGAGCAAACAAATCGCGGCGGATGCGCAATCCCAGAGGATACGCGATTTTCTTTTGCAATAAAAACATCACGAACAAACTGATCAGCGTCGAAATCACGGGCAACACGGCTATCGCGATAAACATGACAATCAGTTTTTGCCAAATTTCGTCCGACGGCTCATTCAGGTTTATCAACGTAATAATTTTGCTGACATACCAAGGCACCAACTGAGAAATAACGGATGTTACGGGCAAAATCAGTAACATAAACAAAAGGGTATATTTGACCTGTCCATAATATTTTTTTATAAAATCGAAAAGCAGCCTATTTTTCATCATCTCCGCCTTTCAATTTTTGCAGCATCCAATACTGATAAAAACTTCCTTTCAAAGCCAGCAAGTCTTGCAAAGTCCCGTCTTCTACGATTTTCCCCTTTTCCAAGACAATAATCCTGTCCATGTTTTTCAAAGTGGACAACCGATGAGCCACGACCAAAACGGTTTTATCCTGCAACATATTTTCGACCGCTTTTCCGATATAAAATTCGGATTCACTGTCCAAAAAAGAGGTTGCCTCGTCCAAAATTAAAATTTTTGAATTTTTCAGCAACACCCGAGCAATTGCCAAACGTTGAATTTGCCCGCCCGAAAGCTGATTTTTCGCATTTAAAACAGTCCTGTACCCCTGAGGCAACTTCCTTATAAACTCATCCGCATAAGCTTTGCGGGCAGCATCTTTTATTTCGCTTATTGAAGCTTCAGATCGTCCGTAAGAAATATTTTCGGCGACCGATCTTTCCAACAATGAGGAAGATTGAGGAACATACCCTATGGCTTTATGCAAACTTTCTTGAGTAACGTCTTGAATATTCTGTCCGTCGATTAAAATTTCCCCGTTATCAATCTCATAAAACCGCTGTATCAGATTTATCAAAGTGGATTTTCCCCCGCCGGACATACCGACAATGCCGATTTTTTGCCCCGCAGGAACAGTCAAATTAAAATCATCAAATAACTTTTCGGAATGATTATAAGCAAAACTGACGTGTTTTAATTCAATTTTGCCGTCAGTTACTTCTAATTCCCCTGCATCGGGCTTGTCTTGAATATCGTGAGGATAAGCAAACGGAATTAAATTTGTCCTTATGTCGGCAAAAATACCGCTATAAACGATGCCTCTGTGAATCAAAAAAGCAACCGTTCCGGAAACGTTTTGCAATAAAAAGAAAATCAAAACAACGTCTGCGGATGAAACCGCAGAATTTTTCCACAAATAAAACGAATAAATCAAAAAAGACGTGGAAACGATTTGAAAATACAGGTTTTCGCCTTTTGACTGAACAACCTCAATATTCACGGACTTATTTGTAATTTTGACTTCTTCGTCCATTTGAGTGACGGCTCTGTTTTTTTCATGATCGGCTCCGTTAAACAAACGTACGAAAAACTGGTTTTGCAAAGCATCAATCATCTGCCCTGCAACTTTATTTTTTTCTTCAACCATTTTCGCACGCAAATTAACGGAAAATTTTCCGACATACATCAAGACCAAAACGGATAAAACGATAAAAGCGGCAAAACAAAGAGCAAATTTAACATTAATACCCGCCAGCATTACGAAAATAACGAACAGCTGAAATACATCGCCCGAATAATACAAAAGAGAAATATAAAACCCTGCATTTTGCGCCAAAGAATTGCCTTTTTGAGCCAAAGCCCCTGCCATATTATCGGCAAAATAAGAAACCGAATGACCGTTAATATAATTAAAACAATCCAAGCTTATCTGCTTATAAATCTTTGGACACAGTTTAATTTCTGCAAGGCACGAGAATACGGTTTCAAGTGTTTTTGACAATATCGTCGCGACCAAAACTGCCGTCAGGAATCCCCAAAAAGCATGAGAGATCTGTTCAAATGGCTTCCCTTTTTCGAACAGAGCGATCATTTTTGAAAAAAAGTAAGGAGAAAGCTTTGCCAGAACGATTGAAAGAGCGCCGCAAGAACATACCGCTAAGAACAAGGCTTTATTTTTCAAAGCGTAATGCCACAAGAAGGCGAAGGGACTTTTAGGAAAAGGCTTCATCATATCTTTCCCGATGCTTTAAGTATTAGATTATCTTACAAAAGAACGGTTCGGGATATCAAGGGATGGAGGAAGCTATTATTTATATTTCGTTTGCCTACGGACAAAAAAAAGGCCGCCTGTGTTGGCGGGTATGGAGTAGTGGAATAGAGAGGAACAAGGGAGCTGGTAAGCACTTATT
>HF994915.1 GCA_000434295.1 Acetobacter sp. CAG:977 | reverse complement strand
CCTTTTACGGCTCACGGATTTATTTACAATTTTTGTTTTCCACATCTTTGGCATGCCAAATTTTTTACATGCGTATTAATGGAACAAAAAAGGGAATGCTTTTTTTGGACGCAGTTATCCCCGCGCAAAAAAAAGAATTCCCGCCTATTTACAAGAAACTTTATTTGAATTTTTAACTGATAATATCCCGGGATATTAAATTTTATCCCGGGATACTTTTTTGCTCGCACTTGGATACTGTATAAAAAATAACTTTTCAGGCGGAATTTTATATTTTATCCTGGGATAAAAATTGAGAAACCACGACATGGATTTAGCAGAAATAAATTTGGCATGCCAAAAATCAAAAAATTTGAGCGAAGCAAAAAAAGAATTAGAAAAACATACAAAAAATGTTTCTTCATATGAAGCAATCTGTCTGGCTTATATCCTTTATCAAAAAGCTTTCAAAAAAAAATTAGACAATATTTTTGTAAGTACGCTTGCAAGAAAATCAAAGGATAAAATAAATAAGCCTTTAATCATCATACGCGGATTATTTTCGGGAAAATTTAAAAAGAATACTGAAACAAAATATGCCAAAATTTTATCTTTTGCCCTAAATAAAAATTGGACGGTTGTTGAATTATTTCAGCAATTGTCAGAGAAGGGAATTGCAAAACTTCATCAACAATATCTGGAGCAAAAAGAAATCACACCTATAACCAGATTAAACGGTTTTAAAATAAGGAAAACGTACTCTGTTACAGAATTCAAAGACGCGAAGGAAAATCTCATCGTTTTAATCGGAAAAACGACAGCGACTTCGGTTAAATTTTATAAAGGGTCAACAAACCCGCGAATTGTCAAAATGCTCATGCGGGAATTAGGACTCCTGGAAAGAGAAACAAAGAAAAAGCAGCTTTCGGTATAGGGTTTTGTCATACCTTTGTGTTCAACCATAACCTTATCATTTTTACCCATTCTTTACCGCCAACGCACCTCTCTGCCCCTCCAACTAAAGATTCTTTTACTTTACTTGATGACAGCACTCGTCATCATAGTTATATAACCCTCTGATTTTTAATATAAATCACTATCATAAACAAGTTAGTTACTAACTGATTTTTTGAAGTTTTTCAAAAGGGGTATAAGCTTATAGCTACTTGAAAAAAATTTTTACATATTAGACTATTAGAAATCCTTGATAATCGCCCCTTTTGACTATAAATCATCAGTAATAATTTTCCCTTAAATGAGCATGCTCATTATGTCACCGGATCTCTGTGAGGACTTCTTTGATATGCTTCGGATTGGAGTGGTTGTAACCGGATAGGGTAGAGACGGACGAATGACCGGAATCTGTTATATTAAAGGCAACTTCTGTGTATCATCTATTCGCATATAAAAACAGAAAAATGCAATCTGCCTTTT
The DNA here is from genome assembly GCA_000434295.1 of Acetobacter sp. CAG:977. Taxonomy (GTDB): domain Bacteria; phylum Pseudomonadota; class Alphaproteobacteria; order CAAGCB01; family CAG-977; genus CAG-977. Next base: position 672 of record HF994915.1, on the reverse strand, counting down.
GCGTTCGCGTTATAAATATATGGGAGAATCCTAATTAAAAACTCACTTTCTTCCTTTATTTAGAAATTTAATAGGATACAGGGATAGATCAAAATTTTAAAATGCCGTTTTTTTTTCCAGGTTTATTTTCCTTATTTCTATTCTTATTCATTTTTCGTTCCCAATATTCAGATAATACCGCGCATGTTTTAGCTCTCCTGTTTTGAGCAGAGCTCCTTTTTCGACCATATCTTTCAGGTCACGGGTAGCGGTTGCAGAGCTTGTTCCCGATATTTTCATATAATTAGCCGCACTTAAACCACCTTTAAAACCGTGAATTCCTTCTCGAAACATTCGCGCAAGAACTTTTTCCTGTCTGGAATTAAGTTGTCCGCGTAAGCGGTCATATAATTTTGTCTTTTGCAATATAAATCGGATTCTGTCGAGCGTGTTTTGCTGTGCCTTTAATACCGTTTCGGCAAAATAAGAAAGCCATTTTGTGACGTCTAATTCACGAACCTGTTCTAAAGCAGCATAATAAGATTTCTTTTCCGATTCTATTGTATAGGCCAATGCCGTCAAACTTGGTTGAGCAATTTCTTGAGCCAATGCTTTTTCCGCCAACGCGCGTGCAATTCTGCCGTTACCATCGTCAAACGGATGGATTAAAACAAAATATAAATGAGCAAGACC
>HF994914.1 GCA_000434295.1 Acetobacter sp. CAG:977 | reverse complement strand
GGGCTTTTCCTTTGGATATTGCGTATTAGAACAAGCTCAAAACGCTCTGCGCAGCCTGTGACGCCAAGCTCAAAGAGTTCGTCGCCAATTGCTGACGCGTCTGCAACGCAAGCATGTTCGCCGCTTCTTCGTTCATGTCCGCCAACGTCAACTTGTCCGAACCGGATACCAGATTGTTAATCATGTTATCCGTAAAGTCTTCACGCGTCGTAACCGTCGCCAAATTCTGACCAAATTCTGACGCCTGAGCACGCAACAATGACGTCGCTTTCTCTATCTGCGTCAAAGATTTGTCAATGTCTTCATTCGACTTCCATTCGTTGTCCGACGTCGTCAAGCCTATCCCCTTGGAGTCAAACGTAACTCCCTTGATCTCCAAAAAGCTCGTACGCGTTTCGTTGAAGTTAACCGTCAGATCGTCGCCGTTCAAAAGGTTGATACCTTTGTACGACGTGTCTTGTACCAACTGGTCAATCTGCGTCAGAACCTTATCAAACTGCGATGCATACGTCGCACGTTCGTTGTTACCGTTCGTCGCCGAACCTTCTACGCCCAACAACGCTGCAGCCTTGCCGTTCTGATCCGTAATGATCAAATCGTCGCCTTCTTCGCCGTAGATAATCAAATTACCCTTGTCGTTAAAGTCGGCTTCAATCCCTTCCAGTGCGGACAACGCTTTGCGGAAATCTTCCGCCGTCATGTCATCCGTGATCGTTACGGTGTAGCCCGTGTCAATGCCTAAGCCGGCGTTGAACTTACGGTTCGCCGTGGCACCGGTCAAAACGAATTCGTCGCCGGCAGCAGGTGTCGGCGCAACAGCAGTACCGGTTCCCGGTGTCGCTGTAAATTCTCCGGCAGTAATGCTGGAACCGTCACGCTTAAAGATCGCGACATTGCCGTCAGCCTTAACGTAGGCGCCGTAGTTCTTATCGCCTTGGAACGCCTTGATAACGGCATCGGAGCTCATACCAGCCGTCAACGTAACGTCGCCGACCTTGAGTTCACCGGTACCTTTCAAAACGGTATCGGCAATCGTACCGCCGGCACCTGTTAAGGTAATGGTCGCATCTTGACGTTGATCCGTCACGTTTTC
>HF994913.1:8415-31280 GCA_000434295.1 Acetobacter sp. CAG:977 | reverse complement strand
CTTTCGTCGTTCCGTCCGGCATCGGATAGGCAAAGGGGCTGCCTTTATTAATCGTGCCGAGCATCGTCCCGCCCAAACGGGCATACGGCGTATAAAAATCGGAAATCGACATTTTGCGATAACGCAACGGGCGGAACGTCAAACCGTCGGTTCCGTCCAAGATGCCGTACACTTCCCATCCATACGTCCAAATCGCGCGATGAACGACAGCACGAATAACGGCATTTAAGCCCGCGCAGTCGCCGCCGCTTGTTAAAACACCAATACGCTTGATTTGCGCCATTGTCGAAACTCCTTATGAATTTTTTTCACTGAAATCCATACATTTTTTAATCGGTTTCTGCTAGTCTAAAATGACATTTGAAACATTTTTTTTTCAAAATCGCGGAAATACTATGGAATCTGCAAATCGACATAAGCTGGAAGCACGACTGAAATCACTAAAACAAGAACACCGCGACTTGGATTCGCAAATCGAGGCTTTGACGGCTCAGGCGGGATTCGATCAGATTCGCGTTCAACGCTTAAAAAAACGAAAGCTCGCCATCAAAGACGAAATCTCTGCCTTGGAAAACAGTTTGCTTCCCGATATCATCGCTTGAACAAAGGGGGCAAAACATGATCGAAAAAATTGCTTCGACCGAAAGCCCGCAAGGTCGTGAAATCTCTTTTTACAGATGGAAAATCAACGACAGTCTGCCGAACGCTTTTATTTTGGGCGGTTTCCACGGCGACGAACCCGAAGGCGTCTATGCCGTCGAACATTTTATGCAAGAATCTTTTTTTAAAACATCTTGCGCGGCGGATTTTAACGTATATTTCCTGCCGTGTCTGAACCCGGACGGCAAGGCGGCAAAAACGCGCGTCAACGCAAATAAAGTCGATTTAAACAGAAACTATCCGACGAAAAATTTTGAAAAGACGGCTCAGGCCCCCGGATGTTCAAGCATATCGGCGGGCACTCCTGCTTCGGAAACGGAAACGCGTTTTATGATGGGACTGGTCGAAAAATATTCGCCTGCCCGCATTATTTCAATTCATTCCGACCTTCATTTAACGGATTACGACGGCCCTGCCCGCGAACTGGCATTAAAAACGGCCGAAATCACGGGATACAGATTCGTTGAAAACGTGGGGTACCCGACGACGGGGTCTTTCGGAACGTGGGCGGGACAGGAAAGGCAAATCCCTTTAATCACATTGGAAACGCCCAAAGCCCTGACGGAAGAAGATTTTAAAAGGATATACGCGGAAATACGCCCCGCTCTGTTTAATTTTATCGGCGTTTCACAAGACTTTTGAAGAGCTTTCCCATATAAAAACAAAGAGCCTCTTTCGAGGCTCTTCTTTTTATTATTTTATTATCCGGCCAATTCACCGCTAACGGCTTTGTCTATCAAAGAAACGGTCTCGTCTTTGCCATACAACGCAATAAACGACCCCATACGCGGTCCCGTGCTTTGCCCCAAAAGAGTTTCGTACATCGTCTTGAACCAAAGCTTTAAATCCGCATAATCATGACGTTTCCCGACTTCATAAACCGCCGTTTGTATTTCTTCCGCCGTCGAAGTCGCCGGCAATGACCGTAACGTTTCTTTTAAATCATTCAACGCTGCCGTTTCGGCTTCGTCAGGTTTGCGGTACTTCTGTTGCGGCAGGACAAAATCCTTGTAATACGCTATCGCATAAGGAACCAGCTTTGCCAGATACGGGCACGTTTCGGGCGTCGCTTCGGGCGCATACGCCGAAATATAATGCCACAACACCGACGGATCGTCCGAATGGCAAACACTGACCAAATTCAACAATATACCGTAAGACAGACCCGTTTCTGGTTTCGGAGGATTGCCCGAATGAATGTGCCAGGCGGGGTTATTCAGCTTATCCTTGCCTTCCTGCCTGCCGTAAGCGGAAACAAAATTCAAATATTCGTCCACGGCACGGGGAATAACGTCAAAATGCAGACGCTTCGCCGTCTTGGGCTTTTGGAACATAAACAAAGACAAAGATTCCTGCGGCGCATATTTCAGCCAGTCTTCTACCGCAAGCCCGTTGCCTTTGGATTTTGAAATCTTTTCGCCCTTCTCGTCCAAAAACAGCTCATACGTCAGATTTTGAGGCGGCACACCGCCCAAAATACGGCAGATCTTGCCCGACAACTTTACGGAATCGGTCAGATCCTTGCCCGACATCTCGTAATCAACGCCCAAAGCGTACCAACGCATCGCCCAGTCCGCTTTCCATTGAAGTTTGCAATGTCCGCCCGTGACGGGGACTTCGGTACGTGTGCCGTCTTCGTCTTCAAAAACGATCGTCCCCTTTTCTTTATTGATTTCCAAGACGGGAACTTGCAAGACATTACCCGTTTTCGGGCTGATCGGCAAAAACGGACTGTATGTCGCACGGCGCTCCTCGCCCAACGTCGGCAAAATGACGTTGATTACTTTTTCGTAATTCTGCAAAACGGCCAGCAAGGCTTTGTCGTACAAACCCGACGTATAACATTCGGTCGCGCTTTTAAATTCGTATTCAAAACCGAAAGAATCCAAAAACAGCTTCAGCTGGTTGTTATTGTGCGCACCGAAACTGTCATGGCAACCGAACGGATCGGGTATTTTCGTCAAAGGTTTCCCCAAGTATTGCGCAACCATGTCTTTGTTCGGAATGTTATCCGGAACTTTGCGCAAGCCGTCCATATCGTCGGAAACGCAAAACAGTTTTGTCGGAATATCGGGATACAGAGTTTTAAACGCATTCATAACCATCGTCGTGCGCACGACTTCGCCAAACGTGCCGATATGAGGCAATCCCGAAGGACCGTAGCCCGTTTCGAATAAAACGTATCCTTTCTCGGGGACTTTGCCGCCCAGCTTTTCGTTATACAAAGCGCGGGCTTCCTGAAACGGCCACGCTTCTGCCGTCAACGCGATGTCTTTTATTTCCGTCATACCTTAAAGCTCTCCAAGTAAATGCGTTTCTTTGATAAATTCCTATAATGAAACAACGAAATTGTAAATCATTTTAAAAGCCTCGCTTTTTGTTTTTCGTTGAAAGCGGCTCGCCGAAAGTACATAGTATTAAAAACGTTTTTTTACGGAGGTTCTTCATGAAAATCGCTCCAAGCATTTTATCCGCCGATTTCGCCGATTTAGGACGCGAAGTCAAAGCCGTCGCCGACGCCGGCGCCGATTACATCCATATCGACGTCATGGACGGTCATTTCGTTCCGAACATTACTTTCGGTCCCGCCGTCGTTAAAGCCGTCCGCCCTTATACGGATAAAATCTTTGACGTCCATTTAATGATCGAGCCCGTTTCTTTGTATATCGAACCGTTCGTCAAGGCCGGCGCCGACATCATTACCGTCCATGCCGAAGCCGACAAACATCTGGACAGGCTGTTGCAACAAATCAAGTCTTTCGGCATCAAAGCGGGCGTTTCTTTAAATCCCGCCACTTCTGAAAGTGTTTTGGAATATATTTTGGACAAGGTCGATTTGATTTTGGTAATGACGGTCAATCCGGGCTTTGGCGGTCAAAGCTTTATCCCTTCCCAGCTTGAAAAGATCAGAAAAATCAAAAAAATGATACAAGGTCGCCCCGTTGAGCTGGAAGTCGACGGCGGCATCAATCCCGAAACCGCGAAATTGTGCAAAGAAGCGGGAGCCGACGTTCTTGTCGCGGGAAGCGCCGTTTTTTCAAATAAAAATTATGCCGACAACATCAACGCTTTAAAGCAAGGATAAGCAAAACAACGGAAGTAAAAAATTAACGATTGTAACGCATAATTGCTTTAGAAAAGAAATCTTCGATACCGTAGAAACACAGGGAAAATTCATGAATCCGTTGATTATGATCGTAGAAGACGAAGACGCCATCGTTACCATGTTGAAATACAATTTGGAAAAGGAAGGCTTTGACGTTTGCTCGTGTTCCGACGGAAACGAAGCCCTGAAAGAAATAAAAGTCAATGCTCCCGCTTTGGTTTTGCTGGATTGGATGCTCCCCGGCATGAGCGGAACGGATATATGCAAACAAATTCGCTATGACCATTCTTTGCGCAACATGCCCGTCATCATGCTGACGGCGCGCGGGGAAGAAGCCGACAAAGTCAAAGGATTAAGCGTCGGTGCCGACGATTATATGACAAAGCCGTTTTCCGTTCCCGAACTGATTGCCAGAATTAAGGCTCTGTTGCGTCGCGTACGTCCGACGGAAACATCAGGAGAGCTGGTTTTCGAAGACATTAAAATGGATTTGAATTCAAGGCGCGTAACCCGCGGCAACCGCTTTATTCATTTAGGTCCGACGGAGTTTCGTCTGTTGCAGTATTTAATGGAACGCCCGCGCCACGTCTTTCCGCGCGAAGTTTTGTTAAAAGAAGTCTGGGGCGCCGACATTCACGTCGAATTAAGAACCGTGGACGTCCATGTCCGCCGTCTGCGCAAAGCCATGAACGAAGGCGGAGAAAAAGACCTGATTCGTACCGTCCGTGCGGCGGGGTACGCCATTGATACGGATCCGAACGGCAGCGAAGACGAAAGCGACGACAATAACGGCGTTGATAACGACTCTTCTCTTTAATCCGCAGCCCCGTTCATAAAACGGAAATGACCTTAATCAGATTGTTTTCTTTGGCACTTTATCCGGCATTTCGGTTAAACGCCAAGCTCTTCCGCCAGCATATTTAATTCCAGCCATTGCGTTTCTTTGGCATCCAAATCGGCTTTAAGCGTGCTTAAACGTTCGGCTTCGCGTTGAAATTCGTCGGGAGAACGCGCATAAAATTCGGGATCTTCCATCTTGGATTCAACGATTTTGATTTCGGCTTCCAAAACTTCAATCTCGTGCGGCAACGTTTCAAGCAGGCGTTTATCCTTATAAGACATTCGCCGTGTCTGGGCTTTGGGTTTGGCGGTTTCTTTTTTTTCCGTAACGGCGGTTTTGGCATTTTTCTTAAGAGCTTCCGCTTCTTTTTTACGGATTTTTTCCAACATGTCCGTACAGCTGTCCACATATTCGACAACGCTGCCGTCCCCTGCCATATAAAGCAATGATGTCGCTACGTTATCCAAAAAATCGCGGTCGTGCGAAACGATCAAAAGCGTACCCTTGTAATTCACCAAAGCTTCCTGCAATAAATCAAGGGTATCGGTATCCAAATCGTTCGTCGGTTCGTCCAAAACCAGAAAGTTCGACGGTTTTGCAAGAACTTTTGCCAGCAGCAGCCTATTTTTTTCGCCCCCCGACAACGAAGAAACGGGCGCATTGGCTTCGGACGGTTTAAACAAAAAATCCTTCAAATACGAATAGACATGTTTGTATTCGTTTTGAACCAAAATATGGTCTCCGCCGTCGGGGCACAGCGTTTCTTTCAACGTCGCGTCGGGATCCAGTGATTCACGGTGTTGGTCAAAATAGACTTCTTCTATCATTCGGGCGCGTCTGCTCATGCCGGAATCAGGTTCCAAGCGCTGTGTTAAAAGTTTCAGCAACGTGGTTTTGCCCGCGCCGTTCGCGCCGACAATGCCGATTTTGTTACCCTGCATGATACGGATGGAGAAATCTTTGACGATCGTGCGTTCTCCGAAAGATTTGTTCAGGTGTTTGGCTTCGATAATCAGTTTGGAACGCAACGCGCCTTCGTCGATATTCAAATCGACCGACCCCGTTTGCTTGAGCTGTTCGCGACGCTGCGTTCGCAAATCAAACAATCGGCGCAACCGCCCTTGGTTTCTTTTGCGGCGCGCGGTAACCCCTTTATGAAGCCATTCGGTTTCCGCTTCGATTTTTTTTGCCAAACGTCTTTGTTCGGCTTCTTCCTGTTCAAATACGGCGTCTTGCCAGTCTTCAAAATATTCAAAGCCCTTGTCCGACATTCTGGCAATGCCGCGGTCAAGCCAAATCATTGAAGTCCCGACACGCTTTAAAAAAGCTTTGTCATGGCTGACGACGATAACGGCTCCGGAAAAATTACGGATGATGTCTTCCAGCTTTTCAATCGTTGAAATGTCCAAGTGGTTTGTCGGTTCGTCCAACAGCAAAATATCGGGTTCGCTGACCAGCGCTTTTGCCAAAGCGGCTTTTTTGCGTTCGCCGCCGGATGCCGTTTTGGTTTTTTGTTCGCCTTTGATATTCAAATCGGAAATCAAAACGTCCGCCTTATACGTTTCGTCAAAACGATGATCCCCAAGTCCGGACAACACGACATCGCGCAACGTGTCGTACTCGTCCAAAGCGTCGTCCTGAGCCATATACGACACCAACGTTCCCGGCTGTAAAAACACTTCGGCGGTATCTGGCTCAATCAAGCCCGCCATGACTTTTAAAAGCGTGCTTTTTCCCGATCCGTTTCGTCCGACCAAACAGGCTTTGTCGCCTTTTTTCACGTACAGGTTCAACCCCGTGAACAGCGGGCGTTCTCCGAATTGAAGCCGAGCATTTTGTATCGAGTAGACGGGCGTATCAAAATCCATCGCATTTCCTTTTTTAAAAGTTCTTATATCCGCACACGGGAAAAAACAAGTTTTTAAAAATGCGTCCTTGATAAAAATAACAGTTTAAAATATTGATATTTTATCAGAATATTACTTATAGTTACCGTTGTATATAATTTCAAAAACAAGGTGAGCCGACATGACGGAAGAAATTCGTATTTTTTCAAAAAAATGGTTCAGCCGATTGCTCAATAACGAAGCAACCAGCGGATTAATCATGATTTTTGCCATGATTGCCGCCATCGTTTGCGCAAACACGGCGGCCCGTGACCCCGTACATCATTTTCTGGGAACACCGATTACGGTAGGAATCGGACAGACGATGCTGACCAAATCCATTGAATGGTGGATTAACGACGTTTTAATGGTATTCTTTTTCCTGCAGGTCGGCTTGGAATTAAAACGCGAAATGAAAGAAGGATTTTTGTCCGACATTCGTCAGGTTTTGGTTCCCTGCGTTGCGGCATTGGGCGGAATTTGCTGCCCGGCTATCATTTATGCCCTGATTAACCATAGCTCTCCCCAATACATTCACGGGTGGGCTATTCCGACAGCGACGGACATTGCTTTTGCCATCTGCGTTCTAATGCTGGTCGGACGCCATGTCCCGCAAGCCGCTAAAATTTTTCTGCTGGCTATTGCCATCTTTGACGATTTGGGCGCCATCATCATTATCGCTTTGTTCTATAATCAGGGTGTTTCTTTAACACTGCTAGGATATGCCTGTATCGCAACGTTCGGGCTTTATTTGTTAAATAAGATGCAAATTTCAAACTTTTTGCCTTATTTAATATTAGGTTTTATTTTATGGCTGTGCTTCTTAAACGGCGGCATCCACACAACGATCGCCGGCGTTGTCGTCGCCATGTGCTACCCCATGCATGTCGAAGGAATGAGCGATTCTCCTTTAAACCGTTTAATGCATGTTTTAAAACCGTGGGTCGATTTTGCGATTTTGCCGATTTTTGCTTTTTCAAGCGCCGGTCTTTATTTGGGAGGCGTCACGCCAGAAACCTTTAAACACACCCTGACCATCGGCATTATTTTGGGTCTGTTTTTCGGAAAACAAATCGGCATTTTCACAACGACATGGATTTTAATAAAAATGAAAATCGCCGCATTTCCGAAACAGGTTACAATGCTGGATCTGTACGGAGTCGCCGTCGTTGCGGGTATCGGCTTTACCATGGCTTTATTCGTGGGAAAACTGGCTTTGCCCGGAGAGGGAAACCAACAGGAAATCCGTCTTGGCATTATTTGCGGTTCCGTTCTTTCCGCGTTGTGGGGAGCAGTTGTCTTTAAATACGGCAGATCTTTAAAAAAGTTTATTTGGGAAAGAATCTTGAAAAAAGAAAATGCTCCGCTGTAAAAAAAGCGCCCCCTTATCGGGGGCGTTTTTTTTTATCACTTCCCTATCAAATATCTTTAATAACAGAAGACATCTCATCCCAAGTCTTTAAAACCTGCAAATTCGCTTTATACGCCGAAGACGCTTCCATCATATTTACGGTTTCCGTTATATACGATACGTCAGACGCCGCATACGCCGCCGTTACGGAATAATTTAAACCGTCCCCGTTCACGGCAGATGGCGTCTCTGCATTAACCGCTTCGTCCTGAAACGAAAAAGCGTCTTCTCCCATAGCCGACGGCACGGCACTGACAGGTTGAACCGGCGCATTGACAATCCGCGACGCCGCGTTCGTAAAACGAACCTCTGCCGCCCTTAATCCCGATAATGCCGCTAACGGTCCCATTTTTTCGGCCTCCGTCTGTACACGTAAAAAAAATTATACGCCGCCTTGAACTTTTTTTCAAGAAACGGACGGTTATCGGGATTTTGAAAGCTTGGAAGAAACCAAATCCGAAAAACGAGGACGCGGCTTTTTATCAAGAATTTCGCCGTTCAAACGGCGGGGATACATATCATAAACCGAATGATCATATAATGCGCCCTGAACTTGACGCGCGTACGTTGCCGTCAACTTTCCGATCTTTTTTTGATTATCTTCCGGAATCGAATACGCTTCGCGAGACATTAAAAACTTTTTGTCCGCATAGCTGCGCCCCTCGAACAAACAAATCCTGTCCGTTATGTCCGAAGGCATCGTTTTTGAAAACAACGAAGCATCCCCGTTCGAAATGCCGTAATTTACCAAGGCTTCCACGCGATCCAAAGTGCTCTTGTCGTAATAATCCCTGTAATAGTCATACGAATACCATGACTGGAACGACGCCTGCATCGCTTTGCGTTCGTTTCCCGTGCGCTCCAACGTATCGGCATAAGCATGCAACATCGGAAGATACGAGTGCTCCTCATATATTTCGGGATTCGTCTTTCTTGCCTGATAAATGAACGCACATTCATGAGCCGTCGCATCCGCTTCTATTGCGCGTTTTAATTTTTCCCCGTCGGAAAAACGGTACAAATCGCTGTCGTCATTGAAAATATGAAATTGAATCGCATGACGCGCTTCGTGAACGAAAACAGAGGAAAAATCCTTAAATCCCGAAGATGGATTGATAACCAAAGCATTTTTTTCGGGAAGATAAAAACCGCCGGCATTCGCGCCGTCTTCAAAATGCACCGAACAACCGACCTTGGAAAACTCTCTCAGCGTACGGCGTCCTTCCGCCGTCGATTCGACCGTTTTAAGCAAATCATTAAAAAGAGTGCGTTCGCTTTTTCTCTTAAAATCGGAAGAACGCATAAAAGCCGCAGTCAACGAACGCGGAGACTCCATCCGTGCCTCGCGTCCGCACGCATAGCGTTTCGACAACCCCGAAAAAAATTCTTCCGCCTGAAATGACATCCTGTTCCTCTCGGCAATTTCGATTTTTATTTTAAACCGTCGTCAAAATCCAATCAAGGCAATTGACTTTTAGCGTCCCCTTTCCTACCTTTGTTTTCCGGAGAACAAATCATGACGCAACAAAATTTGCACCTGCATCACCCGATTGATGCCGAATTCCCGCAAAAAATGCCGAAAGATGCCGACTTTATCAAAGCTTCCGACATCTTTCAGCAATTGTGCGACCCTACAAGGCTGCGCATTTTATGGATTTTGGCGCACAGCGAACAATGCGTCAATAATGTCGCCGCCTTGATTCATATGAGCACATCCGTCGTTTCTCACCATCTCAGATCCCTGCGCCAGACGGGGCTGATCGTGAACCGGCGCGAGGGAAAAGAAATGTACTACAGACTCGCCGACGATAAAACTGCCACATTGGTTCATCAGATGATCGACGACATCTTTGAAATGAACTGCCTTAAGTAGCCTGTTTCGGGCGTTTAAACCTTAAAGCGCGCATCGCGTTTAACACCGCAATAACCGTTACTCCGACATCGGCGAACACCGCCGCCCACATCGAAGCAATGCCCACGGCACCCAAAACCAAAACCGACAGCTTGATCCCAAGCGCCAGAACTATGTTCTGATGCACAATCCCCATCGTTCTGCGAGCAATGGAAATACCGTCCGATACTTTGGAAGGTTCGTCCGTCATTAAAACGACATCCGCCGCTTCCACCGCCGCGTCAGAACCGATACCGCCCATCGCGATACCGACATCCGAACGCGCCAATACGGGGGCGTCATTAATTCCGTCTCCGACAAAAATCAGAGTGCCGTTAATACTTTTTTCACGATCCAGCTCTTCGACACGTTCAACTTTCTGTGCAGGAAGAAGACCTGAAAAAACTTTGTCAATACCGACCGCACGTCCGACCGCATTCGCCGCGCTTTCGTTATCGCCCGTCAACAAAACCGTCAGGCGTACCCCCAAGCGTTTCAAACGCAAGATCGCTTCCGCAGCATCGGGCTTGGGTTCGTCCAAAATGCGAATACGACCGATCCATTTACCGTCGGACGATACATGAACGACCGTGCCTTCGTCAGATCCCGCAGAAGGAACGGATATGCCTTCTCGCGCCATCAAAGAAGATGTCCCCGCGAAAACTTTTCGACCGTCAATTTCCGCATAAACGCCGTATCCGGCAATCTCACGCTGATGCGTGACACGCGTTGCGTCCACGGATTTGCCGTAAGCCGACAATATCGAAAGCGCCACAGGGTGATTCGATTCGCAATCCGCATACGCTGCCGTTTCCAATACGTTGGCTTTATCACCGTCTGCAGCAAACACATCAACGACTTCAAATTTTCCGCGCGTTAAAGTCCCCGTCTTGTCAAAAACCGCGATATCAGCACGAGACAATGCTTCCAAAGAACTGCCGCCCTTTATCAAAATACCGTGCTTTGACGCGGCACCGATACCGCCGAAAAAGCTGAGCGGAACGGATATAACCAACGCACAGGGACACGAAACAACCAAAAATGTCAACGACCGATACAGCCATTTGTCATACGGTTCGCCGAAAAAAATCGGCGGAACAGCAAAAAGCAAAACGGCGCCCGCAACAACAATCGGCGTGTAAATTCTGGCAAATCGCGTGATAAATTTTTCCAAATGCGCTTTTCTGGAAGACGCTTTTTCAACCAAATCCAAAATGCCGGCAACGGTAGAATCTTTATAAATAGTCGAAACACGTATTTCCAACGGACTGGTTAAATTAACGCTGCCGCTTAACACGTCATCGCCTTCCTTAACCGAGCGGGGAACGGATTCTCCCGTCAATGCCGACGTATCCAATGCGCCTTCGCCGCTTTCCACTTTGCCGTCCAAAGGAATGCGTTCCCCGGGTTTGACGCGTATCAAATCTCCGACCGCAACGGTTTCGGGAGATACGCGAACAAAATCGGATCCGCGCTTAACATACGCATATTCGGGACGGATATCCATCAGCGCCGCTATCGAACGGCGAGAACGGCGAACGGCATAAGATTGAAACAACTCACCCGTCTGATAAAACACCATAACCGCCGCGCCTTCGGAATATTCTCCCAAAGCAAAAGCGCCGACAACCGCCGCCGACATTAAAAAATGTTCGTCAAGCATGCGTCCCGAAAACAAATCTCTTAAAGCTTTCCATACGACATCCGTCCCAGAAATCAAAACGCTCAGACCGAACGTAAAAGCCTGAATTCCCCCTTCCGACGGGACAAAAAAACCGACGGCAAAGAAAATACCCGCCATAATTATCCTGATTAAATCAGACCTTTGAGCTTTCATGGCTATCCTCCGCTTTTACGACAACGAAACCGTTACGTCGGGTTCTATTTTCGAAACGACTTTTTTTATTTCTTTTAAGACCTCTTCAATTTCGCCGTCCGATATTTCCACCGACATTTTTTGCGTCATAAAAGATACGTTCGCTTTAACGCCTTGTATCTTATTTACCGCCGTTTCGATTTTATCCGCGCAGTGGGCACAATCCAAGTCTTTTAGTTTTAATGTTGCCGTTCTCATTGCTTTTCTCCTCATAATTAAACAATTAAACGATTGTTTGATTGTTTAATTAAATAATCGTATCGTTTTGTGTCTTTGTCAACAAAAAAAATCCCGTTTCGCAAAACGAAACGAGTTCAAGAAAAGCCCGTGATTTCAAGCTTAACCGAAGCCTTTTGTCGACTTATGCGGAGAAGACTGCTCTCCTGCTTCCTGCGCCGTTTCATAGCTGCCGACCTGACGGACGGCGTCTTGGGGAGAAAACAGGGCGCCGTAAGGAGAATCGGCGTTATCGTAGCTTAGAAAAGCCTCATGAGCGACGTACGCCGGCGAAGATTTGCTTTCTTCTTCCGGCTGAGGCATATACGGTTGCATCAATTCTTCGGAATTGTTGGGAACATAGTCGCCCGTTGACGTTCCGACCTCGGGAGCATCCGACGTTTCGGACACGGGCTTTGACGACGATGAAACAAGCCGAGTGCCGACAAGCTTCATCATCTGGGTCGAGGGGCCTACTGGCGCCCCGGATGTGACCTTAACCGATGACATTTCTATACCATCCTTCTTATATTCGTTTTAAATTATTTCATAACCATGCCTTTTTGTCAATATATCGACGTGATTTTCCGCCTGTTTCAGCCTCTTTTTTGAAAAAAATTTTCTGAAAAATCCCCCGCTTGCCGATAACGATCAAACGGAAATCAGATGCGGGCTTGATTCAAAGCCGTTTTCCATTTATTAAGTTACTTGAATACAAGGTTCTCTAGGATAAAATTCATGAGCGAAAAAACTAAAGTCATTATCGATACGGATCCGGGAATTGACGATGCCATTGCTCTGTTTATGGCCATGGCGTCCGCAGATCTTGATATCGTCGGCATCACAACGGTTAACGGAAACGTCAATGTCGACAAAGCCGAATACAATGCCAGACGCATTTGCGAATTCGCATGGCACTCGAATATCAAAGTCTATAAAGGATGTTCGAAACCGTTGAAACGTTCCGTCCTGAACGCCGAATGGGTTCACGGCGAAGACGGGCTGGCAGGTATGGATTTCCCTGAACCGACCTATAAGGGCGAAAAGGAAAACGCCGTCGATTTCATTATCGACACGTTAATGGAAGCGGAAGATCGCGAAATCACCATTCTGGCAGTCGGTCCGCTCACGAATATTGCAACGGCGTTCCTCAAAGAACCGAAAATCATCCGCAAAATACGCGAAGTCATCATTATGGCCGGTGCTTTTTGCGAAGACGGCCCGCGCGGAAATGCAACCCCTTATGCCGAATTTAACGTTCTGGCGGACCCGCATGCCGCCGAAATCGTCTTTGACCGTGTCGAACGCGCCACCGTCATCCCGATGGAAGTCGGCATGCAGGCCAGAGCCGATGACGCTTATATCGAAAAAATGCGCGATCTCAGAACCAGATGCGCTACGATGAGCGCCGACATGCTCGTTAAAACCGCGAAAGTCCTTTCCGGAAAAATCGAAGAAAAGCATTTGGACGGCATCGCGCCCGAAACGGGAACTTCCCTTTATGATCCGTGCGCCGTCGGCTGTCTGCTCAGACCCGCTCTGTTCTCGGGAAAATACGGCACCGTCAGCGTCAATACCGACGAAGACGACGAAAAATTCGGCATGACTTCCTTTATCGAAGGCAATAAACGCAATTGTCTGGTAACCTATAAAGTCGATAAAGACGCTTTTAAAAACATGCTGTTGGATTCTTTGGCAGCCCTTTCATGACTTTCGTTTCCGACCGCCTTTCCGTCGCACCGATGATGGATTGGACGGATCGGCATTTCCGTTTCATGATGCGCCAAATAACGCGCAGAACTTTGCTTTATACCGAAATGGTGACGGCGCAAGCCGTCGTCTTCGGGGATGCTCGGCGGTTGTTGGCGTTCAGCCCCGAAGAAAAACCGCTGATTTTACAGCTGGGCGGTTCGGATCCCGATTTATTGGCAAAAGCCTGTAAAATTGCTGCACCTTTGGGGTTTGACGGCATCAACCTGAATGCCGGATGCCCTTCGGAACGCGTCGCGGCAGGATGCTTCGGCGCCGCTTTGCGCAAAAGCCCCGAATTGATCGCCGAATGTCTGTCCGCCATGATCGAAAGCTCAAATCTGCCCGTCAGCGTCAAGTCCAGAATCGCGTTGGCGGAAGAAACTTCGGATTCCGACGGCTATGATAATCTGACCGATTTCGTCGAAAAAGCTGAAAAAGCAGGATGTAAAAACTTTATCATCCATGCCAGAAAAGCAAAATTGGACGGCTTTACCCCGAAACAAAACCGCGAACGTCTCCCTTTGCGTTACGATTTGGTGTACCGTTTGAAACAGGATTTCCCGACTTTGCGCATTTCGATAAACGGAAACGTCGCTTCGCTGAACGAAGCAAAAGAGCATCTGAAATACGTTGACGGCGTCATGATCGGACGCGCGGCTTACGCGACTCCGATGATGTTTGCACGCGCCGATAAAGAAATTTTCGAAGACGTCTGCGATGAAAAAAAGCCTTGGGACATCGTCTTGTCCATGGAAAATTACATCACGCGACAAATCAACGAAGGCGTTCGTCTGCCCGACATAACACGCCACATGCTCGGGTTGTTCAGAGGATGCCCCGGTGCGGCAAGATGGCGCAGAGAATTGACGCAAAACGCCGTTTTGCCGAATGCCGACTTTAAAACTGTTGCGCTGGCCTTAAAGAACGTTATATCTTCGTCTTAATTCTTTGCAACACAGGATTTAAAAAATGAGCGACGATACACTGCTTATTCTTTCCGCCGTCTTGGGATACCTTTTGGGATCCATCCCGTTCGGAATCGTTTTCACCCGTATGGCAGGGCTGGGCGATATCAGAAAAATCGGTTCGGGAAACATCGGAGCGACAAACGTACTGAGAACGGGACGCAAAGATTTGGCTTTGCTAACGTTGCTGTGCGATTCGGGAAAAGCCGCTTTGGCTGCGGGAATCGCTTATTATTGCGTCCCCGAAGAAGGCATTTCGGATACCGCATCCCTGTTGGCGGGAACAATGGGCGTCATCGGGCATAATTTCCCCGTTTGGCTGAAATTTAAAGGCGGGAAAGGCGTCGCCGCAACGTTGGGCATGATGCTGGCTACATGCTGGCAGGTCGGATTGGCCGCCTGTCTGACGTGGCTGGTCATGGCGTTGTTGTTCAGATATTCGTCTTTGTCGGCATTGACGGCTTTGATTTTGGCGCCTGTTTACGCGTACTTTTTCGCAACGCCCGAATACGTTTATTTCTACGCGGGACTGGCGTTGTTGTCCGTCATCCGTCACAGAACCAATATCGCCCGTTTGTTCAAAGGCGAAGAAAGCAAAATCAAACTGAAAAAGAAAGCGGAATAATCCTTTGCCCGACTCCGAACAAATCGCAAAGCTGCGTCTGATACGTTCCGAAAACGTAGGACCTGTGGCTTTTCGGGCGTTGACAGAGCATTTTTCTTCGGCGCAAGAAGCCCTTGAGCGATTGCCCGAGCTGGCATTCAAGGGCGGACGGAAACGCCCTTTAAACGTTTGTTCCGCGGCAACTGCCGAAAAAGAAATCGAAAATCTGCAAAAAATCGGCGGAAAAATGATTTTTGCGGGAGACAGGGATTATCCGAAAACGCTTGCCGAAATTCCGGATGCTCCGCCCGTATTGTCCGTATTGGGAAACACGGCGTTTCTCGATGCTTCCTGCATTGCGATTGTCGGCACCAGAAACGCGACGGTCAACGGGAAAAACATTGCCAGACATATGGCGGCGGATTTCGTAAAAGCCGGATTTTGCGTCGTTTCGGGAATGGCTGCCGGCATTGATGCCGCCGCGCATGAAGGTGCTTTGTACGCCGCAACGGACAAAGCGTCCACGATCGCGGTGCTGGGAACGGGAATCAATATCGCCTATCCGACCCAAAATGCAAAATTGTACGGGCAAATCAGAGAAAAAGGCGTGCTGGTTTCAGAGTATCCTTTTGATACAAAGCCCCAACCCGCCAATTTCCCCAGAAGGAACCGAATCATTTCGGGACTGAGCAAAGGGTTGACCGTCATAGAGGCGGCGATGCGTTCAGGGTCTTTGATTACCGCGAACAAAGCGTTGGAACAGGGGCGCGATGTTTTCGCAGTTCCCGCGACCCCCACCGACCCGAGGGCGCAAGGCGTCAACTATTTGATAAAAAACGGCGCTCCGCTGGTTGAAACGGCTCGGGACGTTTTGGATATTTTAAACAGCGCTCCTCAGCTGCCTCTGAAAGAAACGACGACGGCTCCGGTTGACGTTTTTAAAGCGAAACCTGCCCCCGAATGCAACGCCGAAGAAACGGACGCCACAAAAATCCTTGATAATTTGGGGGCAACTCCTATAGAAATAAATACATTGATCAGAGAAACGGGATTGCCCTGTTCAACGGTTTCAGTCCTGCTGGCAGAGCTGGAATTAGCCGGCAGAATCGAACGTTTGCCGGGCAACCGCGTTATTCGGATATCGGACTTTAACGGCTAAAAAGAAAGCGGACACCATGGACGTCGTCATTGTAGAATCTCCGGCAAAAGCAAAAACAATCAACAAATATCTGGGAAACGGTTATTCCGTGATTGCCAGCTTCGGACATATTCGCGATTTGCCCGCCAAAGACGGTTCCGTGCGCCCCGACGAAGATTTTGCCATGGACTGGGCCATTGACGCCCGCGACGAAAAGCATATCAGGGATATCGCCGCGTTGGTCGCAAAGGCTGACACCGTTTATCTGGCAACCGACCCTGACAGAGAGGGAGAAGCCATTGCTTGGCACATTGCTCAGGAATTGCAAAAACGCGGAAAGCTCAAAGGAAAAAAGTTAAAGCGCGTCGTCTTTAACGAAATTACGAAAACAGCCGTTACGAACGCCATCAAAAATCCCAGAGACATCGACATTCCTTTGGTTGACGCTTATCTGGCAAGGCGGGCTTTGGATTATTTGGTGGGATTTTCGATTTCGCCGGTGCTGTGGCGAAAGCTGCCGGGCAGCCGTTCCGCCGGTCGCGTCCAATCCGTCGCGTTAAGGCTGGTCTGCGAACGCGAAAATGAAATCGAAGCTTTTAAGGCTCAGGAATACTGGACCATCGATGCGGACTTTTTAACCAAAAACGCCGAATTCTTTACGGCTCATCTGTCCGTTCTGGACGGCAAAAAAACGTCTAAATTCTCTTTGCCCGACGAACGCGCCGCGTCGCTTGCCGCTCAGAAAATCCTTTCCGCCTCTTTTGACGTCGGAGAAATCGAACGCAAAAAAATCAAACGTTCCCCCGCCCCTGCTTTCACGACGTCCACACTGCAACAGGAAGCCGCCAGAAAGCTGTTCTTTTCGGCAAAAAAAACCATGCAACTGGCTCAACAGCTTTATGAAGGCGTCGATATCGGCGGTGAAACCGTCGGTCTGATTACTTACATGCGTACCGACGGCATCCAAATGGCCGAAGAAGCCGTCGCTGAAGCCCGCCGCGTCATCGCTCAAGATTTCGGAACTGCTTACCTGCCCGACCACCCCAGACATTATAAAAACAACGTCAAGAACGCTCAGGAAGCTCATGAAGCCATCCGCCCGACAAACCTGTCCCGCCGTCCCGCTTCTCTTGCCGCTTACCTGAACAAAGACCAGATGCGGCTGTATGAATTGGTTTGGAAGCGCGCTCTGGCCAGCCAAATGCAGAACGCCGAAATCGATAAAGTCGCCGTCGATTGTCCGTCTCGCGACAATAAAATCGTCATGCGCGCAACGGGACAAACCGTCACGTTTGACGGGTTCTTAAAGGTCTATCGCGAAGATCTGGACGACGGTGACGAAGAAGGCAACACCTTGCTTCCTCCCATGAAAAGCGGCGAACCGTTGGAACAAAAAGCCGTCCGCCCCGAACAGCACTTTACCCAGCCCCCGCCCAGATATACCGAAGCAAGTCTGGTCAAAAAGCTGGAAGAATTGGGCATCGGACGCCCCTCAACGTATGCGTCCATTCTGTCGGTGTTGCAAGACAGGAAATACGTCCGTCTTGATAAACGCCGTTTTGTCCCCGAAGACCGCGGGCGGATCGTTACCGCGTTTATGGAAAACTTCTTTAACAAATACGTCCAGTATGATTTTACCGCCGATTTGGAAAATTCCTTGGATGACATTTCCGCCGGGAAATTAAACTGGAAAGAGCTGTTGCACGCTTTTTGGGACAGCTTCAGCGCAACGTTGAAAGAAGTCGAACCTCTGTCCATTACGGACGTGCTGAATACTTTGGAAGACGCTTTGTCCGAACATTTGTTCCCGACGGAAAAGGACAGAATTTGTCCTGAATGCGGCGCGACAAAAGGCGGGCGCTTAAGCTTGAAAATCGGAAAATTCGGCGCCTTTATCGGATGTTCAAACTATCCGGAATGCCGCTATACCCGCCCGTTCGGAACCGACGTTACGGACGACGGCACAAAAGAAGCCGATAACGAACCCAAAGAGCTCGGAACGGATCCGAAAACAAACGAAACCGTTTATTTGCGCAACGGACCTTACGGACCTTATGTCCAGCTGGGAAAAGACGTCGAAAAACAAAAGACGGGAAAAGGCAAAAAAACGGAAAAATCTCAAAAAATCGCCGCAAAACGCGTTTCTTTGCCCCGTTCGATGAATGCCGACGCATTAACGCTTGAACAGGCTCTGGGATTATTGGCTTTGCCGCGCCTGTTGGGAACAAATCCGGAAACGGGGGCTGAAATCAGTGTCGGAATCGGTCGCTTCGGTCCTTACGTCAAAACGGGCTCAACCTTTAAATCCTTAAGCGCGGACGACGACGTTTTGACAATCGGATTGCCTCGCGCTTTAGAATTGTTAGCCAACGCCAAACCGAAAACGCCCGCAAAAGAGCTGGGAGCTCATCCCGTTGACGGAAAGCCCGTTACCTTAAACGTCGGTCGGTTCGGGCCTTACGTCAAACACGGGTCGCTCATGGCGTCTTTGCCCAAAAAACTGCGCGACGAAAACAGAGACCCGACATTGCAGGAAGCTCTTGACTTATTGGCGGCAAAGGCTGAAAAAACAGAAAAAGCCGATAAAAGCGGAACGGTGAAAAAGACGGCAAAGAAAACAGCCGCCAAAAAGCCCGCCGCAAAAAAAGCTAAAAAGGCAAAATCCGAATGACAAAGAAAAAAGCCCCTTTGCCGACAATGGAAGACATCGTTTCCTTTTTGAACGAAAATCCGGGAAAAGTCGGCAAAAAAGAAATTGCCAGAGCGTTTAACATCAGGGGCGACGACCGCATCAAGCTTAAAGAAATGCTGTCGGAAATGAAACGTTCGGGGCAAATCGAAAAATCGGGACTGCGCGGCAAAAAAATCATTGCCGCCGACGGATTGCCCGAACTGTGCCCTTGTGAAATCACGGGAACCGATTCTGACGGAGAATTGGTTGCAAGACCGATAAATCAAAGCGGCGATGCCCCGAGCCCGCA
This sequence comes from Acetobacter sp. CAG:977, assembly GCA_000434295.1. Taxonomy (GTDB): domain Bacteria; phylum Pseudomonadota; class Alphaproteobacteria; order CAAGCB01; family CAG-977; genus CAG-977. The sequence goes on along the minus strand of HF994913.1, from coordinate 11,953 downwards.
AATTTTAATTACGGATTTGGGAAAGCTCCGTCCCCCTCCGAAAGAAGGAGACAAAGTCCTTTTAAAGCTTTCCGCCGCGGGAAAACGCCTGTTTTACGGCGCCGTCGTGCGAAAGATAACCGCAGAACCCAATAAAATCGTGGGAATTTTTGATACTACGAGCGGAAAAGGCGGACGCATCCTGTCTGCCGACAGACGGTTGCATCTGGAATATTACGTTGATGCCGCACAAAGCAAAAATGCCAAAAACGGCGACCTGGTTCTTGCCGAAACGGCTTCGGGATTTTCAAAATCAAAAAAAGCAAAAATTATCGAAGTCCTCGGAAACGTCAAAGATCCGAAATCCGCCAGCCTGATCGCTTTGCATCTGCATGGCATCCCGACCGCCTTTACGGACGCCGCGTTAAAACAGGCGGCAAAAGCAAAAATGCCCTCTATCGCCAACAGAACGGATTTGCGCGATGTCCCGTTGGTTACCATTGACGGAGAAGACGCCCGCGACTTTGACGATGCCGTCTTTGCCGAACCGGACGACGATCCGAAAAACGAAGGCGGTTGGAAATTATTGGTCGCCATTGCCGACGTTGCTTGGTTCGTGCGACCTTTCGACGCTTTGGATAAATGCGCCAGAGAACGCGGGAACTCGGTCTATTTCCCCGATCGCGTCGTGCCCATGTTGCCCGAAGAGCTGTCGGGAGATTTGTGTTCTTTAAAACCCGGCGAAGACCGCGCCTGTCTGGCTGTCCGCATCAAAATCAATAAAAACGGAAAAATCTTAAAACACAAATTCATGCGTGCGTTAATGCGCTCTGCCGCCCGACTGAATTATCACGAAGTACAAGACGTTTTTGACGGCAAAATGCCCGAAATGAATGAAGCGTTAAAACGTCATTTGACGGATTTTTACGGCGCTTATCTTGCTTTGGCAAAAGCGCGGGAAAAGCGGGGGGCTTTGGAAATCGACGCTCCCGAACGCGAAATAGAGCTGAACGACAAAGGAAGTGTTTCAAAAATATCCGTCCGTGAACGTTTGGAAAGCCACCGCGCCGTTGAAGAATTTATGATTGCCGCAAACGTCGCCGCCGCAGAAACGCTGGAAGAAAAAAACGTCCCTGCCCTGTTCCGCATTCATGAAGCGCCGAGCGCCGAAAAAGTCGCCGCTTTGCAAACTTTTTTGGAAACGCTCGGATTTAAAACCGTCAAACGGGCAAAACCCGAAACCGCGGATTTCAATAAAATCCTTGAACAGGCCGAAGGAACGCCCAAAAACTTTATGATCAACGAATTGGTCTTAAGGACGCAAAGTCAGGCGAGATACAGCCCCGAAAACGTCGGGCATTTCGGTTTGGCGTTGCAAAAGTATGCTCATTTTACTTCGCCCATCCGACGTTATGCCGATTTGGTCGTTCACCGCGGAATAATCCGCGCTTTGAAACTCGGCGAAGGTGGGTTAAGCGACGAAGACGGCAGCTTAAACGACGATTTCGAAGATTTGGGCGAACATGTCTCAGCGACCGAACGCCGCGCCGATGCCGCCGAAAGGGATGCCGAAGAACGCTACCTGTCCGCCTATCTTGCCGACCGTATCGGAGAAAGATTCAAAGCCACCGTCAACGGAGTATCCCGATTCGGATTGTTCGTCGTCATTGACGATGTCCGTGCGGAAGGTTTGGTGCCCGTCAGCACTTTGCCCGGAGACTATTATGTCTATGAAGAAGACAAACATCGTTTATTCGGTTCTTCGACGGGAAAAACGTATGAGCTGGGCGAACGCGTTGACGTTATTTTGGCCGAAGCTCAACCCGTAACCGGCGGTTTGTTGTTCCATTTGTTGGACGCCGGCATCAAAAAGCCCCCGAAACAAAACGTAAAAAAATACAAAAACCAAAAAAAGCACAAGGGCGCCCCGAAAAACTTTAAAGGCAAACATAAAAAGAGAAAATAATGCGCTTATTCTTCCTTGCCCCTTTGTTTGCCGTTTTGGCATCTTCCGCTTTTGCAAAGGATGCCCCTGTATGGTGGAATGCCGTATTGGATAATGCCGATGTCAGGCTGCCCGTTGCCAAGATGCACGAAACGTTGACGAACGGTTTCAACCTGATCGTCGAAAAATCCTTAACGCCCGTTACGCCGAGCGAGCTTGCGTTTGAAAGCGTTAAAAGTCTGTCGACCATTGATCAGAAAATCGTCGTTTTAAAAGACGGTTCCCGCGTTTTGATTTTAGCCGACGGAAGAATTTTAAAAAGCTTCAGCGCTCCTAACGACAATGATGCGGAAAATTGGGCGCGCCTGGTCTTAGCCGCTTTGGTCGAAGCCAGACCTTTTTCCAAAAAAGCCCAAAAAAGCGATCCTCAGGACTTTTACAATATTTTCTTTAACGCCGCGTTGTCTTCATTAGATCCTTATTCGCACTATGAACCGCCTTCCGAAGCTTTGGAAAACCTTAAAAATCCCGCTTCGATCGGAATCAGGTACAGACGCGTGGGAAAATTCCTTGAAATCACGGATATCCTTCCCGACAGCCCCGCCGCCGATTCCGTGTTGGAAATCGGCGACAGAATCGCAAAAATCAACGATACGCCCATTACGGATCTGTCCCGTATACAAACGTTGAACGTTTTGCGCGGAGAAGCCGAAAGCGATTTATACCTGACAATCCGCAAAGACGGAAAAATGAAGCAAATCGATTTGATCAGAAAACCCGTCAAATCGTCTCCCGTATCTTATTTTCTGGATGAAGACGACAAAATCCTGACAATAAAAATAAGCGCTTTTACGCCCAAAACGCTTAAGGCTTTGCAAAAAACTTTAAGCCTGCACGAAAATGAAAATCTGAAAGGATTGATTATCGATTTGCGCGGAAACACGGGCGGATTGCTTAAAGAAGCCGTCCTGTCCGCCGATTTGTTTCTGCCCGAAGGGTTGCCGTTGATAAAAACCAAGGGGCGCCACAAAGACGCCGACCAAAAATATACGACGACAGAAAAATACGGACGCCCCGTTTATCCCGCTGTCATTTTAATTGACGGGAAAACCGCTTCCAGCGCCGAATTTTTCGCAGGAGCTCTGCAAGATTACAGACACGCCGTCATCGTCGGAACAACCTCTTACGGCAAAGGCGTCATCCAAAGCGTCGAAAGCATCCCCGAAGCGGGGGAAATGTATCTGACGTGGACGCGGTATTACCTGCCTTCAAATTACAGCCCCGATATTTACGGATTGGTGCCAAATATTTGCACTTCGGGCAAAAACATGTCCGACATTGATGATGTTCCTGCTCCCGTCACATCGTTAAAACAACGTCGGACGGGAAATAAAAAAACTCAAAACCTGATCCGAAAATCCTGCCCGCCGCAGAGCCGCGCAAACAATCCTTTGGATGACGAAATTGCCAAACGGCTTATCCTTAATCCTAAAAAATATGAAGGCGCTTTGACTTATTTTTCCCTTGACAGCTATACAAAATAAGGTATTTTGAAGGCTATCGTTTTTTACACTTGATGGGATGATTGACTATGGCTAAGCCCGCAACATTGCA
>HF994913.1:0-8338 GCA_000434295.1 Acetobacter sp. CAG:977 | reverse complement strand
GAAAAATCCCCGTACAAAGACGGAAAAGCTGGTCTTGAAAAAATATGACCCGAAAGCGCGCAAGCACGTTGAATTCAAAGAAACAAAAATGCGCTAAGCTTTCTTCGCGTTTATAATAAAAAAGCTCCCTTTTTCGGGAGCTTTTTTTTACGCGTTTTATTCAAAGGACAGCCCCTTAACGCAAAGCTTTGCCCTGCTTAGCAAAAACCACCCCGCCAGCGACAAAAGCACGGAAACCGTCAAAATAACGGACAACCCCGTAACCATATTGCCCCAGCCGACGGAAGCCAGCATCATACCGAGACTGCCGCAAAACGTGTTGACCGAATTAATTAAAGACGACGCCGACCCCGTGTCTCTGTCCTGTTGGATTAACAGCAATCCCGTCGAAAAAGGGCGAATACCGCTGGCAATCAGCGTGAACGGCGCAAAAATAAAAAAGAACACCCATTCGGAAAAAGAACCGAATACAAACAAAGCCGCTCCGCACAGCAGTGATATGATAAAGCAACTTTCAGCCAACCGTTTTGCAGAAACCTTCCCCGAAATTTTTAAATAAAGGACGGGGCCCAGAATTGAAAACACGCCGTTTGCGGCAAAAAACGCGCTATAAGCCTGTTCGCTTAATCGGAACTGGTCAATGTAGATATAAGACGAAAGGGCGATAAACGCCATATACGGTGCCGTCAGCAAAGAAAAAACCAACAAAAGAGAACTGAAAGCCGGATTTTTGGCAACGACCCGCAACCGTCCCAAAGAATGCAGGATGCTGCCTTTATAGCGCCCCGAAATTCGCAAAGTTTCCTGAAAAAAGAACGAAGCGACCAAGCTGATTGCCCCCAACGCACCGAGCAAATAAAACATTTCGTGCCATGAGGCGAATTTTAAAATAAACGCGCCGACAACGGGGGCCACCATCGGTGCAATCATTGACATGGCTTGGATGACGGCGAGAATTGTTTCCCTGACTTTTCCGTAAAAGCAATCTTTGACGACCGCCATGGAAACGGCGATAACGCACCCTGCCCCCAAAGCCTGAAAAACACGCCAAAGAATCAATGCGTTTATCGTATCGGACAATGCGCACAGAAATCCTGCCAGCGTGTATAAAGCTATACCGAAAATCAGTAACGGTTTTCGTCCGTATTTATCGCTGAACGGACCGAAAAGAAGAATGCCGACGGCAAAGAAAAAGAAAAAAGCCGTCAACGTCATATTCACTTGCGCCGCCGACGCCGAAAAATGCCCCGCCATTCCGGGTAACGCCGGCAGGTATAAATCCGTCGAAAGCGGAATAAACATGTTCGTCACCGTTATAAAGGCGATCAATCCTTTTAGTCCTAAATGATTTTGGCTTCTGGAAAACGCATTTCTCATTAAAAAACTCCCGTTTCAAAAGATTTTGATTCAGGCACAAAAAAAACGCTGACCTAACAGCGTTTTTTTTAATGGTGGGCGCGACAAGGTTCGAACTTGTGACCCCTACGATGTCAACGTAGTGCTCTACCGCTGAGCTACGTGCCCATATTTTTATTTACCTCAACACGGTGTTTATGCTTTTATAGACTTATGAGGCGAATTGCAACAAAAAAATTCATCGGGGACAAAAAAAATTGGCGGCAAATGAAAGTTATCCTCCCTATCTGCTTCAAAAATCGGCAAAAATCGATTCGCCGCTGATTTTGGCGTCCCCTCACAGCGGAAGCTTTTATCCCGAACGATTGTTCCATCTGTCCGACAGAAAAGTCGAAGAATTCCAAAAAAACGAAGATGCCGCCGTCGATAAATTGTTCTCGTTCGCGCCGGCATGCGGCATCCCTTTGCTAAGCGCCGTCTATGGCAGAGCTTGGGTCGATTTGAACCGAAACCCGTTGGAACTTGACCCCGAAATGTTTTCTGATCCCCTGCCCCCTCAGGCGTTGACCGATTCAAAACGCGTCAAAGCGGGATTAGGTTGCTTTCATAAAATTCTGGCTCCGAATACGCCTATTTATAAAAGCAAGCTGTTGTTCAGAATCGAACAAAAAAGGCTGTTCGACATCCATTTCCCTTATCATGCCGCTTTGGTCGATTTGATTAAAAAAAATATTTCCCGATTCGGCTATTCAGTCCTGTTAGACATCCATTCCATGCCCGAATTGCCCAAAGACCAAGAAATCAAAAGCGGAACACCGGATTTCGTTTTGGGAAACGCCGACGGTGCTTCCTGTGCGCAGGAACTGACCGACACGGTGGCTCAGTGTTTGAAAAGCATGGGCTATGAAGTTACCGTCAATCTGCCGTTTGCCGGCGCCTATACCACGCGATATTACGGACGCCCCGACGGACATTCCCACGCGTTGCAAATCGAAATCGCCAGGCACTTGTATTGGAACGCAGATAAGTATATGCCTTTGCAGGGATTTGATGCCTTGTGGCGCAGAATGACCGTCCTGATCGAACATTTGCAAAGGGTTTTGCCCGTACTGCCTCTATGAAAAAAAAGCTGTTATTTTTTTTGTTGCCGTCATTTCTCCTGCTCTGCAATTCCGCCGCAGGCAACGATGCTTTGCTTTGTTTAAAGGAAACCGCCAAACAGGAAAAAGAAGATAAAATTCAAACAAACCTGCTTAGCGCCATTGCTTTGGTCGAAAGCGGCAGGTATTCCAAAGATTATCCTTCGGGAATCGCTTGGCCGTGGACGGTAACCGCCGAAGGGAAAGGAAATTTCTACCCTTCCAAAAAAGAAGCCGTCAAAGCCGTCTTGGAACTGCAAAAAAAAGGCATTACGAACATTGACGTCGGATGCATGCAAATCAATCTGAAATATCATCCCGACGCGTTTAAAAGCATTGAAGACGCTTTAACGCCCGCAAAAAACATTGCTTATGCCGCTAAATTTTTAAAACGGAATTTCGAAGAAACAAATTCATGGGGCGTCGCGGCAACACGATACCATTCAAAAACCGACAATAAAGCCCTCAGATACGAAGACAAACTGCTGGACGCCTGGAAACGCCTGACAAAGTACGGTAATCCCGCCGCAACGGAAATCCGCGCCAAACAAAAAGATTTGTCCCGAGAAACCGTTAAAAAAATCAATAAAGAAATCAACGAAAGAAAAAAAGCAAAAAAAGACGCTTCCTCTGCCCCGCAAAAGAAAAAAATCCTGCCGGGATCCCCAGAAAGCAAGGCTTTGGCAGATAAATGGCGCAAACAAAAATTGGAAGAATATATGGCTCGAAAAAAACAGGAAGCCCGCAAAAAATACGGCGACGCCCCCATTTTCGAAGAAGTAACAACTTCCGAAAAATAAGACAAAAAGTTTGTTTTTGTCCAAAAATCGGATATACTAAGAAAAAATTCAAAGCGGAGAACATCTTTATGTCCGATACACCCGATATTAAAGAAGGCCTGTACTGGACGCCTTTGGGCGGCAATGATTCTTCCGACATCCGCGCCAATTGCCATATTTTCGAATCCGTATCAAAAGAAAACGGGCGAAATGTTCGGGATTTTTTGATCGTCGATTTGGGTGCCGACGAACTTCCCGCTTCTTCCGTCCTGAATGCTTTTTCTTCCGTCGTGCCGGACTTGTCCGATTTTGTTAAAATCAATGACAAAAAAACGCCCCTTCACAAGGCGTCCGCCCTGTTTCTTACCCATTCCCACACCGATCACATGGGCGGCATTGCGCAATATCTGGCAGCCGGCGTCAAATTGCCCGAAATTTACGCGTCGGAATTTACTTTGGCCATGCTGAAAAAAGAGCTGGTCTTTAAAAACATTCCTTTATCCGCTTTGCCGAAGCTGCATCCCGTCAAGGCGGGCGAAAAAATAAAAATCGGCGCTTTTACCGTTGAACCCGTACAGGCTCCGCATTCCGTGCCAGGATGTTTGGGTATTAAAGTATCAGACAAAAACGCCTCCATCTATCATTCCGGAGACATTAAGGCGGATACAAGCTCTTTTCTGGGAGAGCCTTTGGATAAAGAACATTTAAAAAAAATCGGAAACGAAAATGTCGACCTGATGCTGTTTGACGCCGTCAGTGCCGATAAAGCCGGATTCGCCAGAAGCGAAAAAGACATTTGTTCGGCTTATGCGAAATTGTTTGAAAAACATAATGGCAAACAAGTCGTTTCCCTGATAAAATCCAGCCACATGGAACGCTTTGCCACGGTTTTAAAAGCTGCGGAAAAAGCCAAAAGAAACGTCATCATCCAAGGCGGTTCCGAAATGCTGGTCAATCTGGAAGGATTAAAAGAAGCGGGGATTTCTTTGCAATCCGTTGCTCCCGGCGTAAAAATCCTGAACCACACGTCGCCCGAAGCACGTGCCCTGCCCCCGGAACAAACGGTCATTTTGTCGTCCGGCATTGAAGGAAATGAAGAAGCTCCGTTCTTTAAGGCGTTGCGAAAAGAAAAAAATTATATCGTTCCCCAAGAAAACGCCGTTATCATTGCTCCGTTGGGCAAAAAAGACGCCGAAGCCTTTAAAGAAAAATTGGCTGATTATAAAGAATGTGCCGGCTTTTCCTTTATCGGGAAAAACGAATGTCCCGAAATTGACGGATCGGGACACTCTCAAAAAGAAGATTTCATGCTTATCGCGAACATGGTTCGCCCCAACACCGTCGTTCCGATTCATTGCAGAACACAAAAAGCAAATAAATTCAACAACATGTATTCCTACAAATGCAATACTCTTCCGTTTCAGGTCAAAAACGGCGTGACCTTGCGCGTTTCAAACGGAAACGTTACCTTCAGTCACAGAAGAAACGCTCAAAGTCTGGGGGGGATAAAAACCGATCAAGGTCATACATTGCGTTTTGTTCCCGTTCCTGAAAAACACGTCCGTGCGACGTCAAAACTGGAAAACGTATTGGACGAATATAAGTCATCACAGCAGGTCGGATACGCCTTTCAAAAGGAAAAAAGTACCGTCATGCGAAAAGCCGTTGAGGATATGTTAAAATCCCGATGAAAACAATTTGACAGAATGGACAAAAAAATCTTGATTATCGGAAACGAATTTAACTATACTACGAGAAATAAAGGTTTTTAGCAAAGAGGCTCAAAAAAATGGACATTTCCCAAAAAAACGCGTTAGGGCTTTATTGGACGCCGTTCGGCGGGAACAACGTAAATGATATTTGGGCCAGTTGCCATTGCTTTGCTTCGGTTGCAAAAGATGAAAAAACCGGCGAAACCCAAAAAAACGTCATTCTGATTGACATGGGACAACACGAAACGCCCGACGAATTTACAAAAGGCGCTTATCAAACGGTCGTTCCGGCATTGGATGATATTTTAAAAGTGCCGGGCTCTCCCGATCCGAAAAAAGAAAACACGCTTGACGCCATATTTCTGACCCATTCCCATTCGGATCATATCAACGGCATTTACGAATATGTCCGAATGGGCGTAAAACTGCCGCCGATATATGCGTCGGAATTCACGATCAATATGGTCAAAAAAGGATTCGTTGAAAAAGATATCGACTGGAACCTGATTCCTGAATTCAGACCGATTAAATCCGGAGAAACCGTACAAATCGGCGCAATGAAAGTCGAAGCGTTTCAGGCGCCTCATTCCATACCGGGAAGCTTTGCCTATAAAGTGTCAAATCCGCACGCATCACTGTTCCACTCGGGGGATATTAAAGCCGATCACTCTTCTTATCTCGGAGAATCCTTGAATCCGGAACACATGGGCGAAATTTCCAAAAGCGGCGGCGTTGACGTCATGACTTTTGACGCGACGGCGACGGATCGCGAAGGATTTGCCCGTCAGGAAAAGGACATCTTTGATACATATACGGAATTGTTTGAAAAATATTCCGACAAACAACTGATTGCTCCGATCAGCGCGGGACACATGGAACGTTTGGCAACCGTTATCGCCGCTGCCGAAAAAGTGGGAAAACACGTTATCATCAACGGCGGATCGTCCATGCAAAGCCATATTATGGGGTTATCTGCCTCGGGCATCCGTTTGGAAGAACTGTTCCCGAAAATCAAGGTGCTCAGCTATAAAAACCCGGAAACCGAACAATTGGATTTAAAAAACACCGTAACGATTACAACGGGCATTTACGGCGACCCGAAAGCTCCTTTTATCAAGGCATTGCGCGGACAATCAACGATCTTCCCCATGCAAAAAGATGCCGTCGTCATTGCGCCTTTGGTCGGCGACAGGTATGAAAAATTGCAAAAAATCATCAAAAGATCTCCGAGAGCCGCAAACATGACGTTTATTACCGCTATGGATCGACCCGACTTATACGGTTCGGGACATGCTCAGGCCGAAGATTTCAAATATATCGCAAAATTAGTCGCGCCAAAGACGGTCATCCCTGTTCATTGTTCTCAAAAAATGGCGGAAACATTAATGTTTTTGGCAAAATCACAAAATTATCAAACTATGAACCGCCCCGTAAGAAACGGTGAAACATTGCATATTTCTTCCGAAACCGGCATTGAACGCGTCGATTCAAAGGTTCCCGAATGGTACGGATTGCGCCATCCCAAAAATCAGTTCGGCGATACGACAACCGAATTTCATAAAGTTCCCGACAACGGTTTTTCAATTCCGAAAACAAAGTCGTTTAAAGAAAAACGCCTTGAAGCCGACAAAAAAATTGCCGAATATAAAAATCAGCATAAAAACGCCGGGCTGCTGCACGCAACAAGGAGAAATGCCAATGAACGATAATCTGAACTGGTATTCTTACAGAAAGCTGGCAGAAGCCCTGCAAAAAAAGTATCCCGACACGGATACGTTGGATTTGTCCGACGAAACGTTGGGAGAAATGCTGTACGGATTGGACATGACCAAAGGTTTTCCCGCCATGCCCGAAAAAGATAAAAAAGATATCTTTTTTGCCGTCAAAGTCGCTTGGACGCAAATCATCGAAAATGATGCCGATTACAACGCTCATGCCGATGATGCTTACGTTTAATAAATAATCTTTTTTATGTTACTTTTTCCTTCGGCTTGTGGCATTCTTGCTTAAAAATACCGAAAGGAAAGTTGGATTATGTCTGTTGGTCTGATCGCCGATATCGGCGGAACAAATGCCCGCTTTGCCTTATGCGACAAAGACGGACATACCTTTGATTCTTTATCTTTATTATGTTCGGATTATCCTTCTTTATTGGAAGCCGTCCGTGATTACTTAAAAAAAATCAATTACAGCGGCGCTCCTTTAAAAATCGGCGCCATCGCCATTGCCTGCCCCGTATTGGACGACACGGTATCCATGACAAATTGCGATTGGAGCTTTTCAATTTCGGAATTGAAAAAAAATCTGGGCTTTGACACGTTGCCGGTTATTAACGACTTTGTGGCGCAGGCTCTGGCAGTTCCGTATCTGAAGCCCGATGAAAAAGAAAAAATAGGACGCGGCGAATCAACTGCCGGATATCCTATCGCCGTTATCGGCCCGGGAACGGGCTTAGGCGTTTCGATTCTGGTCCCGCAACAAGACGGATCTTGGTTTGCCTTGGCCAGCGAAGGCGGTCATGCGACCATGCCTGCTCCGTATCCGGAAGAAGAACGAGTCATTTCGGCTTTGCGTCAGGAATACGGCCACGTGTCGGCGGAACGCGTCGTTTCGGGAATGGGATTGACAAACTTATATCGTACTTTGTTGACGTTAGGCGGAAACGAGCCGCAAAATTTATCCCCTGAAGAAATATCCGAACGCGCTTTGAACGGCGACCGCCTGTGCACCGAAGCCGTACAAATGATGTTCGGTCTGCTGGGAACGTTAGCCGGAAATCTGGCGTTGACGGTCGGTGCATTAGGCGGCGTTTATATCGCCGGAGGAATCATTCCCAGAGACGGTCTGTTGAAAATGTTTGAAGAATCGTCTTTCCGCGTCCGTTTCGAAGCAAAAGGACGTTTTACGGCATACCTGAGCCGAATTCCGACTTATGTCATGACGGCGAATTGCCCTGCATTCCTTGGGCTTTCAAGCATTATTCAAAAAAAATTGGATAATTAAAAAAAAGTCTTGCAAAGCCAATCAGATATCTATATAAGTGTCTTTGTCGCGGGGGCGTAGCTCAGTTTGGTTAGAGTGACGGCCTGTCACGCCGTAGGTCGCGGGTTCGAGCCCCGTCGCTCCCGCCATTTAAAACAAAAAAACGTCCTTTACGGACGTTTTTTTGTTTATGCGCCGTCTCATATAAAAAGCGATTTCCCTGAAAAATAAAAAGGCAGGACAGATTTAATTTAAAACTATCCTGCACTTTTTTTTAAGTCGGGTTTCAAAAGTTAAAACAATTTTGCGCGCTACACTAAGACAGAAAAAAGCCCCCGTGAAACGGGGGCTTTTCCTTTGGATATTGCGT
>HF994912.1 GCA_000434295.1 Acetobacter sp. CAG:977 | reverse complement strand
CGACGGCTACGGTTCTAACGTTATTGAATTGAAAGCGGATGTAAGCCGAGAGGATGTTTCTTTCAGGCGTGTCGATAATGATTTTATATTAGAATTGTCGGATGGTAGCTCTGTCCGTGTCGGTTGGGGCGCAACGGGAAGCTATCCTGCGTATCATATAGATACGATTAAATTTCTGAACGGAACCGATGCTGATATTGACGTTGAGACAATTTTATCATCAATTCCGGTTGAAGTTGTTTCTGAAAAAACGATATCCATTGTCGGAAATGACGGAGATGAAACTTTTTATGCCTCGGACAAAAGAGCTAATATCGCTGCAAGAGCCGGCGACGACGTCTTGTACGGCGGAAACGATAATGATGATCTTAGCGGAGACGAAGGTAATGATGTCTTGTACGGAGGTGACGGCGACGATACGCTTGAAGGAGGAAGCGGAAACGATATTCTTGAGGGCGGTTCGGGCGATGATACGTTAAAGGGCGAAGATGGAAATGATATTTACCGTTTTGGATTCGGTGGCGGAGACGATTGGATTACGGATTGGAGCGGGACAAATATTATTGAGCTGAAAGAAGATGTTACGGCAGAAGACGTGTCTTTGAAACGTGTCGGAGATGACCTGGTTTTGCATCTGTCAGACGGTAGTTCTTTAAGCATAACTTCGGGAGCTTCGTTTGGAAATACGCAATATTTTAATACGATAAAATTTTTAAACGGGACGGATGAAGA
>HF994911.1 GCA_000434295.1 Acetobacter sp. CAG:977 | reverse complement strand
AACTCAACATTGTCATAATTAACCACAACATCTCCATCCTTTAGATATGAATCATAAAAAGGGTCATTTCCCCAAAGCTTAAAGGATTTAAACGCCTCTTCTATCACTGAAAATAAATATTCCCTTGTATAAATCTGTTCATCTTGATGTAAATACATCTGAAATATACTGTATTTAAGAAAATATACTTCGTTAAATACACGATCACCCTGTTTGACTTTTTTATATTTCGGATCTCTTTTTGAATAGATTTCGACAAAACCACCCTTCCACCATAAATAAAAGAAATATGTCGGATTTTTAACGGGACCGTCTGAACCGCGCGTCTCTTCCCCGCTCATTATAAAATAAAATCCCCTCTCGCGATCCGCCGCCATCCTGCGTGCCTTACTAACCAACGGGCGCCCGAACAGCCAGTAATCTAAAAATTTACGACCAAACCGTTTTTCCTGTTCCACCCATGAATTGACCAACGGCTTATCTTCTTCCGATACTTCTCCTGCTTCAAACGTCATCTCTTCCTCCTGTAAAAATACTTAAATCCATTCAAAAAACATGAATTCCGGTTAAAGGTTTGTATAAATACAAACCGCCGGTTTTCATGTCCGAACAAATGTTACGGACAGTTTATTTTATAACCTGACTGACTTTGAAAAAACGAAATAAAATAAAGATTAAAAAAACCTTATTCATTAAACGTCTTTTTTCCGTACCCTCAAAATCATCCCAGATTAGAAAAACGGAGTCAATATATACCATCGTCCATATATTTTTATCTCTCCGTCAAATCATCCGGTTAAACAACCTATAATATATAAACTTTAGTTGCCGAAACTGTGTTTCCCGCCATTACATTTCCGGCATTGATTAGCGTTCACGCAAGCTTTCCGAAGCATATTCCTTAAACGGAGTCAAAATTATCTCTATCAAACGTCGTTGCCCCGTTTTTATTTCGGACGACGTGCTCATTCCGGCAGAAAGGCGCACATCATTATCGTCAACACGGATAAAATCCTTTGCCATCGCTATCCGCGCAATATAAACAAGCCCCAAACGTTCGTTTTCAACCGCATCACGCGATAAATGCACAAGCTTGCCGTCTATTGTGCCGTATCGGGTGTACGGAAAGCTGTCGATTTTAATACTGACGTCCTGTCCTTCTTTTACAAAACCGACGTCCTTGTTCAAAACCATTGCTTCAACTTCTAAAATGCTGTCCGACGGAACCAGCTTCATTAACGTTTGTGCCGGCGTTACAACACCCCCTACCGTATGTATTTCCATTTCCTGTATAATACCGTCCGTCGGCGCCTTTATCGTCGTTAATCCGTCAATCCAACGCGCATTCGCATATTCGTCCTTTAGTAATTTTTCTTTGTTCGACGCCTCTTGAAGCCGATATAATACATCGTTTTTAAAATTTATTTCCTCTTGCGATTTTTGCGCCTGAAGTACTTGTAATTTCGCTTCTATCTCCTTCAACGTCTTTTTTTGAACGTTTAAATCTTCTTCATATTGAATTTGTTCCTGCTCTTTTTCCAAAAAAAACGACTTCGCTATACTGCCTTTCTCATATATCTCACGATACCTAGACACCCTGTAACGCACGTTGGGCAACAAACGCTCTATCTTTTTTATCAAAGCCTGCGCCGTATCCCGTTCCGCAGACGTTTGATCTATCTGATCCTCTATAACTGCCAGTTGCGCTTTGATTTTGTCGGCTTCGTTCTTTAAAAGAGTCCGATGCTTGGTCGCGGCTTCTTGCGTGGCACCAGCAGGAACGGAAAATGAAGATACAGGATCTTTTGCCAATAACGCCGTTAAACGCGCTACATCCATCGTGGCAAACATTAACTCCTGTTCCAATCGGGAACGATTTGATTCCGCATCTTCAAATTTAATTTGAACAAGTTCTTGCCCCCGTTTGACCAATTGACCGTCACGAACGTAAATATCCGTTACAACACCGCTTTTTAACGGCTGAATCAACTTGTTGTGACCGCTGGATATAATTTTTCCCGGAGCTATCGCAATAATGTCAACTTTGCAAATCAAGCTGATAAATAACGCAAAACTGAATATGCCGATTATCGCATATAACGTCGCACGACCCAACGGCGACGGCGGCGTTTCCGTTATTTCCAAAACAGCCGGCAAAAATTCCCGCTCTATACCAGATCCGCCCGTCATATCATTTCACCGTCTGTTTGACAACCCCATAAATATGCATAACGACCTCCTCTGCGTCCTAAAAGATCAGTATGCGTCCCCTCTTCAACAATCATGCCTTTTTCTATGACGATTATACGATCACATGAACGTACCGCCGACAAACGGTGCGCAATTATAAAGACTGTCCTGCCCTCGCCGATTTGCGACATATTCCGACGGATTAAAGTTTCCGATTCATAATCTAATGCCGACGTTGCTTCGTCAAAAATTAAAATACGCGGGTTGATTAACAATGCTCTGGCTATCGCTATACGCTGCCTTTGGCCGCCGGATAAAGACGCTCCGCGTTCGCCTATAATAGTGTCATAGCCCTCCGGCATTTCCGCTATAAAATCATGCGCACCTGCCATCTTGGCTACTGCAATAACACGCTCAATCGGTTGAGCCGGATCCGATAACGCTATGTTATCACGAACCGAACGGTTTAAAAGCGTGTTTTCTTGTAAAACAACCCCTATCTGTCTGCGCAACCATGACGGATCTGACGTGGATATGTCTATGTCGTCTATCGTTATACGACCGCTTTCCGGCAAATATAAACGCTGAATCAGCTTTGTCAAAGTGCTTTTCCCGGAACCCGATGAACCGACAATCCCTATGCTTTCACCCGGGCGGACATGAAGGTTGATGCCTTTTAAAACCTGCGGCTTGTCCAATCCGTAACGAAACGATACATCCGTAAATTTAACATCACCCTTTAAAGAAATCGTCGGTGCTTGTCCGGAATTTACAGACGGCTCCGCCGGCGTGTTTAAAACATCCCCTAACCGTTCAATCGAAATCCTAACCTGTTGAAAATCCTGCCATAACTGAGCTAATCGCAAAATCGGCGCCGATACATGCCCCGCCAACATATTAAATGCAACCAATTGCCCAACTGTCATTTGACCTTCTATAACCATCTTTGAACCAAAAAAAACAGTCAGCGCCGATGTTACTTTCTGGATAAAGCTGATGCCGTTGTGACAAATATTGGCTAAATTAGAAACTTTAAAAGAGCTGGAAACGTATGCGGCAAGCTGTTCTTCCCATTTACGAACCGATTGAGGCTCAACCGCCAGCGCCTTTAACGTTTCTATCGCAGAAACGGATTCTACCAAAAAAGCTTGGTTCTCTGCCCCGTGTTTGAATTTTTCCTCAACCCGTCTGTGCAAAACAGGAGACGCCAACAACGACAAAATAACGTAAAACGGCACCGACAACGCAACAATCAAAGTTAAAAACGGCGCATACATCAACATAACAATAAAGAAAATAACCGTAAACGCCGTATCTATAACTAACGTCAATGCCGAACCGGTCAAAAAATTGCGAATATTCTCAAGCTCTCTAACCCTTGCGACCGTATCACCGACACGGCGGGAGCCAAAATATGATAAAGGAAGCGACAATAAATGCTTAAATAATTGAGCCCCCAATTCTACATCTATTCGATTCGTCGTATGCGAAAAAATATATGTCCTTAACGTACTCAAAATACATTCAAACACCGTCATACAAAGCAACGTAAAAAAAATGACGTCCAGTGTACTCAAGCTATGATGAACCAAAACCTTGTCTATAATAACCTGAAACAATAACGGAGAAACTAACGCAAATATTTGCAAAAACAGCGAAGAAAGCAAAACTTCTCCAAATAACCGTTTATATTTTAAAACGGCCGGTATAAACCAAGAAATATCAAATCGACGCCACAGACTTTTTATATTGCTGCGCGATGCAAATAAAATAATACGACCGCTCCATTGCTCTTTAAAATCAGACGTCGAAATTATTTCCGGACGACCTCTTTCAGGACGATGTATCAGAACTTTCTCGGGCGAAAATTTAGCCAAAATAAAGAAATTCCCGTCTTTATCCGTCACTATTGCCGGCAACGGGGTCTGGTCTAAACGTTCTAAAACGCTGTTAACAGCCTTTGCCTTTAAATCAAGACTTTTGGCAGACCGAAGGATGTCTGTTTCATCAAAAAATCCTGTCCCTTTCCCCGACAAATGCCTAAGTTGGCTCGGGTTCGTTTTCCGTTCAAACACCCCGGCAATAACAGTTAAGCTCAAAAGAGCCGTATCAGCTATTTCATTCATAAAAAGAGCTTTTTCGTTTTATTTTAACCAAAAGTTATTTTTTATATATTTTTCGTTTAATTTCAATAAAAAAATCTCGCGATTTACTTTTTTGCAACAACGTCGATAAACGAACAATTCCCAAAATAATATTCGTTCGCTTCGGTAACCGAAACTTCCCGAAACAAAGACAATAATTCTCGCGTCGACTTTATATCAAAAAAACGCCGAATGTGTTCATATTCATACATGTTCTCTTCTATATGACGACCCTGTCCGTACAGTTCGTCGTGAACGGATTTGCAACGCATAAAAAAATAACCGTTTATCGGCAGGCAATCATATATTTTCCTGATTATCACTTTGACGGTTTCTTTGGAAAAATAGTGCAACGACAAATTCGCATAAACGGCATCAAAGCCCTCTGAAAAATCAAAAGACAAAATATCCCCGCAAACCTTCCTGATCTTCGGATGTTCAAATGCCCGTAATGCCGTTTCCGAAATGTCAAGAGACGTTACGCAAAAACCACGCTCGGCAAAAAACAGAGAATCCCTACCCTTGCCGCATCCTAAATCCAATATGTGTCCGCCCTCTGCCCCGGACAAACACGGAAGACAAAACTTCGCAAACAACGACGGATGCAAATCCTGTTCCCATTCGGACCAGTTATTATCCCAATAGCCCTTTGTTCCCATACGTCCTTGTCCTTGTTTTCATAAAAAGTTTCGCTTACTATAGCAAGAGTTCGTACAATTTTGATGATTGAAAATGATTTTCAGTTCTTTCAGACTGCTCTTTATCCTTTTGCTGTTGGTATATGTTATTATACCTTCCGTAAATAAAAAAGACGGCAAATTAACTTTCAAAATCCCAGATTTCCAACAACAAACCGTCGAACCTCAAATATACTCCAGAACAAACCTGTTCGAACGTTTTCATACGCCGATGTCTAAAAAAATCATGACTGCTCTTTATCCCGCAGAAAATGATGTGACGGCAAATCTAAACATTAATAACGATTTTTCATTTTCTTCAAATTCAAATTCCGACGAAAATATAACTTATCGGCTGGATATCAGCAAAAATCTGCCCGTACGATCCGTTACAAACCCGAATGACAAAGCCTCCGAACGTCTCAGAGAAGCGTTCTTGCACTATTTAAAACAAAGACCGGACAAAATCCCCTTTGTTACGAAGAAAAGAACCGTCTCGTACAGAAAATACAAATACCCCGAACGGGGCAGCACGGAAATGCACGAATTTTTTAAAGCCGAACAAAAGCTTGAAGACGAAGACCTGAAATTTTGGGAAGACAAACTTCGTGAGCAAGCCGCTTTTATCAATGCGGAAAACCAATTCTTTAAACGCCTGAACAAAACACAACAACGCAGAATTTTACAAAACGGCGCAATCGTCATCAAAGCCCCGCCCGACGAAAAAGATATCAAAAACGCCGCTTATGCCGCCGTCATTAAAAACAGATTAAAAAGAAGAAATATCAAAATCGCAGACAATGAATTTTTTATTTATCTGAACGCTCTGAAAACAGCGGAAAAAAAACAAAAACCTTCCGTCTACGCCTTTAACAACGAAAAAGGATATCGCATCGTTTATCCCGAAAACTATTTCCCGAAACCCGATGAAGCTTTGGACGCTTCCGCCTTAAACCCTTCTCAACGCGCGGTCGCACAAATCGAATTCCAAAATTATAAGAAAAAAACCGGCGTTATTCAGCCTTTTAATACTTTATCAAAATAAGCACAAACGTCTTTGTGTCCGTGCTTCCACGCCAAACTGACCGCCGTTTCAGAATTATAAACGGGAGCCGTGATATCTCCGCCGTGTTCCGTCAAAAAAACGACAATATCCAAATAGCCGCGCATCGCCGCGTCTGCCAAAGCTTCATTCGTATCCGAAAAACCGTCCTGCATCAAAAGCTTTACAGCCTCCAGCTTTCCGTGAGCAGCCGCACCGATGAGCGCCGCTTTGCGGTTTCCTGCGCCGTGCTGCAACAAATACCTGATAACGTCAAGCCTGCCGTACGATGATGCCGAGACAATCGCCCACGAATCATAAATGCCCCGTTGCGTCAAAAGCTTTACGACATCCAGATTTCCGCATTCCGCCGAAGTAACCAAAACGCCTTTTAAATCGTCAATTGACGCCGTGTCCAAAGCCGCTCGAAAGCCTTTCATATCGCCTTTTGCCAAGCATTCGTACAATTCAGACATCAGCGTCCTTACACGAAAATTTTATTCTCTGCCGCTTCCCTTTATTCCAAAGCGTACGGAAGCCGACGTTCTGGATTTTTGCGTCTTTTTCAGGCGGATTTCCTGCTGTGCCGCACGTTTTCTGTATGCCAGCTTGGCTTCTTTGACCTTTTCCGGAGAAAGCCCCGTAATCTTTTTAGAATCAATGTCGGGCGCAATATATGCTACGTCGGAATTGCCCGCTCGAATAAAACCGTCAGCTTTTGTCCCTGTCGGAATTTCCTTGAGAGATGTCGAAGAAATATCCAGTATTCCTCCGACTTTCAACCCTTTGGGCAATTCGCGAATCGACGAATAACTTAAATCCAAATTCCTGCCGACCGTAAAGTTGTCCGGCAACTTTTCAATATACGAACTGCCCAATTTCAAATCCTTGCCAACCTTTAAATCCGACGGAATCTCCGTTGCCGAAGAACCGCGCATATTTAAAGAACCGCCGACATCCAACCCCTGGGGCAATGAGTGTATCCGTGTCCCGCTGATGTCCAAATCGCCGCCCGTCTTAAAATTGTCTGGCAAACGCGAAATGTAAAGCCCGCACAACAAAAGGCTGTCTTTAACTTCCAATCCTTCGGGCAGTTCGCTGATTTGAGAATGGGTCAAAAACAATGAACCGTTGACTTTTAATCCGTCGGGCAGTTTTTCAACCGCCGTTTCCCTCAAGTTCAAATCCTTGCCGACTTTTACGCCGGCGGGATAAGATCCGATATCGCTGCGTTCGGCGTTCATACTGCCGGCAACTTCCAATTTCTCGGGCAAAAAATCAATCCGCGTATTCACAAACGAAAAATCGCCGTTAACCTTTAAATCTGACGGAATATCCCGTATTTCCGTGCGACTGATGTCTATGTCTTTTCCTATCGAAAATGTACGCGGAAACGACGATACTTTCGTATCGGAAACATCCAAAGAACCGCCCGTTCTCAACCCTTCCGGCAGAGCCTTTAACGCCGAACGTTTCGCAGACAAAGATCCTCCGACCGAAAATCCGAAAGGCAAACTTTCTATTCCCGTATCGTTAATGCTCAGATTTTTGCCGACCTTCAAGTCTTCGGGCAAAGATTTCAACCGCGTGCCGCTTAAATCGGCATAGCCGTCAACAATAACGCCTTTGGGTAAAACGGAAACTTCCGTATTCGACAAATCCAAATTCTTAAAATGAGCCCCTTCCGGCATTTCGTACATATTGATAAATTTGCCGGAAATATCCTTGACCATACCCATGTTTTTAGCATCATCGTACGGATTTAACCCCATACGATTGATAAATTTTTGAACGTACGGCAAGTATTTTTTGATAACCAGTTTGTCGGCTTTGCCCTTGCATTGCTTGACCAGATTGTTTTGAATTTCAAACGTCACATGGGGTTCGCCTTTTTCATCGCGAATGGAATAAATTTGTATCGCATTCGATTTGACGGCACGGTCATATCCGCCTTGACCGACACAGTGCCCCATCTTGTCGCTTTCCGCATCCAACGCTTCCGGCGTTAACAGCTTGACCGCCTTAAATCCGTCCCCCAAATCCATGACAAATTCGGTGCCGTTTTCCATGCGACGACGGTCTTCTTCCTTGAACGTTTGCTTTTGCGCCGCCTGCGCCAGACCTTCATGCCACTTGTTCGCCGCTATAACAGCCTTTTCAAATGAATCGTAATCATGAACCGTCTTTAAATAATCAACCTTTAGCTTAACCTTCGGCTTTGACAGTTCTTTGTCCAGATAATCCAAACACGACGAATAAAAACAATCCCTGATCGCGTTTAGTTTATTATAAAAGCCTTCGGAAATCTCATCCGCATTAAAATCATAAACGGGACGCCCTTCCGCCAAAGCCGTCTTTAACCATGCGGGATCCTTTTCGTCCGCCGCCGTCACAGGTTCCAAATACGGAACTTCGCTGCTTTCGGTCAAATGTTCCCTGACGCGCATCTTCATCCATTGGTAAATCATGGCGGAAATGACTTTGTCCTTATTTGCCTCGACAAACGCCTTATCCTGCAATTCCGCAGGTTTTAAGGCTTCGTGCTTTTCTCCGTGATAAACCAAGTTTTCTATGTATTGGTTCAGAGCTTTTTCATTTCTTAAATTAACGGGCATCAGATTCCCCTTTCGCCGAAAGAAACAAAATTCGGCGCATATTATACCATCTTTTCATCTTTCCCGCAAAACAAAGAAAAAGAAGCTCAAGCAAGCTTCTTTCTTGAAAAAAATACAATAAACAAAAAAGCGCTTATCCCCATAAAAACAGGATAATACAAATACGGTAAAATCATGGCCGACGTTATTCCCGAAAGCTTTGCCGCAGACAATAATTGAGCCCCGTACGGCAAAAGCCCCTGAAACACCGATCCCGATATATCCAACAAAGACGCGCTTCTTTGCGGAGTTATCCCGTATTTTTCCGAAATCTGTTTAGCCATCGGCCCTGCCAAAACGATTGCAACGGTATTGTTTGCCGTTGCCACATCAAAAAATCCGACTAAAAAAACTATTCCGCTTTGCGCGCCGACATACCCCGACATCTTTTTTTGAATAAAGCCCAATATCCATTGAAAGCCGCCGTTATAACGAACCAAAGCCCCTATGCATGACACCAACAGAGCAATAATCGAGATTTCATACATTCCCGACATTCCCTGCCCTATGGCAAAAAGAACTTCCTTAAACGACATTCCGTTCGTCAGCACCCCCGCCAAAGACGACAAAACCGTCCCCGACGCCAACAGCACAAGAACGTTTAAACCGCAAAGCGCTCCTGCCAAAATCCCCAAATACGGCAAAGCCTGCCAAAAATCATACGGCAGGTTTTCGCGTTGAAACGAAGATTCTCCGACAGAAAGACCGTAAAAAACCACTGCAGTCAACACAGCCGCAGGAAATACGATTTCAAAATTGGCTTTAAACTTTTCTTTCATTTCGCATCCCTGCGTCCGAACGGCGGCAATTGTTGTATCGGAAATAAAAGAAAGATTATCGCCGAACATCGCTCCGCACACCACGGCACCGACGGACATCGGCAAATTTCCGCCCGTTTTTTCGCTGACATCCAAAGCTATCGGAGTCAATGCCGCTACAGTCCCGACGGACGTTCCCATCGCCATGGAAATAAAGCACCCCAACAAAAACAACCCGACAACGGCAAAATGCGAGGGAATAAAAGACAGCGACAAATTAACAACCGAAGAAACGCCGCCCGAAGCCTCTGCAATGCCGGCAAATCCGCCTGCCGTCAGATAAATCAAACACATAATGACTATGTTTGAATCTCCTGCTCCTCCGGCACAGATTTCCAATTTTTTTTCAAACCCCAGATCCCGGTTTTGCAAAAAAGCTACAAATAACGCTATTAAAAAAACAAACGTTACCGGCAAAGCATAAAAATCGCCGAAAAGCAACCCTGCCCCGAAAAACAACCCCACAAAAACAATAATCGGCAACAACGCAAAACCGTTTTCTGCCGATTTTAAAGGGTGTTTGCTTTCTTCTTCATTTTCCACGACAGCAGAGCCCTTAAGGTTTCTTACAAAAAAAGACGGATTTTCATCCGCCTTTTCACTTTGGTCGGAGCGAGAGGATTCGAACCTCCGACCCCTTGCACCCCATACAAGTGCGCTACCAGACTGCGCCACGCTCCGTCAAAGTAAGGGCAATATAATACGCCGTTTTTTGAATTGCAAGCCTATTTTTTTATATTTTTAAACGGCTTTTTTTAGTAGATCCGCAATCTCTTCCAATTCGGAAATCACGGCGTCCAACGCAGCGGAATTCACTTTGCATTCGGCACCTTTTTCCGATTCCGCATCCGACGTTTCCGACGGCTGAACTCCTTCGGCGACCGCATTGATGCGCCCTTCTTTTAATAATTTTTGGACGCCCTTTATCGTATAGCCTTCTTTATAAAGCAAATACTCGATTTTTTTCAGCAATGCTATATCTTCGGGACGATAATAGCGGCGACCGCCTCCGCGCTGAACAGGAGCCAGTTCTTCAAACTTCTTTTCCCAAAAACGCAAAACATGTTGCGGAACGTTTAATTCTTCGGAAACTTCCGCAATCGTACGAAACGCTCTGGCAGCCTTTTTATCTTCTGTTTCCGTATCCGTTTCCATTAATCTTATTTCTCGGAATTAACGCGTTTCTTTAACATCTGAGACGGCCGAAACGACAATATGCGACGCGGCATAATCGGAACTTCAACACCGGTTTTCGGATTACGACCGACGCGCATCTTCTTTTGCCGGACAGAAAACGTCCCAAAAGACGAAAGCTTTACCGTTTCACCTTTTTCCAGCGCTTTGGATATCTCTTCCAGCACCTGATCCAATAAGTGAGCAGACTCACTGCTTGACAAGCCTATTTCGTGATAAATTGCTTCAGATAATTCTGCCCGCGTAACATTTTTTATACTTGTTTCAGCCATGAATATATCCTTCCCTTACCAGCCCTCATCTTATGAGCTTAAGGGAATTTGTTATCTTTTTCAAGATTTTGCGTCACAAAAATAGAAAATCACGCGCTTTTCACGCCTTTGTTACAACCGAATCAGGCTGGCTCCCCACGTAAAGCCTGCCCCCATTCCGGGTAACAGCAACAGATCGCCTTCTTTGATCTTTCCGCTTTTATAGCTTTCGGACAAAGCCAAAGGTATCGATGCCGCCGACGTATTCGCATGTTCTCCGACCGTCGAAATCACTTTTTCCATCGGTATTCCCAAGCGTTTTGCCGTCGCTTCCAAAATACGGCTGTTCGCCTGATGCGGAATCAGCCAGTCAACCTGATCCAACGAAATACCGTTCTTTGCCAAAATTTCTTCCGACGCATCCGCCATATTAACGGCGGCATGACGAAATACTTCGCGACCGTTCATGGTAATATAGCCGACATCATGGTTCGTTGACGGACCGCCCGTCGAACACAGTTCGGGAGCATAACGACCGTCTGAATAAATCAACGTATCAATAACACCGCGATCATCCGAAGTACCGTTGCTTTCTTCTGCACACAACACGGCGCATCCGGCACCGTCACCGAACAACACGCACGTATTTCTGTCCGTAAAGTCTGTAATGCGGGACAATGTTTCAACGCCGATAACCAATGCCGTTTTAGCCTGCCCCATGCGCAACATATTATCGGCCGTTCTCAAGGCATAAAGAAAACCGGAACACGCTGCCACAACGTCAAAGGCGCACCCGTGTTCCATCCCCAAAGCGGCTTGGACATACACGGCCGTTGCGGGGAACGTTTTATCCGGCGTAACCGTGCCCAGCACGATCAAGTCCAAATCATTTCCCGTTATACCGGCCATTTTCAAAGCTTCTTCGGCGGCCTTTGTTGCCATATACGATGAAGACATTCCTTCATCGGCGAAATGGCGCTGGCGAATCCCCGTTCGGGTAACAATCCACTCGTCGCTGGTGTCTACGATTTTGGCCATATCATCGTTTGTGCTGATACGGTCAGGCAAAAAAGACCCCAACCCGATGATTCGCGAGCGCAACATTGTCATTTCGTATTTTCCTTATCAAACAAATCAACCGAAGGAAGCTGTTTGGCTATGCTTCCGACCAAATCGTGCCGTGCGGTGTCTATTGCAACGCCGATGGCATTCAAAAAACCAAACGCATCCGTGTTTCCGTGGCTTTTGATTGAGATGCCTTTCAATCCGATCAGCATCGCTCCGTTATATAAACGGGGATCCATGCTTTTTTTGATTTTCCGCAATGACGGCAACGCAAACAAAAAGCCCAATTTTGAAAAAATACTGCTGGTCGCGGCGTCCTTTAACAAACCGAGCATCAATTTTACGGTACCTTCAATCGCTTTTAACGCAATATTTCCGGAAAAACCGTCCGTAACGAATACGTCCACGGTTCCTTTGGCGATATCGTCCGATTCGACAAAGCCTTTAAATTCATGCCCCAACGGAGTATTTTTCAGAATATGTGCCGCTTCGCGGATTTCGTCACGACCTTTGGTTTCTTCCGAACCGATATTCAAAAGACCGACCGTCGGGCATTCGCGTTTCAATACGGCACGGCAATAAACTTCGCCCATAACGGCAAATTCAACCAAATTCCGCGCGTCGCATTCCGCATTCGCCCCTAAATCCAGCATAACGCAACTGCCCGTCCGAGTCGGAAGAACCGTTACTATCGCCGGACGGTGAATGCCGGGCATCGTTCCCAGAATCAGTTTGGAAAAAGCCATTAAAGCTCCGGTGTTCCCGGCGCTGACAACAGCCGCCGCTTCACCGTTCTTAACGGATTCTATCGCAAGCCAAAGACTTGACTTGCGACCTGAACGAACCGCCGCGGAAGGCTTTTCGTCAGAGCGGACGTAATCCGGCGTATGCACAAAACGATAGCGTTTCGGATCTACATCATATTTTTCCATATACGGCATAACTTTGCCTTCGTCGCCAAAGACAATAAACTGTACGTCAGGATATTTATGAAGTGCCGACTTTAAACCGCCAATAACGCTGTCGGGCGCCTTGTCCCCGCCCATTGCATCCAGGGCAAGGACAAGCGGCTGATTCGTTTCCACAATCGCCCCCTATATCAGGTTTCGTCCGTCTTACGCTTCGGAAACAGCGTCTTCTTCGATCTTCTGCTTGACGACTTCTTTGCCGTCATAATAACCGCAGCTGGAGCACACATTGTGAGGACGTTTCATTTCCCCGCAATTCGGGCATTCCATAACGGCATTCGTTCCCAAAGCCAAATGTGAACGGCGCATGTCGCGGCGTGATTTTGATTTTTTACTACGAGGTGTAGCCATTGTTCTGTCTCTTTCTTCAAAGAATTAGCGCAATCTTTCATACCCCCGCCTGGCGGGAATACGAAACCAAGACCTATGTCATATAAAAATTTTTTCAAAACTGCAAGAAAATTCAATCCTTCTTCAGCTTTTAATCCTTCTTGAGCTTTTCCAAAACCGAAAACGGGTTCTCTCGTGTCTCTGTTTCGCCGTACGGCATAAATTCCTCGCCCGAACGGCGCGGAAACGGATCCAATCCCAATGACAAATATTCGGCAACCAATTCTCCTACGTCTATCTTGCCGTCTTCTATTATTTCTTTTTCTTCTTCCTCCGTCGCATCCAAATCAATCTCATTCGTTCTCAATGAGATTTCGGCTCCTTCCGGCTCATACAAAACACTGAAGCTGTCTTTGACCTCTTCTTCAAATTCTTCCAAAGAAACAACGCTGATCCGTTTCACCCGCGCCGCCAATTCTCCGCTGACCCGAATGCGACCGCCGCCCAGCGATTTTAAAACAACTTTCGCCGTCAACCCGTCAACCGACGGAATCCCGAAACGTTCCGCCAAAGCTTTACATTCCGACGCATTCGCCGTTATATCCATAACCATGGACGTTGTCGGTATCCGAGAAACATCCGCTATACGTGAAAATTCATTCTTTGCCTGATGCATTTGCAGGGTTCCCTTCATTTTGTTTTCGCTGTATTCTACTCGCGGTTTCGGCTTTTTAAAATACGGTTTTTGAAAATGATCCATAATCTGAAAACTTTTAAACTGATCGCCTTGGCTCTGTCTTTAAACGCCTGCACCCCTATGTTGGATGCTCACGGCGATTCGCCGGATCCCGAAAAACTCGCCTTGCTTAAAATCGGCGAAACTCCCTATACTCAAGTCCAAAATATTCTCGGAACGCCGTCCTCAAAAACCGTCTTTGACAGCGAATACTGGCTTTACATCAGCTCCGTTCAAGAACGCATCGCTTTCTTTAAGCCCAAAGAAACGGAACGGCACATCACCGTGTTGAAATTCGACAATAACGGCATCCTGCAGGAAATACAGCAAAAGGATATGAGTGACGGTATGTCCGTCGCTATTGACCAAGACAAGACCGAAACTTCGGGACACTCCGTGTCTTTAATAGAGCAATTCATCGGAAATATCGGACGCTTTGAACAGAAAAAAAGATCACCCTGATTCCTTAGCGTCTCTTTTTATTCTTCATAGGTCGGCAATTCGGAAATAAATTCGGACAAATTTCTTTGTACCGCATCCGTTTCGGTTTTCAGATCCGGCAAAATAATGCCGGCTTTTCTGACGGCATCGGAAATGCCTCCCAATACTTTTCCCAAACCTGCCGCATATTCCGCAACACCTGCCGCACGGTCGCCGACGGATTTTAACAAGGCTTCCTGTTCCCCGAAATTCCCCCGTTGCGCCGCCGCCAACGCCGCCGTTTCAGAAGACAGGGTATAAACGGAACGGATGTCGCTCACGGCATCGTCAACGGCCTTTGAAAAGGCAAACGTTTCATTTTGCATATCGCGCAAATTCGCTAACAGCTGATCGGCCGTCAGTGACGTTTGTTGCGCCTGATTCCTTATTTCCGAAACAGAATTCCCGAAAAATTTCGCCTTATCTCCGGCTTTCGCAGCTTCTATCGACGCATTCAAAGCCAATATCTTCGTTTGCGATGACATACGCTGTATCGTTTCCGACAAATCAGACATAATATGAGCCCAATTCGAAAGACCCGAAGAAAAAAGTTTAATGGAATCTATTTGTTTTATAACGGATTCACAGGCTTGAGCCCCTTGTTCATTGCGGCGTGCAAGCTCTTCGGAACTTTCTTTGTAAGCCGCCGATTGCTGTGCCGCCCGTTCGCTCAACATCGAAAAATCGTTAAGTTCAGAAAATCCTGAATGTTCATACAAGCGATCCGTTTCCCTAAGCAAGACCGTCAAAACATTCGTCAGCGAATCAAATTGTTTCTGATATGCCGAAAAATGAACGCCCGTTTCTACGGACAGCGTTTCCGCCGCCGTATGGATATGCTTGACCAGTGCCAACATTCGGTAAAGCTGGCTTTCCGCATCGCCGGCGCCTTCTCCGAAATATGCAAATTCGTCGTCTTTGCCTTCTTCCGTCGTGTTCGTCCGTTCGGCTTCGTCCGAAACGCTGCCTGATGCAGCCCCCAACGGTACATAGTCCGATACGGACGCATACGGCGCACCGCTGCCCAATGACGCCGCACTGTCCCCTCTTAGATTCGACAACAAAGCAGACATCGCCTGCGCCAACAAACCGATCTCATCGTTGCGATCCGTAAAGTTTATATAAACAGACCTGTCCCCGCGTGCGATTTCACGCATATTTTCTATCAGTCTGGATAACGGATACCGTATCCCCCACAACGACAAAAAAGCCAAGACAAACGTCAAAATACCCGCAAACCCCGCTGCCAAAACAAACAACTTTTGAAACAACAGTTTGTACGATTCGGCATCCGTCATCAAATGAGCCGAATTCATAACAAGCGAATCTATCAATTCTTTAACCGATGAAGCATTGGTTTTTCCAAATTGAAAAACAGTTTTGACTTTTTCGGTCAGCGACTTATCCGTCTTTATTTTCGAACGGACTTCGTTTTCCAAATTTCCTATCGCCGTCAAAACGACTTTCAACTGCTTCGAATTGACCATCTCGGCTTGTTTCGCCGCATTTGCCGATTTCTTTAAAGCCTCCAATTCTTCATTAATCTGTTTTTGTTTTTCGGCTTCGTTCTTTTCCATAGAAACGGCTTCGAACGTCCCCGTCAGCGTATCAAGCTGTTCCTGAAGCGCGTTCAGAGCAAACGTCGCGGACGGAAGCGTCGCTTCTTCTATCATCGCGGATAAACGTTCGGTAGCCTGTCCTGCATACAGACGGACTTTCTCCGTCGCAACGGCGCTTTTGTCCCTCAAAGTAAGCATCTCGTCCAAATCGGTGCGATACTTGCTTACTGACGCTTTCAGATTTCCCAAATATTTTTCTTTTATATCGGGGTCATCCAGATACGGTTCGATTTCCGAAATCCTGATTTCATAGTCCGCCAATGCGTCTTGAATGTTTTGAACATCCTCAACGCTTGTTTTTTCGGAAAAATACATCAGCAAACGGTTCAGGGAAAACAAAGACGTTTCCAACGAAGAAAGACGACGAACGCTTTCTATCGTATTATTCGCCGACATATATTCGCGATGCACGGCACCGACGGAAAACATCCCTGCAAAGCTCAACAGTACCGCATAAGCCCCCAACAGGGCAAAACCGACACATACGCGCGTGCTTAATTTGAATTTCGCAAGAAAATTATACATCTTGAGTCCGTCCTTTTCGGAAAGCGTTCCGTCGCATTAATTACTTTTCGCCGCCTTCCGAAGCCAGTCTGGCTTTCACCGTTTCAATAAGCCGTTCTCTTTCCTGTTCAAGTCTTTTCAACAGTTCGTCCTTTGTCGCCCCGCTGTTCCTCATGGTTTGAATCAAAGACGAGTTTTCGGCAAGAGCTCGGTTCGTTTCTTCGTCATTCGCCCCGAGATAGCGCAATTCGTCAATAAAGCCACGTTCAACGGCTTCTATCTCGGCAAGTTCGTCGTCCGTTATTTTGACTTCGGACTTCGGCTGTTGCGGATCTGCAGAAGATTCGGAATCGGGCGTTTTTTGTTCTTCCTGCGTTTTTTCAGACGCGTTCTCCGTTACAGCAGGCGCAGGTTCCGACACGGCTTCCGGCGAAGTTGATTTTTCTTCGGGCGCCACGGAAGAAGACGGTTGCGGTTCTTCAGACTGCGTTGCAGGCTGTTGCGTTGCAGGCTGTGTCACAGGTTGCTCTTGCGGTCGCGGTGCAGGCTGTTCTTGCGGTTTCGCCGAAGCGTTCTGTTCCGAAGGCGCGGGCTGTTCTTCGGGCTTCAGCGGTGCGGCAGCATTCTGAGGTTCTGAAGAACCGTCCAAAACTTTCTTGGACGCTTCTTCCCGCTGTTGTTTTTTGGCTTCAAACTCGCGTTCGTTTTCCATAACCCATTCAACACGGCGCATGGCGTCTTCTTTTAAGCTGTCTTTAATAACGCTGCGTTGGCGGGCATGCTTCAATTTCAAATTCAATTTTTCATCCAACGTTTTGATGTCGAAATCTTTGACTTCGTTGGCTTGATCAATCAACATCTGGCGCAAGTCTTCCGGTATGGCGGAACGTTCCCCGATTTTTTCTATTTTTTCGTTAAACAATTGCTGTATTCTTGCTTTTTTCGCGTTGTACTGTTCCTGTAAAACAGATTCAAACGTCTTGTCGCGTCCGGCACCGTATGCGGTCCCGTCAAACAAACACAATATCCCGGCAATCATAAATACAAAAAAACGCATACCGACCTCTCTTATCATTTCAGCCCCAACATTTCCGGCTCAATGCCTTCAGACTTTAAAATATACAACAACTCCGCCAAAATTTCCCGCTCATTGTCATGAATAATGCCGTCCGCCGTGATTAAACGCAAAAAAGCATCTACAAACGTCCGAAGAACATCTTGGGGCTGTTTTACCATGATTTCCGCAGACTCATAAAAGCTTTGTTCATCTGCGGACAACAAAGAAATATAATTCAAGATTTCTTTCGTATCAAACGGAATATCCGAACACCGTTCCCGAACATAACTTAAAATCACGCCGTTTTCATAATCGCCCCGCGCACTCCCGACACCCCCGACATAAGCCAAACCGAAAAGTTCGTAGCGAACTCTGGAAAGAACTGATAGCAAAGAAGGGCTGGGATTTTGCCCGTCGGGCAAAACGTCTCGCAATCCGTTTAGCAAAAGGCTCCGGGGATCTTCATATGGCTTTAAAGAAAAAATGTCATACCAGCGAACCGTCCGCGACAGTGCAATAATACGCGGGACGAGCAAATCATGGCAAAAAGAATCCGTTAAAATATCGGATCCGGACGTAAAAATACGCCGTACGCTGACAATCCGATCCGCAAGCCCGTTAAATTCATCCCAATAAATAACCCCGACGGGAACGGATAATCCAAAAGCAACCGTTTCTTCGTTGCCGGACAATGTTTCCGAAGATGCTTCTGTTTGAATATCGGGCGAAGACAAAACTTCATCCCCGTCATCCTTCACGGGCATAACGGCTTTTTCCGATGCCGGAATGCCCCGAAGCCTCCTGATCAACGCCGCCAAGCCTCTGTCAATTTTCGGCTTCGGCGCATCCTTCTTATCCGAAGCCCCCTTAAGTTCTTTCGGCTTAACGTACCGACCGTCGTTTTTTTGCGAATCCGAATCTTTTTTATCCGGACGGCTGACCGTTCTGTTCTTTAATCGGAACAGCGCAATGCGTTTTTCTTTTTCCGCACGTTCCCGTTCGGAATTTTCCGACGCTCCATCCTTTGAAAAAGAATGATCTTCTGAAAAAGAATGATCTTCGGATTGCCGTCCTTCGGACAGTCCCGTCATAAACTTCCGTAATTTTTCCTGAACGCCCGGCATGCGGTTTCCCGTATATAATCCTCTTGTTATTAGGAATTTATACATAAAAAGAAGCTATTGTATAGAAAATTGATTTCTTCGGTGGATCCATGCGCATTGATTTCATCTTTGATACTGTTTGCATTTGGTCGTATATCGCCAAAAGACGCTTGGATTCCGCGCTTAAATGCTTTCCTAAAGTAAAAGCTTCTCTGATCGCAAGGCCTTTTTTTATCTTGCCTTCTCCGTTTTTTAATTTTCCTTTGCCGCCGGAAATGTCTCCGAACGCAGCGGAAAAAACAAAAATATTGCGCGATAAAGTCGCCGATATCGCAAAAAACGAAGGCATCAACATCAATTTTGACAATTTACTCCCCGTCACGGATTCCAGACCTTCCCATATGCTTATTCAGGAAGCGTTCCGACAAAATAAGGGTAATATCGTCATGGAAGACGTCTTTTATTCTTATTTTTGCTCGGCTCGAGATATTTCGAATATCGGCGTATTAAAAGAAATTGCAGATAAAAATAAAATTATTTTCCCTTCTTCCGCCGAAGATTTTTTCAACGATAAACAAAATTTCCATGCCATACTTCCTTCCGGATGGAAAAAATCAGGCATAAAAGCCGTCCCTTGTCTGATCTTTAACAAAGAAACCATGATTTTCGGCGCACAAAGCGAAAATGCTTTAAAAAAAATGATCGAACTTTACCTGTGCCTGAAAAAAGAGCCTCGTTCAAACGCATAACGGTTTATTTTTTATTGAAAATCCTTCGCTTTTTTATAAAATCCTCTCGGTTTTAACCTTTTTTCGGATTGAAAATAATGCAGGCAAAAAGAGCTTCTTGGGGGTCCAGATTCGGATTAATCATGGCAGCCGCGGGATCCGCCGTCGGACTGGGAAATTTATGGCGTTTCCCTTATATCGCCGCTCAGGGCGGGGGCGGCGCTTTCCTGTTGATGTATCTGTTGGTAACGGCATTCATCGGCTTTACGTTCCTGCTGATCGAAATGGGATTGGGTAAAAAAATGCGTTCCGATCCCGTCGGAACCATGCGCGCCATAAATCCGAAATTCACTTTTATCGGCGCTTTGGGCGTCTTTACACCGTGCATCATCGTCCCGTATTACAGCGTCGTCGGTTCGTGGATCGTTTATTATCTCATCGAATCCCTTACTAATTCTCAGGTGTCAAATTACGAAGAACACTTTAACCAATTCATTTCTTCGCCGATCAAGCCGCTGGTTTATTTGTTTGCCTTCATCTTTATTTCCGCCTTCATCGTTTATCGGGGCATCGAAAAAGGCATCGAAAAATACAGCAAAATCATCATGCCGATGCTGTTTGTGTTGCTGATCGTCCTGATGGTGCGCGCGTTGACTTTGGAAAATGCCGAACAAGGTGTCCACTTCTTCTTCTATCCCGATTTTTCAAAGGCAAATTCCGAAACTTTCCTGACAGCTTTGGGGCAAAGCTTCTTTTCTTTAAGCGTCGGAATGGGAATCTATATTACTTACGGCTCTTATATCAAACCGGACGAAGACCTGTTTAAAGGGACTTATCCCGTCCCGATTCTGGATACTTTGGTTTCCCTGCTCGCCGGCGTTACCATATTCTCGGCGATGTTCGCTTTTAACGTCCCCATAAACGCCGGTCCTTCTTTGGTCTTTATTACTTTGCCGAAAATCTTCGCTGCCATGCCTTTCGGAGAGTTTTTCGCGTTTTTGTTCTTCCTGTTGCTCCTGTTCGCCGCCGTTACGTCCGCCATCTCTTTGATGGAAGTCGTCGTTTCGTTCATGGGCGATCAAATGAAGGTGTCCAGACATAAATCCATTACTTTGTTCGCTTCTTTGATCTTTATTATCGGAATCTTTGTTTCCCTGTCTTTCGGCGTATTGGCGGATTTCAAAATCTTCGGAAAAACTTTGTTCGATCTGTTCGATTTCCTGTCTTCAAACGTTCTGTTACCCGTCGGAGGATTGTTGACGTGTCTGGTCGTCGGTTGGTATTACGGCGTACAAAATCTGGGAATCTTTAAAAATAAATATGCCCAAAGCCTGTTCAAAATCTTGGTCAGGTGCGTCGCTCCGATCGCCGTCGTTCTGGTCTTTTTAAATTCTTTCGGAATCTTATAACCGCGCAAACGGATTTTATAAAAAAGCCTCCGTTTTTTCGGAGGCTTTTTCTTTCCCGAAAAAAACAAGTTACTTATAAAACTTGAACATTTCCGCTACCGTTTTATTCCAATCCTTAAACGACGAATATAAATGTTCGCACATCGCCGTCATCTTGTCTTTTTTATGGAATGTCATCTTTTCAAAAACATCGGGGTATTCCTGTTTCATTTGAACGGCAAAAATCGATTTGACGACGCTTGCTTCGGCATCCGAAAAAATCCCCGGCGTTTCCGCATCCTGCAATGCCAGAACACATTGCTTAATAAAAAATGCCGACTTGTCTTCCGGGGAAAAATCGTCCGAAAGGGAAATCAAAATCTTTTTCGCGGCAGAATCATACAAAACAGGTTCCGATAAACCTGCGCGAACGCCTATCAAACAGTCTAAACGAAAAACATCCGATACGACTTGCCTGCCCGCAACAACCATACAAGCAGTATCTAAAATAGACTGTAACGCTTCCTGTTTCTTTAAATCGTCGGAAGAAAGAAGTTCTTCTTCAATAATATCGTCCGGCTTTTTTTCCGTGCTTAACCCGGCCAAAACGGACTGCCAACGACCGACGTCTTTGTCATCGCTTTCAATGCCGCTCGGATATAAAACCGAGTTCTTTTTAAAAAAAGACGAAACTGACATTACCCTTCTCCACTTTCGAAATTCCCAAAAATTTATTATACACGTTCCGAAAACGTTTTCATCCGTTTAATTCTCAAGGTATTTCTTTAAATAGCGTCCGGTAAAGCCTTTTTTGCTTTTAACAACGCTTTCGGGCGTTCCCGTTACGACGACTTTTCCGCCGCCGTCGCCGCCTTCGGGTCCCAAATCAATAATCCAGTCCGCCGTTTTGATGACTTCCAAATTGTGTTCGATCACAACAACCGTATTGCCTTGATCCACCAGCTGATGCAAAACTTCCAACAGTTTGGAAATATCTTCAAAGTGCAATCCCGTCGTCGGTTCGTCCAATATATAAAGCGTACGTCCCGTCGCTTTTTTGGATAATTCTTTGGACAGCTTGATACGCTGGGCTTCCCCGCCCGACAAAGTCGTCGCGGACTGCCCCAGATGAATGTACCCCAATCCGACACGTTGCAACAGTTTCAATCTGTCCCGTATCGACGGTATCGCATCAAAAAACGAAACAGCTTCGTCAACCGTCATATCCAATACATCGGCAATTGATTTGCCTTTGTATTTGACTTCCAGCGTTTCGCGGTTATAGCGCTTTCCTTTACATTCGTCACAAGCGACATAAACGTCGGGCAAGAAATGCATTTCAATCTTCAAAACGCCGTCGCCCTGACACGCTTCGCACCGCCCGCCTTTTACGTTAAACGAGAAACGTCCCGCTTTATACCCGCGCAATTTTGCTTCGGGCAATCCCGCGAACCAATCCCTGATATGAGAAAATACGCCCGTGTATGTCGCAGGATTGCTGCGCGGAGTCCGCCCGATCGGAGATTGGTCAATGTCGATGACTTTATCTATGTTTTCCAACCCTTCTATCCGGTCATGAGCTCCGGGAAGCTCACGAGCGCCGTTCAAAGCTTTTGCAACGCCCTTATACAGCGTTTCTATGACCAAAGAAGACTTGCCCCCGCCCGAAACGCCCGTAACACAAATGAACGTCCCCAAAGGAAAATCAACGTTAATGTCCTTTAAATTATGAACGCGCGCACCGATGACGGAAATCTTTTTCCCGTTGCCCGTCCGACGAACCTTCGGAACGGCGATTTGCTTTTCATGCGACAAGTATTTTCCCGTCAAAGAAGACGGATTTTCCATGATTTCCCGAGGAGAACCGACGGCGACCGCTTTGCCGCCCCGTTCTCCCGCACCGGGTCCCATATCCACGACAACGTCCGCAGAACGTATGGCGTCTTCGTCATGTTCGACGACAACGACGGTATTTCCCAAATCCCTTAATCGAAACAGCGTCGAAAGCAGCTTGTCATTGTCGCGCTGATGTAAGCCTATCGACGGTTCGTCCAACACGTACAAAACGCCTGTCAGCCCCGTTCCGATTTGCGAAGCCAGACGGATGCGCTGGCTTTCGCCGCCCGACAAAGACCCCGCCTCGCGCCCGAGAGAGAGGTATCCCAAACCGACATTGATTAAAAAATCCAGACGTTCGTTCGTTTCTTTTAAAATACGAGCGGCAATTTCACGGCTTTGAGGCTTAAGCGTTTCTTCGACTTTTCCGAACCATTCTCTGGCCTGAGCAATGGACATGGACGTTACTTCGGCAATGTCTTTGCCGGCAATCTTTACCGCCAACGCCTCGGGACGCAACCTTTTACCGTGGCACGCTTCACACGGCGCGTTGTTTTGATAATGAGAAATTTCCTCTCTCATCCAATCGGAATCCGTCGAAAAATATCGCCGTTCCAAATTCGGAATAACGCCTTCAAACCCGCGACCGCCGTAAAGGATGCAATCCTGAATGTGCGGCGCAATGTCTTCCCATTTATCGTCCATGGAAACTCCGAAACGACGGCAAAGCCCGAACAAAGCCTGTTCGTGCCAAGGATAAATTTCCCCCGACCCCGCCGTCCACGGCGCTATCGCCCCTTGTTTCAAGGTTTTGGTTTTGTCGGGAATCACCAACGCGGGATCAATATACAGCTTGACCCCCAACCCTTCGCAAACGGGGCAAAATCCGTGCGGATTGTTAAAAGAAAACAAACGGGGTTCTATTTCTTCTATCGTAAAGCCCGACACGGGACAGGCATATCTTGACGAAAACAGCGTTTCCTGATGCGTTGAAACATCTTCCGCCACCGCAAGCCCGTCCGACAATTCCAGAGCCGTTTCAAATGAATCCGCCAAACGGCTTTGCAAACCTTCGCGAACAACGATACGGTCAACGACAACGGAAATGTCGTGTTTGACATTTTTATTCAAGTCGGGCGTTTCTTCGATATTATACACCTCGCCGTCTATTTTCAGACGTTGAAATCCTTTTTTGCGAAATTCCTGAATTTCTTTTTTATATTCGCCCTTGCGACCTCGAATAACGGGCGCCAGCAATAAAAGCTTTGTCCCTTCGGGCATCTCCATCACACGATCCACCATCTGAGACACGGTCTGGCTTTCAATCGGCAATCCCGTCGCTGGAGAATACGGAACGCCGACGCGCGCCCACAACAAACGCATATAATCATAAATCTCCGTCACCGTTCCGACGATGGAGCGCGGATTGTGAGACGTCGTTTTTTGTTCAATCGAAATCGCGGGAGACAACCCCTCAATCAAATCGACGTCCGGTTTTTTCATTAAATCGACGAACTGGCGGGCATAAGCGGACAAGCTTTCCACATATCGGCGCTGACCTTCCGCATAAAGCGTGTCAAAAGCCAAAGACGATTTCCCAGATCCGGACAGCCCCGTAACGACGATCAGCTTATTGCGCGGCAAATCCAAATCGACATTTTTCAGATTGTGTTCCCTTGCCCCGCGTATTTTGATGGTGTCCATGGTTTATACCCCCTGTTTCGCAACAGAGAATAAAACAAGAACAAAGTTTTTTCAATCTTTTAAATTTATATATTTTTCATATTGATGAAAAATATTTTAAAAAGATTCAAAACTTATTTTTATTGCAAAGGCTGTTGAGCCTGGCATACGGGGGCGCAAATCGTTTGTTTTGCCTGTTCGACATACGCCATACAACGGGTAAATTCCCCGTCACGCAAAGAATCCATCGTTTTGCGAATCGGAGGAACGGAACGAACCGCCCGTTGGAATGTCCAATGCGGGTATTCCAAGCACAGCTTGTTCACGTATTCAAGCAGAGTCCATTCGTTATCATTCGGGCTCATTCCGACCAAATAGCCGCCGTAGATGTCCTGCATAGCGGAAACATACCCCATCATGATTGCCGAAAGGGAAATCATTTCTTCCATGTCTTCGGACGAGGCCTCGGCATTTCCCAAAACAGCCCTTGAATAAACTTCGGTAAAGTCCAAACAAGTCGGCAAAGGTTTGACTTTTTTCGTATTGGATGCCGGAGCCGCTTTCGTTTCTGCCGCGGGAGCCTGTTGTTGCACCGTCTGAGAAGGCTGCTCCGCCGCATCGGCATCGGTCTGTGCCGCGCAAACGGACGTTCCCGACATTAAACAAACCAACAAACATAGAAATGCGTTTTTTTTCATCTTTTGCCCCACCTTCGGCTTAAAACGTCTGGCGAAAATAATCGGGCATGTTATCCTTAAAGATATTTGTGCTAACCCGTCGGAACTGCCCCATGTTCAAAAGTATGGACAATTTAATCCGCCTTTGCAAAGAAAATCCGCCCTGCGTATTTTCCGATCTGGATTATACCTGCTGTCTGGCGGGAAACACAAGCTACGAACGCGAAAACGAACGTTTGTTCGGCATTAAAAAGTGCTTTCTGAACCCGAATGCGGCAAAGGCTTTTCTTAATATCCGGAAAAAAGGCGGAAATGTTTTCTTTGTAACGGGGCGTCACTGGGATTCAAAAAGAAAAGATCCCGATACAAAGCTCTTTATTGCGGACGGGGCTTTAAACGACCTTTTGGGCGGCAAAGAATCGCCTTTTGCAAAATTCAACGCCGTCGCGGGACACGGACGGCAAATCGTCAAAAACGGCGAAATACGCCTGATGCGCCGTTCTTCCGACCGAGAACAGAACAAAGCCGAGCTTGATTTTGAAAAATTCGCCAACAAAAAAATGAGAGAAGCGGCAAAGCAAATTAAAAAACTGTTCCCCGACGCCGCAAAATACGTCAGATACGAATGCAAAAAAAATTTGTGTTACGTCAATATCATCAGCTTTCCCGCAGAACAAAACAGAAAACGTTTTGAAGAAATCTTTGAATGGCTTCGAAACCAAGCCCTTTTTACCGTCAACGGTCAAGACTGTTTCGGGAACAAAGATCTTTCCGCTTTGCCGAACCCGAACGGTATGTTCGTCGCGTCTTTCGACCAAAGCGGTTCCGCCGAAATTCGTTCCCGATCCTATAACAAAGGAAAAGCCTTGCTGAAATCCGGTTTCCTTGCAGATGCCATGAACACCGGAGGCCCGATATTGGTTTGCGGCGACAGCTTAGCCGGAGAAGGAACCGACCACGATATGTTCTTGGCTGCAAAGACCCTCTTTCAACAACATAATGCGCTTGACAGGCTTTTCTTAATCCAGGTTCTCAATAACGAACCCGAACTTGTCTTTGACCCGTGCGCTCCCGACATCGCGTTAAGTTCCGCGGACGAATTCGGGAAACTTATGCTTTCTTTATCAGAATAAAAGTTTTATAATCATTTTAATATGTTATGCAATTGAAGGGTGATATGGGATTTCTTGTCACGTTTTGGGGAGTACGCGGCAGCACGACCTGCTCTGAACCCGATTATATGGTCTACGGCGGAAACACCGCTTGCGTCGAGCTAAATCTGGACGGAAAAATCGTCATTATCGATGCCGGTTCCGGAATTCGCGAATTGGGAAAAAAGCTTATTCGTGAAAAATCCGCTCATGCCGCTTTGCTGATTTCCCATACCCATTGGGATCATATCAGCGGTTTTCCCTTCTTCGCCCCGATCTACAGCAAACACGCAACTTTGGAAATATACGCTTCACCAAGACAGGAAATGGATACGCGTTCCATATTTGAAATGCAGATGTCTTCCCCGTTCTTTCCGATGCCCATCCATTCCGTCCCGTCATCCTTGATTTTTAAAGATTTCGACCAAAAAGACGAATTCTTTTTATACGATAACACCGTCAAAGTCGTGACCGCTCCGTTAAACCATCCGAACGGAGCCACGGGTTTCAGAATTGAATATAACGGTAAATCTTTGGCTTACATATCCGACACGGAACATATCGCGGGTACGTCTGACCAAAACGTTCTTTCCTTGGCAAAAAATTGTGACCTGATGATTTATGACGCCTTGTTTACAGAAGAAGAATATGCTTCCCACGTCGGATGGGGACATTCAACATGGCAGGAAGCCGTTAACATCGCAAAATCCGCCGATGCAAAACAAACCGCTTTGTTCCATCATTCTCCTGACCATAATGACGAAGCCATGCGGATTATCGAAAATCAGGCAAAAAAGGAACTCTCTTCCGCTTTCGCCGCGCGCGAACGCACGATCGTGTCTTTATAAAATCCCCGTAATCGTATGGCGTCCGTAGTAAATGACCAAGCGCCAGAAAAATTCAATCCCCGACCAGCCGCGTTCGACATACGCCAAAAGCATTCCGTACATCAAAAGATTGGCTCCCGGCAAAAAACATATCGTGAACCAATATCCTGCGGCTTTAAAATCGGTTTGTTCGGGATGAACCTGCCAAACCAAAGAAAATAAATTATAACCGACCGCGCATCCCATCCCGATATATATCCAATCGGGAGACGTCCCCGTCGCTTTATAAAATATTGCGCCGAAAATTCCCATTCCGACAGCCAGCAAAGGAAAACAGTACGGCGATAACGCAATCAGCCAGTTTCTTCCTCCCGAAAAGCTCATGGAACCGCCGCCTTCGTCTTCGACACTGACACCGTGTACGGGATGAAGCGTCAGCAAAGCAAATACCGTATGCGTCAATTCATGTTCCATCGTTTCGGCGCACCCGTTGCGTACGGCTAAAAACACTCTGACCGCCGACATAAACGCCAAACCGACCGCAAAATAAATCAAATTATGAAAATTCAGCTGATGCCTGATGACCCAGTAACGTTCAAAAGATTGTAAAACCGCAGGAACTGCCAAAATCATCAGCAATGCCGTCGGAATTTTCATCCAATTTATCAAACGGTCAATCCAAAAACGCAGAACCCGTATCATCCGCATTTCCTTATCATGAAAAAAGGCGGAAAGTTAATTTTCCGCCTTTAACAGAAATCACGCCAATTCCGGCGGCGGCGGCAAACGCTCCAACATTTCGGGCGTTACCAAGACGACGCCTTTTTCCGAAACATAAAAGTTTTTGGCGTCTTCTTCGGGATTTTCACCGATAACCGCCCCGCGCGGCACAACGCAATTTTCCGCCAAAACCGCTTTATGAATACGGGCATGGCGATTTATCACGCAGTTAGGCAAAACAACGGAATCTTCAACCAAAGCAAAAGAATGAACTCTGACCGAAGAAAACAGCAAAGAGCGGCGAACCGTCGATCCGGAAATGATACACCCTGCGGAAACCAAAGACTTAACCGCCATACCCGTTCTTAATTCGCTTTCAAAAACGAATTTCGCCGCGGGATGCTGTTCCTGAAACGTCCATATCGGCCAACGGGAATCATACAAATCCAAATCGGGAACAACGTTCGTCAAATCAATATTGGCTTCCCAATACGCATCTACCGTTCCGACGTCTCTCCAATAGGCTTCATCAGTTTTGTTAAAGACGCAACTGTCTTGGAAACGATGTGCCATGATCTTTACTTTGCCGATCAAAGACGGCAATAAATCCTTGCCGAAATCGTGCGAAGATTCTTTATCCAGCGCATCCTTTTCCAACAGATCTATCAAGAAATCGGCATTAAAGATGTAAATCCCCATACTGGCGAACGAACGTTCGGGATTTCCGGGGATACACGGCGGATTTTGAGGCTTTTCAACAAATTTGACAATATTACCTTCCGCATCCGTATCGACGATACCGAACGAATGAGCCGTTTCAATAGGGACTTCAATACAGGAAACGGTTGCTTTCGCACCCGTCCTGATATGCTGTTCCAACATTTTGGAATAGTCTTGTTTATAAATGTGGTCACCCGCCAATATCAAAATATAACGCGGATTATGGCGGCGAATGGTTTCGACGTTTTGAAACACCGCATCCGCCGTTCCCTGATACCACAATTCTTCCGACGTTTGTTGCTGAGCCGGCCAGATTTCAACAAATTCGTTCAATTCGGGC
Source organism: Acetobacter sp. CAG:977 (assembly GCA_000434295.1). Classification (GTDB taxonomy): domain Bacteria; phylum Pseudomonadota; class Alphaproteobacteria; order CAAGCB01; family CAG-977; genus CAG-977. The sequence continues at coordinate 28,828 of HF994911.1, read as the reverse complement.
AGCAAAAAGCTCCACCCTTGCTGAATATGTTTAATCAGGCTGTGCGCTTTATATTGCGTCAAAACGCAAATCTGGCGCATGCCCGAGTTGATACAGTTTGAAAGCGGAAAGTCGATAATACGAAACTTTCCTCCGAACGGGACGGCAGGCTTTGCCTGATTACCCGTCAAATTTTTTAAACGGGATCCCTTCCCGCCCGCCAGAACCAAAGCCAGCGTTTCTTTGCGGGCAAGGTTTAAATCTATCGTATCCATTAAAGCTCTCCTGAAACAAGGGGATATCTCTATGCTTTAAATCCGACAAAAAGCACTTATTGATTCAATAGTATCTATTTTATTGAAAAATCTCAAATAAATCCCGCCCGTCCTGCTCTTTTTTTTCAAAAAGCAAAACGGGCGGGCATAACGGATGAAAAAATTACAGCAAATAACGGACTTTTAACGTTCCGGGAATTTCCGCCAACTCGTTACGCAATTCAACGGGATCCTTCACGTGACCGTCAACGTCAACGACAACATAGCCGTATTCGCCGTCCGTCCTTAAATACTGACCGTTCACGTTCAAACCGTGCGAAGAAAACACTTTGTTGACCGAAGCCAGTATCCCCGGAACGTTCTTGTGAATGTGCATGAAACGCGTGACTTTTCCCGTTTGCTGAACCGGCAAAGACACTTCAACGCAGTTGACGGCGCCAAGCGTCGAGCCGTTGTCGGAATATTTAACCAAGCGTTCGGCGACTTCCAAACCGATATTTGCCTGAGCCTCCTGAGTGGAACCGCCGATGTGCGGCGTTATCAAAACATTGTCAAATGCACGCAACGGAGAAACAAATTCTTCGTCTTTGGAAGCGGGTTCTTTCGGGAAAACGTCAATGGCGGCTCCGCCGACCTGCCCGCTTTCCAAAGCGGCCTTTAACGCATCAATATCAACAACGCTGCCGCGCGCCGCATTGATAAAAAATGCTCCGTGCTTCATTGCGGCAAATTCCGCCGTCGATATCATATTGTCCGTTTGCGGCGTCTGAGGAACATGAAGACTGACAACATCGGAAACACTTAACAGCTCTTTCAGGGAAGAACACGGTTCCGCATTCCCCAATGCCAGCTGATCGACGATATCGTAATAACGCACGTTCATCCCCATGGCTTCCGCCAAAATGGAAACCTGCGTTCCGATGTGCCCGTATCCGACAATTCCCAAAACCTTACCGCGCACTTCGGTCGCCCCTTTGGCGTTTTTCAGCCAACGACCCGCGTGCGCCGCCGCATTCTTTGCGGGTATCCCGCGCATCAGCATTACTATTTCCGACACAACCAGCTCGGCAACGGAGCGCGTGTTTGAATACGGCGCATTAAAAACGGGAATGCCGCGGCGCTTCGCCGCTTCCAAATCAACCTGATTCGTCCCGATGCAAAAACATCCGATCGCCATCAGCTTCTTTGCGCTTTCCAAGATTTCTTCGGTAATCTTGGTTCTGGAGCGAATCCCGATAATGTGAACATCCGCAACGGCTTTCTTTAATTCTTCCGCATCCAACGCCCCCTTTAAACAGGTTACGTTCGTATAACCGTGCGACCTGAAATAATTTTCCGCATTCGGATGTAAATCCTCCAACAATAAAATGCGAATTTTTTCTTTGGCCAATGACATCGTATTCATAACTGATTTCCCTAAAAAAAATAAACTGCCTCAACATATACACCAATGCCGCTCCGCTTTAAAGTTTTGTTTTAAAGATTGCGCCGCAAATCAAAATACGTTAAAAATTTATAAAATTATCTTTTTACGGAGCATGAGAAAAATGAGCACAAATATTGAAAAAAATCTGGAAAAAAACGGCATCATCCTTCCCGAAGTCGCTGCTCCGGTCGCAAATTACGTCGGTTGGACGGTCTGCGGAAAAACTCTTTACGTTTCGGGACAACTGCCCACTAAAAACGGAACTTTGGTCTATAAAGGACATTTAGGCGCCGAAATTTCAATACAGGACGGTATTGACGCCGCAAAATTATGCGCCGTCAACCTGTTGGCACAATTAAAACATGCCTGTTCCGTCCTTGCCCCTCAAAAAGGGTTGGACGCCGTTCAAAAAGTCTTGAAAATCGAAGGATTGGTCAGCGCAACGCCCGACTTTACGGATCATCCGAAAGTCATTAACGGCGCGTCTGATCTGATGGTCGCCGTGCTGGAAGACGCCGGAAAACATTCCCGCGTCGCTTACGGTGTGGCATCCCTGCCTTTGGGCGCCGCCGTCGAAGTCGCCGGCATTTTCGAACTTGACATCTAAACAATCCCGCCCGAGCCCGTAATGAAAAAAAACTTTTTCCTTCTCTTTTTAGCAATTGTCTTTATTTCGGGGACTTTTCCCGTCGTCGCCGCAGAAGGCAATATCAGCGACGACCTGAACAGCATTCTTAAAACGTTTAAAGGCGAAAACGAACAACGGGCTCCGACGCTGGACGAATTGTATCCTGCGACGGGTACTCTGATCTTTTTCGGAAATCAAAACCATCCGAAACAAATGAAAGAAGAGAAAAAAAGTTCCAATTTCATTGAACGGACTTTGGAACGGGCAAAAGCGCGCCTGTTTAAACGCGAAGCCGAACAGCAAAAAAATGCGCAACAAAACTTCCAAAAAAAATTCGTCAATCCCAAAATCAAACAGGAAGAAAATTATCAGCAAACACCGCCTCAACAAACTCTCCGCCTTATGGAATTGAACTTTGACGGTCCGAAAACGCAAGTCAGCATTCCCCCCGATGCCATCGTCGAAGTGCCGTTTTTAACCCATATCCCGTATTTTTTCAGCCGCATCGAAATATACGGCGACAATTCCATCGGCGTAACGGAAACCATCCAACGCATCGTCGAAGAAAACGATATAAAGCCCGTTTACGGCATAAACCGTTATTTTTCAAAATATCATAACGACCGAATGGGGCGTATTCACAGAACCCTGATAACCGTATTGGATGCCTCTATCGACGGACAACCGGCAGAAGCAAAAGTCTTACCGACTTTGTTCGGCGTCAAAGTCGCCGTCAACAGCGATACGCCTTTGGAACCGGGGAATCATGTCTTTACTCTGACATACTTAATGCCCGATAAAATCGCCGAATTTCAAGGCGATACTCAGGAAAATTCTTTTAAAGAGCTGATCTGGAGCGTAACGGGCGAACATTGGCCCATGCCCATTACCAGAGCCGCCGCCGTCTTGATCTTTCCCAAAGATGCAAAAGTCCTCTCTCAGTCCGCCGCAACGGGGAATGCCTTTAATCCTTCCCGCAACTTTAAAATCAAACGCGACGAAGAAAATAACCTGTCCTTTTCACTTTCCTATCCCTTGGCCGACGGCGAAGGTTTGACCATCTTTGCAAACTGGCAGGATCCTCTGGCTACCGTTCTGCCCTCCGCGTCCGCTTTGGACAAGTTTATTGCCGAACACGGAACATCCGCCGCCGCCACAATCGCTTTCCTGTTCATATTGTCGTACTATGTCGCAACGTGGCTCAGCCTGAAAAAGAATCAAAACGACAGCAAAGAAAAAACAAAACCCGTACAAAAAGGCGACTTTTCACCCGGCGTCCTGTATTACGCCCTGACAAAAAAAACAGACTCAAAAGCGTTGCTTATCCTCTTGACCTCTATGGCATCAAAAGGTTTTCTAAAATTGGGCGAAACAGAAAACGGCGTTCCGCAAGCTATTAAAACAACCGATAATGAAACTTCTTTGTCCGCCGTCGAGAAAAAAATCGCTCGGACTCTGTTCCCCAAAAACGCGACTTCGTTCGATTTCAACAAAGCCAATGCGTTGGCGCTAACACGTCTGCAAAAGAAAATATCAAGCAGCCTGAAAAAAGAATACGACCAAAAGTTCGTTACAATGCACCAGTCTTATTTCTGGTTCGGTATTCTGATGGCTGTCGTATCCGTTATTTTCGTTTCTTATCTTTCTTTGTTCGGCTTGGCAACATTCTTTACGGCTTTGGGATGCGTCGCGCTGATTATTCCGGCTTATTTTCTGTTTTCGACAATGTACGCCGAAGCAAAAGGATGCTCTTTAAAAGCCTCTTGGACTTCTTTGCTTTTGCTGGGAATTGCCGCCGCTCCGTTTTTGATCGCAGAATTTTTCCTGCTTTATTTCTATGCTCTGCAAACAACGGCCGTTACCGCATTCATGATGTTCTGTACCGTCATTTGCATCGCTGTATTTTATTCGCTGTTAAAATCGCCTTCTCTTTTGGGAAAATCCGTGCTTGAAAATACGGAAGGATACAAATTGTACCTGTCGGATCAAAGCGATACCTTGCTAACGGCGATGAGAAACGCCACGCAAAAAATAAAATCCCTGTATTCCAAACATCTGCCCTTTGCTTTGGCGTTCAATTTGGGAAAACTGTGGACACAACGCTTTGCCGCATTCGCAGAAGACAAAAACGACCTAAAACCTGATTGGTATAACGGAAGTCTTGCTTTTGATGAAAATTTTGCAGATAATCTCGAAAAATGTTTCAATGACGCCCTTCCGAAACCTGCTTTGAATGAAGCTCGAGATACTCCGAAAAAACGGCGGTTAAAGAAACGTCCCCTTAAATAATCCGTGAACTAAAGAGCAAAGTCGCCATGTCTGATTTGTTTAATATGCCTCCTGCCGATTCATCAGGATATTCTGCCAAAGATATTGAAGTCTTGGAAGGTCTTGAACCCGTCAGGCGCCGCCCCGGCATGTACATCGGCGGCACGGATGAAACCGCTTATCACCATTTGGCTGCCGAAATTCTGGATAACGCCATGGACGAAGCCGTCGCAGGGTACGCTTCCGTCATCGAAATGGAATTAACCGCAGACGGATGCGTCCGCGTTAAAGATAACGGACGCGGCATCCCCGTTGACCCGCATCCGAAATATCCCGACAAATCAGCTTTGGAAGTCATTATGACGTCTTTGCATTCCGGCGGAAAGTTCGGCGGAAAAGCTTATTCAGTGTCTGGCGGCTTGCACGGTGTCGGTTCTTCGGTCGTGAATGCGTTGTCTTCGGAAATGACCGTTGAGGTCGCCCGCGACAAATGCGTATGGCGGCAAAAATATTCACGAGGCATCCCCCTTACAAAATTGGAGAAAGTCGGCACGACCGCAAACAAACGCGGAACAACCGTCATTTTTAAACCCGATACCGAAATTTTCGGCGAACGCATCAAATTCCGACCCAATGCCCTGTACCGCATGGCAAGATCAAAAGCTTTCTTGTTCAGAGGAGTCGAAGTCAGATGGAAATGCGATCCGGTTCTGATTGCTCCGGATGATCCGACTCCTGCCGAAGAAGTTTTAAAATTTCCCAACGGATTGGAAGACTTTTTAAAATACCGAATCAAAGATACGCCTTGCGTAACGCCGCGCCCGTTCGCCGGACAGGCTACCCTGCCCAACGGTCAAGGTCGCGTCGAATGGGCAATTACTTGGTTCGATGACGGCGAAGAAGGGTTCTTCAGTTCTTACTGCAACACGATTGTTACTCCCTTGGGCGGCACGCACGAAGCGGGATTAAAAACAGCTTTGACCCGCAGCCTGCGCGGATATGCCGAAATGCTGGGAAACCGTAAAAGCAGCGATATTACCGCCGACGATGTGATCGGATGCGCCGGCATTATGTTGTCTTTGTTTATTAAAAATCCCCTCTTCCAAGGACAAACCAAAGAAAAACTGGCTTCCGTCGAAGCAACGCGATTGGTTGACAGCGCCGTCAAAGACAGATTTGACCATTGGCTGTCCGCCGACACAAAAAATGCGACTGCCCTCTTGAATTATATTCTGGAACGTTCCGAAGAACGCAAAAGAAAGAAAAAACAGACGGAAACAGCCCGCGCTTCCGCGACGAAACGTCTGCGTTTGCCCGGAAAACTGTCCGATTGTTCACGATCTTCTGCTTCGGGAACGGAAATCTTTATCGTCGAAGGCGATTCGGCAGGAGGTTCGGCAAAACAAGCCAGAAATCGCGAAACTCAGGCTATTTTGCCCATCCGAGGTAAAATATTGAACGTTGCCAGCGCTTCGACCGATAAAATCATGGCAAATGAAGAAATTAAAAGCATTACCGAAGCTTTGGGTTGCGGGCGTAAAGAAAACTTTGACGAATCCGCCCTGAGGTATGACAAAATCATTATCATGACGGATGCTGACGTCGACGGTGCCCATATTGCGTCTTTGCTGATGACGTTCTTTTATCGCGAAATGCCGAAGCTGATTCAAAAAGGCCATCTTTATTTAGCCGTGCCTCCGTTATACCGGCTGGCTTACGGCAATCAGGTTCTTTATGCCGTTGACGATGCGGACAAGGATCGCATTATCAAACAAAAATTCAAAAACTCCTCAAAAATCGAAATCAGCCGATTTAAAGGTTTGGGAGAAATGCCGCCGTCTCAATTAAAAGAAACCACGATGGCACCCGAAAAACGTTTGCTGTTGCGCGTTTGTCTGCCCGATCCGAGAAACGAGGAAGAACAGCATGAATGTCAGGCTACGGAAGATTTGGTGGAACAATTGATGGGTTCTCATCCGGAATTACGATTCCAGTACATTCAGGAACATGCCAAATTCGTTGACGATTTGGATATTTGATTTTGTAAAGAAAGCCGCTTAACCGATAAAGCGGCTTTCTTTTTATTCCTTTGCGTATCTTTGAAAAAAAACTTAAAAAAAGATATTGACAGCATCAAAAAAAGAAGTATATTCGCTTTTGTTTTGAGTGCCCTTGTGGCGGAACTGGTAGACGCGGCAGACTCAAAATCTGTTGTCCTTACGGACGTGCTGGTTCGATTCCGGCCAGGGGCACCATTAAAAAATCTCCCTTTAACGGGAGGTTTTTTATTACTGTTTTCGAAACAAAAACGTAAATGTCGTCCCCGCGCCGACTGTGCTCTCAACGGATATTTCTCCGCCGAATTTTTCAATAACGTTCTTTGTGATGACAAGCCCGAGACCGGTCCCGTCTGCATCAGAACTTTTCGAAAAAAACGGCTCAAATATATGATGCAGATGCTCCGCAGAAATACCGCATCCGCAGTCTTTAAATGAAACCGAAATCACCTCATCGCTTGCAATAACGGAAATCTCTAATACGCCGCCGTCCTTCATCGCATGAAACGCATTCTGCATCACGTTCACCGTCGCCATGCGCAATTCAGAATCAGACGCCTCTATGACCGCAGGTACGGATGATGTCAGAATCCTGACTTCAATTCCTCTTTTTTTAGCTTCATATTCCAACAGTGCCGACGTTTCGCAAACAACTTCGTTCCAATCCGTCGGCGATCGTACGTCTTCCGTATTTCTGGACATTTTTAGCAAACGGGACGTAACATCTATGCAAAACGTCATCTGTTCATGAATCAACCCCAAATAACGCTTCAATTCCTGAGGCGGTAACGGCTTTGTTTCCGCTTTGTCCATGATGTTTTCCAAAATTAAACGCACCGATCCCAACGGATTGCGCATTTCATGAGCGACACTGCTGGCCAACATGCCGAGAGAAGACAGCTTTTGTTGATGGGAAAAAACTATGTCACGTTCCAGCGAACGAAAAACTTCAACAATCAGGCGAACATCTTTGTCTGCATCAGGAGAAAAAGACAATACCGCGCACGAAACTTCCGCGTATTTTTCTTTGCCGGCGTCGTCTATGTATCTCTGTATCACTTTTATGGGAGAAAAATCCTTGTTTTTCAGCATTAAAAACGGACACGGATTATCACCCGAAGCGCACGGATGATCTGAACCGAGCGTTACGGCATAGCATTTTTTGCTTAACAATGGTGCCATGGAAGCATGAAGAGTCGCATAAGCCTCATTGACCAAAACAATATTAAAGTTCTCATCAATGACTCTGACGCCGTCGGGAATTGTATCTATCAGCTTTTGTAAAAAAGCGCGGCTCCTTTCAATTTTCTCGACGGAATCTTCGATATTTTCCGCCATCTTGTTAAAATCGCTGGCTAAAAGATCAAGCTCGTCCTGTTTGGAATGCTTGGCTTTTTGCAAAATACGCGCTTTTAAATTCCCTTGTGATATTTCGTTGGTCGCCTTCAAAAGCTCTTCTACCGGAGAAAGTATCCAACGGCGCATGACTATCCATAAAACCAGCAACGCGGAAATTACCAAAAACAACGATAAAAAAACGACATACCCCAGCGTGTCCATCTTCTCATCGCGTTCGCGGACGCCTTTTAAATCCTGAATCAAATCTCCGCGCATTTGAAAAAAACGGTCTTCAGCGTTCATCCACGGCGGCGTATCTGCTTGAGATGTTATCGTTTCGGGAGTTTCTGATGATACAATGTGTTGAATGTTTGTAAGGTATTCCTCTTTCAGATTTTGGCGCAACCAGTTGTTTTCTTCAAACATTTCCCAAATGCGTTCCGCTTTTTTGCGGCTTAACGCGACTTCGCGCTCGATCTGATCGACATAACTCGTCATAAAAACAGACAAAAACAAAGCGGACATGCCGGCAAAAACAAAAAGCATGATTAACAATATTTTGACGTTCAAACTTAAAAAAAACTTTTGTTTCATATGCTTTTTGCCTTTTGCAACAAATCTTTCCCGCCGTTTAAAGAATATCAGATTTCTTTACGCGTTTCCACGAACCGCAAGGCAAATCCCCCAATTTCAATTTGCCGATGGAAACACGAACCAATCGCAGCGTCGGAAAACCGACGGACGCCGTCATTCGCCGAACCTGTCTGTTCTTTCCTTCCGTCAATGTCAATGATATCCAAGACGTCGGAATGTCTTTGCGATAGCGTATCGGAGGGGTTCTTTCCCAAAAAGGCGGCTCTTCTATTTTTTCCGCGCGACACGGTTTTGTTTTATAGCCGCCGATGACAACGCCTTTTTCAAGCTTTGATAAAGCCTGTGACGTTATGTCGCCGTCGACCTGAGCATAATACGTTCTGGGATGTCCGAAAGACGGAGAAAGCAATTTTTTTATAAAAACACCGTCATTCGTTAACAGCAATAATCCTTCGCTGTCGTGATCCAAACGGCCTGCCGGATAAACGTCTTTCGGGAAACCGAATTCTTCAAGGCTTTTATGCCCGCCTTCGGACGTAAATTGGCTTAATACACCGTACGGCTTGTTAAATGCGATATATTGAAACATCTTGCTCTTCTTCATACACTAAAACAAAAATATTTAATTATTTCGAGAAAGCAAATGCAACGTTTAAAACGCGATTTCTTTGAACGCCCCACATTGGACGTCGCCGAAGATTTAATCGGAAAAACACTTGTCTTCCATGATGTTCGCGCCGTCATTACGGAAACGGAAGCCTATATCGGTGAAGAAGATCCCGCTTGCCACGCCGCTTGCGGAAAAACAAAAAGAAACGCCGTTATGTATGAAAAAGCGGGATTAACATACGTCTATTTAATTTACGGAATGTATTACTGCCTGAATTTCGTAACGGAGCGTGAAAACTTTCCCGCCGCCGTTTTAATCCGCAGCGTTATGATAAACGGCGTCGATGATAAAAAGCTTAACGGTCCGGGAAAGCTGTGCCGATTTTTAGGCATTACAAAAGAACACAACGGCATCGACCTGATAACGAATAATGAGTTCTTTGTCATTGATACGGGGCTGTCTTTCCGTATTCAAAAAACGCCGCGCATCGGAATTTCAGCCGCAAAAGACAGATTGTGGAGATTTACGGTTTAAAATTCTTCCTCTTCCGTCGCAAGAGGCGGCGCTTCAAAAGAATCCCCTTCTTCGCCGCCGTCCGTCATATCCTCCGGTTCGGCTTCTTCGGTCGTCGAGGTCGAACAGTAATCTCTGACGGCTTCGCAGGCATCATTATAAAAATCTTCGCCTTCTCTGTTTCCGTTGGCGTCCGTTACATAAAAAATGCCTTCGTCAGACTGTATGTTGTCGATCGTTTCAATGAGAATTTTGCCTTTTTCTCCGACAGGACAAGTAAAATTCATTTCCCAAACGCCTTCAATTTTGCGCCAGCTTCCCAAAAAAGCGGCACCGACCTCTTCCGCATCGCAACGAGGCAACGCCTGAACCGAAAAAGGGAAAAAAATACAAAAAAATAAAAATAACAATGCGTTCATAAAATTCTCCTTACGGATAAGCTTGCTGATAAAACGTTTCCTGCGTTCCGAAATATTCCTGTAACGTCAAGTAATTACAATATTTCAGCATGGCCGTACACGGAACCGTGAACCTTCTGAACGGGTTTTCTTCAGTTTTTGCGGACACAACGGAATAAACCGCTTCGCCGACAAGGGGAAGTTCGGAAAGACTAACGACGACCGAAGCCTCTGTCCCGTCCGAACATTGAAACGGCAACACCCATGCATTCTCTTCCCGTTGCCATTGACCGTAAGAGGAAACGTGCAAATATTGCCCCTCGCACACAGGGGGCGTTTCTTGCGCAAAAGCCCTCATCGGAAGCAAGCAAAATATCAAAAAAAGCAGTATTTTCATTTTTTCCTGCAAAACATATTTTATCGGACAAGCCGTTCATTTAAAGTTATATGGATATTTTCATTCAGGTCAAAAAAAATTTAAAATGACAACGGACGCTCATCTTCATCTTTCTTTTTTTAAAAGCGAATGCGCCGACGTTTTAAAACGTGCCAGAGCACGCGGCGTTAACCGATTCTTTTGCGCTTCGGCAAGTCCGAACGATTGGGACGACGTGTTGGAAATTTCTCTTTTTGAAAAAGATGTCGTCCCTTTTTTGGGCACGCATCCGAAATTTGCGCCTTTGCATGACAACAAACGTCTTGAAATGCTTTTAACCGCAAACGAAAACGCAAAAATCGGCGAAATCGGACTGGACGCGCTTCATCCGAATCCGTTTCAGGAAAAGGTTTTTAAAGAACAGCTGGAAACGGCAGCCCGTTTCAAAAGACCTTGTGCCGTTCATTGTGTCAAAGCCTTTAATACGCTTTGCCCTTTATTAAAAAAGCTTCCGTTGCCCCCGACAATTTTGATTCACGGTTTTTCTGGATCGGTTTCGGAAATTCCTTTTTTAACCGAACGCGGTGCCTATTTTTCTTTTTCGGGTGCGAGTACCTATCCCGACAGGGCAAAAGCGCACAAGCTAATTAAAGCCGTTCCGTTAGATCGGTTAACCGTGGAAACGGACGCCCCCGACATGATGCCGCCCGCTGATTGCAGGTTTAATCCCGATTGCGAAAGGAACCTTCCCGAAAATCTGCCTTTGATTATCCGAAAAATCGCCGCTATAAAAGAAATTAACGAAAATGAACTGAAAGAAATCGTTACTCGAAATGCTTTGCGATTTGAACAAGGAGGCCTCTGATGCTCTCTAACGACCAATTCGCCCGCATCCGTCTGATGATCGGTGAAGACGGGCTGGCAAGATTACAAAACGCTTTTGTGATTGTCGCAGGGCTCGGCGCCGTCGGAAGCTTTGCCGTCGAAGCCCTAGCTCGGGCGGGCGTCGGAAAAATCCGCCTGATCGACAATGACGAAATCAATCCCAGCAACATCAACCGCCAGCTCTTTGCGCTTCATTCGACTGTCGGCGAACCGAAATGCCTTGTCGCCGAAAAAAGGGTAAAAGACATTAACCCGAATTGCATCACCCAGCCCGTCAATGCATTTATTAACGAAGAAAGCGCTCCTGACTTAATGAACGAAAATCCTAATTTTGTAATTGATGCAATAGATTCCTTGAACCCTAAAGTCGAACTTGTTTCTTATTTAAGAAACAACGAAATTCCCTTTATTTCCTCTATGGGAGCCGCATTAAGAACCGATCCTTCTTTAATCCGAATCGGGAAAATGAAAGAAGCCAATCATTGCCGTTTGGCAGCCATGATGCGCAAGCGTTTGCGGCGCAGGGGAACACCGTTGGATTTCAAATGCGTTTATTCCGAAGAAAGCCGCGAACACCTGCCTGCGCCCGTTTATCCGGAAATCAGCGAACTGCACGGGAAAGGTCGCGAACGCACCGTTATGGGCAGTCTGCCCACGATTACGGGCATTTTCGGATTGATTTTGGCGAATTGCGTTATTCTTGAATTATCCGGATTTAATAAATCAGGCGGCGCCAGTTATTGACCCATCCCTGATCGTGCGTTGCGTTCGGCACGATAATCGTTTGAACGTTTTCCTGCGTCGAATACGATTTGAGGAAGTTTTCCGTCAATTCGGAGGGAACCGTCTGATCTCGGGCGCCGATGAAATGAACCTGAGGAATTTTTTCAAGCTTGTTTTTATAGTCGGCGGGATTTAAAGATCCCGACAGCGGCGTATCTCCGTGAAAAGACGTCCATGCTTCATGATCCAAGACGCCTGCGACGGTCACGAACCTGCGGATGCGGGGCATTCTTGCCGCCAACAACGCCGCAACGGCTCCGCCCCCCGAATAACCGACCAATTCCGCCGACGGAGCGTTATATTTTTGCATCAGCTGGTTCACGGCATCCTGTTCGGCGGCAATAATTTCGGGTGCAAAACGACCGGAAGTCCAATAATACGGTCGGCACGTATCTGAAGGCAGATATTGGCACGGACGAGCCAAATAAACCACGTTCGGATAAGAATCCGATTGCGCCAAATTCAAAACGGTATCATTTCCGGGCGTCGGATCGGCAGAAGGCGTCCGTCGGTCAATCCATGCCATGCCGTCGCCTTCGACGTAAATGCGTAAAGGTTTTCCGGGCTTTGTGATGCGCGCCCATGCCGCCAAATTAAAATTTCCCGCCTTTAATCGAAGAGTATCAAAGCCTTCCACGCTTCTTAACGAAGCGCAGGACGTCGTAAATAACATTATAATCAAAAATAAATATTTCATATTTTTATGCCCGATTTTGTCTTATTGAAACCATATTTTTACACTTTTGTCCATATCCTTAAATCAAAATAGATTCGTCCGTTCTCTATGAGGTTGCCGTGAGAAAACTTTTTGCTGAATTTATCGGGACTTTCGGGTTCGTTTTCATCGGATGCGGTTCCGTCGTTTTCGCCGCGCCGTGGATCGGATATTTGGGCATATCTTTGGCATTCGGATTGGGATTAACCGCCATGATGTATGCTTTTTCCGCCGTGTCGGGCGCCCATTTCAATCCTGCGATAACTTTGGCGGTCGCCGTTTCGGAAAAAGACGGTCAAAACGTTTGGTGGAAACGCATTCTTGCTTTTCTCGGCTATATTATTATGCAAATCGCAGGTGCTTGTGCCGCCGCATGGACGCTGAAATTCCTGTATCTCGGAAAAACGGGAGTCGCAAATACCGGCGGATTTGCCGCAAATGTTATTGAACGCTATACCTTGGATGCCGCATTTTGGATGGAAGTTCTTTTAACGTTCCTGTTTGCTTGCGTCTATCTGGGATCAAAAGCTTATAAAGACAGAAAAGGCATCTCGCCCGTTGCCGTCGGATTGATGCTGAGTGCGATTTACCTGATTTCCATGCCGGTCACAAAAGGCGCCGTTAATCCTGCCAAAGCTACTTCTCAGGCTTTATTCGGATGCGACGAAACCGCTTTAAAACAATTATGGATTTTTTGGGCGGCACCGATGCTGGGCGCATTTGTCGCGGGGCTGATTTACAACAAACGCTTGGCAAGCCTGTTCTCGTTAAAAAAAGACCTTTAAAAAAAGCTCCCTTTTTAGGGAGCTTTTTTTATTTTTCTCTGATCCGTCATACGGCAGGCGTTTCGGGTTTAACCAAACGTCCGTGCAAGGCATCGTCAATGCGTCCGAGCGTTTCTTCCTTGCCCAAGATTTCCATAATTTTGAAAATCGGAGGAGAAACTTCGGATCCCGTGACCGCCGCACGCAACGGCTGAGCCGCCGCCCCAAGCTTTACGCCGTTCTTTTCCGCATAATCCCTTGCCATCTGTTCCAAAACGTCATGTTTCCATTCGGAAACACCCTGCATTTCGGAAGACAGTGTTTCCAAAGCGGCTTTACCGTCATTGATCAGACGCCCCGCTTTGTCCGACATTAACGGCAACGGACGCGGACGGACATAGAACATCGCGCTGTGAGCCAGTTCGTTCAAGTTCTTTGCGCGTTCTTTCAAATCCGCCATTCCCGCCAACACTCTGGACGCCTGTTCTTCGCTCAGCGCAGAGCCAAGTTCTTTTTCCATAATCGGGCGAACATACTTCATTAAATGTTCGTCGGAAGAATTACGAATATAAACACCGTTAATGCTGGTCAGTTTTACCATGTCGAAACGAGCGGGAGAACGGCCGACATCCTTAATGTCAAACCATTCAATGGCCTGTTCGGTCGAAATGATTTCGTCGTCTCCGTGCGCCCAGCCCAGTTTCATCAAATAATTACGCATTGCTTCGGGCAGGAATCCCATTTCTTTATAAACGTGAGCCCCCAAAGCCCCGTGACGTTTGGAAAGCTTTAATCCGTCCGGACCGTGAATCAAAGGAATATGAGCATACGTCGGAACGTCCCATCCCAAAGCTTCGTGCAAAATAATCTGGCGAAACGTATTGGTCAGGTGATCGTCCCCGCGAATAACATGGTTAACGCCCATATCGTGATCGTCAACGACAACAGAAAGCATATACGTCGGCGTACCGTCCGCACGAACCAAAATCATATCGTCCAGCTGGTCGTGAGAAACGCGAACTTCGCCCTGAACCAAATCGTGAAGAACGGTTTCACCTTCGCGCGGAGCTTTGATTCGAATAACGGGCTTGACGCCTTTCGGCGCTTCGGACGGATCGCGATCGCGCCAGCGGCCGTCATAACGCACGGGTTTGCCCGCAGCCTTTTGTTCTTCGCGCATCTGAGCCAATTCTTCCGGAGAACAATAACAATAATACGCTTTACCCTCTTTCAACAGCTGATGAGCGACTTCCACATGACGAGGAGCTCTGGCAAACTGGAATACGGGGTCGCCGTCCCAATCTATACCCAGCCATTCCAAGCCTTCAAAAATCGCGTCAACCGCCGCTTTCGTCGAACGTTCGCGGTCAGTGTCCTCAATGCGCAAGTAAAACTTGCCGCCGCAATGGCGCGCATATAGCCAGTTAAACAACGCCGTACGGGCACCTCCGATGTGCAGATACCCCGTCGGTGAAGGGGCAAAACGCGTAACTACTGTCATAACATACCTTCGTGTTAAAATTAAAATTCGTCTTCGTTTTACAAAAAGGGTATAAACGATGGTGTCTTGTTATAACTCCGTCGGATTTATTTGTAAATGAAGACTGTTGCGGATTTTGCCCGTATTTTTTATTACCGCTTATCAGATTTCCTGTCCGATGAATCGGAACGCCTGCCTTTATGGTTGCCCGTCGCGTTTGCCGCGGGAATAGGAACCTATTTCTCTTTAAACAAAGAACCGTATTTTTTTATTGTCTTATGCTGTTTTCTTTTGGCTTTATTTTTGCTCTTTGATGCAAGAAAATCCCCGAAATATTTTTTCGCGGCACTCTTACTTGCCGCTTATGCCGGCGGATTCGCCTGTGCCCAATTCAGAACAATATCCGTCAGCGAACCGAAATTTAAAACAGCCTCAAAAACCGTCAGCGTTACGGGTACCGTCTTGAATGCCGAAACAAACGCTTACGGGAAAAACCGCATCGTCCTTAAAAATCCTTTTGTTTCGGGATACGAAGAATGGGCTGTGCCGAAAAAAGTGCGTCTGACTTTGAAAAAAGGCGACCCTTTGCCGGAAATCGGAGAAGTCATTTCTTTAAAAGCGTTGCTTTTTCCCCCTTCCCCGCCGTTAATCGACGAAGGCTACGACCAAGCCAAAGCGTTATATTTCGAAAAAATCGGCGCGACGGGTTTTGCCCGTTCCTCTTATGAAACAATCGCAAAAGCCCCCGAAAAAACGGATTTTGCTTCTTTTGTCTTTAAAATACGCCAAAACATCAACGACGCCTTATCCGAAACATTGCCCCCCGACATCAGTGAAGTCGCAAAAGCGCTTACAACGGGAACGACTAAAGCTATCCCGACGCAAATAGCCGATTCTTACCGCGATTCGGGAATCGCTCATTTACTGTCCGTTTCGGGATTGCATATGAGCCTGATCGCCGGAGCGGTTTTCGGATGCGTCCGTCTGTTGCTGGCTTGTTTCCCTGCGTTTGCCTTGCGCTACAGCACAAAAAAAGCTGCGGCCGTGGTCGCGTTAACCGCCGCTTTTTTCTATCTGTTCATTTCGGGAAACGCTCTGCCCGCCAGACGCGCCTTCATTATGATCGCCTTTGTCTTTACCGCCGTACTCTTTGACAGGCGGGCGCTGTCTTTGGTCGCTGCCGCTTGGGCTGCTTTCTTTATTTTGCTGTTCAGACCCGAAAGCCTGTTATCCGCAAGCTTTCAGCTTTCTTTTGCCGCCGTCGTCGCCCTGATTTCCGCCTATGAAGCGGGAATCGACAAATTCAGAAAGCATATCGCAAAAAAAGAGGGCATCCCGTTTTTTTTGATATCGTGCGTCGTTGCTTTGTTCGCCACCGACATCGTTGCAGGAATCGCAACCGCCCCTTATGTCCTGTATTATTTCGGCAGATACCCCCTTTACAGTCTTTTGGGAAATCTGGCAAGTTCCGCCGTTACGGGGTTCGTCGTCATGCCGTTTTTAATGGCGGGAACTTTGCTGATCCCGTTCGGCATAGAGCGCATCCCCTATGAAATCGCAGGATACGGAATTGCTTTTATCAATGAAGCCGCAAAAAGAATTTCGGAACTTCCCGCCGCCGTCATCCAAACGCCTTCCATGCCGTTTTGGGGAATGCTTTGTTGCACTTTGTCGGGATTATGGTTGTGCTTATGGAAATCAAAAGCCCGATACTATGCGGTTCCGTTTTTTATCTTGGGATTGTTCAGCCCGTCATTTCATTTAATGCCCGACCTGTTGGTTTCGCCGGGCGCTTCGATCATCGCCTTTAAAAATGAAAAAGGGAACTTAATCCTGCCGCCCGGAAAATCCGACGCTTTGGTCAGGCGAGTCTGGTTGGGAAAAAACGCCCAGACGGAAACGGACGCAAGCGGTTGTTTCGAATGTTTTAAAGGAAGCGGTTATCACGATTCCGTCGTTGACTTTTCCTGTCAAAAAGGATTGTGTCTGTTAAAAAAAGGCAACGTAACCGTCGCATGGACGAAAGGGAAGCGTGCTTTTAAACGCGCCTGCGACGATTACGGAAAACAAATTGCCGTGTTATTTTCAGGCATTCCCCGCCACCGCGCCGATTGCAAAGATTTTTTGACCGTTAACAGAACCGATTCTTTAAGAAACGGCACGATTTCAGCCGTCATCAAAGACGGAACCGTTGAAATTCAAAGCATTGCCGAAAAAACAGGATTTCGACCGTGGACGGCGCCCTTTCCGATGATAAGCCCCAAAAGCGAAATTTTGCCTTTTTTTGAAAAAAGCTACGGCTTGCCCGTCAAAGCGCGTTTGCAAGACTAAGCCGCGCGCGCCGCCTGCATATTTTGCGCCAAATATTCCCAAGCCTCTTTGTTCGGAGCGGAAATCAAATGCTTTTTGCTCATAAACGGCGTGTACGGCTCGGCATCCAAAAAGGCGGAATAGCCTCCCGCTTCCGCATGCAACATCACGCCTGCCGCATGATCCCACGGTTTAATCAATCCCGTACGATACGCTGAATAATGCACGCATCCCGTTATCAGCAAAATATAACCGTATGAGGCACACCCCCAATACACGGGCTTTGGCATTGCAGGATCGCGAAAAGCAACGTTACGACCGACGACGCCGCTCATCGCACGAACATCGGAAACTTTTGCAACGCTTAGCGTCTTGTCCCGCATACGGACACCGGCGCCCTTTTCGCCCATCACCATGATTTTTTTAACAGGATGGTACAGCCAGCCCGCTACCGTTTCCCCTTTATAGACCAACGCAACGACAACGCCGATTTCGGGACGTCCGTACGCAAAATTCGAAGTACCGTCAATCGGATCTATAATCCACACGGGTGCGTCACCGTTTAACGCATCCAACACGGACGGATTGCGAAACGCCGCTTCTTCGCCGATAACGGCAGAAGACGGCAACAGTTCTTGCAATCTGACGGTCAGTTTCTTTTCCGTTTCCGTATCCGCCACCGTTACCAAATCTTCCGGAGATTCTTTCGTTCCGACATCCGAAACGGACAAATGATTAAAGCGCGGCATGACCTCCGCTTCCGAAACGGCAACAATAATATCACTGACAAGGTTTAAATCGGGGGTTTTCATGGCTCACCTCAGGATAATGAGATTGAAGTCTGGCCAGCTCGGCATCATCCATCCGAACGGTCAGGCGGCAACATTCGTCGTCATCGGCACGTTTCAGGACTTCTGCGTTCCTGTATAAATAAGCCAATGCCGCCCCGTCCGATACGGGCAAAGATAATTCCACTTCCCTGCGCCCCGCCGACAAAGCGTCTTCCACCGCTTGTAAAAGGTTTTCAACTCCCTGCCCCGTCAGCGCCGAAACCGGAATAACCAAGCTTTTGCGGGAAGCGACGTTCATCAATGCCGAGCGCTCCTGTTCGTCCAGCAAATCGATTTTGTTCATCGCTTCCAGCAAGCCTTGTTCTATTTTAGCGCCCAGCCCCAGTTCACGTAAAACATTTTCGACATCCTGCTTTTGCGCCGCAGAGTCCGCATGCGCCGAATCGCGAACGTGAACAATCAATGATGCTTCTAAAACTTCTTCCAGAGTCGCCCGAAACGCCGCAACCAGTTCCGTCGGCAAATTAGAAACAAAGCCTACCGTATCCGATAAAATAATCTTTCGCCCCGAAGGAAGTTTGATTAAACGCATCGTCGGATCCAATGTCGCGAAAAGCTGGTCTTTTGCAAACACTCCGGCATTCGTCAGACGGTTGAACAGCGTCGATTTCCCCGCATTCGTATAACCGACCAAAGCAACGACGGGATACGGAACCCGTTGGCGCGCCCGGCGATGAATGTGGCGCGTCCGTTTGACTTCCTCAAGCTCTTTTTTCAGCTTAACAATCGTTTCCGTAATAACGCGGCGGTCAAGCTCTATTTGCGTTTCGCCGGGACCGCCCAAAAAACCGCGCCCGCCCTTTTGGCGTTCCAAATGCGTCCAGCTTCTGACCAGACGGCTTTTTTGATAATTTAAATGCGCCAGCTCGACTTGCAACACGCCTTCTTTGGTTCGGGCACGTTCCCCGAAAATTTCCAAAATCAATGCCGTACGGTCTATGACTTTGCACTGCCACGCTTTTTCCAAATTGCGCTGTTGAACGGGAGAAAGCGCACAATCGGCAATAACAAGACTTGCTTCGTTGTTTTTTAACGCTTCCCCGATCCGTTCGACCGCCCCTTTGCCGATAAAAGTCGATGGGCGCACGGTTTCCATATAAACGGGTTCGGCCGCAAAGACGTCCAAGTCTATCGCGGCCGCAAGATTTAATGCTTCTTCCACTCTGGCATCCACCGAACGCGCCCCGGCGGTTTCATTCTTTAAGACGGGGCAAAAAATAAACGTACGTTCGGACACGCCGGATTTCCCTATTCTTCGGTTTCGCCGTCGCCGTCAAACAAATTGACCGGCGTCGCGGGCATAATCGTCGAAACGGAATGTTTATACACCAGCTGAGAATGACCGTCCCGGCGCAACAACATCGAAAAACTGTCAAACCAGGTAATTATTCCCTGCAGCTTTACGCCGCACATCAGATATACCGTTACGGGGATTTTTTCTTTGCGTATATGGTTCAGAAAAACATCCTGAACGTTTTGATTTTTATCAGCCATATCAGACTCCTCAAGGCTTTTGTTTTTTTTATACACAAAAGTTTTACCGCGTTCCCGCGCAAGAGTAAAGCTCCGAAAGGACTTCTCTGCAATTTTTCAGCGTTAAAACTTCCGCTCCGTCTTTGTTTTCTTCGGCTATTCTGACAGGAAGGCAACCTGAATTGCGCGCGCAAAGAATATCCGCGTCCCCGTCTCCGACGAACCAAACGGGAACGCTTGGTTTGCCGTCTTTCATCTCAATTCCCGTTTTTTCAAAACAGGCGTACACGGGATCTGGAGCCGGTTTGTCTTTGGCACAATCGGTCGCACCGCATACCGCGTCAAAAAAGCCTTCCCAGCCCAAGTGCTCGACTTCTTTGCGCAAAATAAAGCCCGTCTTGTTGCTGACAACAAAGCAACAACCTATCCGTTCTTTGATAAATTTCAAAAGCTCCAAAGCCCCGTCAAACGGCGTCAGCGTTTCCAAATGATATTTCTGAAACGCCGTTAAATAAATATCCCGAGCTTCTTCCCATTTATCGCCGAACATTTCGGGGAACGTATCACGCAACGAAAGCCCCAAATGCCCCGTGTATTCTTCATAAGACGGTACCGGCATCTTATAATGCGACAACATTTCCGACATGGCTTTGTAAATCGTCGGGAAACTGTCTATCAGCGTATTATCCCAATCAAAGATGACTGCTTTCGGAAACGGATAGCAAGGTTTATCCATTAAAAGAACTCCAATCCGACGGAGAACATCTTTTCTACCTGTTTGACCGCGTCCGCCGTCGCAAACAAAACCAAGCGGTCATCGGCTTCTATTACCGTATCGCCGCGCAACGGAACGTTCACGCCGTCCCGAACAATCGCTCCGATAATCACGCCTTGCGGCAAACGAACTTCCCTTAACGGCGTGCCGAGATATTCAAACGAATCAAACGCGTCGGCTTCCAACACTTCGCACAATCCCGAACGTACGGAATACGCCGCATAGATTTTGCCGCGGCGGACGTGTTGCAATATCGTCGAAACCATAATGTCTTTCGGATCGATCACAATATCAACGCCCAAGTTCACAACCAGCTGGGCGTACAACGGCTTGTCAATCAAAGCCATCGTCTGTTCCGCTCCGTATTTCTTCGCCATCAACGAAGCCAATATGTTGCTTTCGTCGTTGGATGACAGCGCTATAACCGTTTCAACGACATCAATATCGGCTTCTTCCAGAATATCGGTTTCCAAAAAATCTCCGTGAATGACCGTCGTGTCGGAAAGCGTTTCTGCCAAATATTTCGCGCGCGTTTCGTCCTGTTCTATCAAAGAAACCCTTAATCCGCCTTCTTTTTCAAGGCGGCGCGCCAAATCCAAACTGATATCTCCGCCGCCTAAAATCAAAACGCTTCTGGCTGATTCGCGCTCGTGCCCGAACAAAGACAAAATGCGGCTGATATCATCTATGTCAACGACCATATAAACATCGTCGCCTGCGGAAAGCCTTGTGTCCCCGTTTGCAATGATAACCTTGCCGTCGCGTATCAAAGCAACAATAACGGCGTCCACGTCCGGAAACAAAGCCGTCAATTGGCGCAACGGCGTATTAAGCATCGGGCAAACTTCATCGCAATGAACGCCGATCAGACGGACTTTGTCCGATGCCAAAGGAATAACGTCAAAAGCGCCCGGAAACGTAATGCTGCGACGAATCGAACGCGCAATTTCTTCTTCGGGTGAAATAATCACGTCTATGGGCAATGCATCGCGGGAATACGACTTGCGCCATTTCGGATTCGTATATTCCTTTGAACGAAGACGCGCAATCTTTGTCGGTATGTTAAACAAAGAATTCGCCGCCTGACACGTCACCATATTGACTTCGTCCGATGAAGTCACCGCAATCAGCATATCGGCATCCTGCGCCCCCGCACGTTCCAAAACAGACGGATGCGACGCAAATCCCGTTATCGGCTGAATATCCATCGAATCGGAAAGTTCGTCTAAAGTTTCCTGATTCGTATCTATCAAAACAACTTCGTTTTCGTCTTCCGACAAATATTGGGCGATGGTCGAACCGACGCGCCCCGCTCCGCAAACGATTACTTTCATAAAGTTTTCCGTCTCCTTATGCCGGGAGTTGCGGGCGGCGTTTTTTGTTCGTCCAAACCGAATTGCCGCATCTTGCGCAACAAAGTGTTCCTGTTTATGCCCAAAATGCGCGCCGCCTTTAAACGGTTGCCGCCGACCGCTTCAACCGTTACCGAAATTAAACGGCGTTCAACCTCGCCAACCACGGACGCATATAAATTCGTTTCCGTTTCAACCACGCGAGGTGCCGAATAAAAACGCCTTAAATACTTTTCAACGGCGTTTCCGATTCCTTCTTCCTGAACAACCATTAAACTGTTTTTCCTTCAAAAAAACGGCAAACAAGATCGCGAACGCACTCTGCCTGCGTCATCTTGTTGACCTGCGTGCGAAACATTGCTCCGCCCTCAATGCCCGAAGAATACCATGCCAAATGCTTTCTGGCGACAAAAACGGATTTTTGTTTGCCGTAATATGCCTCTAAAAGTCTTAAATGCTCAAGAACAATCGTCAATAACGGCTTTGGTTCGCGATTTTTTTTGCCGTTCAGAAAATCCGTACATTCGGAAAATATCCAAGGCCGCCCCAATGCGCCGCGACCGATCATAACACCGTCCGCTCCGCTTTCCTTTAACACGCGCGCCGCATCAAACGGCGTCCTTACGTCTCCGTTCGCAATAACGGGAATCGTCAGACTTTCTTTCAAACGGCGTACCGCCTCCATATCCGCTTTGCCCGAATACATCATTTCCCGCGTTCTTGCGTGAAGCGTGACCGCCAAAGCGCCGGCATCCTGCATCCGCTTGCCGAAATCCGTATAATTCAGATGCGACGAATCGCGCCCCAACCGAAATTTTACCGTAACAGGCAGGGAAACGGCGGCAGATACGTATCGAACAATGCGTTCCGCCCGCTCTTCGTCATCCATCAGCGCGCATCCCGACCCTGATTTTAAAATCTTTGGCACGGGGCATCCCATATTGATGTCTATAAAATCGGCTGTCCCTTCTTCTTCTATTTTTCGGGCGGCGCGCACGAACATATCGGGATCGTGGCCGACCAGCTGAACGGCAACGGGAGATTCCGAATCGGAAACGCTCGCCATCTTTTGAGTCCGCTGATGCGAACGCGCCAAGGAATCTGCCAAAGCCATTTCGGAAAAAAGCAATTCTCGACCGAACAAGCGCGCAACGGCACGAAACGGCGCATCCGTTACACCTGCCATCGGAGCTCCGACCACCAAAGAGGGATAAATTTTATTTCCGATTTTTAAAACGGGTTTTTCCACTTAAATCGAGCTTTCCTAAAAAACAAAAGTATCTTACTCTGTCTTCGTATCGGGTTTTATAGGGAGTTACGGCGATGGTCAAGTGCGCAGTCATTATCGTTGCGGCGGGGCGCGGACACAGATTCGGCGGAGAAATGCCGAAACAATACAGAAATTTAAACGGTCGCGCCGTTTTGCGGCATTCATTGGGCGTTTTTTGCGCTCATCCCGCCGTTTCCTGCGTCAGAACCGTCATTCATCCCGATGATGAAGCTTTGTACAACGCCGCCGCCGAAGGCTTGCCCGTCCTGCCGCCAGTGTACGGCGGAGCGACGCGTCAAGATTCCGTCCGTCTGGGATTGGAAAGCCTGAAAGACGAAGCGCCCGACATTGTCCTGATTCATGACGGGGCAAGGCCTTTTGTCGATTTCGGCATCATTAACCGCGTTATCAACCGCGCCGAAAAAGGCGACGGCGCCGTTCCCGCATTACCCGTAACTGACACCATTAAAACGGTCGTAAAAACTCCCGAAGGAACGTTAAAAATCGAAAAAACCGTCGACCGTTCCGCTTTGTGGCGCGTCCAAACGCCTCAAGCTTTTCCCTTTAAAGACATTTTGAACGCCCACGAAAAAGCCAAAGGACGCGAATTGACCGATGACGCCGCCGTTGCGGAAGAAGCCGGACTTTCCGTCATTTTGGTCAAAGGAACGGAAGAAAACATTAAAATAACGACCTCGGACGACCTGACCCGCGCCGAAGAACGTTGTTCTCAAAAACTGCCCGACATCCGAACCGCAACCGGATTTGACGTTCATAAATTCGAAGAAGGTTCTTTTGTGACGCTGTGCAACGTCAAAGTCCCCCACGACATGGGATTAAACGGTCATTCGGACGCTGACGTCGCTTTGCATGCTTTGACGGACGCCTTGCTCGGCGCCGCCGGTTCCGGAGACATCGGATTGCATTTTCCGCCTTCCGACAATAAATGGAAAGGCGCCGATTCGGCTCAATTTTTGCAGTACGCCGTATCGTTGGTCAAAGGGTTGGGCGGTAAAATTTTAAACGCCGACGTTACTTTGATTTGCGAACGCCCGAAAATCGGTCCTTACAGACTGCAAATGACCGAACGCCTGTCCGAATTGCTTGAAATATCGGCTTCCCGAATCAGCATCAAAGCCACAACAACCGAAAAGCTGGGCTTTACGGGAAGAAAAGAAGGCATCGCCGCCCAAGCCTGCGTCAGCGTCGCATTCTAAACACGATTAAACAAACACCGGAATCGAAAATCAGCGCGACCCGTCGCGTATCTGAGCCAGAACTTTGGAAACGCGGACAGGATTATTGTCCTTTTCCGCTCCGCGCACAGGCAGGGACGACACCGTCTTATCAGGAATTACCCCGGCAGAACGGCATGCGTCCAACATGGCCGTTTGAATTTCTTTTTTGGTTTCTTTTGAAACGGCACGTGCCGCCTCTGAATTCAAAAAAGAAGCATCCACGTAAGGTTTTCCTTCAAACGTGCAAACCTTTAAAATATCGCCGACGGAAAACGTATCCGAAAAATATCCTCCGTTCGGATCCTTTTTCGCCAAAGAACATATATGAAAGATGTCTTTTTTGTGTTCTTCTTCATATGCGGTTTGATAACGGTCAAAATCGTACCATGCTTTAAAAGAAGCCGCCATCGCACGGGGAGTGTCTCCGCTTTTTTCAAACTCTTTCACATAAGCTTGCATGATCGGAGACTTCATTTCTTCCTGATAAACTTCGGGATACGTATCCTTGATTTCATAAGAAAATGCCGCCTGATGCGCACAAGCGTCCGCTTCCAACGCGCGATGCAAAGAAATATAATCTGCGGTATTAAGCTTTGCCACATCCTTGTCTATACGACTGAACTGAATGGCGTGGGTGGCTTCGTGAATCAAGGATGGTGCCATCATGGTTGAACGGTGGTACATGTCCATTACGATTGTTTTATGGATATGATTGCACGCCGCATGAATCCCCCACAAACCGTCATACATAAACTTGTACCCCAGCCCCGACAGTTCGTCCAAAGTATCGGCACCTTTTTTGGAAGAATACGCTATGTGCAACAGTGATGTAAAACGTTCCCTGTCACTGCCGTTATTTGCCCACAACCCTCTTTCCAAAGCCGGCGCCGGCTGCCTGTCCAAATTCATTTTTAAATCCTTTCAAAATCCGTCATTCTTTTTATCAGGCGTTATTTTTAAAAACGTCCCAAATTTCGTTTTAACATTTTAATTCGCGAAAGCAGACCGTCATTCTTGTCGCTTTGTTGGTTCCGTTCTGCCGTTGCGACGGGCGTAACGGGTTTGTCCGGTTCCGCCGTTTTGACGGAAGGCAATGCATTCGATGTTTCTTTCGCCGTCTGCGCGGAAGATTCCTTAAACGGTGCCGTCGGTTCTTTTGTCGGAACCTTTTCCTTCTCAATCATGCTTATTAAGCCGTTAACGTATGACATATCCTCTGCGTGACGTTCGGGGATTTTTTTGATTTCCTGCGAAAACTCATTCGCCAAAACGCCCAAAGGTCTTGATGCGTCTATAAAAATATGACGAGAGGTTCCGTTTTGCTCTGCGCTTACCCCCGGTTTTTCAGACGGAACATCTGTAAAAGCCACCTTGTAATTCAACAGTTGAGCCTGTTTATGCAATACGTCCGATTGTTCGGAAAATACCCGCGTCGCCTGAACCAGCTTTTCAAGGTACGCTTTTTCCTGTTTCGGAGATACTTTTAACGACGGTTCAAAGGAATACCCGCCCGAAAATGCAACGTCCAACCTTTGTTCGAAAATCCCGTCCGTTACGGTTTTCAAATTTTTCAGCGACACCTGAAAATCCGTCGGATCAATAATTAATGTATCGGCTTTGGGCATATACTCGACACCTTTATCCGTTTTTTCAAACCAAACGCTCAAGCCGTGTATTCCCACCAAATCTTTTACTTCCGGCATTTTTACGGCGGCTTCGACAAAAGCTTCCATTTCCTTTGTCTGGCTTTTCCCGTAACGTATCGATTCTAAAATCTTTTCCTTGCTGTCGACGATTTCTTTCGACGGCATTGAAGAAAGCGACTTATCGGGAACGCCGCCCGTACGATCCGCATAGCCGGACAAAGCCCTTTCCAAAGTCGTGCGTGAAGCATCCGACAAAGAAAAAGCTCTCGGAGAAACTAAAAAATCTTCCGAAACATAGGGCTTACCCTTGTACAAACACCCCGACAAAACATCCGCATTTGTGCACGACGTTGAAAAATAATCACCGATGCTAAAACGTTCCGCCATCTTTGCCGCAGTGCAAATACCGTTCACATGAATTTTTTCATATACGCTTTGCAACCCGGCATTCGAATACCATGCCTTAAACGAAGCCGACATAGCTTCGGTTTCCGTTGTTCCGCGCTCCATCTCGCGGACAAAAGCCTGCATCGTTTCTTTGTTATTGGACAGTCCGACGGAATATATTTCGGGATGAAGGTTTTTTATCTGCCACGCAAACAGCGATTCGTGCGCACAAGCATCCGCTTCCTGAGCACGATCTTTTTTAAACCTGTCTGCCACGCACAGTTTAGAAAAATTCCGTGAATTATAACAAAAATTTTGGACGGCGTGCGTTGCTTCGTGAATAAACGTGATTATCTGGCTTTCAAAAGGAAACTTCGGATCCAAAAGAATACTTTTTTCCGTTCCGCCCGTCCGACAAACCCCTTTTGAATTTGACTCGGACAAGTCTTGATACTGTATCGTGTATTTCAAATCGGCAAGCTGATCTAAAATCTCTTTGCCGACAGGCGTTTGATAAGCAATTTCCAACATCTTTTCAAAAGCGTTCTGATCTTCCTGAGATACTGATTTAAACGCTTGTTTTAATTTGTCTTTTTTTGAAAGATTGCTGTATTCAAGTGCCTTTCGGGAACAGGATAAAAACGCTGCCGCCAACTCCTCATCGGAAGCGTTCCTGTCTAAATAAATAAAATCCAGCTTCGGATCGAAAGTCGCCTTTTCTTCTCCGTCAGACAAGGAAAAGCAAACAAATGTTTTTTTATTTGCCAATTCGGTCAAAACCGCATTGCCTTCTTCCGTTGCGCATATTTTGTCAACCAAAGCACCGAAACGTTCGGTTTCCTGTTTGCCCGATCCGCAAAAACGTTCGCACAAACGCAAACGCGCATACGATTTTTCCAAAAACTCGCCGTTTGTGCTTACGGAATCTGCCATTTCTTTAAAAGGCATATTTGTGTTTAACATAAAAATTTTTTTGTCATGAAAAAAGGCCGGGGGCATTTCGCCCATGTCTTCGAAAACGATTTTATAGCCGGATTTCAGCCACTGTTCCGCCGTTTTTTCGCCTTTGCCGCCTTGTTCCAAACAGCTTAAAATCCCGTCTGCCGCTCGTTTTTCAACGGCGGTTTGATGTTCCATTACCTTCATCAAATCTTTCAATGCGGCCATTTTATTCTCCGGAAACATAATTTCCCTTTATTCAGAATAGCCGATTTTATGTTTTTGTCTATTATTTTTGTATATTTTCAACATTGACCGAAACGCGACACATAAAAATATTGCTTTTCTTTTGCACTGAAAAATCCTTTCTACGTCTTTGGACGCCTTTGTTCCACAAAGCAGCCGTTATAATCTTTTTGCAATCCGTGTTCGGCAATAATACGGGAATCTTCTTTATGCTACCCGAAATAATTTTCCGCATTTTGTCATATGCTTTTTAGAGCGTAACGGATTTTTTCAAAAGCAAGCGGCTAAACGTTCGGGTTATTACGAATCTCATAAAAAAACACCGCTCTGATTAAAGAGCGGCGTCATTTTTTTGAATGAAGTCAGCGAATCAGCCGGCCGTACCGGACTTCATTTCGATTTCTTCTTTCAATTTCAGCTTCTGACGCTTTAAATTCGCCAGGACAGCCTCATCAGGAAGCGGTCGGGCAAGTTCCTCGTTAATCGCAACATCCAAAGCGGCGTGCTTTGCCTTTAAAGCCTGGATATGATTGTTTTCACTGCTCGTCATATAAAATCCTCCTAATACAGACATATCCCATCACATTTATAGATTATAGCCTTTTTGAAACGGATTTAAAAGGACTCTTTGCAACAAAAAAACGGAAAGAATTTCTTCTTTCCGTTTTTAAATCAAATATTTAATTATTCGCCGATGTACATCCCGAGACCGCGAGCCGTCTTAACCAGCATCCCGTTCGGATCGACCGGAGCCGAACCGACGGCGACGACTTCGTCCAAACCGACATCGGTAATTGTTCCGTCTTTCCATGCGACCATGCGATCCGTCTTGCCCTGAGCCAAAACGTCAACGGCGTGAACACCGAACGCAGAAGCCGCCAAACGGTCATGAGCCGCAGGAACACCGCCGCGCTGGACATGTCCCAGAACCGTAACACGGGTTGAGAAATGCGGATCGACTTCATTCAGCTTGACGCTCAGATAATGACCGATACCGCCGTAACGCGTTCCGTCAACCTGATCAACGGTAATATTGTTGCCGTCAGGAGTCTTAACGCCTTCCGCAACGACGACCAATGCATGGTCGCGACCCTGTTCGCGAACCAGATGCAGCTTACGAACGACGCCTTCCAACGTATAGGGAACTTCGGGGATCAAGCAAACGTCGGCACCGCCTGCAATGGCCGAATGCAACGCAATATGACCGGCATCACGCCCCATCACTTCCAAAATCATAACGCGGTGATGGCTG
>HF994910.1 GCA_000434295.1 Acetobacter sp. CAG:977 | reverse complement strand
TGGGCAAAAAATGCCTATTGCGTTGTTTGTATGTAGCGTATACAGTTTTAGTATGGGTAAAGGAGGACCGAAGTGTCTTCTGCCATAGCGGGGAGATTTGTAAAGATCTCTCGGAATTAACATCTCAGAAGGAGTAAGAGACATGGCTATAAGCGAAATATCCTTGACGGCGAGTATGCGTTCGAACTTGCTGAGCTTGCAAAGTACGCAGAAGTTGATGGACACGACGCAAGACCGGTTGTCTACGGGCAAGAAGGTCAACAGTGCGATGGACAATCCGACGAACTACTTTACGGCGCAGTCATTGACGGCTCGAGCGAACGATTTGGATGCTTTGATGGACAGCATCGGGCAGGCGATATCGACGTTAGAGACGGCGGACCAAGGCATAACGACGTTGACGGATTTTGTGGAACAGGCGAAATCGTTGGCGAACTCGGCGCGAGACACGGCGAACGTGAAATCGTCGGTGACGTCATCGGTGACGTTTGACCCGTTGAATGTTAAGAACCAGAAGGTAGTAGACGTTATCGGCGGCATTAACGACGGCGATTCGTTTACGATTCGTTTGGGCAAATCGACGACGATTGAAGGAACGACGAACCTGAACGAAACGCAGACGTTGGCTGACTTGGGCTTTGCCGAAGACGACGCGATGGAAATCCTTGTAGACGGAGAATCTTATACGTTTGTCATGCAGGCCGGTGCCGGAGTTACGGAACAACCGAGTAACAGACAGGCGACGGTTGGCGTAGACACGACGTTGGAAGATTTTCTGGCAGGTATTGTCGAAACGATCGGACGTAAGAACATTTCGGTCGGGCTGGTAGACGGCAAGATTGAAATGAAGACGCTGGACAACAGCTCGTTGGT
>HF994909.1 GCA_000434295.1 Acetobacter sp. CAG:977 | reverse complement strand
CTCGAAAATTTCTCTTTCGCCATTTTCTTTCAAACTCCAAATTCTAATTAACCGGCCATCTTGGACTTGATTTCGTCAGCAACGTTCGCAGGAACTTCCGCATAGTGCGAAAACTGCATCGTGTACTGAGCACGGCCCTGGCTCATGGAACGAAGCGTGTTCACATATCCAAACATGGAGGACAGAGGAACAGTCGCATCGATAACACGGGCATTCCCGCGTTGATCCATGCCGGAAACCTGACCGCGACGGCTGTTCAGATCGCCGATGATGTCACCCATATAGTCTTCCGGAGTAACAACTTCGACTTTCATAATCGGCTCCAACAGCTTGGGCTTTGCTTTTGCGATCCCTTCGCGGAAAGCCGCGCGAGCCGCAATTTCAAACGCCATAGAGCTGGAGTCGACGTCGTGATATGCACCGTCAAACAGGTTCGCCTTGAAGTCCGTGCACGGGAAGCCGGCAATTACGCCCGTTTCCAATGCCGCACGAAGACCCTTTTCAACGGCAGGAATGTATTCTTTGGGAACATTACCGCCGACAACGGTGTTCTCAAAGACGAAACCCGAACCGGGTTCCAAAGGTTCGAAACGAATCTTGACGCGGGCAAACTGACCCGAACCGCCGGATTGTTTCTTGTGCAAGTAATCAATTTCATAAGGCTGCGAAATCGTTTCACGATAAGCAACCTGCGGCTGACCGACGTTCGCATCGACTTTGAATTCGCGTTTCAGACGGTCAACAATGATTTCCAAATGCAATTCGCCCATGCCTTTGATGATCGTCTGACCGCTTTCCGTGTCGGATGTAACGCGGAAGGAAGGATCTTCCATCGCCAAACGGTTCAAAGCCAATCCCATCTTCTCAACGTCCGCTTTTGTCTTAGGCTCAACGGCAACTTCGATAACGGGTTCGGGGAATTCCATCTTTTCCAAAATAACGGGTTTGCCTTCGGCACACAGCGTCTCACCGGTCGTCGTTTCTTTTAAACCGACCAATGCAACAATGTCACCTGCATAAGCTTCTTTCAGCTCTTCGCGGTGGTTCGCATGCATCAACAGCATACGACCGATACGTTCCTTCTTGTCCTTGACCGAGTTCAAAACATAAGAACCGCTCGTCATAACACCCGAATAAATACGGGCAAACGTCAGCGAACCGACAAACGGATCGTTCATAATCTTGAACGCCAAAGCCGACAAAGGTTCGTCATCAGACGCTTTGCGGGTTACCGTGTTACCGTCCAAATCAACACCCTCTACAGGAGGAATGTCTACCGGAGACGGCAAATAATCAACAACGGCATCCAACATCGGCTGAACGCCCTTGTTCTTAAAGGCAGAACCGCAAAGAACAGGGACAAAATGCATGGCAATCGTTCCTTTACGCAAGCATTTCTGCAAGACTTCCAAAGAAATTTCCTTGCCTTCCAAGTAGTCTTCCATCGCCTGATCGTCTTCTTCAACGACGGTTTCAACCAACTTGGCATGCAATTCGGCAGCCTGTTCTTTCAAATCTGCCGGAATTTCGGCATCCACAAATTCCGCGCCCAACGTTTCGCTTTTCCAGATAACGGCTTTTTGGCGCAAAATATCGACAACGCCGACAAAATCCGCTTCCGCGCCGATCGGCAACGTCATTACGACGGGACGTGCGCCCAAACGATCGGAAATCATATCAACCGCGCGCATAAAGTTTGCGCCGATACGATCCATCTTGTTAACAAAGCAAATGCGGGGAACATGATACTTATCAGCCTGACGCCAAACCGTTTCGGATTGGGGTTCAACGCCCGCAACCCCGTCAAAAACGGCGACCGCACCGTCCAAAACGCGCAAAGAACGTTCAACTTCTACCGTAAAGTCAACGTGCCCCGGAGTGTCAATAATGTTCAGACGATGCCCTTTCCAGTACGCAGTCGTCGCGGCTGACGTAATCGTAATTCCGCGTTCCTGTTCCTGTACCATAAAATCCATGGTTGCGGCGCCGTCATGAACTTCACCCAGTTTATGAGACTTACCCGTATAGAACAAAATACGTTCTGTTGTTGTCGTTTTCCCGGCATCAATGTGTGCCATAATACCGATATTACGATATTTTTCAATGGGGGTTGAGCGAGCCATTATACGAAACCTTCTATAAAATCAAACCTGTTATTACCAACGATAATGCGAGAACGCCTTATTCGCTTCTGCCATACGATGCGTGTCTTCGCGTTTGCGAACGGCACCGCCGCGGTTGGCCAAAGCATCCAAAAATTCACCGGCCAAGCGTTCTTCCATCGTCTGTTCGGAACGCGAGCGGGCGCTGTTGATAATCCAACGGATTGCCAATGCCTGCTTTCTGTCCGGACGGACTTCAACGGGGACCTGATAGGTCGCACCGCCAACGCGGCGGGAACGTACTTCTACAGAAGGCTTTACATTTTCCAACGCTTCGTTAAAAGCCTTCAATGCGTCCTGCTTGGATTTTGCCGCAACACGTTCCAACGCACCGTAAACAATGCGTTCAGCCGTAGCTTTGGCTCCGTGCTGCATAATGCAGTTCATAAATTTTGCGACCACCAGATCGCCGTATTTGGCATCAGGTACAATCTCGCGTTTTTCTGCTGCATGACGACGTGACATATTCTTTTTCCTTCCTTATTTAGGACGCTTCGCGCCGTACAAAGAACGACGCTGACGACGTGCAGATACGCCCTGAGTATCCAGCGTACCGCGAATGATATGGTAACGAACGCCCGGCAAGTCCTTTACACGACCGCCGCGAATCAGAACAACTGAGTGTTCCTGCAGATTGTGACCTTCACCCGGGATGTAGCTCAATACTTCAGCACTGTTTGTCAAACGAACACGCGCTACCTTACGAAGTGCGGAGTTCGGCTTCTTCGGAGTCGTTGTATAAACGCGGGTGCAAACACCGCGCTTCTGCGGGCATGCCTGCAGAGCCGGAGCTTTATTACGTTTCACACGCGGTTGACGCGGACTGCGAATCAATTGGTTAATCGTGGGCATTAAAAATTTCCTTTTCCTTTAGCCTTCTTTCGAAGGGCCACTAACCATCACAATACTTACTCGATCCCCGCCCTGCGACGGGAAGCGCGAAAGCTATAACCTGTTAAACGGCGGATTCCCGCCGTTTTTCCCTTGCCTAAAGACGATTTGGACGATGTTTTATACCGTCATTTCCATACTTTAGGCAGTGCATATTCTCAAATAACCCGCTCCGAGTCAAGCGGAATAAACGTTTTCACCCCCTTTTAAATTTATTTTTTACCATAAAAAAGCAGCCTCTGTTCGCAGAGGCTGCTTCTCCTTACTTATACCTTTTATCAGCCTTCAGCCGTATGCTCTTCTATTTCCGGCAAATCCGCATCCGTATGAACGGCTTCTTTGTCGCGTTCCGCAGCCACGGCACGCAGGCGATTGATGACTGAACCCGTACCTGCCGGTATCAAGCGACCGACAATGACGTTTTCTTTCAAACCGACCAGATCGTCCGTACGACCGGAAACCGCGGCTTCCGTCAATACGCGTGTCGTTTCCTGGAAGGACGCCGCCGAAATAAACGAATTCGTTTGCAGGCTTGCTTTTGTGATGCCCAGCAAAACCG
>HF994908.1:14919-20952 GCA_000434295.1 Acetobacter sp. CAG:977 | reverse complement strand
AACGTCGTCTTCCCATGGTCTACGTGACCAATCGTCCCTATGTTGCAGTGCGGTTTCGTCCTCGAAAATTTCTCTTTCGCCATTGAAATTTACCCTGATGTAAATCGTGATTACAAAAGAGCCTCCCGAAACCGGCAGGCTCGTGAACTCAATCCCTCCGATTCCTCGGAAGAAACTTTATTGGAGCGGGTGAAGGGAATCGAACCCTCGTCGTAAGCTTGGGAAGCTTCTGCTCTACCATTGAGCTACACCCGCAAAATGGTGGATGGGGCTAGATTCGAACTAGCGTAGACTCACGTCGGCAGATTTACAGTCTGCTGCCATTAACCACTCGGCCACCCATCCGACCGACCGTAAAAAACGGCGTATCGGAAGAAATAGGAGATTTCACGCCGTCTTGTCAACATAAAAATGAAAATAAATGTTTTTCTTTTTTATAAATGTGATAAAACCTTTTCCCGGGTTTGTTTATTTTCCGGTCACAGCGCTGATGCCTAAACAAAAAAATTCATACAGACAGCCTCCCCGCTCTTATAAAAGCGCCGCGGATGCGTCGTCCGATATGCAAAAACACAATAATGTTTCTGCGTCTTTAAGCGGAAACTGGCTTTTCGGCTATCATCCCGTTACGGCGGCTTTGAAAAATCCCGCACGTTCCTTAAAACGTTTGCTGGTGACAAAAGAAACCGCCGCAGAGCTTAATAACGAAAAGCTGTTGCCCGATGCCTTCGAAACCGTCGCCAGAAGCGATCTGGACAGAATCTTGCCCAAAGGCGCCGTCCATCAGGGAATCGCGGCTCTCTTTTCTGCTTTACCGGATATTGGAATTGAAGACATAGACTTTCCCCAAAAAGCCGTCGTCGTCATTCTTGACCAAGTGACGGATCCCCATAATGTCGGCGCCGTTCTGCGTTCTGCCGCAGCATTCGACGCTTCCGCCGTCATTTTGACGGACAGAAACGCTCCCGAAGCGACAGGAACCTTGGCTAAATCAGCCTCTGGCGCTTTGGAGCTGGTGCCGCTGATTGCCGTTTCCAACCTGACACGTGCCATGAAAACATTAAAAGAGCTCGGTTTTTGGTGCGTCGGTTTGGACGGCAGAGCCCCTTCCACCCTAAGAGAAACCTCTTTGCCCGATAAAATCGCTTTGGTCATGGGCTCGGAAGGATTCGGGTTGAGGCGGCTGACTGCCGAAAATTGCGACTACACCGTTAAACTGCCGATATCGGAGCGCGTCGAAAGCTTGAATGTTTCAAACGCCGCCGCCATCGCTCTTTATGAAATGAGTTTAAGAAAAAATATTAAGTAACTTTTAGGGTTTCCGCGCTACCGTGTCCGGTATCCCATTAGATTGTCAAAGGTCCTTCGGATGAATACGCTCAACGAAAATCAATCCAATGAAAAAAAAGAAAATCAGCGTTCCTGCCTTGAACGTATCAGCGATTTAACCTTGAAACTTTGGGATCAAATCGGGCAAAACGCCGCTGATCTGGCTGAAGACGACTTTGATTTTTCCGAAGGGGCAAAAAAATCTTCCTCGAAAAAAAGCGCGAAATCAAAGAAAAATACAAAAACAATTCAGGCTTTCCTGTCCGGCGGCGTCATCGGCGCCTTAAGCGTTCTTGCCGTAACGTCTTATATGGATTCGCTTGCTCTTAAAGAAACCGAAACGACCCGTCTGATTCAGGAACGCGCCGCCGAAGAACAAACCCTGACTCCCATTGCCGAAGTCGATCAGATTCCTCTTCAGGACGAAAGCTTGTTGCAAACGGCGGAAAATCAAAATGACAGCGAACCCGAAGTCGCGGAAGTTGCTCCCGACCACATTGAAACTTTTGAAGTCAAACCTCGCGAAAGCTTGGCTGCCGTCCTTAAAAAAGGCGGTTTGACGAATCAGGAAATCTATCACGTTTCTCTGGCCTTAGAGGAAATTCTGGATCTTAAACGCATTCAGGTCGGCGACAAAGTCGAAATCGGCACCGTTAAGTCCGACGCCGGCGAAGACGTTTTGTTCTCCGTTACCGTTGAAGACAGAAAAAATTTCCGCTACACTGCATCCCGAAGCGACGAAGAAGTCTTTGAAGCTTCCTTAAAAGAACCCGAAGTCGAATTAAAAACGGAATATGCCGAATCCGAAATCGAAGGTCCCTTTATTCTCAGCGCGCAAAACGCGGGCGTCCCCACGAACGTTGTCCACCAAATGATTTGGGCTTTTGACGGTCCCGTTGATTTCGAACGCGATTTAAGAAAAGGAGACAGCTTTACCGCCGTCTTTAAAAAAGAATACAATATGGAAGGAAATCCGACGGGAAACGGCGAATTGATGTATGCGTCGCTGACATTGGGGAAAAAAGTTCTGGAACGTTATTTATATACGGATTCGGGCGACCATTCCGATTATTACGACGAAACGGGAAAAATTGCACGCAAGCTCTTTATTATGCATCCGTTAAAGCGTCCGCGCCAAACGTCGCGCTTCGGGATGAGAAAACATCCCATTCTCGGATATTCGACCATGCACTGGGGAGCAGACTTCGGCGCCCCGATCGGCACGCCCATCCGCGCTCCGGGCGAAGGCACCGTCGTTAAAGCGGGACGCCTGGGCTCTTACGGCATCTATGTAAAGATCAAACATAACTCCGAATACTCGTCTGCTTATGCTCATATGAGCAAAATTCACAATAAAGTTCGAGTCGGACGCAAAGTCAAAGCAGGCGATATCATCGGTTATGTCGGAAATACGGGGCGTTCTACGGGACCTCACCTGCATTGGGAATTGCACAAAAACGGCAAAAGAATCAATCCACTGACACAGAAAATTACGGCGCAAAAGAAGTTGGTCGGAACGGAATTGCGCAGATTCTACGCTGCCCGTGATAAAATTCGCGCGGACCTGCTCGGCAGCACGACCGCCATTGCCAAGGCCGAACCGTTGCCCGAAGACAGAAAATTGGCATATCAGGGGCCGAAAAAATCCAAAAAGAAGGTTCGCTCTGCCAAACGTCGTTCTTCACAAAAAACAGCTGCCAGAAGAGTTAAACAGCCCAAAGGCTGAACATCCTAAAGAAAAGGCGGAAGAAAACTCTTCCGCCTTTGTTTTTTTGCATTCCGATTCTTACTTTTTCAAATAATCCCTGAGCAGGACTTCGGCAATCTGGACGGCGTTCAAAGCGGCACCTTTGCGCAGGTTGTCCGCGACGCACCAGAAGCTCAGACCGTTCTCGACCGAAAAATCCTGACGGATGCGGGAAACAAAAACATCGTCTTCGCCCGCGATTTCCGCTTGGGTCGGATAGCCGTCCGGTTCGCGCAAATCGATAACTTCAACGCCTTTCGTGTGTTTTAAAACTTTCGTCGCCGCTTCGTCGGAAATTTCCTTTTCCGTTTCAATGTTGACGTATTCCGCATGTCCTATAAAAACCGGGACACGGGCACAGTTGGCGTGCACTTTGATTTTCGGATCAAGAATCTTTTTCGTTTCGACCATCATTTTCCATTCTTCTTTGGTCGATCCGTCATCCATAAAGACGTCAATTTGCGGAATGACGTTAAACGCAATCTGCTTGGGGAACTTTTTCTGCGTTTCGTAAATCGGCTGGTTCATATAAATGCCGCGTGTCTGATCAAACAATTCGTCCATGGCTTCTTTGCCGGCACCGGAAACGGACTGATACGTCGTTACGACAACGCGCTTGACCTTGAATGCTTTGTGCAACGCCGCCAAAGGAACGACCATTTGAATGGTGGAGCAGTTTGGATTGGCGATAATGTTTTTCTTTTTATAATCGGCGATGGCTTCGGGATTGACTTCGGGAACGACCAACGGAACGTCGGGATCCATGCGCCATTGGGACGAATTATCGATAACGACGCAACCGGCCGCCGCCATTTTGGGAGCGTACTTTTCCGAAACGGATCCGCCCGCGGACATCAAAGCGATATCAACGCCTTTAAAATCGAACGTTGCCAAATCGCGTACTTTTAAAACGTCGTCTTCGCCGTAGGAAACTTCTTTACCGACCGATTTCGACGACGCCAGCGCAAAGACTTCGTCTGCGGGAAATTCCCGTTGAGCCAACGTTTGCAGCATTTCGCGACCGACGTTCCCCGTTGCACCAACGACAGCTACCTTAACCATCCCAAACTCCTGAAAAAATATATACAGCAAAACCCCGACTGCCGTTTTCGGCATCGAGGAAATAAAAAACCCCAAACCAACTGCCTCGGACGGCCGCCCCTTCAAAAAGAAAGGGCGGCTTTTCCGAGCAAGAGGCTGTCCGCCCCGAATTATTTCGCCGTATCGGCGATTTCGGAAATACGGGCGGCTTTGCCGCGCAAGTTGCGGAGGTAATACAACTTCGCACGACGAACTTTACCGCGGCGGGTAACTTCGACTTTCGCGACGTTCGGAGAATAAACGGGGAATACGCGTTCTACGCCTTCGCCGAAAGAAATTTTGCGAACCGTGAACGTGGAATTCAATCCGTCGTTCTTACGGGCAATGCAAACGCCTTCATAGACTTGGATGCGTTCGCGATCGCCTTCAATGACTTTTGCATGGACACGCAGGGTGTCGCCGGCTTTGAATTCGGGAAAATCGCCTTTCGCCGCCAATTTTTCCATCTGCTCTTTTTCGAGCGTATCAATCAAATTCATGAGTTTTTTCCTCTCGCTTGTTTGCGGCTTCCAGATAAGCGTTCCACAAATCGGGGCGCCGCGTTTTTGTTAACTCTTCAGATTGAGCCTGCCGCCAACGGGCGACCCGCTCATGGTGTCCCGAAACCAAAACTTCGGGAACCTCGCGACCGTTCCAATACTGGGGTCGCGTGTATTGGGGATATTCCAGCAAACCTTTGCTGAAACTTTCCTCGTCCAGTGATTCCTTGCATCCCATCACTCCCGGCAACAAACGCACGACGGCGTCCAATATCGCCAAAAGCGCGGGTTCTCCTCCCGAAAGAACAAAGTCACCCAAGCTGACTTCTTCAAACGGATATGCGTCCAAAACCCGTTGATCCACCCCTTCAAAACGGCCGCACAGAAAAGTCGCCTCTCCTGATAAAGCCAGTTCTTCCGCCGTCTTTTGCGTCATCGTTTTGCCGCGCGGCGACAAGTAAATCAATCGTGTCCCTTCTTTGTACACGGCGTCAACCGCCCTGCCCAATACATCGGGGCGCATCACCATACCGGCTCCGCCGCCGAACGGCGTGTCATCCACCGTCCTGTGCCTGTCTTGGGCAAAATCGCGAATGTTCGTTACGTTCATCCGCCACAGCCCTTCGTCCAGAGCCCTTCCCGCAAGCGACATTCCCAAAAAACCGGGAAACATCTCGGGAAACAAAGTCAGTATGTTCGCCGTAAAATAAGGAGCTTCCGACCTCATTTTGCAGCCTTTGTCTTTCGGAGCGCGTTCCGATCATCGGAAACGGCGCCTTCGTCTTCGGCATCTGCTTCGACCATGTCGGGCATGTCAACCGTCAATTCGCGTTTCTGCAAATCAACGCAAGGAACCGTTCGATCCGTAAAGCCGACAAATTCCGTATCGGAATCGGGCTTTTCGATTTCTAGCATGTCCCCTGCCCCGAAATTATAAATCGCCTTGACGGTTCCCAAAACTTTGCCGTCGGGCGTTTTCGCGACCATGCCGATCAAATCGGCATAGTAAAATTCGCCGGCAGCCGTTTCGGGCAGGCGGGATCGTGAAACAAACAGCTTCATCCCGCGCAGAGCTTCGGCCGCATTCCTGTCGTTGACGCCTTTGACCTTCACAAGAAACTGATCCTTGATCCGACCCGTGATTTCAACGTTCAGGCAATGTTTCCCCGAAGCGTCCCTTAATTCGCCGTATGACGCAAAGTCTTCGGCATTTGCCGTATAGCTTTTGACTTTGACGTTGCCGCGCACGCCGTGAACCGAAGTAATAACTCCGACACAAACGTTTTCGTGTTCCGATGCAACCGTCATTGTCTTCAGCCTCGTTCAGTCTTTAAGGAATCAACCTTCCGCAGGAGCAGCAGCGGCTTCTTGAGCAGC
>HF994908.1:0-14913 GCA_000434295.1 Acetobacter sp. CAG:977 | reverse complement strand
CTTCTTGAGCAGCGGCAGCCGCTTCGGCTTTGGCTTTCATACGTTCCTGAGCCTTCGCTTTCGGAGCCGATTTCTTGGGCTTTACCGTAATGGCGGGAGCGTCGCACAATCCCAGCTTGGACAACATGCGGGCAACGCGTTCCGTCGGCTGAGCCCCGACGCCTAACCAATATTTGACGCGGTCGGCTTTGACGACAACGCGGTCGGCATGATCCGACGGCAACAACGGATTGTAAGATCCGATGCGTTCAATAAAACGGCCGTCGCGCGGAGCGCGCTGGTCGGCAACGACGATTTTGTGGAACGGAGCCCCTTTAGAACCGCCGCGGGCAAGTCTGATACGAACTGACATTTTTTTCTTTACCTCACTTTAAATCACATCTGCATTCAAGACGGAAATCCGCCGAACGGAGGCATACCGCCCCCGAAACCGCCGAAACCGCCGCCAAGGCCGCCGGGCAGACCGCCGAACAAACCCCGGTTTCCCATTTTTTTCATCCGTTTCATCATTTCCGCCATCTGGTCGTATTGTTTCAAAAGCTTATTCACCTCTTGAACCGTTACGCCCGAACCGGCCGCAATGCGCTTTTTGCGCGATGCCTTGATCAAATCCGGATTGCGGCGTTCCCGAGGCGTCATGGAAAGGATAATCGCCTCTTGCCGCTTAAAAACGCCGTTATCAATTTTCGCCGCATCCAACTGAGCTTTGAACTTGCCTATTCCCGGAAGCATTCCGAGCAAGCCCTTTAAATCGCCCATCTTTTGCATCTGGCGCAACTGAGACAGCAAATCGTTTAAATCAAAGCGGCCGTCCATCATGCGTTTCGCAACACGTTCCGCTTCTTCTTTGTCCATTTTTTCCGCCGCCGTCTCAACCAAAGAAACGACGTCGCCCATCCCCAAAATACGGCCGGCAAGCCTGTCGGGGTAAAAAGGTTCCAAAGCGTCGGGTTTTTCGCCCGCACCCAAAAACTTGATCGGCTTACCCGTCACCGCGCGCATCGACAAAGCCGCACCGCCGCGGGAATCACCGTCTATACGGGTCAGAATGCTGCCCGTAATTCCTATCTTTTCATTAAATTCGCGGGCAACATTGACGGCATCCTGCCCCGTCAGAGCGTCCACGACCAAAAGAGTTTCCTTCGGACGAACCGTCGCACGGACGTCGGCAACCTCGGCCATCATGTCCAAATCAATGTGCAAACGCCCCGCCGTATCCAATATCACGACGTCATAAACGCCTTTGCGTGCGGCTTCCATCGCGCGCAACGCAATCGCATGCGGGCGTTCGCCGATGATAATCGGCAACGTGTCGACACCGATCTGTTCGCCGATCTGTTTTAACTGTTCCTGCGCGGCGGGACGATAAACGTCCAAAGACGCCATCAAAACTCTTTTCTTTTCCTTTTTCAGGCGAAACGCCAACTTTCCCGTCGTCGTCGTTTTGCCTGATCCCTGCAAACCGACCATCAAAACGGCAACGGGAGGCTCCGCCCCCAAATCAAGCGCCGCATTCTCGTTGCCCAGCATTTCGACCAAAGCGTCATTGACGATTTTGACGACCATCTGAGACGGCGTAACGGATTTGATAACGGCCTGACCGACCGCCTTTTCGCGCACGTTCGCAATGAAATCTTTGACGACGGGCAAAGCAACGTCCGCCTCCAGCAAAGCGATTCGGATTTCGCGCATTGCCTCGTCAACGTCGGCTTCTCTCAAAGCGCCGCGACGGGACAAACGGTCGAATACGCCGCCAAGCTTTTCCGCCAAAGAATCAAACATTTAAACGTCCTTTTTTCCGTTCCTTTTGCAGATACAAAAACCGCGTCGGTGAGCGTATCTTCGCCGGCCGACGGATCTCCGCAGAGACAAAAGGCTTAAAAAACCTTGTGAAAGTTATGTCGGTTTTTACCCGCCTTTTAAGGAAGAGTCAAGAGAAATCGGACTTTGCAAAAAAAGCTTTAGCACCTTTTCTTTATCGTGTCTTTCCGTTCATCTTCACGCGCGTTTAAGGCTTCCCCTCCGCTCGTTCCTTTTTTGGGGTTACTTTGGAAAAAAACTCTGATATGTTGGCACGTTATTATATTAAGAGGACTTTTTTATGCCTGTTCGGGTCGTTACTTTCGGCTGTCGCCTCAATTCTTATGAATCCGCCGCAATAAAAGAAATGGACGGATTGGAGGACGACATTATCGTCGTCAATACCTGCGCCGTAACGGGCGAAGCCGAACGCCAGTGCCGCCAGACCGTCAGAAAGCTGCGGCGCGAAAATCCGAACGCTTTTTTGGTCGTTACGGGGTGCGCCGCCCAAATAGCCCCCGACGCTTACGCAAAAATGCCCGAAGTCGACAAGGTTTTGGGAAATAACGAAAAGCTTGATCCGAACGCTTATAAAAAAACCGCCCCCGCCTTGTCGGTCGGAGATATCGATTCGCCAGATGCCCCCCTAAACGCACACATGCCTTTTTATTTCGAAGGGCGAAACAGGGCTTTCATCCAAATTCAGCAAGGCTGCGATCATGCCTGCACTTTTTGCATTGTTACAAAAGCCCGCGGAAAAAACAAAAGTCTGCCGCCCGAAAAAATCATCGCCCACGCGCAAAAGCTGGTCGACGAAGGGTATCCCGAAATCGGGTTGACGGGCGTGGACATTACGTCTTATCCCGATTTGGCGGGACTGACAAAACGGTTGTTAAAAGAAGTATCGGGGCTGAAACGATTGCGTCTGGGGTCTCTTGACCCTGCGGCGGTTGACGACGGACTGATTGCTTTGTTCGCCGACAGCGATATTCTCATGCCTCATTTGCATCTTTCCGTTCAATCGGGCGACGATTTGATTTTAAAACGCATGGCCAGAAGGCATTTAAGAAAAGACGTTCTCGAGTTATGCGAAAAAATTCGCACCGTCCGCCCCGATGCCGTCTTCGGCGCCGATTTTATCACGGGGTTCCCGACGGAAACGGAACGTATGTTTGAAAATACTTTGGATTTGGTTCGCAACGCCCGTCTGACGCATTTGCATGTTTTTCCTTACTCCGTGCGTCCCGGAACGCCCGCCGCGAAAATGCCGCAAGTTCCCGTCCCCGTACGAAAAGAACGTGCAAAACGCTTAAGAGACGAAGGAAACGCCCTGTTGAACGCTTATATGCAAAGCCGCATCGGTTCCGAAGCGCGCGTTTTGTACGAAACGGACGGTAAAGGCTTGTGCGAACATTATTTAAGTGTCAAAATCGGTGAAGGTTTCCGTTCGGGGGACATTATTCCCGTCCGCTTGACGGGCATTGCAGAAACGGGCGTTTTTGAAGGGAGCGTTTTATAATATGGCAGGCTGGTTTGAACGCATAAAACAGGGGCTGTCCAGAACGTCGGCTCCGATCGTTCGGGGAATTTCGGATCTGCTGACAAAACGCCGTCTGGATAAAGAAGCTTTGCAGGATTTGGAAGACCTTTTGATTTCGGCGGACGTCGGCGCAAAAACCGCCGCCGAACTGACCAAAGCTTTGGCGGACGAAAAGTTCGACAAAGACGTTGATGAAATTGAAGTCCGTACGTTCTTTGCCGACAAAATTACGGAAATGCTTTCTCCGTTCGCCGAAGAATTAAAAATCGACCCGACCAAAAAGCCGTTCGTCATTTTAATGGCAGGCGTGAACGGCGCCGGAAAAACGACCACCATCGGAAAGCTGGCTCATAAGTATAAAGAACAGGGGCTGAAAGTCAGACTGGCCGCCGCCGATACGTTTCGCGCCGCCGCCGTCGAACAGTTAAAAGTATGGGGAGAACGCACGAACTGTCCCGTTATTTCGCGCCCTCAGGGGGCTGACCCCGCGGGATTGGTCTTTGACGCTTTAAAGGAATCCAAAGCCGAAAATGACGACGTATTGTTCATTGATACGGCGGGCAGGCTTCAAAACCGTTCGGAATTGATGGCAGAATTGCAAAAAATCGTCCGTATCGTCAAAAAACAAATCCCCGATGCTCCTCATGCGTGTTTATTGGTATTGGACGCCAC
Source organism: Acetobacter sp. CAG:977 (assembly GCA_000434295.1). GTDB lineage: Bacteria > Pseudomonadota > Alphaproteobacteria > CAAGCB01 > CAG-977 > CAG-977. The sequence goes on along the minus strand of HF994908.1, from coordinate 10,901 downwards.
CGTCGGACAGAACGCTTTGTCCCAAGCCAAAACGTTCAAAGAAATGGTACAAGTCGACGGATTGGTTCTGACAAAGCTGGACGGAACGGCAAAAGGCGGCATTCTGTTGGCGTTGTGTCGCGAATTCGGATTACCCGCACGATTTATCGGCGTCGGTGAAAAAATTGACGATTTAAGGGCTTTTGACGCTCGGGATTATGCCCGCTCCCTGATGGGGCTGGCGGATAAGGAGGCTTTATGAAAGACTGTGAAAAGAAAATCGGCGCAGGAATTACTTTTTCGGCTGAAGTCGCCGTCCCCGTCGTTTTGCTGACCGTTTTTTCATTTTTAAAAACTTTTGCCGTCGTTTTAAATGAAACCGCCGTCTCGTGCAATTTTATCGAAAGGTTGAACGGCGCCTTTATCCCTCAGGTTTTGATCGCAACGGGGCTGTTGTACTTTGCGCTGAGCTTCGGATTGTTTCGCATTAAAGAAAAAGTCCGCGCTCCTGCCTTTGCCATAGCCGCCGCCGCATTTGTTTCTCTGGCTTTGTTCTTTGCGCAACGTTTTGTCCCCTATGAAACGTGGCCCGCCGTCCAAATGGTCTGGAAAACAGGCTTTTACGTCCTGCTTGAAGCCGCGTTTTGGATTACCGCCTTTCGTTTCGGCGTGTTCAAAAACAAACATAAAACCTTAATCGCTCTGGTCGCCGCGCAAATCCTCGCTTCAATAATCGCCGCAGGCTTTATACGTCTGCTCGTCTTATTGGACTGCGCCGAAACTTTGTTGCCGTGGGCTTGCATCTTTGCCTTTGCCGCCGCCATCGTCGCAGATATCCTGATCGCCAACGGTTCTGCCCCGATTGACGTCCGTTTCGCTTTTTCAAAAACTGCCGCAAAAAGCTCGGGAAAAAACAGAATCCGAAAAACTTTAAATATCTACCTTTTCGTCGTCGCGGGGTTGTTGGCGTTTTGTTCGGCTCTGTTTGACTATCGCTTTTGGTCTTCAACCGCGCAGAAATATGCAACGGTTCCCGAAACCCTGCCCGTCTTGTACGCGTTGTTGTCCGTATTGTTCGCCGTCCTTTTGACCGCAGGTCTGCTGGCTTCGGCAACACGCCACATCGCCGTCCTGACGTTGTCGACACTGTTTATCTTCCCTGTCGCCCTGCTGGCGGGAGCCGTCGGCGGCGCCTTTAACATCTTCGGATTAATCATCGCGGCAAAAGCCGTTTCGGACGTTCTAGCCTGCCAAGTCAAAGAACCCGTCCTGAGCATTATTCCGCGCGCCGTGTCTCAACGTTTGGATTTCAGAACAAATGTTTGGAGAAAAACGCTGGTCGAACCCTCTTCCGTCCTGGCAGCAGGCATTCTTTTGCTTTTGATGGAAAAATATGCTCTGAGCGATAAGTTTTCTTTGTTGCTGAGCGTGTCGGCGGTGCTTTTGCTGGTAGCCTTACTGTTGTTGCGCCGTTCTTATACGGTGTTGGTCTCGGATTATTTAAAAGGACGCTTGTGGCGCGGCGGACGTTTGATGATTTTCGGGAACCGCCTGAACGAACGTATCAATGACTTTCTTTCCAACGCTTCGGCCGACGATACCATATACGCTCTGCGCATATTGGAAGAAGCTCAACATCCGAAATTCCCCAAAGATCTGGAACAGGCGCTTCACCATCCCAGCAGTTATGTCCGCCTGTTCGCCCTGAACCGCATCGAAGAAATGGATTATCTTTCGACGGTTCCGGAAGTGTCCTTGTGTGCCGAAACGGATCCCGATTATGCGGTCAGACGGGCGGCAATAAAAGTCATGTGCCTGTTGGGCGGAGCGGAAGAACGTGAAAAAGCGTTGCTTTATTTGAACGATCCGAACACGCGCGAAGGAGCATTAATCGGCTTGACCGCCGCCGGCGCGGAAGGCGTTTTCGTTGCCATAGATATGTTGAATATGCTGGCAAGTTCGAAAAATCCCGACGACCGCGCCTTAGCCGCTTCCGTTTTGGGAGACGCGGGGAATCAGGCGTTTTACCGTCCGCTGACCGTCTTGTTACAAGACGAAGACGAAACCGTCTGTAAAGCCGCCGCAGAAGCTGCCGGAAAACTGAAAAACGAACGCCTGTTACCCTCGCTGATGCAACTGTTCCGCAGACCCGAGTTGAGAGAAGACGCCGTTGACGCGTTATTGCAATTCGGCAATGCCGCCCTGCCCGAAATCGAAAAAGTCTTAACGGGCAACAACGACCCCGTTCAATTCAGAGTATTGCTGGCAAAAACATTGGGACGCATGAAAACGCCCCAGGCCGAAGAAGTGCTGTTCCGCCACATTGACGTTCAGGACAGAAGAGTCCGTTACCATATTTTGAAGTCTTTGGTTTTATTGCAGTACAAAGCTCAAGGTCGCTATGTGAACAAAGTTCGTCTGGGATTATACGACGAAATCGAATGGGCGACGAACCTGCTTGCCGCTTTGGAAGATTTCGAAGACAAAGACGATGACCGTCTGGGACGTTCTTTAAGCAATCTGCGCAATGCGTTAGAATGCGAAATCGAATATGCCAAAGAGCGTATTCTGTTATTGGTGGCTTTATTGCATCCTTCTCAGGAAATCTTAAATCTTTTGGGACGTTATGCGCTAATCGGGGATAACGAACATAACCGCATGGGACAAATTATCGAACGGATTTTAACGGGAGAGCTGAGAATGCTTTGTCTGCCGTTGTTCCGCAAGACGTCTCCGACCGAAAAACTGACGCGTTTGCGTCCGTACTTTTTGCCGCCCGTTCTGTCGTTCCGCGACAGATTGGAAGACTTGCTCGAGCTTAAACCCGGAGAAGCCGATGACTGGACGCGTGCCAGCGTGGTCTATTTAGTAGGGTACTTCGGAGACTCTTTTGCCGTTGACGCTTTGGTTCCTCTGTTAAAAGACAATGATGCCATCATACGCGAAACAACGGTTTGGGCTTTGGGTCGCCTGATGATCCCCGAAGAAGCATCCAGATTATTGAAAGACAGCCTGTCGGATCCGTCTCCTGCCGTTGCGCGCATGGCGCGTTTTATTACGGACGGAACGGGACGGGCTTTTTTTTAGGAGAACGATAAATGCAATTAACCCTTGAAAAAATATTGGTCTTAAAAAATGTTCCCCTGTTTGCGGGTGTCCCTGAATCCGCATTGTCGGACTTTATCGCCGCCAGCGAAGAAATCGCCGCCATGGTCGGTTCCGACATCATCAAAGAAGGGGAAATGTGGTCGGATATGTATGTTATTCTGCAAGGTCAGGTTCGGTTGCATAAAAACGGAAAAACGTTCAAAGAATTTTCAACGAACGACATTTTCGGCGAACTTGGAGCGCTGGATCCCGCGCCTTCGGACGTTACGGTAACGGCAACGGACGATACGATGATGTTCAAAATCTCAGGCGAAGCTTTGTACCGGTTAATGAACGAACACAAATCTTTGGAACGCAGCATTATCGTTTCGTTGTGCCGCCATTTGAGAGCTGCCAATGCGGCGGGACTGACGTAAAGCTGTTTTTTTACATAGAACCAAACAAATAAAGACGTTTCGACATTTTCGATACGTCTTTATTTTTTGCCATAATTTTGCCACAATTTTGTGATACCTTAAGAATTGTAGAAATATTTTTACGGAGAAGACACGCCATGAAAAAACTACTTCTTTTGTTCGGAGGGCTGATGCTCGTGCCGTTAGTTTCGCTGACGGCCGGGCAAAGCTCGCCCCCGATTTTAGATAATTCCTCATCCTTTCAGGTCGCCGAAACAGTCAAACTGGGCTTATCGGATGAAGGGCTTGCCCTTAAACCTAAAAAAGCCTTGAGCGGCGAGGAAAAACTTGACGGCGATGACGGTAACTTTGAAGAATTTTGCGGCAAAGGTTATTATTACGACAAAGTTTCAAAAGCCTGTAAATTAAAAGATGTTTGCAATCCGAACAATCCTTGCAGCGGAACGACTCCTATTTGCGAACCCGCAGGCGACGGCATCAACTATACTTGCTTGTGCAACGACACCTCTTGCGGTCCCGGGAAAACATGTACCGGCGGGAAATGTAACAACTGCCAAAAAGGTGAAAAATGTAATTGTCCGGGGAATCAGGTTTCGGACGGCAACGGCGGTTGCTATACGCCGAATGATACCTGTAACCCGAATCCCTGCCCCGCAGAAATGCCGTCCTGCTCGGCTTTGGATGAAACTCAATACAGCTGCAGCTGTACGTCCACCTCATGCCCTCCGGGAAAAAAATGCGAAGATATGACGTGCCAACCCTGCTCGGCAGGAGAAGATTGCGGATGCAAGGCTTCGGGCAAAGAAGCTGACGGAAACGGCGGATGCCGTTGTCCCGGAATGAAAATCAGCGACGGAGCCGGCGGATGTAAATGCCCTGAATGTTATGCCCCCGACGGCACATGGGGCGGTTGCAAAAAGACTTGTGATTGCGTTACTTGCGCCAAAGCAAAAAAATGCGTTGACGGAGAATGCGTGAACTGCCCGCTCGGAGAAGACTGCGGATGTTTCGACGACGATGCTTATTCAAACGGCAGCGGCGTATGCGAACCGAATGATCCGTGCGCTGACGTAACGTGCGAGTCTGACGAATATTGCAGTGAAGGCACCTGCTATCCTTCGCCGTGCCCGTCCGGATACGATACTTCAGTAACGTCATGTTCCGAAGGATATACCCTTGAAACAAACGGAACATCCGGCGGAAGCACCTGCGGAAAATGCGTCGCAAAATCTTGCCCGTCCGGGTACAGCACTTCCGTTACTTCTTGTTCTGACGGACAAAAACTGGAAACAAACGGTATGTCCGGCGACAGTGCTTGCGGAAAATGCGTATCAGCCGGAGATCCGTGTAAGACGGAATTCGGATCTAATTATGTGGCAAGCACTGTAAGAACATGCGGTTCAGATGCAAAAACAGTAAAAAAGACGACGTCCTCAGGCGTAACCTGCATAGGCTGCATACCTTGCAATTGCTCTGCCTCTTATATGTCCGGATGGGATGAAGCCGAAGGATTCTATCACCTTCCCGGTGATCCGAATTGCCACGGAGCGACATCGCCTTCCGTTACGGGAACAATTATGGATTATGTCCTGGAAGGAAACGGCAAAACTTGCGACAGCAGGCCGTGTTGGAAGTGTGTCCCCGGATGTCCTTCATCTTGCAAAAACAAAAATAAAGGTGATAGCTGCTCCTTCGGACAAAAGGAAAAGCCTTGTTCTTCTGCAAGCTACGGCAGTTCTCATTGCTTTATCTGCTCATACTGACCTATCATAAATAGTAAGTATTGGCTGACATAAAATAAGGCGCCCCGCTCGTTCGCGGGGCGCCTTATATTAAAATTTTAAAAATCATTTTGCGCCGTTTTTTCCTCTGCCCCATAGGGCAAATAAAATTTCTTTCGGATACTTTCCCCCCCCCTGTCACATATCGGTTTCCTTTAAAAGTCCTATGAACAAATTGTTTTCCAAATCAATGTGATCGCCTTTGATTTAAGCCGAAATCACTCACAAAAAAACGCTCTCCTGACATAAATCGGGAGAGCGTTTTATATCAAAAGCTTTATTCTTTGTTTTCCAGAAGTTTTTTATACAGCTCTTTCGTTTGATACGCGATGCTTTGCCAGCTGAACAGCTTTTCAACACGCAATCGTCCCGCTTGTCCCATCTTTTTGGCTAACGACGGATCGCGTATCAATGTATTAATCGATTCAGCCAAACGTTCCGCAAACGCCTCTCCGTCAACAGGATCATGCGGCGCTTTGTCCGAAAGTTCGGGATCAACCAAAAATCCGGTTTCTCCGTCAACAACGACTTCTTTAATGCCGCCTACCGCACTGGCAACAACAGGCGTTCCGCACGCCATCGCTTCCAAATTAATAATCCCGAACGGTTCGTATATCGAAGGACAACAAAAAACCGCCGCCTGCGAATATAACGCTATCGTTTCTTCTCTGGACAACATCTCGGGAATCCAAACAACGCCGGAACGGGACTGTTTCAATGAGGCGACCAAGCCTTCCAATTCCGCTTTCATTTCCGGCGTATCCGCATCACCCGCGCACAAAACCAACTGCGCATCCGTATCCAGTTTCGCCGCCGCCTTTAATAAATACAGCAATCCCTTTTGGCGCGTCATGCGTCCGACAAACAATATATACGGCTTGTCCGTCCGTATCCCGTATTTCTGTAAGACATCTTCGTCTTCTACTTCGTGATACTGGTTCACGTCGATACCGTTATATATGATTGAAACGCGATCCGGATTTATCTTTGGAAACAGTCTTAAAACGTCATCTTTTGTGCTTTGAGACACCGCAATCACGGCATCAGCCATTTCCAACGCCGTCTTTTCAACCCAGCTTGACACGTCATAACCGCGCCCCAGCTGTTCGCGTTTCCAAGGACGCAACGGTTCCAAAGAATGAACCGTGATCACTAAAGGTATCCCGTAAAGCATCTTTGCCAAAATGCCCGCAAAATGCGCATACCACGTGTGACAGTGCGCAATATCCGCATCCATGCCTTCGCCCGAAAAAACAAGACCTTCGTAAAAAGCCTTTAACGGCGATACGATTTGTTTCGGGCAGTCCTTAAACAAAGACCCGTCAGGCGTCTTACCCGATACGCTTAAATTGCCTTCTTTAAAATGCTGATCGTGAAAGCTGCGAACTTCGACTTCCATCAGCTTTGCCAGTTCTTTGGACAAATACTCTACGTGAACGCCCGCTCCGCCGTATATGTGCGGGGGATATTCGTTCGTTACAAACATCACTTTCATTAAAATAAAGCCTCCGAATGTTTTTGTCTTAAATATAAGCATCTTATTTTGTCAGCTTTTCGTCAATGGTTTATCAGCCGAAAAAATCCGTTTTTTCTTTTTTTTAAAGGTTTTAGAAAAGTTTTAATGCCTTTCGTTAAAAGAATTTGATGAAATTGTGGAAATTTTTTACGTCTGATTGTATAACGGATTTAATCGGTTTTGCTTGCAAAAGGATGTCTCATGCTAAAAAGCGCTTTTGAACAAAATTTCCTGCTGAGAATGCCGGACGGCACGGTAAAACAAGTCAACCCCTTTACGGGAACTCAGGTTTGGACCGTCCCGGGGCGCGGAAACAGACCCAACGTCAAAAAAGATAAAGCACCGGAAACTGCTCCCGTTACCCCGAAAGAAATCGAAGACTATTGTCATTTTTGCCCGAAAAACTACCTGAAAACCCCGCCGGAAAAAGCAAGGCTCGTCAAAACGTCCGACGGCGAATTCAAAATCCTTAAAAATTTAATGGCCGGACAGCTTTTTGACACAACGGCAGAATTCAGGCGCATCCCGAACCTGTTCGAAATCATCTCCTTTGATTATTGGGAAAAAAACTACGGCTATGTCATGAACGACCAAATCGCCGCTCATAAGGAAGATTATTTGGAAGACCCCGCAGGACGCGAACACGTCTTGGACATCGTACAAACTAAATTAAAAATGTCCGGCTTAAGCCGCGAAGAAATCGACAGCATTTCTTCCGGGCGAAAATTGAAAATGGCTGATAACTTTTTCGCGGGCGGACACGAACTGATCATCGGAAAACGCCATTACATCGAAGGCGCAACCGAAGATAATGCCAAAGCTTCTTCGGGAAGCATGTCTCCCGAAATGCACTATCAATATATGAACTTTACCATTGCGGCGTTGAAAGACATTTATCTGAACAATCGCTATGTCAGGTACGTTACCGTTTTCCAAAACTGGCTGAATCAGGCAGGCGCGTCATTCGATCATCTGCATAAACAGCTGGTCGCCATAGACTGTATCAGCGCAAGCAACGAAAACGAATTTCAGTTGGCTCGCGAAAACCCGAATATCTACAACGATTTCGCCGTTAACTATGCCGGATACCAAAACCTGATCTTTGCCGAAAACGACTATGCCGTCGCTTTCGCCGATTTCGGACACAGGTATCCGACACTGTCAATTTATTCAAAAGCCGAAAAAAATCAGCCGTGGAATCAAACTCCCGAACAAATCAGGGGGATGTCCGACATCGTTCATGCCTGCCACGCGTCCATGGGCAGCGAAATCCCGTGTAACGAAGAATGGTATTATCGCCCGCCTGCCGTCGATATCCCATCACCGTGGCATATCCTGATTAAATGGCGCATCAGCAATCCCGCCGGTTTCGAAGCCGTCACAAAAATCTTTATCAACACCATCGATCCGTGGCAGTTGCGCGATCGCATCGTTCAAAACCTGTTCGCTTTGCGCAACGAAGGCAAAATCGCCAAAGGAATTAAAATCGCCGCCGAATGCGATTGCACGCCGAATTGTCTGTTGTATAACCCCGCTTTGCAAACTTCGGGGAATGCCGCCCTGAATACCAGAGGGCGCGGCGTAACCATGGAAGTCTGAGTTTAGCTTTTAAAGTTTAGCCTTTAAAACCAAAGAGCCCCCGTTCGCGGGGGCTCTTTTTTGTTCGTAAAGAAAGAGCGAAATCAATTCACGAGCTTTTGCCACCAGCCTCTGCGCTTGGCTTTAGGCGGTTCGGGCGCCGATTCGCTCTGTTCCGTCCGTACGGCATCGGAAGCTTTGTTCTCTGCGGCATCGTCCGTTTTTACCGAACGAACGGCAGGTTCGGCTTCTTCCTTGTTTGCCGGTAAATTCCCTTCGGATTCTGCCTTGCCTTCTTCGGCGGAAGATTCCTGAGTTTTTTGACGGCGCGGCCGCGTATGAGGACGCATCCGACGGCGATGAGACGGAGAGCGGCGCCGATTCGCATCGACATCTCCTTCTTCTACCGCCGTAATGACGGCTTCGGTATTTTCAGTATCCGCCGAAGCTTCCTGAGCTGCCTGAGCTTCTTGATTTTCCCGTGTTTCGGAAACGTTCAAAGCGTCTTCCGAAGAACCGTTCTCGTTGCGGTCGCGGCGGCGTTTTGAAAAACGTCTGTCACCGCGGCGAGGACGGCGCGAACGATGCGATGAACGATCGTTCTGTTCGTCCTGTTCCGACGTTTCCGAATTTTCAGGACGTTCTTCTCTCGGCGGACGAGCCGAAGCCTTCAAGCCTTCTTCAAACATTTCATCGGCTTGAATAATCTCGTCCCCGTCATCCAAAGAAATCACATCTTCGTGAATAACCCAAGAATCTTCGGCATCCTTCGGCTCTTCAATCACTTGAACGGCGGATTCTTCCGCATTGGCTTTTGCTTCGCGGCGCGGGCGGCGTCCCTTGTCGCGTCCTTTATCGCGACCTTTTTCACGCCCTTTCTTTGAAGGCTGATTTTCTTCTTCGCTTTCACGGACGGATGTTTCCTCGTGGGTTTCCGAACGAAGATCCGCATCGTCCCCCGTCCTGACCACACGTTCAATACGGTAATCCGTTGCATTCAACAAAGCATCGTCGCCTTCTATGCTGACGCGCATTTTGTAGCGTTCCTCGATTTTTGCCAAATCGGCACGCTTTTGATTCAAAACATACAAAGCGACAGCCGTCGGAACCGTCAAACGAATTTCCGCAAAACGGCGCTTGATGCCTTCTTCTTCCAACAAGTGCAACGTATGTATCGATGCCGATTCCGTGGAACGAATCAACCCTTTGCCGCGGCAATACGGACACGGCGTATAGCTGGTTTCCAAAAAGCTGGAATGCAAGCGCTGGCGGGACAGTTCCATCAAGCCGAACCCCGTAATGCGTCCCATTTGGACACGGGCGCGATCGCGTTTCAGCGCTTCTTTCATCCTGCGTTCAACGGCATGATTGTTTCTGGCTTCTTCCATATCGATAAAGTCGATAACGACCAAGCCCGCCATATCGCGCAAGCGCAATTGACGCGCGATTTCGTCGGCGGCTTCCAGATTTGTCTTCAACGCCGTTTCTTCAATATTGCGTTCTTTGGTCGCACGACCCGAGTTCACGTCAATGGCAACCAGCGCTTCCGTTTGATCCATGACCAAATAAGCGCCCGATTTCAGTTGTACGATGTTGCTGTGCAACGATTCCAGCTGAGGTTCAACCTGATAACGGAAGAACAAAGGCACGTCTTCCTTATACTGTTGGACTTTTTTCGCATGGCTGGGAGTAAGGATTTTCATAAAATCCTTTGCCATACGGTATTCGGCATCCCCTTCGATCAGGATTTCCGAAATATCGCGCGTATACATATCGCGCAATGCACGTTTGATCAGGTTGCCTTCTTCGTGAATCAGGCAGGGAGCCGAAGATTCCATCGTTTTATCGCGCACCTGAACCCACGTTTTGATCAGATATTCGTAGTCTCGGCGGATTTCAAGCTTTGTGCGTTCTTTGCCCGCCGTGCGGACGATTACCGACATTCCCGCCGGCAACGGCAGTTCGGAAATGACGGATTTCAAACGTTTTCTGTCCGCCGCATTGGTAATTTTGCGCGAAACGCCGCCGCCGCGAGAGTTATTCGGCATCAAAACGCAATAACGTCCCGCCAAAGACAGATAAGTCGTCAGCGCCGCGCCTTTGTTGCCGCGTTCTTCTTTGGTAACCTGAACCAATAAAACCTGTCCGCGATGAATGACTTCCTGAATTTTGTAGCGTTTCAGCTGATGAAAGCGCGGACGGGAAACGGGTTCGTCCGTATCGTTTCCGCTGACGGTTTCCACCGTGCGTTCTTCGGCATTGTCATCATCATTGTCGCCGTTGTCTTCGGCATCTTCGGCGACCATTTCGGGCGCGGGCTCGACACGTTCGGGAACGGCTTGTTGCGAAGAATCTTCTTCGCCTTCGGATACGGAAGCGTTTTCGGATTCGTCCTGTCCCCGTTTCGAACGGCGTCCGCGACGGCGGGAACGTTTTTCCTGTTCGGGCTGTTGTTCTTCGTTTTCGTCGTCTTCGCCCTGTTCGGCCAGCATCGCTTCTTTCAAAGCTTCCCTGTCCGCAACG
>HF994907.1:14237-29198 GCA_000434295.1 Acetobacter sp. CAG:977 | reverse complement strand
CGCGAGCGACTTTGGCTAAATAAATGTTCCCTTTTAACTGTTTTTTGGTGGACGTCTCGATATCAAGTTCATCCAGACGCGTCCCGTCGACGACGGCTACTCTCATTTCTTCGGAATGAGACGCGTCGATCAGCATTTTTTTGACCATTAAATATAAAACTCCGTAAGCCCGTTTCAAAAAACGGGAATCTTGTCATAAAAACAGGGTTGAACGCGCACGAAAGCTTAGCCGAAGGCGCCGAAAATGATTTTTTTTGAAAATATGATATCGTCACGAACCGCCAAACCCGACCGAAAAAAATAAATGTTCCGTACCGCAATCCTGCGAAAATACTACAGGTGCCGCCGTGCCGCCCCTTGACCGTACCGTTTTGCAATCCGCCCTGCCCGGCAAAGCGACCGCAAAGGAGATCGGCGACGAAATCTTCGACAGCGTGGGTAGCATACCCGCCTATTGACCAAAGGACAATCATATTTTTATAACTTGGAATCAATTTTTTAACTTTCGGGGTGTTATTCTTGTGCCCATGATGCATCGAAGAACTTTTTTGGGGCTGGTTTTCAAGCTGTGGGGCTATTGCGTCCTGACGGCAACTCCGTCTTTTGCCGCGCGCGTCAGCGGAATACGGTTGGGCAGACAGGGCGACGGCAGCGTCAGAATCGTCGTCGACCTCTCCGAAAAAGCGGAATACAAAGTCTTCCCTCTTAAAAACCCCGTGCGCGTCGTCATCGACATGGAAACATCGTCCTTCGGCGTTAAAGAAAAAGATTTGCCCAAAAAGCCCGATTTCGTCCGCGACATCCGGCTGGGATACACGAAATCCGACGACGCCCGCATCGTTTTCGAACTTGACCGCGACGTCATCATTAAAAAATCTTTCTTTCTGCCGCCCCAAAGCGGATTTCAATGGAGACTGGTCGTCGATTTGGAATTGATGAAACAAGCCTCGTCTTCGACCGTACCGTCCGAATGGTACGACAACTCCGTCGACGATAACGAAGAAAGCCGAACGCAAGCCCCCGCCAAAAAACGCCTGATCGTCATTGACCCGGGACACGGCGGCAGAGATTCGGGCGCCATCGGCGTATCGGGCGTTTATGAAAAACACTTGACGCTGGCCATGGCAAAACAGTTGCGCGCTTTACTGCAAAGCACCGGAAAATACCGCGTTTTGCTGACACGCGAAAAAGACAGCGCACTGGCTTTGTACGCCAGACGCCAATTCGCCAGAAAAGCCAATGCCGACCTTTTCATTTCCGTGCACGCCGACAGCATCAGAAAACCCGAAACGCGCGGGTTGTCCATCTATACGCTTTCGGAACGCGCCTCTGACGCCGAAGCCGAAAAATTGGCCGAACGCGAAAACAAAGCCGATATCATCGCGGGACTGGACTTAAGCGGCGAAACTCAGGAAGTGACCGATATCCTGATCGATTTGGCAAGACGCGAAACAAACAACCTGTCTTCCTTCTTTGCCGAAAAAGTCGTCGCCGAATTAAAGACCGTCGTCAGGCTGTTGCCCAGAACGCACCGCTTTGCGGGGTTCGCCGTTTTGAAATCTCCGGACGTTCCCTCCGTCCTGATGGAAATGGGGTACCTGTCCAACCGTGACGAAGAAAAATTGTTGCGTCAGGAGGCTTACCGCGAAAAACTGGCAAAAGCCGTCGTCCGCGCCGTAAACGGTTATTTTGCCGAAAAACATAAGGCAAACTTTAATTAACGTTAGACAAACGAAACGAGTCTTTATATATTTTGTTTCTCTAGCGGATTAACTGACTGAATAAAACAATGTCAAAACTGATTTCAACCCTCATCAGCTATACTTTGTTCCTGTCTATTTTGGGGCTTATCGGGCTTTTAATCATCTTTTCCCACTACGGGAAAAGCGTGGACGATTACCGCCAGCTGGCAACGTACGAACCCCCGATCACCAGCAGACTTTATGCCGCCGACGGACGGTTGCTTGCCGAATACGCGTCGGAAAAACGCGCCTTCGTCCCTTATGAAGCCATTCCGAAGCAAGTCATTCAGGCTTTTATTTCCGCAGAAGACAAAAAATTCTTTACTCACGGCGGCATCGACTTTGTCGGCATTGCCCGCGCCGTCATCCTGAACATAAAAAATATCGGAACGGGACGACGCATGATGGGCGCGTCAACCATCACTCAACAAGTCGCCAAAAACTTCCTGCTGACAAACGAAGCGTCCTTTGAACGAAAAATCAAGGAAGCCATTCTGGCAACCCGCATCGAACGCGCCTTTTCAAAAGAATACATTATGGAGCTTTATCTCAATCAGATTTATTTGGGATATTCTTCATACGGAATTGCCGCCGCCGCACTGAACTATTTTAACAAATCGCTTGACGAGCTGACCGTTGCGGAAGCCGCCTTTTTGGCTGCATTGCCCAAAGGACCGAACAATTACGATCCCGTAAAACATCACGATGCCGCCATAGAACGGCGCAACTGGGTGCTTTCACGCATGCGCGAAGAAGGCTACATCACCGAAGAACAGGAACTTGCCGCGTCGCAGGAAGACATCGTCCTTGCCAGCCGCTCCGAAAAGGAAACGGCATCCGATGCCGAATACTTTGCCGAAGAAGTCCGCCGCGAAATCGTCGGCAGATACGGTGAAGAAGCCCTCTATACAGGCGGTTTGACCGTCCGTACGACCGTTGATCCCGAAATGCAGAAAATCGCAACGTCGACTCTGCGCCAAGGTCTGATCAATTATGACCGTCGCCACGGTTACCGCGGGCCGATTACGCGTATCAACATTGAAGAAGAACCGTGGTTAGACGTTTTATTGTCCGTCAATTTGCCCGATTACGCTCCCGCGGTATATCGTCCCGCCGTCGTTTTAGCCGTTGATGAAGAAAAAGCCGAAATCGGACTGATCGACGATACTGTGGGAACAATCCCCTTAAACGAAGTTAAATGGGCAAGAAAAACTTTGCCCGAACAAACGCTGGGGCCCGAAATCAACGCCGTTAACGAAGTTTTGAGCGTCGGAGACGTGATTTGGGTTCAAAAAATCAAATACGGACCGCGTTGGACTCTTTATCCCGAAAACACTTACGCCCTGCGTCAGCTGCCCAACGTCGAAGGCGCCATGGTCGTTTTGGATCCGCATACGGGACGCGTTTTGGCAATGGTCGGCGGGTTCGATTTCAAACGAAGCCAGTTTAACCGCGCCGTTCAGGCTAAACGTCAACCCGGCTCCGCGTTTAAACCCTTTATTTATCTGGCCGCGCTGGACGAAGGGTTGACGCCGTCCTCGCTGATTTTGGACGCGCCGTTCGTCATGGATCAGGGCGACGGCAAAAAATGGAAGCCCAAAAACTATTCAAACCGTTTCTACGGCGATACGACGTTGCGCGTCGGCATCGAAAAATCCAGAAACCTGATGACCGTTCGTTTAGCCAGATGGCTGGGCATCGATAAAATCATCGATTATGCAAAACGCTTCAACATTACCGATGATTGGCCCAACGAAATGTCCGTCGCTTTGGGATCGGGCGAAACAACCGTCATGCGTTTAGCCGCCGCTTACGGTATGTTGGTCAACGGCGGGAAAAGAATTACCCCCATCCTGATAGACCGTATTCAGGACAGAACGGGCGCAACCGTCTATAATTCGGATTCCAGACCCTGCGAAGGATGCAAAGCCGAAAGCTGGAACGGTGAAGACGCCCCGAACATTCCCGACATCCGTTCGCAAATCGCAGACCCGAGAAGCGCTTATCAAATCATAAACATCTTAACGGGCGTTTTGGCGCCGGGAGGCAGCGCATCTCATTTGCGCAGTCTCGGCAAAACGTTTGCGGGAAAATCGGGAACCTCGAACGACAGTTTCGACAACTGGTTCGTCGGCGTAACGCCGGACTTGGTCGTCGCGGTGTTTTTGGGATTTGACGATCCCCGCACGCTGGGCGCTCATGATACGGGCGGCGGTACGGCGGCGCCGATTTTCAAAAGCTTTGTTCAAAAAGCTTTGAAAGGACAGCATCCCGTTCCGTTCCGTATTCCGCCCGGCATACGTTTGGTTCGCGTCAACCACAGAACGGGTTTGCCCGCAAAAAGAAACGACAAAGACGTGATTTTGGAAGCCTTTAAGGTCGGTGACAATATTAACGCCAACCGCGAAGTCATTGACGGTTCGGACGATGAAGCCGAACGTCAAAAAACGGAAACCGCCTCTCCCGTACGGCGCCGCACGGACGAAGATATCGATGACGGCATGCCGGGAATCGGAGGCGTCTTTTAAACTCGAAAAAAATCAGGTGTTTTATGAAAGCTGAAACAGAATCCGCCATCAATGAAATCAAGCAGTCTTTGGAACTGCTGAGGAGGCATCTTTGACTGGGACAACGCGTTGTACCGGTTGGAAGAAATTAATGCCTTAACGGAAGATTCCTCTTTGTGGGACAATCCCGAACGTGCGCAAAAACTTATGGCGGAGCGAACCCGTCTGGAAGACGCCATTCAGGGATGCCGTTCTTTGGAACAGTCTTTGAAAGACGCCGTAGAGCTGATCGAATTGGGCGAAGAAGAAGGCGATAACGAAATCGTTGCCGAAGCCGAAGCGTCGTTGCAAAACGTTAAAAAAGAAGCAGAACGTCAGGAATTGGAAGCCCTTCTGTCCGGCGAAGCCGATGCCAACGATACTTTCTTGGAAGTTCACGCCGGCGCCGGCGGTACAGAAGCTCAGGATTGGACGGAAATGCTGTTGCGCATGTATATGCGCTGGGCAGAAAAACACGGGTTCAAAGTCGAATATCTGGAAGAAAGCCCGGGCGAAGAAGCCGGATTAAAATCTTCGGTCATTAAAATCTCCGGACACAATGCTTACGGCTGGCTGAAAACGGAAAGCGGCGTTCACAGGCTGGTGCGCATTTCGCCTTTTGACGCAAATGCCCGCCGCCATACCAGCTTCAGTTCCGTTTGGGTCTACCCCGTCATTGACGACACGATTAAAATCGAAATCAATGAAAAAGACTGCCGCATCGACACGTATCGCGCTTCGGGCGCCGGCGGACAACACGTCAACAAAACCGACAGCGCCGTCCGCATCACCCACATCCCGACGGGAATCGTCGTCAGTTGCCAAACACAACGTTCTCAATTCCAAAACAGAGACACCGCTTGGGCTATGTTGCGCGCACGCCTGTACGAAATGGAACTGCAAAAGCGCGAAGAAAAACTGAAATCTCAGGAAGACGCCAAATCCGATATCGGATGGGGTCACCAAATCCGCTCTTATGTCCTGCAACCCTATCAGATGGTCAAAGATTTAAGAACGGAAGTCGAAACCTCGGACACGAAAGGCGTCCTTGACGGCGACATTGATTTGTTTTTGGAAGCCTCTCTGGCGGCTCGCATTTCGGGCGGAGAAAATAATGCTTAAAGCAGCCGCAGCCTTTTTTGTCGCAGCGTTATCCGCATGTTCTTTAAAACCGATGTACGAAACGGATTACCCGCTTTATCGGGAATACAAGTACTGGGAAACCTCCGATAAGGATTGGTACGAAACCGACAACTTTAAAATTTTGGTCAACCGTTACCACGAAAACGATACGACGACCCTGCGCTTGGTACCGCAACGCAAAGGGTTGCCCAGTATTGAAAAAGGCTATGTTTACGCGGCTCAAAAAACCGCATTTAACATTATGACGTCGGATTGCGGATCGCCGGCATACACTTTGTTGCCTTCCGTGCGTCCCAGAGGCGGCAGACGCATTGACCGGTACTTTTTTCAAAATGCGGATCTGTCCGTCGGCGTTTCTTATGTGTGCCAAACGGGAAAACCGAATGAAAATTCTTTGTTTCAGGACGCTCAAAAATGGAGTCTTGCCGAACGAAGATGGGATAAAATCGACAACATCAACGCTTATGTCGACACGTTGCCCGTCAATAACGACGGGTTGCACCAAATGCGCATACGTTTGTTCGGAGGAACCGTTAACGACAATAAAAGATTGGCTCGCCGCCTGATTTTGGATGCTTGCGACAGCACGACGGATTTTAAAATCCTGTTTGACGAATCGGGCGCGGATTTGGCAGAACACAAAGGACAAATCGAAATCGTTTCCGATGACAATGTCCGTGTCTACGGCTTTGTATGCCGTCTTGTCCCCTGAATAGAGAAATAATATGGCTCTGGCTTTGAAAATCATTATTGCGGGAATTGCGGCATATCTTCTGATCTGTTTGCTGATTTGGGCGTTCCAACGCAAGCTGATGTACGTTCCGCAAAAGCACGTCGTTACACCGTACATGAACGAAGCGCCCGAAAATATGAAACCCGTCAGCTATAAATCCCGCGACGGATTGGAATTAAAAGCCTTCTTTGCCCCGCCTGCGGATAAAATGCCCGTTATCATTTATTTTCACGGGAATACGGGCATTGTTTCGGATGCCGCCCATAAAATGATTCCGATGGCAAAAGCGGGCTTCGGCGTTTTAATACCCGAATACAGAGGCTATGACGACAATCCGGGATCACCGAGCGAACGCGGATTGATTTCGGATGCTTTGGGGGCGCGCGATCTTGCGCAAAGATTATGTCCGAACGCTCCCGTGATTTATTACGGAATGTCGTTGGGAACGGGCGTTGCCAACGCATTGGCGGAACAAATCCCGCCCGATGCTTTGATTCAGGAAGCGGGTTTTACGTCTTTTATCGACGCGGCGCGCGAGTTTTACCCTTTCCTGCCCTTGTCTTTGATGATGAAAGATACGTATAAATCCGAAGAACGAATTCGTTCTTTGAAAGCTCCGCTGCTTGTATTGCACGGCGAACGGGACAAAACGGTTCCCGTCGAACAGGCCGGGCGTATTTTTGACGCCGCGGGGTCAAAAGACAAAACCATAAAAATTTATCCCGAAGGCCGTCACGTTGACCTTTTTGACTTCGGCGCTTCGAACGACGCTTTAGATTGGCTTTTGCAGCGTTTTCCGAAAGGAGAATAAAATGAAACAGTACGGATTAGAAATCGCGGGGGTTGTCCTTTTCATCCTGACGGCGGTTTTAGTGCGAATCGTATTTAAAATGCAAAAGAACAAATCTGCGGAAATCGAAGCGGCAAAAGCGGCAACCCTGCTTCAAGAAAAGGAAAAACGCATCGAAGAATTAAGCGCCGAGAACACCGCTTTAAGAAAAGAAAAAGAAGATTTGTCGGCTCAAAACGTTAAAATGCTTTCCGACATTGAAAATCAGAAAAAATATCTGGAAGAGCGCGTTGCCGACCTTCGAAAGAGCAAAGAAGAGATGGCGTTGCGCTTTCAAAGCGTTTCAAGCGAAATTCTAAAAGCTCAAACATCTTCGTTCACCGAAGAACAAAAAAAATCATTGGATGCCGTTCTGACGCCTTTTAAAGAACAAATGGCTGATTTTAAAGCGAAAGTCGAAAAAGCTCACGAAGAAAGCATTAAAAACAAAAGCAGCTTTGACACTCAGCTTAGAAATCTGATGGATCTGAACAAAAATCTCAGTAAAGACGCGCAAGGTCTGACCGATGCTTTGCGGGGCAACAAAAAACTTCAAGGCAACTGGGGAGAATTCCAGCTTGAACGCGTACTGGAAATCTCGGGTCTTCAAAAAGACATCAATTACACGACGCAGGAAAATTTTAAAGACGGCGAAGACAAAAACCGCCGTCCCGACGTTATTATTTATATGCCTGACAGCAGAAACATCATCGTCGATTCAAAAGTTTCGCTGAACGATTACATGGATTACGCAAACTGCGACGGCAGCCTTGAAGAAAAAGAACATTTGCTCAGCCGTCACGTTGACTGTATCAAACGGCACATAAACGGGCTGTCGTCCAAAGAGTATCAAAAGCTTTTAAAAGAACGGTCTTTGGATTACGTCATTATTTTCATTCCGATAGAAAGCGCTTACATTGATGCGGTCAAATACGATTCGTCGCTGTACGATTTTGCGTACAGACACGGTGTCGTGATAGCGACGCCGTCTTCCTTATTGCCGATTCTGCGAACGGTTGAGAACTTATGGCGCCTTGAAAAGCAAAACAGAAACGTTCAAGAAATTGCGGCAGTCGGAGGATTGCTGTTTGATAAGATTGCGAATTTTTCAGAAGACCTAAAAAAAATCGGTTCATCATTGGAAGCCTCGCGCAAGAGTTATGATGCGGCGGTTACGAAATTAACCGAAGGTCGGGGAAATGCCTTGACTCTGGCGAACCGATTAAAGGAGCTGGGAGCAAAAACGGTCAAAGAGATTCCCGCGGATTTTATTAAAGATAATTAATAGAATCATATAGTTAGAAGAATTTTTCCTTCTGCCATATTTTTGCCATAATTTAGCCATACTTTGCCCCAGTATTGTCATATAGAGAAAAATCATTATAAAACAATATGTTATGCAAACGCTGCGGTTTTGGAACGAAAAACGGGGGTGTTTTGGAAAAACAATTTTGATATATTGATAATAGGAGAAAATAATACGGGAGCAAGACAATGAGATACCTGTTTTTAGTAATTGCGGGGCTTTGGCTTGTGCCAAGCCAAGCAAATGCTGCGACATTAGATATGTCAAAAGCGTTCCAGATTGCGGCATCCCAAAAATTGGGCGTAATCTCTGACGATAATTCGGTATACACCGTCAAAAAGATTAATGACGGCGACGATAAGACGTTCGGATGTTTGCACGATACGGAATGCGCAGCTCATCAAAAGTGCGGTAGTAACGGTAAGTGTGTTGATATCTGCGTCATGGGGACTCCGGTTTGTAACGGCACGGAGCTTCCGTTCTGTTTAGACTTGAATGCAAAAGGGAATCCGGCTCAACCGCATAAATATAAATGCGTTGAATGCTTGAAAGTATCCGACTGCGATCCGGGCTATACCTGTAATACACAAGACGATTACTCTTGCAAAATGTGCGAAGACGGTGTTTCCGGATGTAACTGTCCCGACGGTCAGGTAGCTGACGGCAAGGGCGGATGCCGTGCAGGCGATCCGACTCCGGGTAGCTGCAAGTGGTTCGATTTCGATACCGGCTTCTTCTACCAAAATTCCAATGGTAACATCAGCATTCCCTCCAGCGCTTTATGCTGGGACGTCTACGGTGCTACCGCTACGGTTTCCGTTCCTAACAAAACCTTTGACTTCGTTAACATTCGTATGTGGCAGGGTGCAACCGTCAACGGCGCCTTCACAACGAACGAACTGACGGCTCACCTGAACTATAACTCAAATGCTCACACCGTTACCTTTAACGACGAAGTAACCGTTAACGGCAAAATTAAGTGGGAAAAGCAAGTTCAGCTGAACTTCAAAAAAGGTGTTAAAGGAAATTACACCTGCTATACGGAAGTTTGCGACGGCAACTACGGTCCGTGCCATAGCGAAACAAAGGTTGACTGCCCGTGGAGTGGCGGTTCAGATAAGCCTGATCCGAATTGGACGAAGGATCAAAAGACTGAACATTGCCGCAAAATCTGCGGTGACGATCCCTCTTGGGGGAACCAGCGCTTTGTCTATGACCGTCCGGGTGCTAAGTTCGACGGTCAGGAAGAAGTCTGCACCAGATACCCGAAGAGCTGCGGTTACGGATGTACCTACGGGTGGGATTTCGTCTACGGTACTGGTCCGGAACAACCTTATACCTGCCAGACGGCTAAACAAAATTAACCTTTCCTAAAACAGAAAAGCCCCCTGATCGGGGGCTTTTCTTTTATTTCTTCCTTCTATTGTTTTTATTTTAATCTCGCGGCAAAATTAAATAATCTTTCTTTGTTAAAAGGAGACCCTTATGAAAAAAATAATATTAATGTTTTTCCTTGCTCTTTTTACGTTTGCTTCTTTTCCGACCTTTGCTCAAAATCTGCCGTTTTCTCAATTAACAAAAGAACAAAAAGACGAACGTTGCAGGCAAGCCTGCGGACATAAAGGTTTCTTTTATGACCGTATGGGAGCAAAATTCGCAGGACAGGAAATCGTTTGCACAAGATATCCCGATCCTTGCGGATATAATTGCACAAAGGGTTGGAACATCCGTTATGCCGAAAGCTTAGGAAATCCTTACACTTGTCAAACAGCCGTTCAAAACTGAACTATAAAAAATAAAAGCCCTTAAAAGGGCTTTTATCTTACGTGTCCTCAAGACCGTTTAACCGTTTGAAGATGCATTCTCTTTGGATTTAATCAATTCCGTCAAGGTTACCCCGATATTACCGTCGTCTGTCACAATGACTTCGCCTCTGGCTATCGGGACTTCATTTGCCAAAATCTCAACGGGATCATTCGTCTTTTGATTCAGTTCGATAACGGCGCCGCGCCCCAATTTCAAAAGCTGATAAACCCGCAACATGGAACGCCCCAAAACAACCGTAACGTCTACTTTGACGTTCATAACGGATTCTTTGCCGAACGTACGTTGTAAAACGCTGTTCCGAAGTTCTTCAGCATTATCGTTGTTCTGTTCCGCCATTATTTTTCTCCGTTGGCATTTAAATCAAAAGCTGCCGACATTAAATCCCGAGCATAAGAACTTTTCGCTTCTTTAAATATAACCGAATTCTCGCCCGTTTCAACAACTTTGCCGTTGCGCATTACATAAACGCGGTTCGCCGTCGCTTTGATCAGGCGCATATCGTGACTGATAAACAGATAAGCCATTGCGTATTTTTCTTGCAAAGACTTCAACAACCCGATGATTTGTGCTTGAACCGTAACATCCAAAGAACTGGTCGGCTCGTCCAAAATAATCAGTTCGGGGTGCAAAATCAAAGCGCGCGCAATCGCTATTCTCTGACGTTGACCGCCCGAAAATTCGTGCGGATATCGGTTCAGATACGTTTCGTTCAAACCGACGTCTTCCAATACTTGAATGATTGCGGCTTTTCGTTCTTTGGATTTGATGTCCCTGCGATGAACCTTTAATCCTTCGCCGACGATTTCTTCAACCGTCAAACGTGGGTTCAAAGACGAATAAGGGTCTTGAAATACCACCTGCATTTTGGAACGCACGGGACGCATTTCTCGGTTACTCAGCTTTGACAAATCACGTCCGTTAAAAAGAACGCGCCCTTCAAAAGCCTGCAGCTTTAACAACGCAAAAGCCACCGTCGTCTTTCCCGAACCGCTTTCGCCCACTAACGCTACCGTTTCTCCGCGTTTTACCGTCAAAGAAACGTTATCCGCAGCGATAAAATCCTTTTCGGATTTTCCCCAAAAATCGCGTTCCAAAGGAAAACGGACGGTTATATTTTCCGCTTTTAAAATTTCTTCGGCATTTTTATCGACGGGATTCGGATTTCCCGACGGCTTTGAAGCGATCAACATCTTTGTATAGGGATGAGACGGCGACGATAAAATATCCGACACATTCCCCGTTTCGACGATAGAGCCGTCTTTCATGACACAGACGCGATCGCAAACGCGCCGTACGACGTCCAAGTCATGAGAAATAAACAAAACAGCCATTCCGAACTGTTTTTGCAACCGCTTAAGCAAACTTAAGATCTGCGCTTGAACCGTCACATCCAAAGCCGTCGTCGGTTCATCGGCGATTAACAAATCGGGATCGTTTGCCAAAGCCATGGCAATCATGACGCGCTGGCGTTCTCCGCCCGACAGTTCGTGAGGCAAAGCCTTCATGCGCTTTGCCGCATTTCTCAATCCGACCAGCTCCAACAGCTCCAAAGCCCTTTCGGCAGCTTTGTCTTTTCCCCACCCCTTATGGAGTACCAGCGTTTCCGATACCTGATCCGCAATAGAGTGAAGAGGATTCAAAGACGTCATCGGTTCTTGAAAAACCATGGCAATTCTGTTGCCGCGCAGCTCCTGCAATGTTTCTTCGTCTGCTTTTAAAAGATCTTCGTTATCAAACAAGATGCTTCCCGACGGATGAGAAGCATAAGGATAATTCAGCAAACGCAACACGGATAAAGCGGTAACCGATTTTCCCGATCCGCTTTCGCCGACCAACGCCAACGTTTCGCCTTTATCGATTTTAAAGCTGACGTTATTTACGACGGGATCGGCGTTGCCGAAACGCACAGACAGGTTTTTGATTTCAAGCAGACTCACGGTTCCCTCCTGGCGTCAAAAGCATCGCGGACGGCTTCTCCGATAAAGACCAAAGACGTCAAAACGAATGCCAAAGAAACAAACGCGGCGGCAGCCAGCCACGGCGCTTGCAAATTATCCTTGCCCTGACGCACGAGTTCGCCCAAAGAAGCAGAGCCCGGCGGCAAACCGAAGCCCAAGAAATCCAAAGCTGTCAAAGACACGACGGCGCCCGACAAAATAAACGGCAAATACGTCAGCGTTGCGACCATCGCGTTCGGGAACACGTGGCGAAAGATAATCACGATATTCGGCACGCCCAAAGCATAAGCCGCCTTAACATAATCAAAGTTGCGCGCCCGCAAAAATTCGGCGCGCACGATCGGCACCAGCGCCGTCCAGGAAAACAACAGCAAAACGAAAAGAAGCGTCCAAAACCCCGGAGCAATAACGCTTGACACCAAAATCAAAATAAACAGCTGAGGCAAATTCCCCCAAATTTCCAAAAACCTTTGAAAGAACAAATCCGTCCTGCCGCCGAAGTACCCTTGCACCGCGCCTGCCAGAATGCCGAAAGCCGAAGAAAACACCGTCAACACCAGCCCGAACAACAGCGAAAAGCGAAATCCGTAAAGCAACCTAGCCAGCACGTCGCGCCCCAAATCGTCCGTGCCCAGCCAGTTTTCCCAAGACGGGGGCGACGGCGCAGGTTCATCCAAACGGTAATTGATCGTATCGTAAGAATAAGGAATGGGCGGCATAATAAAAAATCCGTCAGCATCGATCAAATCGCGCACGACCGGATCCGTATAATCGGCGGGCGTTTCAAACGTGCCTCCGAATACCGTTTCGGGATATTCTTTTAAAATCGGAAAATAAAGCTCGTTTTTATAATAAACCAGCAACGGCTTGTCATTGGCGATGAATTCCGCTCCCATGCTGAGGCAAAAGACCGACAAAAAAGCAATCAGCGCATAAAAGCCCCGTTTGTTCGCCCTGAATTTTGCCCAACGCCGTTTGGCGCGTTCGGAAAGCCTAATTTGCATAACGTCCTCCGAAATCAATGCGCGGATCTATCAAACGGTACGTCAGGTCGCAAATCAAATTCAACACCAACCCGATCAGCGCGAAAATATAAAGCGTGCCGAAAATAACGGGATAATCGCGCGTCATCACGGATTCAAACCCCAACAGCCCGATTCCGTCCAAACTGAAAATAACTTCAATCAACACGGATCCCGTGAACAACATACCGACCAACACGGCGGGGAACCCCGCGGCAACAATCAGCATGGCATTTCTGAATACATGGGAATATAAAACCGCGTTTTCGCTTAATCCTTTGGCTTTTGCCGTCAAAACGTACTGTTTTTTGATTTCATCCATAAACGAATTTTTCGTCAGCATCGTCAATCCCGCAAACCCGCCTGCGACCATGGACGCGACGGGCAAGGCGAGATGCCAAAAATAATCGCCGATTTTTTGCCAAAATCCCAATTCGTTCCAGTTTTCGGACACCAATCCGCGCAACGGAAACCAATCGAAATAACGTCCCCCGCAAAACAGGACAATCAACAACATCGCGAACAAAAACGCCGGAACGGCATACCCGATAATGACCGCCCAACTGGTCACCGCGTCAAAAGGCGTCCCGTCCTTGACGGCTTTTTTTATCCCGAGCGGTATCGAAATCAAATAAATCAACAGCGTCGTCCACACTCCCAAAGAAACGGACACGGGCATTTTTTCAATAATTAAATCAATGACGCTTTCGTCCCTGTAAAAACTTTTGCCGAAATCAAAACGCAAAAAGTTTTTTATCATTTCCAAAAAACGCACATGAAGCGGCTTGTCAAATCCGAACTGTTTTTCCAATTCCGCGATCAATGCCGGATCAAGCCCCTGAGCGCCGCGATATTTGGAGTTAAGGGCACTGCCGCTTCTGTTCACGGCGACGGCGGAAGCTCCCGTTTCCGCGGCGGAAACCGACGCTCCCGAAATGCGTCCCAATGTCGATCCGCCGCCTTGCAACTTGGCAATCACCTGTTCGACGGGACCGCCCGGAGCCAGCTGGATAAACATGAAATTAACCGCCATGATTCCCAACAGCGTCAAAGGAATTAAAGCCAAACGGCGCAATAAATACGTTTTCATTTCAGAAAATCTCCTTTAAACGCTCAAAGACCGTCTTTTGATTTTTTGTTTTTTCCTGCAGCTCTTTTAAATATTCCCTGTCCAACCGTTTTTCTTTTTCGGCGTCAATCCACCAAGACAACAGCTGAACGCCTTTCATGGGCGTTTTAGCGTCGGGCTGTCCGAATTTGTTGCGGTACACCAATCGGTGCACGGGAGTATACCAATGCGGAACGACATAATAATTCCATAACAAAACGCGATCCAAAGCCTTTGTCGCCGCAACCAGCTCTTTGCGATCCTTTGCGGCAATCAACGTTTCTATCAGTTCGTCAATCACGGGATCTTTGATGCCGGCATAATTTTGAGAACCGTGCATATCCGCCGCGGAGCTGCTCCAAAAAAAGCGCTGTTCGTTTCCGGGAGACGTCGATTGCCCCCAAATATGAACTATCATGTCGTAATCAAAAAC
The DNA here is from genome assembly GCA_000434295.1 of Acetobacter sp. CAG:977. Classification (GTDB taxonomy): domain Bacteria; phylum Pseudomonadota; class Alphaproteobacteria; order CAAGCB01; family CAG-977; genus CAG-977. Next base: position 14,551 of record HF994907.1, on the reverse strand, counting down.
GTCCGTCCTGTTCTTGTATTGCGTCGGATCCACCGTGCGGACGGTCGCTTTGATGCCCAGACGTTTCAGATTCCTGACATATGGCAATGCCACGCGCTCCCACGATCCGGCAGAAACACTGTCCAATAAAATTTCAAATTCGAACGGTTCGCCGTTTTCATTCTTTAAAACGCCGTCCTGAACCGTCCAGCCGGCTTCTTTTAACAATTCGAACGCTTTGGTTAAATTGTCGCGAATGCCGTTTTTCGTGTCGGGCTGAGAAAACGGCGCGGAAAAAACTTCGGGCGGCAATTTTCCCAGATACGGCTGGAAAA
>HF994907.1:0-14196 GCA_000434295.1 Acetobacter sp. CAG:977 | reverse complement strand
CCCTTCGGGCAACCCCGTCGCCGCCATTTCGGAATTGTCAAAATAACTGTTCGTCCGACGGTACAATCCGTAAAACAAGCTCTTGTTCGACCAGTCAAAGTCAAAAGCCAAAGACAAAGCCTGCCTGACTTTTCTGTCTTTGAACAGTTTTCGGCGCGTATTAAACACGAACCCTTGCATTCCGCTGGGCAATCCGTGAGAAAATTCCTGTTTTTTAATCAATCCCTTTTTGATTGACGGCAAATCGTCATACGCCGTTGCCCATTTTCTGGCTTCGTTTTCAATGCGCAAGTCAAAAGCGCCCGTCTTAAAAGCTTCGACCGCCACCGTTGCATCCCGATAATAATCGTAACGGATTTCATCAAAATTGTTCATTCCGCGCATCACGGGCAAATCCTGAGCCCAATAATCTTTGACGCGTTCATAAACAACATACCGCCCCGGTTCAAAGCGGGCAACTTTATAAGGTCCGCTTGACAAAGGCGGTTCCAGCGTCGTTGCCGAAAAATCCCTGTTCTCCCACCAATGCTTGGGCAACACGGGCATTTGTCCCAATATCAGAGGAAGCTCGCGGTTGTCTCCGGGCTTGAACTTAAACACGACGCGCTTGTCGCCGTCCGCCTCTGCGGTATCGACGCTGCCGAAATAGTGGCGGTAAAGCGGAACGCCTTTTTCACGCAGAATGTTAAACGAAAAAACAATGTCTTCCGCCGTAACGGGCTTGCCGTCGTGAAAACGCGCCTTCGGATTGACGCTAAAAGCAACCCAGCTTCTGTCTTTGGGCATTTCTATGGTTTGCGCGATCAATCCGTATTCCGAAAACGGTTCGTCCGCCGCTTCGACCATTAACGTGTCGTACACCATCCCGATGCTGGCAGCGGGAACGCCTTTGATAACATACGGGTTGAACGTGTCAAAGCTGCCAAACGCCGACAGCCTCAATTCTCCTCCCTTAGGCGCGTTCGGATTGACATAAGAAAAGTTTTTAAAATTTTTTTTGTATTTCATATCGCCGTGCATGGCCGCTCCGTGAGCGGGCACGACTTTTTGCGCAGCATCCGCCGCGTACGGAAAAAAAGAAAAAGCGGCAAAGAAGAAAAACAAAAACGCTTTTATCATTTGAGCGCCTCCGCGACTTCGGGAAACAAAGCGGCATCGCCCAGCGCCAAAACCGTACCGTCCGATTTGGCATCCAGCCCGTTGCCCGCCCAATCCGACATAACGCCGCCCGCCCCTTCGACGACGGGGACAAGAGCCGCATAATCGTACAATTTCATTCCCGCTTCGCACACAATGTCGATACACCCCATGCTTAACAGACCGTAGGCATAACAATCCGAACTGTAACGCGTCAAAGCCACGCGGCCTTCCAAAGTATCGAAACGGCGTTGTTCCTGTTTTGAAAACATCCCCCTGCCTCCGGTCGAATACATGAACGCCTTGTTCAAAGGGACGCCTTTTCGCGTTGAAACGGGACATCCGTTAAAGAGGGTTTGCATTCCCTTTGCGCCTGTCCAGCGTTCTTTCGTATAAGGCTGGTTAATCACGCCCAAGACGGGTTTTTTATCGTGCATCAGGGCGACCAAAGTTCCGAAAACGGGCTTTCCCGTGATAAAAGATCGCGTTCCGTCGACGGGATCAAGCACCCAAACGAATTCCGCATTTTCATTTTCGCGCCCGAATTCTTCGCCGACGATGCCGCAATCGGGAAAATCGCGGGCAATCATGTCGCGCATGACGGCTTCGGCTTCTTTGTCGGCGACGGTGACGGGGGAAGCATCGTCTTTATTTTGAACGTCCAGAGGTTGTCTGAAATATTTCAAGACACGTTCGGCCGCCGCATCGGCCAGCCGTTCGGCAAAGCAAAGTTCGTTTTTGTACATCAAAAAGGCGGGCTCCGGATTAAAAGTTTTTTGCATTATGACAAAAAGCCCGCCGATTGCAAAGGGTTAAACGTCTTCTTCCCTGAGTTTGACGCGGACGGAAAGCTCTGCCAAGCCGGAAGCCAGATCTTCTTTTTGGGTAACGACGTTTTTGGGGACCTTGATTTTAACGGGCGTAAAATTCCAAATTCCCAGAATACCCGCGGCGACCATTGCGTCGGCGGCATCTTGAGCAGCATCGGCGGGCACCGTTAAAATGCCCAGACGCGCTTTGACGGTAGCGACTCGATCAGGCAATTTTTCCATCGGCAAAATCATATGCCCGTGAATTATGGTTCCGACTTTGGCGGGCGAAGCGTCAAACGCATCAACGATTCGCAAACCGTAAGACGCAAACCCGCTGTATCCCAAAAGGGCGGAACCGATATTTCCCGCACCGACCAAAAACGCATCGGTCGTTGTTTTCCATCCCAAAAAATTTTCAATGGCTTCAATCAGTTCGGCGACGACAAAGCCCGTTCTGGGTTTTCCGGACGCCCCCGTCATTGTCAAATCCTTTCGAATGACGATGGGGTCGATTTGCATTTCGGACGCCAACAATGTCGTTGATACGGTTTCCTGCCCTTCTTCCTTTAATTCTTTCAGCAGATGCAGATACCCCGGCAGGCGTCGGATGGTGGGAACGTTAGAAACTTTTGGCATAATGCCCTCCGAAAATCGATATTTTATTATCGATAAGACCGTTTTGCCTTTCAACAATTTATTTCCCGTTTTCGGGAATAAAAATAATTTATATAAAAAATTCAATATGTTAACAAAAACTTTTCGTTGATAAAAAAATTCATCTGCCGTATTGATTTTCAAAAAAAATGTATGTATATTCTTACTGTACGAATGAGTATATTTATATCGATATAAAAATACTCAAACAGGGGATCACCGCTTTTATAAGGATAATCTAGGATGACGAAAGCACCCGAAAAAACGCCCGAAACAGCCCAGAACGATTCCGTCAAAGAATTGGACGAACTGGTCGAGCGCGTAAAAAAAGCTCAACGAATTTACGCAACGTACACTCAGGAACAAGTCGATCACATTTTCCGTTCCGTCGCCGTTGCCGCCGCGACCCACCGCATCTACCTGTCCAAAATGGCAGTCGAAGAAACCGGAATGGGCGTTATTGAAGACAAAGTTATCAAAAACCACTTTGCTTCCGAATACATCTATAATACTTACAAAGACACCAAAACTTGCGGCATCCTGGAAGACGACCGCGATTTCGGATATCGCCGCATCGCTGAACCTATCGGCATTATCGCAGGCATTATCCCGACGACAAACCCGACCTCTACGGCTATTTTTAAATCTTTGCTGGCTTTGAAGACGCGTAATGCCATCATCTTTTCTCCGCATCCGCGCGCCAAAAAATCAACGATTGAAGCCTGCAAAATCATCTTGGACGCCGCCGTTAAAGCCGGCGCTCCCGACAATATCATCGGATGGATCGAAAATCCGACCGTCGAATTGTCCGGTATGCTCATGAAGCACAAAGACATCAACCTTATTTTGGCAACCGGCGGTCCCGGAATGGTCAAAGCCGCTTACAGTTCGGGAAAACCCGCCATCGGCGTCGGCGCGGGAAATACCCCCGTCATCATTGATGCCTCCGCGGAAATCAAAATGTCCGTCAGCTCGGTCATCATGAGCAAAACCTTTGACAACGGCATGATCTGCGCTTCCGAACAGGCCGTCATCGTCGAAGAACCCGTCTATGAAGCCGTTAAAAAAGAATTCGTTAAACGCGGTTGCGTCTTTGTAACGGGCGAAAATAAAAAGAAATTGGCGCAAACCATCATGATTGACGGGCATTTGAACTCTGCCATCGTCGGTCAGTCCGCCGCTAAAATCGCAGAATTGGCTGGATTTAAAGTCGATCCGAAAACCAAAATCCTGATCGCGGAAGCCGATCGCGTCGCCGACGACGAACCGTTCGCTCATGAAAAACTGTCCCCCGTCCTGGGCTTTTATAAAGCTCCGAACTTTGAAGAAGCCGTCCATACGGCCAGAAAGCTTATTGAACTGGGCGGTGCGGGACATACTTCCGTTTTGTACACGAACCCGTTAAACAAAGAACACATTGATTTGTTCCAAAATACCATGATTACGGGGCGTACGCTGATCAATATGCCGTCTTCGCAAGGCGCCATCGGCGACGTGTACAACTTTAAACTGCCTCCTTCCCTGACTTTGGGCTGCGGCTCTTGGGGCGGAAACTCGGTCAGCGAAAATATCGGAGTAAAACATCTTATGAACATTAAATCCGTCGCGGAACGCCGCGAAAATATGTTGTGGTTCAAAGTTCCCCCGAAAATCTATTTCAAACCGGGCTGCCTGTCCTTGGCGTTGGCTGAACTGAAAGGCAAAAAACGCGCCTTCCTCGTTACCGACAAAACCATGGAACAAATCGGACACGTTGAACGCATCATTGAAATCCTTGAAAAACTGGGCATCCAGACCCGCGTCTACAGCGACGTCCGTCCCGATCCCGATTTGTCAAACGTTAATATCGCTTTGCAACAGGTCAACGCGTTCCAGCCCGACGTCTTTATTTCTTTGGGCGGCGGGTCGCCGATGGATGCGGCTAAAATCGTTTGGTTGATGTATGAAGAACCGCATATCAAATTCGAAGATTTGGCTATGCGCTTCATGGATATCCGCAAACGTATCTGCACCTTCCCCGAATTGGGACGCAAAGCCGTCATGGTCGCTATCCCGACGACATCGGGAACAGGATCGGAAGTAACCCCCTTCTCCGTCATTACCGACGACAAAACGGGGCAAAAATATCCGATCGCCGATTATGCCTTAACGCCGAATATGGCGATCGTTGACCCTGATCTGGTCATGACCATGCCCAAAGGCTTGGCTGCTTATTCGGGATTTGACGCCATCGTCCACGCCGTTGAAGCATATACGTCAATCTATGCAAACAACTTCAGTGACGGATTGGCTTTGGAAGCTTTGCGCTTGTCCTTCAAGTACCTGAAAGCGTCCTATGATGACGGAGCCAAAAACCCCGTCGCCCGCGAAAAAATCCACTATGCCGCCACTATCGCCGGCATGGCGTTCGCAAACGAAATGTTGGGACTGTGCCATTCTATGGCTCATAAGCTCGGCGCGATGTATCATATTCCTCACGGATTGGCTAATGCGCTGTTGTTCAGCTATGTCATCCGCTATAACGCAACGGATAATCCGACGAAACAAGGCTTGCTGCCTCAGTATCGTTATCCGTTCGTCAAAGGACGTTATGCCAAGATTGCCGACCATTTGCGTATTGCCGATGACTGCGGCGACGATCGCGACATGAAAGTCGTTCGTCTGATTGAAGCCATGGAAAAAATGAAAGCAGACCTGAATATTCCCAAATCCATCAAAGATGCGGGTATTCCCGAAGCCGAATTCATGGCGAATTTGGACAAACTGTCCGAACAGGCCTTTGATGACCAGTGCACCGGCGGCAACGCGCGCTATCCTTTGATTGAAGAAATCAAAGAATTGTACCGCAAAGCCTACTACGGCGAACCGGTTATCTAATCGGAATATATATGGAAAAAGCTCCCCTCTTTGCAGAGGGGAGTTTTTTTATATCAGGAAAACTTAACAGAACAGAACTTTTAGCTGTTTTTACCATTTTTAATTTGCTATCCTTATTTTGAGCCTGAGCGGGTCAGGTTTGAGGGCGTAGAAACCCTGTGTACTCATCGGCCTTTTTTGCAGAAACAGCAAGGCCGTAAAAAGAAGCTGTATCTCAATCCCTATGGGACTGGGATACGTTGTTATGTCCAAGTCCCTGCACATATGCATCGGGATGAAAAGCATCGTGGCCGAATGAGTACGGTTTTCTAAGTCCCAGTTCCGCCGGTTAAGCTTAAGCCTTTAAACTTAATCGGAGGATTACTCATGAAAAAACTTTTTATTGCTTTATGCGCACTCTCTTTGTCGGCATGTTCGACATTCCAAGCTCCTTTTGTTCCGCCTTTAGGTGCTGTCTCTGTAGTTTCCGCCCCACTTGATATTGACTATGAAAACACAAAAATCGGCACTAAAAAAGGTAGCGCATCCGCCATTAATATTTTAGGTCTGGTTACCATCGGTGACGTAAGCCTGAAAAGCGCTACAGAAAACGGGCGCATCAAAACTGTTTCCTCTGTTGATTACGATTACACAAACGTCTTTTTTATTTTCCAAAAAATTACCCTGAACGTATACGGAGAATAATGTGAAAAAACGTTTTCTTGTTTCCTTATGCCTTCTGTTAGGGGGGTGTTCAACTTTGAAAACTCCCTTTTCACTTCCGCAAGGAGGATTGGTCACTGCCATTTCAGCTCCTCTATCTACGGAATTAAACGGCACCACGCTAACAGAAGATCCTATCAGGACGGAACAAGCTTTTTCGTTTTTCTGGATTCCGTTCATCATGCCTTCCGTTGCGATTTCAGAGAAAAACAACCACCCAAAAACAGAAGAATTTACTGATTACGACTACTTTTCGATTTTTGGTGGGCTGTTTTCATCCGTAACGCTTCGTCATTACGGTAAGGAATAAAGTAAAGGGCAGGATAATTTCCTGCCCTTTATGTTTTTTTCATATACTATTTTTCGCATAGATAAATGATAATAATTCGAACACTTTGCATAAAAGCTCCCGAACGTTCGGGAGCTTTTTTTATCAGGCTTTTTTAAAATAAAAAGGCGGGGCAACCATCCCCGCCTTTTTCATATCCTCTTAATTCTCGGACGACGCAGAAACCTTTTCCAGTCGTTCCATTTCCTGTTTCGCCTTTGCAACCAATTCGGGCCAAAACACGCCGTCCAGCAAAGAAATCGATCTTTTATAGTCCTTAACGGCATTTTTAATGCTTTCCGCACCGCCTGACATCGCTTCGACACGAGCCAGATAAAACGTTGCTTCGCCTTCACCCGGAACGTGACCGAGCTTGCCGTACAACATAATGGCTTTTCTGAATGCGCGCGCCGCCAACATATAATCTCCGATCGTCGTACGCAAAACGCCGACAGCCGTCAATGCCCCAGCTTCGCCCAGCAAATCGCCGTTCTCGCGGAACAGCGCCATGCTTTTTTCCAAAGCGTCATGTGCCTGATCCATGCGGTTCAACGACATATACAGCCGTGACACCGTCCTTAAAACGACGGCTTCTTTTAAAGTATTGTTTTCCTGTTCATACAACAGAGCTGCCTTGCGATAAAAAGGCAACGCCGTTTCGCAATCGCCTTTTGCCATCAACAACGTGCCGCGCATTTCGGCAACGCGCGCCAACCCCGTACGGTTATCCGTTTCGTCGAACAGGGCTTCCGCCTGATCCAGCAAACGTTCCGTTTCTTCGGTTTCGTTGCGGTCAACGGCAATCTGAGCCAACTTCAGCTTAATTTCCGCCGACAGGCTTTGAGAATCAAAATCCAACAACAACAAAGACAACGCCGATACATACGCTTCTTTGGCTTCATCAACCCGCCCCAGCGACATTTCCATATCGCCCGAACGCACCAAAGCATCGGCGACGCCGCGTGTATCGCCGTTTTTTAAACATTCGTCCTTAGCATCCGAAAACGCCAGTCTGGCGGATTTCACATCGCCGTCCAACCAATACTTTTCCGCCTGAGACAAATAAAGCGAAGATTTCGTTTTTGTCATAACGCATCCTTGATTGTTAAAGGTATTTTTTCATCCATTTCAACCCGTCTGCCGTTTTCAAGCGGGGCGTATAAGAGCATCCGACATATCCGTCATATCCCGCAGCATCCAGCAAAGACAGCAAATAATCGTAATTAACTTCTCCCGTATCGGGTTCTTCGTGCATCGGAACGCCTGCTATGCGGACATGAGAAATCAAAGAAGACAAAGATTCCAACGTATTGCTCAATCCGCCTTCGGTGCACTGGGCATGATAAACGTCATACAAATATCCGAACGCTTTATCATCGTTTAATTCGTCGAGGATTTCCAAAACTTCCAAAGTCGAAGCGGGATAAAACCCCGGATTTTCAACCCCGTTTTTAAATCCGATCAATATTTTGATGCCGTACCTTTTAGCTTTGCCCGCCGCTGCGTGCAGTGCGGAAACAAAAGCATCGCGCGCATCATCGAATTCGTTTTCTGCCAAGATTTTTCCGGGAATAAGAATTTTGCGGCATTCCAGAAAATCTGCTTTATCGGCAAGGTCTTCAAATGCCGCCAGAAAATCTTTTTTCATCGGCTTTGAAAACGCCAAAGCCGCTTTGTCTTCCGGCATTTGGATAACGGATGTTTTTAACCCTTCATACGCTGCGGCATCGCCCAACTCTCCTAACGGAACGTTGTCGGGCATTGTGAATTCAACGGCGGAAAACCCGCTGTTTTTTGCGGCGCGGCATCTGTCCGCAAAAGGCAACTCGCCAAACAGCAAATCAATATCGGCGCTGAAATCCGTCATTGGCTCAACCCAACGATTTAATGCGTTCGGCAACCGTTTTGGCGACCATCAGTCGCGGGTGCTTTTCCGAGACAATTCCTCCGTCCAAAGGATGCGCCAAGCCTTTTTCATATAATTCCTGATGCAACAAAGCATGCTTTTTGCCGACGGACCCTTTGGGAGCATAAATATACACGGGGACTTCGGTCGCGCACGCCTCCGAACACATCGAAACGGAATCGCCCGTCACTACAATGTGATCGGCGGAAGCCAAAAANNGATCGGCGGAAGCCAAAAATCCGAAATACGGATTGTCCATTTCCTTGTTTCCCCATTCATAAAAGAACATCGGCTCGCACAAGCCGTCTTTAATGGCCTGTTCCTGAGCGCGCCCTGTTCTGCGGGACGTTGTGACCAAGAAAGAAGCGCCCCCCAAGTTTTCGCCCATTTTTTTAACCTTTGCCGCAAAATCCTTTGCCATGTCGACGGTAAACGGTTTGTCCTTTGTGGCACCGCCGACGATAACGGCGATCATCGGACGCGGCAGACGTTCAAAAACGGGCGCCCATTTTTCCTTTTCCGCCGTCAGCTTTTCGGGCGTAACGCGATGCGGAGCCCCGATCACGCGCATAATGTTTTCACGATCCAAACGGCATCCGTCATGATACGGCAAAACGACCAAATCGAAATCCGACAATCCGAAATAGCCGGGATACATCATATGAATGATTTTCGTCTTGCCTTGAGACTGTTTTTTAATCCAACGGGCAACGGGAGCCGAACGACGACCCGCCGAAATAACGTAATCGGGCCAAGGAGCAGACAATTCTTTCGCCGTTTCTTCCGTCACCCCGATTAAAGAAGCCCCTCTTAAAAAATTGGGCAAAGCCACCCATTTCGTATAACGAATATTTTTGATTTCAATTTCTTCGCCCAACGCTTCGGCAACCCCCAAAGCCTGAGCAACGTTTCCTGCGCGGTCGTCCGCCAAAACCCATACTTTCTTATCAGTCACGTTTTCTGTCTTCTTTTGTTAACAAAATACAAATGAATTTTTCTTAGAATACCTAAAAACGTTACAAAAAAATACAAAGAAAGTTGTTTTATGAACAAGAAAATACTTTTTTTTGCATTTGCGGGAATATTCGCTTCCGCCCAAGCGCTGTTCGCTCAGGAATTTCAAGGCGTCCGTGCAAATCCCGATCCGCTGGAAGAACGTATTTGCCTCAATCCCGAATATATTCCGAACTATCGGGAACTGATGAGAAACATCGTTGAAACGTTAAAAGATTACGTCCGGGAAACAAAGCCGGATTTTCTGATTATTGCCGACGGCGCAACCGAACTGTTAACCCGCGGAGAATGGGAAAATGCTCTTGATGAGCTGCACCGTGCCGAAGCCGCCGGCGCAAAAACAGAAGACGAACGTTATCTGCTCAAACTTTTTTCACCCGAAGATCTTATTCCCGAAGGCACTCCCGACCGCCGATACATTCAATCGTTGAACGCCGTTTTGGTTACAAACGCCGTTTGCGGCAAAAACGCCCTGCCCGACAAAACAAAAAAATTGCTGAACGAATTCGGCGTTTCCCTTCTGGGCGCAGAACATTGCAAGACGGAAAAAGAAAAAAATAATGCTCTGCTTTCTTTGGCAAAGCAGGGAATTCCCGCTCATACCGACACCGACGCAAAAGGCTCCTTTGACTTTTTACCCCCCGACGCCGTTCCTTTTAACGAAAACGTCGATAACGTCCTGTCGCTGAAAGACGTCAAAAACATGATGATCATGACGAATTCCCGCCGATACGCTTCCAAAGGAGAATGGGTGGACGCGCTTAGCGACACGAATTACGATTTGTTGATTATCGACCCGTTTTTTAAATTTTCCCAACCGCTGACCGCCGAAGACGTCGCCAGATTAAGACAAAAGAAAATCGGCGCCAGACGTTTGGTCTTTGCCGTACTTGACGTCGCGGTCGCCGAAGATACCAGACCTTATTGGCAAAGTACGTGGAAATTGAACGATCCCGCATGGCTTCGTTTCCCCGACAAAGAAAACTCCGCGGGAACCGTCGCCGATTATTGGAATTCCGAATGGAAACGCATCGTCGGCATTTACTTTAAAAGCATTATGGACATGGGATACGACGGCGTCGTGTTAAAAGGGCTTAACCGCCACAAAACCTTTGAGCGCATTATTCCCATAACTTAGGCAAGTGCGACGTCTTCGATAATGAATTGAGCCTGTCCCGCACCTCTGAACGTGTCGGCATGTATCAGCCCCGCAACGTGAAACAGCTCGCCTTTGTTTTTCAGCAAAACCTGCCCGATTTCGGAATCTGCCGCACGAAACGCAATCGCCCTCAGCCGACTGCGCCCGTCCCTGCCGACCAACGTACAGCTGATGTGCCCGCCTTTTCGTACCTGAACATAAGACGCCGCAACGTTCGCCACCGCAAAACGAGGTTCGGGATTACCTTCTCCGAACGGTTCCATGCATGACAGCGTGTCGACCAAATCGGCAGAAACGGCATTAATGTCGACGATACCGTCAATCAGGTAAGAATTTCCGTTTTCTTCCGTATCGGCGTGCGTTTTCATATAGTCGGTCAAAAATTCTTTAAAATCTTCAAGCCGTTCGGGCTTTAAAGAAAATCCCGCCGCCATGGCATGACCGCCGCCGCGCGTCAGTATCCCTTTTTCCAACGCCGCCATGACTGCCGCCCCCATATTAAATCCGGCGACGGAACGTCCCGACCCTCTGGCTTCATTGTCATCAACGGACATTACCAAAGCCGGACGGCGGTATCTGTCTTTCAACCGTCCCGCAATAATGCCGATAATTCCCGAATGCCACCCTTTACCAAAGGCAAAGATAACGGGACAATCCTCATTTTTGCTTTCGATTTGAAAAATTGCCTGTTTCAGAACGTCTTCGCACATCTGGCGGCGCAAATCGTTCAAATCGTCCAACTGAGACGCAATTTCGCGCGCTTCGGCTTCATCGCCCGCGCACAACAGCTTCATCCCCAACCCCGCGTGACCGATCCGTCCGCACGCGTTCAGGCGCGGTCCCAAGACGTACCCCAGATGATAAGCCGTCGGAGCTTCCTTTATGCCCGACAAGTCGCTTAAAACCGCCAATCCTTTGTTTTCCCGTTTTGCCATATAGCGCAGCCCCGTCTTAACGAACAAACGGTTAACCCCGCGCATTTTTACAACGTCGCACACCGTCCCCAAAGCCACCAAATCCAGCCAACGCCTTAAGTCGGGTTCGGGACGTGTCTCACCGTATCTGTTTTTTTGGCGCAAAATTCTGTTCACGGCAACAATCAACAAAAACACGACACCGACGGCAGCCATGTTCCGACACGGATTGTCAACGGGTTCATCCAAACGTTTCGGATTTACCACCGCATAGACTTTCGGCAAGCGGATTTCAGGTTCATGATGATCCGCGACAATAATGTCCGCCGTATCGACGACGCCTTCCAAAGCATCAAACGCCGTCGTACCGCAGTCCACCGTTATAATCAAAGACGCGCCGTCCGCTTCAAACGCTTTGACGGCCTGTGCCGTCGGTCCGTATCCTTCGTCGCGTTCGGGAATACGCACCGCAATTTCGGCATCCGAAACGCTTTTTAAAAACTGCGTTAAAACGGACGCCGACGTTGCTCCGTCAACGTCATAATCTCCGAAAACGGCGATTTTTTCATTTTTCATGACGGCGTCTGCAATACGCAAAGCCGCTTTTTCCATATCTTTTAAGATATACGGTTCCGGCAAATGAGCCGCCAAACGCGGCGTCAAAAAGAACTCGACGTCTTCGGGTCGTACGTTTCTGCCTGCCAATACGCGGGCAATGATTTCCGAAACGCCGCCCGCACGCGCAATCGCCGCCGTCAAATCCGGCGAAACGTCCCGCGCAACCCAACTGCGATCCGTTACGGACTTTTCAACGCCTAAAACCGCCGATGACATTTTATCAAAGCCGCTCTATACGCAACATGCACGGTTTTGCCAAGACGCTTTCCAAACGTTCTATGCGGTTGAGCGCTTCACAAACGCTGGCTTCCTTGGATTCGTGCAAAGTCATAATCAACGGCACCGCGCCGTTTATCGTTTTTCCGCGCTGAATCATCGACGCAATCGAAACGTTTTCTTCACCCAAAATACGGGAAATATCCGCAACGACGCCGGGCTTATCGCAAACTTCAAAGCGCAAATAATATTCACCGACCCTTTCCGACAAAGGAACGATCGGCAACGGTTCCACATCGCTTTGCGCCACCGTCAACAAAGGCAACCCGCGTCCCGTTGCCGCATCGGCAATATCGGAAACAACGGCGGAAGCCGTCGGTTTTTCTCCGGCGCCGCGCCCGACAAACATTGAATGACCGACAAAGTCGCCTTCCGTAATCACGGCATTAAAGACACCGTCAACATGCGCAATGGATGCCGACAAAGGTATCATGCAGGGATAAACGTTCAAAGACACGCCTTTGTCCGTGCGGCGACCGACGCCGAGCAGCTTTATTCTGAACCCCAGCTCGCCCGCAAAAGCAATATCCAAATCCGAAATACGGCGGATGCCTTCAACCGACAACGCTTCAAGATTTATGGGAACGCCGAAAGCAAGGCTGCCTAAAATGCACATTTTGTGCGCGGTATCCACTCCGTCAACGTCAAAGCCGGGATCCGCTTCGGCATAACCCAGTTTTTGAGCTTCCAGCAACACGTCTGCAAAAGACTTTCCCGTTTCGCGCATGACCGTCAGGATATAATTGCACGTTCCGTTCAAAATTCCGTAGACTTCGGAAATCCTGTTTCCGACCAAGCCTTCACGCAACGACTTAATCACGGGGATACCGCCTGCGACGGCGGCTTCGTAACCGAAAAAGGTGCCGTTTTCTTCCGCCTTTTTTGCCAATTCGTTGCCGTGATGGGCAATCATGGCTTTGTTGGCGGTCACAAAGTTCTTTTTGGCATTCAATGCCGCGCGGCACAGCTCATAAGCAAAGCCGTTCGCTCCGCCGATCAGTTCGACAATCACGTCGGCTTGTTCGTCGGCAACCATATCCAGAGCGTTTTTGTAATATTTGACGGTTTCGGGGATTCCCAGCTCTTTTAATCTGGCTTCGTTCAAATCGGAAACGGCATACAGTTCGATTTTGCGTCCGCAACGTTTTTCCAAGATATCCGATTGTTGCAACAACAGCTTGGCAACGCCGCCGCCGACCGTTCCCAGTCCGGCCAGAGCCACTTTAAAAGATTTTTGCATAATTCACCCGTTTATCGTTTTTAATATTCCAGATAGATTTCGGCAAAGTTGCCGTTTTTTTCGCCGTACGGCGGATTGGGCTGCGCTTCCGTTTTAATCTGAGCGGCAGCGACGCCCGCGCGGATCAAAGCTCCCGACACGGCATCCGCGCGACGCTGAGCGACGGAAACGTTCCCCGTTTTTCCGTTCGGCGCATCATAGCCGATGACCAACAGTCTGCCGAACGCCTGACGGCGCAAAGCAAAAACGGCGGTCGTAATGTCGGCGGATGCGGCGGCGGGCAAAGTCGTCTGTCCCGCGGGGAAAGAAATCATGGCGACGTTTTGAGAAACGCCCAAGCCCGTATCCTGCGGCATGGCTTGCGGCAACGGCTGTTGCACGGCGGCGGGCGGCGGCAACAGCTCGAATGTCTGAGCGGGTGCCTGCGCCGGTGCGGGCGGAGTTAATTCAAACGCAGGCGCCTGAGCAGCAGACGGCGGCGTCAAAGTGATCGTTTCTTGGGGCGCATAGGCGGGAGCCGGCTGTTCATAAGCGGGTGCAGGCGGCATCAGCTGGAACG
>HF994906.1 GCA_000434295.1 Acetobacter sp. CAG:977 | reverse complement strand
GACATCATCGCCGTAACCGCCTTCAATTTCGTCATTTTCGGCACCGCCTTCTATAAAGTCGTCTCCGTCACCGCCGTCAACGACATCGTTTCCTTTTCCGGCGTATATCGTATCGTTTCCGTTTCCGCCTTTTATTTCATCATCGCCGTCATTGCCGTATATCGTATCATTTCCGCCCATTCCGCGTATTGTATCATGTTCATCAGAACCGTGTACCGTTTCACCGTCGTTAACGCCGACAAACGTATCCGTATTAAATGAGGTTGTACCGGATTCAGAAATATAAACCGGAACCGTCGGCAACAATGCCTCGACATCAATATCTGCATCGGTGCCGTTCAGGAATTTAATCGTATCTATATGATACACAGGATAGCTTCCTGTTCCGCCCCAACCGACACGGACGGAACTCCCGTCTGACAGTTCCATAATAAAATCACTGTCAACGCGTTTAAAAGAAACGTCTTCCCGAGTTACATCCGCTTTCAATTCGATAACGTTAGAACCGTAGCCGTCG
>HF994905.1 GCA_000434295.1 Acetobacter sp. CAG:977 | reverse complement strand
ACACCTGAATCCCTGGCCCAAAGCCGCAGATTTTTCCGGCGTAAATTCAAAACTGGCGTCGTTCAGCTGCAGCTTGCCCAAAGCGTCGCGCAGATTTTCGTAATAACTGGTATCCAGAGGGAACATCGAACAAAATACGACAGGCACACTGGGTTTGAATCCGGGCAGAGCCTCTGCCGCGGGGCGCTTGTCGTCCGTAATCGTATCGCCGACTTTGGTATCGCCGACCGTTTTAATGCCGGCGGTGATAAATCCCAGCTCTCCGGCAGTCAGCTGCCCGATATCTTTCATTTTAGGCGTAAAGATGCCGACTCGTTCGACTTCATGCGTCGTGCCGTTTGCCATCATTCTGATTTTCATGCCTTTTTTCAAAACGCCGTCTTTGACTCTCACCAGAATAATAACCCCCAGATACGGATCGTACCAGGAATCGACTAGCATCGCTTTCAACGGCGCTTCCGCATCACCCTGCGGCGCGGGCAACTGTGTAACAATGCTTTCCAAAACATCATCAATACCAACGCCTGTTTTAGCGGAAGTTTCAACCGCATTTGACGTATCAATACCGATCACATCTTCAATTTGCGCTTTAACTTCTTCCGGGTGCGCCGCCGGCAGATCAATTTTGTTGATAACGGTCACCAATTCGTGATTCGCGTCCAAAGCTTTATAGACGTTTGCCAAAGTCTGCGCTTCCACCCCCTGTGAAGCGTCAACGACCAGTAAAGAACCTTCGCAAGCGGCCAAAGACCGGCTGACTTCATACGTAAAATCGACATGCCCCGGCGTGTCAATCAGGTTCAGCTGATATTCCCGCCCGTCTTTGGCTTTATAGTTCAGCCGGACCGTCTGCGCTTTAATCGTAATCCCGCGTTCGCGTTCCAGATCCATGGAATCCAATATCTGATCGCGCATTTCGCGTTCGGTCAACCCGCCGCATCTTTGGATCAGGCGGTCGGCCAAAGTCGATTTGCCGTGGTCAATATGAGCCACAATGGAAAAATTGCGAATATGAGATAAATCCGTCATTTAAAACCTTCATTCAACAAACAACTGGCAATAACATATATGAAACCGTCGTATGATTAAACAAAATCTTTTTTCCCCTCTTTTATTTTCTGTTTTATTTATGCTATCCTGTTAAAAAGTTTAAAAAAAGGGTCTTAAACATGACAGCATTTTTTGATTTGTTCCTTCCGTCGTTTACGATGCTGTTTGTCACTATGGATCCGATCGGCAACATGCCGATTTTCATGAGCCTGACGGAAAGCCCGCGTCCGGGATATCGGTTATTAATGGCCAAACGATCTGTTTTGATCGGCTTTTCCGTTATGTTTTTTTTCGCTTATGCCGGCGAAGCTTTTTTAAATCTGCTGGGGATATCGATACCGGCGTTTCGTATTGCGGGCGGAATTATGCTGTTTATTGTCGCTCTGCAAATGATTTTTATTGACGAACAAAAAGAAAAAGCGGCTGAAGAAGCTTCTGATCACCCGTATGAAAACGACGTATCCGTTTTTCCTTTGGCGGTTCCTTTAATCGCGGGCCCCGGCTCAATTGCTTCGATTATACTTTTGATGTCCGAAAGACATGGTAACATCAGCCAACAGGCGTATGTTATCGGATCGCTGATTGCCGTTTGCTTAATTACCTATTTTTTATTCAGACTGTCGAATCACTTTGCCCGCCTGTTCGGCCAGACGATCAACACGGTTATTTCCAAACTGCTCGGCATTATTTTAGGCGCGATGGCGTCACAGTTTATTATAGACGGCGTACACGGCCTGATCGCATAATAAAAAAATTCAAAAAAACTCTTGTCAAAAAAAGCGTGAAGGGTTATATAAATCATAAATTATTCATTGGGGAATAGTTTAATGGTAGAACAGCGGACTCTGACTCCGTTAGTCTTGGTTCGAGTCCAGGTTCCCCAGCCAACAGATAAGCCGTTGATTTTCAACGGCTTTTTTGATTCCCGGACAAGCTTTCCACGCCCTTGTCAAAGGAACTCCGGTCAACCGACGGTCAACCCCGACACCGTTCAAATGTCATCAATCTTCCTAATTCATCATCAGTCAAAAGCGTAAAAAACGCAATCCGTATTTTCTTTTTTCCGTCCGGTAATGATAATCAATCACAATCATACACGGGGGATATTGCAAAGGAAGTGTTGATATGCTTAGATTGATAACAGCTTTTTAGCACAGACCGGTATTTACCGAGCCTGCACACAATTCAATCAAAACCAACATCATTTGTTTGATGAAGGATGTGTGCGCCGGTGTTCCTGTGTGTTCAAGCCTTCGTCAAAGAAAGGAGGAACACATGGAACGAACCTGTAGAGAAGCCTGCAACATATCCCCCGCCGGATTGATGACACCGCGAGACGCCGCCGTTTACATCGGCGTCAAGATCAACACGCTTGCCGTTTGGAGAATGACGAACCGATACGGCTTGCCGTTTATCAAATTGGGGAAAGTCGTCCGATACCGCAAAACCGATTTGGACGAGTGGATCAACAAAAACGTATCAACAGACAGGGCGGACTAATCCGCCCTGTTTTATCAATGCAATTAGCCTATAAATGTTCTTGAAATGTTCACATAATTGTGATAAAAAAGCTATATCTTTAAAAGGAGAGATTAATGGGAGTAATTTTTGTCGCGGGCTGTTATGGTGTCGGGAAAAGTACACTTTTGGAAAGTATCTTTGAAAAAACGAAAATCCCGCATTTTTCTGCCGGTATGTTAATATCTGAAGTCAATGATGAAACATATGGTCGCAATAAATATGTGACGAATAAAAAAAACAACCAAGCCCTTCTAATTGAGCAGATTGAAAAAAAATTAAAAACATATCCTCGATTTTTCTTAGACGGTCATTTCTGTATTTTAAAAAAAGGAAATATTCCGGACTTATTATCGTTAGATGATTTAGCAAAAATGCATTTTGAAAAAATTTTTCTTTTAGAAACAGAGCCGTCTAGAATTCTTGAAAACTTAAAAAATAGAGATGATAGATATTATTCCTTAGATAATATTGAATCTCTTATGAACGTAGAAAGACAACAAGCTTATACTTTTTCAGAAAAAACGCATATCCCATTATATATTCATCATATGCTTTTTGATGACAATGATGCCTTACAAATTCTTTCAAATATATGAGGGCTGATAAGATATGAAAAAAATGAGAGTCCTGTTAGATACCAATATTATTATTCATCGAGAAAACGACCAAGTGACGAATTATAGCATTGGGCATTTGTTTTATTGGCTTGATAAATTAGAGTGTGAAAAAGTTATACACCCACTTTCTATCAGAGAAATAGAAAGATATAATGATCAAAAAATCCAAGAACTTTATAGAATAAAGCTTTCTGCATATAACCAACTAACCGTTCACGAAGAAATTTCAGATACAGTTTTAAGTGCCTTTAAAGATACTGATAAATCAGAAAACGATCGCATTGATACAGCGTTATTAAACACCGTATTTCTAAAGCACGTTGATTTATTTATTACCGAAGATAAAAAGCTTCGCCAAAAAGCAGAAAAAATAGGATTAAAAGATAAAGTATATTCAATAAACCGTTTTATAACATCTGCGAGTGAACGAAATCCACGGTTAATTGAATATAAAGCGTTATCCGTAAAGCAAACTCATTTTGGAGAGTTAGATATAAATAATCCTTTCTTTGATACCTTTAAAAAAGATTATCCCGGTTTTGAAGATTGGTTCGCTCGAAAATGTGATGAAGAAGCCTATATTTGTAATGATGACAGAAATAATATTTTAGGCTTCTTATACTTAAAAACAGAAGAAGAAAACGAATCTTATCCTCATATGCGACCAGTTTTTTTACCTAAGCGCAGATTAAAAGTGGGAACATTTAAAGTCGAATCTACGGGCTTTCGTTTGGGAGAACGATTTATAAAAATCATCTTTGATAATGCCTTAAAACGCAATGTAGATGAAATTTATGTCACCCTGTTTGAAGATCGTCCCGAACTTGGCGCTCTTCAAGAATTATTTGAGCGATGGGGTTTTAAACGATATGGCGTTAACCTTTCAACCGGAAAAGAAGAAGCCGTGTTTGTAAAGACGTTGAATGTATATGATTCATCTCTTTCTCCAAAGAAAAACTTTCCAAACATACAATACAACGTTGGTAAATTTATTATGCCTATTGAAGCTTGTTGGCATACCGATCTTATACCGGACTCGCAATTAAGAACAGAAAATCTCGTGAATTTTCTAGGAAAAGATGCTTGTAAATATGCGCTTCAAAAGGTTTATGTTTCATGGGCTCGAGATATAAATGGCGCCAAACCCGGAGATTTGGTTTTCTTCTATCGAATGGGTGAAACAGAGGGAAGAAAAGGTTTTGAATCCGTAATTTCAACCGTGTGTGTTATTGATGAAATTAAACGCGACTTTAAGTCCGAAAATGAGTTGTTGCGTTATTGTCAAAACAGAAGCGTTTTTTCTGAATCGGATTTAAAATCATTTTGGCAAAAAAAATCAAAAAATTTATCTGTCATTAAATTCATTCTGATAAAATCCTTAGAAAAGCGTCCAATTTTGAATCAATTAAGGGATTTAAAAATTATTCCTCCAAGAGAGGGCCCTCGTCCATTTACACGAATTACCGATGCACAATATGAAAAAATTTTACAACTAGCTCAAACTTCCATAAAATATGTTTAGTGAGGTTCTTATGTGTACGATTTTGCTATCTATCAAACCGGAATATTCAGAACGGATTTTATCCGGTGAAAAAAAATTTGAATTTCGCCGCAAACGCGCCTCTCGCTCGGTCAACAAAATTCTAATTTATACCTCGGCCCCCAAAATGAAGGTTGTTGGCGAAGTTGAAGTTACAGACATCTTAGAATCTACGCCCGGTGATTTATGGAATCAAACATCTCTTAAAGCCGGCATTAGCAGAAAAAAATTTATGGAGTATTTTTCTCAAAAAGAATGCGCCTACGCATACCGATTAGGAAAAGTAACGCGCTTTAAAAGAGAAAAAACTCTTGCGGATTATGGAATAAAAACGCCGCCGCAATCTTTTGTATATATAGACTGACTTTTACCTCTGTCGCATTTCTTCGACCGTGATTTTGGTATCCCACAAACCGACCTGTTCGTTTTCGTGTTTATTCAGTCCCGTATAGGTCAGGGACGCTTCCTCGTATCGTTTGAACGCCAAGATCGCCGAATTCATCACTTGCGCGTTAAAGATGCCGATGCTGACAAGAAATTCGAAATCGGGGATCGTCAAGCCCGTAACTTTGCGGAACAAAGCTGGTTCCAGTTGCGTTATCACGTCTTTTAAAGTTTGCTCTCGCGCGTCGGTCAAGTACATGAACACGGGGATTCTGGTCGCGAATTTCAGCAATTTTTCCTGAATTTCTTTCCGTTTCGACTTGATTTCCTTTTCTTCCTGCGTCAGTTCTTTCTTTTCCGCCTTACCGATCGTTTCGGGCGCGTCCTTTTTCGCTTTTTTCAAAGCCTCCGACCGGTTGATGATCGTTGTCAGGTCTTTGTTCAGGCTTCTGAAGCCCTCGATTTTTTCCAAAGCCTCCATCGCTTTCGGGTTGTTGAGCAGGGCTTTCAACGTTTCGTTATCCACGTTCACAAGCAACGCGCTTTCCCACCGGCGTGCAAGCATCGTCGAAGCCGTCCCCGACACGACCATATCAAGCAACTGTCCGGCGTCCAAAACGTCCATCGTTTCGCCGTCATAGCAGAGGACGGGCAGGAATTTGATGAATTCCTCGACTTTCTTTTCGGGATTTTCGTTGCTGTTCAAATCAAGCCGCCCGCTGTATTCGGAGATTTGTTTTAACGCGCGGTCGGGCGCGAAGTCGAAGACATAGCAGACCGGCTTGACGATTTGCGTTTCGTTCGGATAAACGCCTGTCGGATTGACCAGTTTGAACGGCGTTTGCACGCGGAAGGCCGCCTGAAAATACGTTTCGGGACTGGACGTGTTGCGGAGCATGAAAATACCGCCCCACGCTTTGACGGAAACGCCTGTCATCAGTTTGCCGCAGGAAAGCGTGATTGTGCGCGTGTTCAGCGGATTTTCGGTAATGGCTTCCAACACGGGCGGCAGGGCCAGCGATCCGATACCGACGTTTTTTCCGGCGCAACAAACGATTTTATATCCGCCGTAAAAAGGGTGGACTTTCAGCAAATCCCGCATCGCTTCGCACGCGCCGACATTCGGCAAAAACCAAAGCGTATGACGCAGACAGGCGCTTAACCGGACATCGGAAAACGGCATCGGCGGACGCTTGCCGGTTTTCAGGCTGTCGATTTCGGTCGGCAGGTATTGACCGCGAATCATGTCAAGCCAGTTTTTCACGCGGTCTTCGTATTTGAAAACGAACGCGCCGTCTTTTTTCTCCGCTTTGAAAAACTCGTTCAAGTCGAATTCGTCGAACTCGCCCTGCAAAGCGATTTCACGGATTTCGCGCGGCAGGCGGTAAGTCATCATAACCATTTTCGGCAGTTCCAGATACGGATTTTCCCCTTTTGCCGCGTCCCAGTTTTCCTTTTCCCTCTGTTCGTCCGAATACGTCCAGTTGAAAATCTGGTCTTCCAGAAACTCGCCGTTGTTCAGCGCGCGGAAAGGCGTTCCCGACAAATACAGATAAGCGTTCGTCGTCAACGGCATCAGGTCTTCGTCGTAATCTTCGATCTGTTCGTTTTCCTTTTCCTCGGCGTCGTAAAGGTCTTTGGCTCTGTCGCGCCACGCGCCGAAATGGTATTCGTCAAGAATGATACAGTCCCAGTTGATCGCGTGAACGATCTCGTTTTTGGCTTTGATGCCGCCCGCTTCGTTTTTGCCCAACATATCCTGAAACGAAGCGAACCAGACGAAAGGCCTTGTTTCGTCGATTTCCGGCATATCGCCGGAGGAAACGAACCGCCACCCTTTGAAATCGACGTGCGTTTTCAAATCCGTTTCCCACGCGTTTTTGACGGCGGGCTTGAACGTCAGGACAAGGATTTTTTTCCACCCCATTTTTTTGGCGAGCTGATAGGCGGCGAACGTTTTGCCGAAACGCATTTTCGCGTTCCAGAGGAAATGCGGCGTTTTGCCCGTTTTTTCGCAGGAGAAGTTTTTAAAATAAGCAGCGGTCGTTTCAACGGCGGCGCGCTGTTCGGGACGCATCGGAAAAGTTTCCGTGCGTTTCAGATCGACGGTCGG
>HF994904.1 GCA_000434295.1 Acetobacter sp. CAG:977 | reverse complement strand
CGGCATCGGCGGATACGTTGACGGCGGACAAGCCGCGGCACAAGGGGAAAAACACGAAATCCTGACCGCTTTGGAAGCTTTTGTCATATCCGAGAAAGGCAAGCCGTAAAAAAGCCTCCGTTCGGAGGCTTTTTTCTTTAAAACTTTCCGACGGCGCGGTACAGATTCGCCTTGCCGATCAAAACCGTATAAAACGACACGATCAGTTCCTGACGGGCTGACGCCAGCTGTGCCTGCACCGTCAGCAGGTTCAGCAGCGTTTCTTTGCCCGCCCGGTATGAAGCGCGCGAAACACGTTCATTTTCTTCGGCGCTTTTTAAAACGTCCTGATTAATCGTATAAGACGCCAGCGCGGTCCGATAATCCTGATAAGCCGACCAGACTTCGTTTTTCACCGTATCCTGCGTGCTCTTCTGCGTATAAACCGCCTGTTGGTAATCATAACGGGCTTTGGCAAGGCCGTACATTTTGGAAAAGCCTTCAAACAACGGCATATTCAAAGACAGTCCGACTTCCGCCCCATAAGTGTACGGATAACCGTTTTCAAACGGTTTATCGTCTTTCCACCGATCGGAATAAGACGCGTTCCCGTATAAAGCCAGCGTCGGCGCCATTGCCGATTTTGCGGCGGATATGTTTTGTCTGGCGGCTTCCCGCGATTGAGCGGCGCTTTTTAATTCCGGACGCAGAGCCAAAGCAATGCGAATCATTTCATGTACGGACAAATTCTGCCGTAAAGCCGTTGAAGCATTGTCTTTTTTCGGAATAACCAGATCAAATTTCGTTTCCGGCGGCAGATTCAACAGCTTTGCCAGATTAGCCTGATTTTTTTCAATCGTGTTTCGCGCCGAAGTCACGGCCAACCGTGAACGCAGATAAGTCGTTTTTGCCAGCAGCAGATCCGATGTGGCCGCTTTGCCGACCTGATATTTCTTCTGCGTTTCATCATATGATTTTTTATAAGAAGCAACGCTGGTTTCAGCGCTTTTCAGGACTTCTTCGGCGCTTAACAGATCCAAATAAGCGCTGTTGATTCCCAGAATAATATCATGCAGCGTCGTATTATAGTTAAAAGCCGCCGCCTCCATATACGCTTTCATCATCTGCGTCGACGCGGAACGCCCTCCGAAATCCAGCAAAAGCCAGTTCAAAGCGATATTAACGGCATACGGTTTGGCTTTCATTTTTTTATAAATATCGGCGTCCGGTTCGTCATACTGCCCTTTATAATGCGACGCAGACATAACGCCGCTGAGCCCGACAGACGGCAGGTACGCCGCTTTGGACGCGCCGAGAGCCGCTTCGGAAGATTTAACCGCCATGTAACTGCGATTTAAATCCGGATTGTTGCAGATACCGATCTGGATTAAATCGTTCAAATCCAGCTTCCCTTTGCCGACAGAAGAGGAAATACAACCTTCCGGCGCTTTTTGCGCGTAAACCGACATCGGATCGAACGCCTGCGCCGGCATTACCGGAAAAACGGAAAAAAGTATAAAAAGGGCTGTCGTTTTTTTCATTTTTTAGCCTTTCTTTTTTGATTTAAAATATTTTTCGGCAAGCGTCTGAACCAAAACGTACAACAGCGGAATCAGAAACAATCCGGCAAACGTGCCCGCCAGCATGCCGAAAAATACGGGCGTCCCGAT
>HF994903.1 GCA_000434295.1 Acetobacter sp. CAG:977 | reverse complement strand
AGACCGCCGGGGCCCAAAGCCGACAAACGGCGTTTGTGCGTAACTTCCGCCAACGGGTTGTTCTGATCCATGAATTGAGAAAGCTGTGAAGAGCCGAAGAATTCACGAATCGCCGCAGCAGCAGGCTTCGCATTGATCAAATCGTGCGGCATGACCGTGTCGATATCGACCGAGCTCATCCGTTCGCGAATAGCTCTTTCCATGCGCAACAAACCGATTCTGTACTGATTTTCCATCAATTCGCCGACGGAACGGACACGACGGTTGCCCAAGTTGTCGATATCGTCGATTTCGCCGCGACCGTCTTTCAGTTCAACCAAAACGCGGACGATTTCCAAAATGTCTTCCTTGCGCAAAACGCGAACCGTATCGGGAACTTCGTTTTTGTCAAAATCCAAACGGGAATTCATCTTGACGCGACCTACAGCCGACAAATCATAGTGTTCCAGGTCAAAGAACAAACCGCGGAACAACGCATCCGCCGATTCGACTGTCGGGGGTTCGCCCGGACGCATGACTTTGTAAATATCAATCAAAGCATCTTCCCGGCAGGTGTTCTTGTCCGCAGCCATCGTATTGCGGATGTAGGGACCGATATTGACGTGATCAATGTGCAACAAAGCGATTTCGTCAATCTTGTGTTTCTTCAGCGTCTTTAACGCTTCTTCGGAAACTTCCTGTCCCGCTTCGACCAGAATTTCACCCGTCTTGACGTTGATCATGTCTTCCGCAAAGTAGCGGCCGATCAATTCTTCTTCGGAAACGCGGATTTCTTCAACGCCCGCTTTCTTCAGTTCCGCAATCTTGCGCGCCGTAATTTTCTGTCCCGCTTCGACCAAAACTTCGCCCGTCTTGGCGTCAACCAAGTCGTAGTGAAGCTTTAATCCTTTCAGACGTTCGGGTTCAAAAGCCGTCTTCCACCCTTTCTTGTCCGACGTAAAGATAACTTTCTTATAGAAATAGGACAGGATTTCTTCCTGAGACATTCCGCGGACTTCCGCTAAATCGACCGTACGTCCTTCGGCTTCGCGTTCTTTGCGAAGAGCGACCGTTTCAGCACTGTCCAAAGCATATAACAATGTTGTCACGGGCAGTTTGCGACGGCGGTCAATACGAACATAGACCAAGTCCTTCGCATCAAATTCGAAATCCAACCAAGAACCGCGATACGGAATGACGCGGGCGGCAAACAAATATTTGCCCGAAGAATGCGTCTTGCCTTTATCATGGTCAAAAAACACGCCGGGAGAACGGTGCATCTGCGATACGATAACGCGTTCCGTTCCGTTCACGACGAATGTTCCCGTTTCCGTCATCAAAGGCATGTCGCCCATATAAACGTCTTGTTCCTTAATGTCGCGAATAGAACGGGCTCCCGTATCTTCGTCAATGTCCCAAACGACCAAACGCAACGTAACGCGCAACGGCGCGGAATACGTCATGCCGCGCTGGATGCATTCGTCTACGTCATATTTGGGTTCGTCCAATTCGTACTTTACGAATTCAAGCTCGCCGCGTCCGGAAAAGTCCTTAATCGGAAAAACCGACTTTAAAACTTCCTGCAAACCCGTTTCGGTCCGTTTCGAAGCCGGAACGCCAAGCTGGAGAAATTGGCTGTAGGAGCTCTTTTGCACTTCAATCAGGTTGGGCATCGGCGCTACCGTAGGAATTCGCCCGAAACTTTTACGTACACGTTTCCGTCCTGTAAAGGATTTGACCATTATCGCTCCCCATTCTTATAAAAAAGTCATCTGTACATGTTGACCGGATTTATTTTCGGGCGCCCCGATCCCGGCGCCGCTCGGAATAAAACGACTTCAAGGACCGGACATAAAAAGGTCTTTTCCAACCTTTTTCGCCCGGTCCCTAAAACCGTAAAGGAAAAAGCGAATTACTTCACTTCAACCTTAGCGCCGGCACCTTCCAGCTGTTTCTTAATCTTATCGGCATCTTCCTTGGATACGCCTTCTTTAACAGGCTTCGGAGCCGATTCAACCAAGTCTTTGGCTTCTTTCAAGCCCAAGCCGGTAATAGCGCGAACTTCTTTAATGACGTTGATCTTGTTTGCGCCGGCTTCAGCCAGAACAATGGTAAATTCCGTCTTTTCTTCGGCAGGAGCGGCACCGGCAGCACCGGCAGCGGCAACAGCTACGGGAGCAGCCGCAGAAACGCCCCACTTTTCTTCCAGCATTTTCGACAGTTCAGCAGCTTCCAAAACTGTCAGAGCAGACAATTCATCAACGATTTTGGCGAGATCAGCCATTTTTTTAACTCCGTTTAACAACATTTAATAAAGTTATGCGTCTTATGACGCGAAAAATTTGGAACCTTGCGATTCCGTGACAGCAAACTTTTACGCCGCCTGTTCTTCCTTGTCGGCATACGCCTTCAGAACACGCGCAATCTGTGCCGCAGGCGCCTGAATCAAGCCGACCAGTTTGCCGCGCAGTTCATCCATCGTCGGCAATTCGCCCAAAGCCTTGATTTCGGCTACGGACAACGCTTTGCCGTTCATGATGCCGCCGCAAATGATCAACTTTTCATTCTTCTTGGCAAATTCGACAACAGCCTTGGCCGCCGCAACAGGATCTACGGAATACGAAATCGCCGTAGGACCTTTCATCAGGTCGGCCAATCCTTCATACTGTGTTCCAGCAAGAGCAAGACGAGTAATACGGTTCTTTGTCACGCGAAACTTTGCATCCGCTTTGCGAACACCGTCACGCAACGCAGACATCTCGGCAACCGTCAACCCCGAATAGTGGGTCACGACAACCAATGATGCGTTGCTGAAGTCTTCGTTCATCTGCGAACGCAATTCAGCTTTTTGTTCACGTTTCACTTTTGTATCCTCTTCATTCCTCCGCCCTTTCGTGAAAAAGAGCGGATACTCAAAATTTTCGACCCCATGTCGAAAACTTTCCCTGTCCAAAAGCTCAAGCCATAAACCATTCCAACGGAGCAGCTAAAAAACTTGTTCTTCTGTCTATGCAGGCGGTCTGACCTTTACGAACCCTCGCGGGTACACCTGCAGTCTTGGACAGGACGGGGGAAATCGGCAAGCCTCATTCCCCCCTTGTGTCCCGATCCGGTCGCCCGGATCCGGCTTTTTATCAGTTCCCCGATGCCGCAGCGGCAACACTGGGAACGGAAACCTTTACACCGACGCCCTGAGTCGTGCTCAGACCGACGCGTTTCAGGTATGTACCTTTAACACTCGCCGGCTTGGCTTTCAAGATGGCTTGTGCAAAAGCAACAATATTTTCTTTAATCTGCTTTTCATCAAAGCTGATTTTGCCGATACCGGCGTGAATCTGTCCGGCGCTTTCAACGCGGAATTCAACCTGACCGGCTTTGACAGCCTTAACGGCGCCCGCAACGTCGTTCGTTACGGTACCCAGTTTCGGGTTCGGCATCAATCCGCGAGGACCCAACACCTTACCCAAACGGCCGACAACACCCATCATGTCAGGCGTCGCAATGCAACGGTCGAATTCGATTTTTCCCGACAATACGGTTTCCATCAAATCTTCCGCTCCGTAGACGTCGGCGCCGGCCTTGACGGCTTCTTCCAACTTCGGACCTTTGGCAAAAACAGCTACGCGAACCGTCTTGCCCGTGCCGTTCGGCAACGCGACAACGCCGCGAATCATCTGATCAGCCTGGCGGGGATCCACGTTCAGACCCATGACGATTTCTACCGTTTCGTCAAACTTGGCCTTCGGCGCATTCTTCAAAACGGAAATCGCTTCGTCCAGTTCATAAGCTTTAACGGTGTCGACGGTTTTATACGCACCCGTCAAACGTTTTCCTTTATTCGCCATGTTCGCTTACTCCACAACTTCAATGCCCATGGAACGAGCCTGTCCGCTGACCATCGCCATGGCGGATTCTACCGTCGAGCAGTTCAAATCAGGCATCTTCTTTTCGGCAATTTCCTTAACCTGTGCTTTCGTAAGCTTCCCGACTTTGGTACGGCCGGGTTCTTTCGAACCTTTCGCTACGCCGGCTGCTTTCGTAATGAAATAGCTGACGGGCGGCATTTTCGTGATAAACGAAAACGTACGATCCGCATACGCCGTGATAACTACGGGAATGGGCATCCCCGGTTCCAGCTTTTGCGTCGCTGCGTTAAACGCTTTGCAAAATTCCATGATGTTCAGCCCGCGCTGACCCAAAGCAGGGCCGACGGGAGGAGACGGGTTTGCCTTTCCGGCCGGGATCTGCAATTTGATAAACCCGACAATCTTCTTTGCCATTGTTCTACCTCAAAATTAAATTTTCGATTCGTTTGCCTTTCGGCTTTCAAGGTTCGTGGTCCGGCGATGGCTCGCCCGCCACGTAAAAGCGTCCTTCGGCGAATCGATTTCCAAAAGACGCTTAAAACTCTTTTTCTCAGACTTTCTCGACTTGGGAATATTCCAGTTCGACGGGCGTCGGACGACCGAAAATGGAAACGGAAACTTTCAAACGTTCCTTTTCCGCATCGACTTCTTCGACAAAGCCCGTAAATGCCGCAAAAGGACCGTCGGAAACGCGAACCTGTTCGCCAACCTCGTAGGTCACAGAGCTCTTGGGACGTTCCACGCCTTCATCCACCTGATGCATAATACGTTGAGCTTCGGCTTCCGAAATCGGAGTCGGGCGACCGCGACTGCCCAAAAAGCCCGTTACTTTCGGCGTGCTTTTAACCAAATGCCACGTTTCATCCGTCATATCCATCTTGACCAAAACATAGCCGGGGAAAAACTTGCGCTCCGAATTAACTTTGGAGCCGCGACGAACCTCCACAACCGATTCGACCGGAACCAACACCTGTTCAAAAGATGCCGACATACCCTTGCGTTCCGCATTTTCGCGAATCGCTTCGGCTACTTTCTTTTCTGAACCCGAATAAACGTGCAATACATACCAACGGGCGGCCATTTCGCCTTAACCTCCCAATCCCAATATCAGTTTCATGGCATACGCCAGAACCTGATCAACTACAAAAAAGTACACGGCAGCACACACCGTAAATAAAATAACCATCAACGTCGACATCGATGCTTCACGACGAGTCGGCCAGACAACCTTGCCGATTTCCTGACGTACCTGACGCATAAACAATACGGGATTGAGCTTTGCCATAAATTCTTTCCTAATTTCTGTCGCGATCTTGGCAGGGGCGACAGGGATCGAACCCGTAACCCCCGGTTTTGGAGACCGGTGCTCTACCAGTTGAGCTACACCCCTGCAAACCGCATAAAAATTCCTTCCGACTCCGTACAGAACGAAAGGGATGGGTAAAACTACCCATCCCTTCGCAAAAAATCAAGTACTAATTTGATTTTTTTATTATTCGACAATTTTGGAAACG
>HF994902.1 GCA_000434295.1 Acetobacter sp. CAG:977 | reverse complement strand
TTTATTGGAGCGGGTGAAGGGATTCGAACCCTCGACATCAACCTTGGCAAGGTTGCGCTCTACCCCTGAGCTACGCCCGCAACGTTCTTTGTAGGCAGGATTATAACGATAATCTGTCCTTTTGCAATAGGAAAATTAAAAATTTTTCACATAAAAATACGATAATTGATGAAAATATTTCGCAACCTGTAAAAATGTTAATTTTACTAATAAGATTTTTATACGTTCAAAAAAACATCTGTTGATTTTATGTTGTGATTTATGGTTGAATATGTACCCGGAGGTACACAATGAAACATTATATTATTTTTTTCGCTTTATGCATGGCTTCTTTTAATGCATATGCTCAACAAACATCGCAACCCGTTCCGGAACGGCAACCGACTATGCATCATAACGCCTATGTCGCTCTCAAAGGCGGAATTTCAAAGGCTGATATCGACGGCGATGATTATGATTTGGGAACTTACGGCATCGCGGCAGGCGCTTATATCAACCCGAATATGCGCGCCGAAGTCGAAGCCATGTTCTATGAAAAAATCGATGAACAGGATTTCTTCGGTTCCTATAAACATGAAACAGCTTCTCTGTCCGCAAACGTCTTCTACGATTTCGGAAAAAATGCCGTTAAACCTTATGTCGGCGCCGGCGTCGGTATGGCTTTCCTGAAAGATAAATCTTCTTTTAATTCGGGATATTGGTTCTATAACGTTAACGAATCCGAAGTCGGATTCCTCGGATCCCTGCATGCCGGCGTTTCCGCCGAAGTCCATAAAAACGTCATTTTGGACGCAGGTTTGAGATATACTTATATGTATAAACCCGAAGGAACGTATTTCGATTCTTATGATACTTCAGTCTTCTCGGCTCTCGCTTCTCTCAGATTCGCGTTCTAAAATAAAAAAGCCCCCGAAAGGGGGCTTCCTTCTAACGGCGCGCCGCCGTCATCGTCTTTACATAAGGTATCATTTCTATCGTTTTCTTTTTGTCCTGATCCCTCGTGTTATCATGTTCGGGCGGAACATAAACCATATTGTCAGACCACGGTAACTTGACCTTTTTCGTTTCTCCCGCCTGCATTTGCGAAACTTGCGGATCCAAAACCTTGTGATGCAGTTCGTCATGCGGCGGAATAGGCATCAATATCAAATTCGAAAATTCATTCAAACCGCCTCCGTGTATCGGAAGCTTGTGATGCACGTTGTAACCGTTCGGAACACTCCCTTTTTTCATTTGTTCTATTTGCTTGTCCGTTATGCCGATCGCACGCAATTCTTTTTGGCAGTTCTTGGCAATATGCGCCAAAAACTTTTCCCGAACACTGTTAAAACCTTTGCGACGACGCTTGCGCGTCGCTTTGTCGGGAACACTGTATTCAACGTCAATCAGCTTAAAACCGTTAATCGTCTTAAAATTAAAACGTCCGCGCTCGGCATCTAAACGTGCCTGAGTCTTCGGCGCTTTTTTCTTTCTGCGTTTGCGCTCTTCTTTGGGAAAAACGTCTTCGCGCTTCCGGTGCTCGTAACGATCCGTGTTCAGTTGAATTTGTGTCATGACATACTGCCTTTTTCAAAAATCTTTTCTTAATTATGATTTTTGCACAAAAAAATTTTTTTGTCTAATTTTTTTATCTTGTTTTTTGAATTTTCTGAAAAATCACCGCAGAAGGCAGCGTCTTTGATGCTGTTTGCTCTTTTTCCGCCTGCGCCGGAGGGATAAAAACATTCCCCTTCGGCAATGGAAGCTTAACAACCGCTTTTTGCCCGTCTTTCAAAACGCAGATTTGCGGATCCATAATTTTATGAATGTCTTCGTGGTACGGTTCGTTCTTGATTAAAATAAAATTGTCAAAAACGTTCGTGCCGCCGCCCGCCAGAGGAATTTTATGATGAGTATTGAACCCGTTCGGAGATTTGCCGTGTGCCATTCCTTCAATGGCTTTGTCCGACAACCCCATTTGCTTTAAAGCGGGAACCTGCGTTTCCGCCAGCATCTTTAAAAATTCTTTGCGTACCTGAGAAAATTCGCGGCGCAAAGCCTTGACACGTTTGTTCGGAACGGAAGTGTATTCGGTTTCTATAACGGGAATACCGTGTATGGATTCCGGAATGGCTTTGATCTTTGCCAGCCGATCCTGTTCTTTCTTTTGTGCGCGCAAGGCGTTGCGTTCTTGTTGCGTGAGCTTCTTTTGTTCAAAATCCGTCATCTTAACGTCCTTTGTTTTGTTTCAGCAAAGAAAGCATTTTTTTGTCTTTTAAAGTCGTTGCGGGTTTTGCTTTATTTTTTTGTTGTTTTGCCTTTTTTTGTTTTCGTTTTTCCGCTGCTTTGCGCTGAGCGTCTTTTTGCAAAGCAAGAAAGCGTTCGTGAGGAACAAAAACTCCGGCATCGGTTTTGGGGATTTTTATCATAACCGATTCGCCTTCTTTGATGCCTCGAATCTGCGGGTTAATGACTTTATTATGCAAATCGTCGTGATAGGGAACGCGGCGAATTAAAATAAGGTTTGAAAAATCGTTCGTGCCGCCCCCATGGATGGGCACCATGTGATGGGTATTAAATCCGTTCGGAGTATAGCCGTGTCTCATCCCTTTGATTTGTTTCAAAGAAATTCCGGCAGCCCTCAATTCGTTGAATTTCGTTTTGGCAAGGTGCTTTAAAAAAGCGGCACGGACGTTTAATTCGAAATCTTTGCGCATTTCCCGGCGCTTTTCCAAAGAAGGCACTTTGAATTCCGTCATCACGCAGGGAATGTCATAAACGCTGTCGGGGACGTTCGCCGGATTTAATCGTTCGGATTTCGGAGTTTCTGCCAGCTTTTGGGCAACGGAGCGGCGCAATTCCTCGTCTTTGGAGTCCAGAGTCCTTTTTTGGTGAATATAGGGGTAGGGCTTTCCTTTTTTATCCCATCTTTTTAATTTGGCATCGTTCATGTTTGAATCTCTTTTCAACTCTTGAAACAGAGTATATCATACCAGCTCGGCAACACAAGTTTTTTGTCGAAAATGTCTAATTTTCGATAAAAAATAAGTTTATACGGGAACGGAGAAAAAAATGCTCAAGGTGGCTTGTCAGGGATGTGCGGGGGCTTTTTCGCATTTGGCGGCAAAAGCGGCGTTCCCCGAAGCTTCTTTTGTTTTTTTCCCGACTTTTGAAGGGGTGTTGAACGCTTTAAAGCAGGGCATTGCCGACCGAGCCGTCTTGCCCGTTGAAAATTCCGAAGCGGGGCGGGTCGCCGATTGCCATATTCTTTTGCCGGCGTCGGGCGTTTTTATCGTGGCAGAGCGTTTTTTGCGCATCGAACACCATTTGCTGGGGGTAAAAGGCGCGAAAATACAAGACATTAAAACAGTGCGTTCTCATGTTCAGGCGCTGTCTCAGTGTGCCAACACGCTTTCAAAAATGGGGATTGCGTCTTATCCTGCGGCAAATACGGCAATGGCGGCAAAGGAAACGGCTCAAAATAACGATAAATCTTTCGGAGCGGTTGCTTCGCAAACGGCGGCGGAACTTTACGGACTGGACGTTTTAAAGCGCAATATCGAAGATTCTCCCAATAATACGACACGATTTTTAATTTTGTCCGCCCAAGCGCAAATTCCGCCGGCAGGTTCGGAAGGCGTGATTACGTCGTTTGTTTTTCGCGTCAGAAATATTCCTGCGGCATTGTATAAATCTTTGGGAGGCTTTGCAACGAACGGCATTAATATTTTGCGGTTGGAAAGCTATGTTGATCCGTTGCATTTTGTTTCCGCGGGCTTTTTCGTCGACGTTGAGGGGCATCCCGAATCTTTGGCTTTTAAAAGGGCGATGAACGAGCTTGCTTTTTTTGCCGAAAAAATACAAATTCTTGGAACATATCCGGCGGATCCTTTCCGACGGACGCTTGACGGAAAATAAAAATGAAAAAAATTCTCATAGGGTTGTTGTGCGGAGTTTTAAGTACTCCGGCGTTGGCAGATGAAGGCTTTTACACGCGCTTTGACACGGGATACGCCAATATCGAAGGCAATTTTGACGCAAACTATCTGTTACAGACGGGGTTCGGTTATAAAATAGGTTCGTCGTTTCGTACCGACTTTATTATTTCCAGACGCCGTTTCGATATGTCGGGCATACGCGAGCTTGACGGAATCAGAGGCGAAACAAAAGGCAGAATTTCGGCTTTGGCGGCGACGTTGAACGGGTATTGGGACTTTTTGAAATTCAAGACGGTTTCTTTTTATGTGGACGCAGGCGTCGGAATCGGTCGCAATAAAACAACGGATACGACAATCGGGCAGGCCTTCGTCAAAGGGCGGCGCAAATATGATTTCGTCTGGCATGCCGGCGGAGGGGTTGCTTTTGAACTGCCGAAAAATCTGACGTTGGATATCGGTTACGATTATTCGGATTTAGGTTACTTTGAAACCAAAACGACGCTAAAAATTTCAACGGATGCCGTGTGGAATTCCAGACGGGAAGACGTTGCGGCTCATGAATTTCGCGTCGGGTTGCGTTATAATTTTTAAAGCGGACGCATGATGGAAGTTTTGGAACATTTTATGTCAGCTGTCGTCGAACATCAGCCCGTGTGGGTATGGCTGGTGTTTTACGGCGTCGTAATGTTTATATTGGTGCTGGATTTGGGCGTTTTGGAACGTGATGCCAAGGTTATCGGCGCTAAAAAAAGTTTGTTTCTGTTTTTAACGTATGCGTCAATAGCTTCTCTGTTCGGGGGGTGGATATACTTGCGCTTCGGCAACGAGATGGCAGCGGAATTTTTCACGGGCTATCTGGTCGAAATGGGGCTGTCGATTGACAATGTTTTTGTTATTTCTTTGGTTTTTTCGTATTTAAGCATACCGGATCATTTGCAACATCGCGTTTTGTTTTGGGGTATTTTGGGTGCGGTTGTTTTGCGCGGAGCGATGATTGTCATCGGAGCGGAAATTATTGACCGTTATGACCCTGTTTTATTGGTTTTTGCTGTATTTTTGATTTATTCGGGCATTAAAATGCTGTTGTCGGAAGGCGACGTGATCAATTTGTCGGAAAGCCGCATGGTTCGTGTGTTGAGGCGCTTTATGCGCGTTACAAAGACGTTGCACGGAGAAAAGTTTTTTGTCCGTCTGCCCGATCCGTCAAGACCGTCAAAGAAAAAGTGGTATGTTACGCCGTTATTTTTGGCGTTGGTTTTAATCGAATTCGGCGATGCTTTGTTTGCGGTGGACAGCGTTCCTGCGGTATTTGCTGTTTCTCATGAGGCGTTTGCGGTTTATACCAGCAATATTTTTGCGGTTTTGGGGCTGCGGTCATTATACTTTTTGCTGGCGGCGGCGATGCACCGTTTTTGCTATTTGCAACCGGCTTGTGCGATTTTGCTGGTCATTATAGGACTGAAGGTTTTTGTCAGCGAATTTTTCTTTAACGTCAGCGACGTTTTGTCGCTCGTCATAACGTTTGTGTTGCTGATCGGCGGGATACTGGCGTCAATGGCGAAGACGGCGATGGAAAAGCCGTCGTCGGCAGAAGAATAAAACGCGCTTAAGGCCTTGAAAGCAAAAAAATCCCGCTTATATTAACAATAAATCAAAGCTTGAAGCCGCCGGTTTCGGGGCTTTGGGCGACGGGTGTCATATGTTATGAACCCCGCGTTTTTTGCTCATTCGGAGGAGAAATATTATGGCGATGTTAACAACGAACAATCCGTTTATGTTGGGATTTGATTCACTGGAAAGAATGCTTGACCGTGCGGCGAAGAATTCGGAATCGTATCCGCCGTACAACATAGAACAAATAGATCCGTCTCATTTGCAAATTACGGTGGCGGTTGCCGGTTTTTCGGAAGAAGACTTAAGTTTGGAAATAGAAGACAAACAGCTGACGGTACGCGGCCGCCGCGTTGAAGAAGAGAAAGAAAAAGAACGCCATTATTTGTACAAAGGCATAGCATCACGTCAGTTTCAGCGGTCGTTTATATTGGCTGACGGCATAGAAGTCGAAGGGGCTCATTTGGAAAACGGCTTGTTGCACATAGATTTGTTGCAACGCGAACCTGAATCGAAAGTCAGACACATCAAGATAACGAAAAAGGACGGAGCAAAGAAACAGCTTGAAAAACAAAGCGTATCCGATAAACAAAAAAGCAAAGACAAAGATGGCGAAAAAACTTTATCCTGAACAACTCTCTGAAAGGAGGTCGTCATGCAACAAGTAAGGGACATAACGGCCGAAGAGCTGGCAAAAATCGGCGTGAACAGCGTTGCATATATCAGACAGCGCGTCGTCGATAACAAGGATATGTGGTTTGTTTATGCGGCGGAAGGGACGGAATTAGCCTATACAGACGATAAAAATAAAGCTATATCTCTGATATTGGATAATGAACTGATACCCGTGAGCGTGCATTGACAAACGAACAGGAACACAGCGGCATTTGCCCGCGATGCGGCAAAAGAAAAGAGCTCTGCGTCTGCAAAGATGCAGAGCCTTTTGACAACCGCATTGAAATATTGATACTCCAGCATCCACAAGAACAGGACAAAGATTTGGGAACGGCGGGAATTATGCGCTCCGTTCTTAAAAACTGCCGATTGGAAGTAGCATTGTCGCGTCCGGGATTAAGCTCTGTTTTGGGGCGGTCTGCGGATCCGAAGCGCTGGGGTGTACTGTATTTGGGGGCGCAAAACGAAACGCCCGTCAGTCCGGGGCTTTATGTTATCGGACGCAAGGGGCAGATTGTGCCCGAAGCGCAGGAAATATTGAAAAATCTAGAAGGGATCGTGTTGCTGGACGGGTCTTGGAGTCAGGCAAAGGCTTTGTGGTGGCGCAACCCGTGGCTGTTAAAGCTCAGGCGGTTGGTTTTGGTGCCCGAACGCCGTTCGTTGTACGGCAAGCTGCGCAAAGAACCGCGTCGGGAAAGCGTTTCGACGCTTGAAGCGGCGGCGGAGAGCCTGTCGTTTTTGGGCGAGCCTGCCGAAATTTCCGAAGGACTGTTGACTTCTTTTTCCCTAATGCTTGAAAAGTACAAAGCCCTTTGCCGCACAAAAGGCGAATAAGGCTTTTGAAACGGTCGGGAAAACCTAATATTTTGAAAAGTCAACGGAAAAATCGGACAAAAAATTAAAATTTTATCTATTTTTGTCAAAAATCCTATGTTACCTTAAAGATTAAGGCAAAGGAAAATCCTTTAAGATAATCAGAGGTTACAATGGCTCAAGACAACTATACGCATACGAAGCGTTCCCGCAAAAAAGGCGGTCTTGCGATTTACGGATACAACAACGGCAAAAAGAAAGACAAACCGTCCGAAGCCGGAACAGAAAATCTTTCCGGAAAGATGCAGGTGGAAGTCAAGGGAGCCGGTGACGTCCGTTTTAATTTTATTGCGATTAACGGCTTTACCCTGATTGACAAAGAATATAAGACGCCTTCAAAGCGCAGTCGCGAAATGACGCGCGAAGATTTTAAGAAAAACGTCCGTCCCGCGTTTTTGAAGTACATTGCGGAGCATCATGAACCTCAATTGCGCAAGCTCGGCGTATCGGATGCCGGACTGGAACGGATGAAGAAAGGGCTTGGGTTGAACGGGTACAACGTTCACCATAAATTGCCCATTCACGGGGGCGGGACGAACGATTTTTCAAATTTGATTTTTATGCCGATTCCGCCGCATGACGAATTGCATAACAAAGTCATCAATCCTCAAATCAAAAATTTTGACACGCGGATGGGTGTTGTTATCAAACTTCCGTGGCGAGACGGGATGGTATGGGAACGCCCGTTGAATTCAAGGGAAAAAGCCCAGAGCAAACCGACGATGATGGTTGCGCGCATGAAACAAAAAGCGGCGGAACGTTAAAAGACGTTGTCGAAAGGGCATTTATCGTTTAATGATAAATAAAGCAGGTAAAAAAGCTTTGTTTAAAGCCGAAGCGTCTTTTTATCGGAAATAACATTTTGGGGAATGGGTTGATACGATGACGATGGAAGAAATTCTGAAAACTTTATCCGAAGATAACGGCGCGATGATAGTGCGTCCCGCGTCCAGCAAGGATTTGGCTCAATGTCAAAAGGATATGGCGGAAATAGAAATGCATCCCGTTCCGCAAGGGTACATTGATTTTTTGCGCGAAGTGAACGGATTTGCTTGGAACGGTATTGAATTTTTCAGTACGGATCAGGTAACGGATCCCGAAAGCAATTATACGTTGCTTGACATTGTAACGGCGAACGAAGATTTTGCCGAATACAACGATGATTTGCCCGATTGTGTTTTGCTGGGGCGTGCCGACGACGATTTGTATGTTTACAATACGGCGAATTCCAAATACGAAGTGTTGGATTTTACGGGACACGACGTGATGGAAGACTACGACACGTTTGACGCACTGTTTGAAAACGTTGTTTCTCCGCGAATGATTACGGGCGACGAAGAATAAGGTTTCGGTTTATAAAATATGCTTGTCAATGAATTTGACTTTGATTTGCCGCGCGAGCTGATAGCTTCGCGGCCTGCGGAGCCGCGCGAATCAGCGCGGCTGTTGCATGTTTGTGCGCCGTCGTCTTTTACGGATTTTCATATTTCTGATTTTCCGGATTTGTTGCGCCAAGACGATTTGCTGGTTTTCAACGATACGCGCGTCATTCCGGCGCGTCTGTTCGGGAAAAGAGGCGATGCGGCGGTAGAAGCGACTTTGTTCAAAGCGATCGGCGTCAATCAATGGGAAGCTTTGGTCAAGAATGCCCGCCGTCTTCATGCGGGGGATACGGTTTGTTTTTATCCTCCGACGGATCCCGATGCGGAAGCTTTAACGGCGCGTGTATTGGGGCGCGGAGAACACGGAACGGTTATTTTTGAATTTAATGCCGATCCTTCGGAAATGTTTTCGTTATTGGAAAAATACGGCGTGATGCCTTTACCGCCTTACATTCACAGGGAAAAGACGGAATACGGCGAGGATGTTAAAAATTATCAGACGATTTTTGCGAAACATCCCGGCGCCGTTGCGGCACCGACGGCGGGGCTTCATTTTACGCAAGGGCTTTTAAAAAAGATTTCCGATAAAGGCATAGAAAGCGTTCGGATTACGTTGCATGTCGGCGGCGGGACGTTTTTGCCGGTCAAAGTTGAAGACACGAAAGACCATGTTATGCATGCCGAATTCGGTCATATCGGAGAAGAGGAAGCCGCCATTATCAACCGTGCGAAACAAAGCGGTCGCCGGATTGTTTCGGTGGGAACGACGGCGTTGAGGCTGTTGGAAAGCGCGGCGGACGAAAACGGAGTAATTCATCCGTTTAACGGGGAAACGGATATTTTTATTACGCCGGGCTATAAATTCAGGGCGATTGATGCGTTATTTACGAATTTTCATTTGCCGTGTTCGACATTATTTATGTTGGTCAGCGCTTTTTGCGGCACGGAATGTATGAAAAACGCGTATGCGCACGCGATCAAGAATCGATATCGGTTTTTTTCGTACGGAGATGCCTGTTTTTTGGAAAACGGCAAATAAATCTTTGTCAATGTTCTTGATTTTTTATTCGGATACTCATATAACACGAATGAAAATAAAAGAATAATAAGGAGCATTGCTATGTCCGAACAAACAAATACAGAAGATCTTTTGGCTTTTACAACGGAAATCGTATCCTCTCATGTTTCAAATAATACGATTCCCGCAGCGGAACTTCCGACTTTGATTCAAAGCGTGTATAAAGCTCTTGCAACGGTGAACACGGCGGTACAACCTGCTCAGGAACGTCCTCAGCCTGTTGTTTCGATCAAAAAATCTGTTTTTCCCGATTATATCGTATGCTTGGAAGACGGCAAGAAACTGAAAATGCTCAAGCGTCATTTAAAAACGGCGTACAACATGACGCCCGAAGAATATCGCGAACGTTGGAATTTGCCGGCGGATTATCCGATGGTTGCGCCGAATTACGCGGAACGCCGTTCGGGGCTTGCCAAACAGATCGGTTTGGGAACGCGTCCCAGAAAATCGAAATAAGAACTTTATAAAGAGTTCGGAAAAGGGCATTATCTTAAAAAAAGATGATGCCCTTTTTTCATGCGGAGCTTTGGATATGGAGCGTTTCTGGGAAACGAAAAAATTGGAAGAAATGTCGCGGGAAGAATGGGAAGCTTTGTGCGACGGATGCGGCAAATGCTGTATGG
The DNA here is from genome assembly GCA_000434295.1 of Acetobacter sp. CAG:977. Classification (GTDB taxonomy): domain Bacteria; phylum Pseudomonadota; class Alphaproteobacteria; order CAAGCB01; family CAG-977; genus CAG-977. The sequence goes on along the minus strand of HF994902.1, from coordinate 21,950 downwards.
AAAAATTGATTTTTGAAGACGATACGTTGGCTTTTACGAATGTTGCCTGTTCTCAGCTTGATTTGGTAACGTGCCGTTGTATGCACTATGAAAACAGAAACGCGTATGTCCCCGAATGCGTTCATTTAACGCCGTCCGAATTGAAAGATATTTATTGGCTGCCCAAAACGTGCGCTTACCGACTGCTCAAGGAAGGAAAACCTTTGCCCGAATGGCATCCTTTGATAACGGGAGACAAATCGTCCGTTCACCGTGCCAGGATGTCGGCAAGAGGGCGAGCCGTTTCGGCTAAGCCTGCGGAAGAATTTATCGATTACATCGTAGAATGGGATGATTTGTAAGAATCAAAAAGAAATCGATTTGCCTTTAATCGGCGGGGAAAGCATAAATCTTTTGATAGAGCGCAGCCCCAAAGCCAAACGGATGCGTTTGCGCATAGACCGTTTAAAGCGTCGGGCTGTTTTGATTTTGACGAAGCGCTCTTCCGAACGAGCGGGAATAGCTTTTGCCGCCGAACACGGCGACTGGCTGAAAGATCAACTGGCGCTTCTTCCCGAAAAGAACGTTTTTGCGGACGGTTTTCGATTTTCTTTATTGGGCGAAGAGGTTGTTATTCGTCATTCTCCGTTGGCCAGGCGCGGAGTCTGGCTGGACGAGCACGTTGTTTGGGTTTCCGGCGAAGCGTCGCATTTATCGCGTCGGACGACGGACTTTATTAAAGAGCATTTTAAGAAATATGCCAAATCAAAGCTGAAAGCGGTTTCGGAAACTTTGGGAGTTCATGTCGGGCGTTTAAGTATTCGCGATACGAAATCGCGGTGGGGCAGCTGCAACCGCAAAGGCGATATTTCTCTTTCATGGCGTTTGGCTTTGGCGCCGAAAGAGGTTGCCGATTACGTTATTATTCATGAAATATCGCACATAAAGGAAATGAATCATTCCGAATCGTTTTGGCGGACGGTATCCGGCGTGATGCCGGACTATAAAATTCGGGAACGCTGGCTGAAGAAAAATGCGGCTTATTTATACAGTTTTGGCGCATAAATTTCTTTTTTAGACAAAAAGTCTATATTTTTAGAAAAAAATCAGGCAAAATAAATAACAATGTCCGTAAAAAGGAAACAAGTTTTATGAAGACGACGAAACAAGAACTGGAAGCCGAACGTTTTCTTCATCGTGCGATGAAGTATTTAACGGCGTCTTTTCCGGAACGATCGGCGGCCATGGATGCCGAAACGTTAAAGAATAAAGTCATAGACGATTGCGAATATGCGTTATCGTACGGATACGAAACGGAACGCGACGTTATGGGATTGGTTGATTTTTTGTGGCGTTTGCCGTCCGATTTCAGAAAAGATCCGCAGTACGGCTGGGTTGAAGAGATTTTATCCGATAAGGACTCGGATGCGGAATTAAAGACGGAATCGTTACAGAATGCCTATGCGCTGTTCACGGCAGCGGCAGAACAGGGAGAGGCGGATCATGTCGGAACGTAATTGCAAAGCGACGTTATATGTGGAAACGCCGGACATTATGATTCCCAAAAGGCTAAAGCAGCATATCATGCCGCGCAATCGCGAAGAATTGGGCACGACGGTCGGTCACGTTTTTTTCGGATTGACGGATGAAACGGGCAAGGAAAAGACGTACGGTCTTCATGCGTGTTGTGCGTTATACGGCAACGAGAACGTTGCACCCGAAGACAGGATGACGCTGTTTTCTTTAAGGAGGGTTGCCGGGAAAGTAACCGAGGAAACGAACGAACCGTATGATGAAAAGCTGGAATATAACATAACGCGCGCCCAGTATGATGCGGTCAAGAAATACGCGGAAACGGCGGTTAAGAATCCTCCGAAGTATAATATTTGGACGAACAACTGCGTTATTTTTTCGTATAAGGCGTTAAAGCAGGCAGGATTAAAGTTGCCGCCGCAATTGCTTCCTTATTCTCCGGCGATGGTAACGCTGGGTGTCAGGATTTTAGAGCGGGCGGACAGGATTAAAGACCGTTTTTCGAAAGTTCGGTCGAATCTTGCCAAAGCGTTTTCTTCGGACAGGAAAATATCTTCGGATGCTTTGGAAAAGTCCCGTCCTGCCAAAAAGATGCAGGGGATAGGCGTTCGTTCTTTGGTTGAAAGCATGAAAGCGCAAAAACGTTAGAAATTCTGTCTGGACGCTTTGACCATGTCGATGGCATCGGCGATCCATGTTGTGATGTACGGAATATTTAATGCGACGAGATGCTGTGTCATTTTGAACAAGATGACCAAGATAATGGCGGTTCCGATGGTCAGCCCCAATCCTTTGGCGACGCCTGACATAAAATTCAGCCAGAACAGACGTTTCGGGCTTGAAACTAAGTCAATGTATTCCAACAGGCGTGCGCGGTTGAAATCGTCGCACAGTTTTGAAAGTTTTTCGTAAATTTCTTTAGAATAATCTTTTTCCGACATTTTTTGGTTCCGATTTAGAAAAGAGATGCTTTAGAATAAAAGCACAAAGATTTAATTTTGTCCCGTAAAAAAGGAGGCGCGGTTATGGCATTACGCATAGGCATAGATTTGGGCGGCACGAAAACGGAAATAGCTGCTTTGGACTCTGAGACGGGTGAGATTTTTCTGAAGAACCGCAAGCCGACGCCGAAAGATTATCAAGGCGTTTTGGATGTCGTAAAGGAACTTGTGGACGGGGCGGAAAAAGAACTTGGCATGACGGGAACCGTGGGGATGGGCATTCCCGGGACTGTTTCGCCGCAAACGGGGCTTGTAAAGAATGCGAATGCGACGTGGCTGATCGGGCATCCGTTGGACAAGGATTTGGCAAAGGTATTGAATCGTCCCGTACGCATAGCGAACGATGCGGATTGTTTGGCGGTATCGGAAGCGTCGGACGGGGCGGGCAAAGGCTACAACATTGTTTGGGCTGTTATTTTAGGAACCGGAGTCGGCAGCGGGATATCGGCGTTTCATCATATTATTACGGGGCCGAATTCGATCGGCGGCGAATGGGGACATAATCCGATGCCATGGACAAAGGACGCCGAAATGGCGAACAGGGAATGCTATTGCGGCAAGAACGGATGCGTAGAGACGTTTTTGTCGGGCAAGGCATTGGCAAAGGAATATTTTTTGCGGACGGGTCTTGAAAAAACGGGACCGGAGATAGCCGAAGCGGCAAAAGAAGGGGAAGCGGCGGCGGATGAAGTTTTGTCGATTTACGAAGAACGTTTGGCGCGTGCGACGTCGGCGGTTATTAACGTTATAGACCCTGACATTATTGTTTTGGGCGGCGGGGTATCGAATATAGACAGACTTTACACGAATGTTCCGCCGTTATGGAAGAAGTATGTTTTTTCGGACACGGTTGAAACGAAACTTGCAAAGGCGAAGTTCGGCGATTCGAGCGGTGTTCGCGGTGCGGCGCGGTTATGGGATAATCCGTAATGGAATTTTGCACATTAAGACAGGCCGTTTTGTTTTTGGCGTGCGGCGAGAACGGCGGCGACGCGACGGAAGAATTGCTGAAGGAAGCGTCCGAACGTTTTGTTTATTTGCTCAACCATGAATTCGGGACGGGGATCAGCGTTTTTTTGCGCGGCAGCAGAGAGCACGGCGGCGAAAAAGTAAAAATCGATTTAATATACTTAAAGAGCATAGATTCTGTTGAGAACAGAGCTTTGGTCAGAGAATACCGCATTGTTCCCGTGAACGACGTTTTTTCGGACGAAGAACTCAGAGAGCGGGTTTGCGAGACACCGTTCTTTGACGTGGAAGTGGATTTGGAAGCGTTAAAGAAGCTTTCGGAACATTTGGAAGGGCGAGTTTATCTGGGCGAAAAGCGGATTATATCGATCAGAGAAAATCCCGAATACGCGGACAAAGCCATAGAGTATTTTCAAACAAAATCGGGTTTTAACGGGGCGCCCGATTTTTACGAAAACGTTATCAGGAACAGCATAAAGGCGGAAACACCTTTTCCGCAATGGTATTTATTGTACGGCGGCGGTGAAGTCACGGGCGGTGTCGGATTGGTATTAAATGATTTTATCAGCCGATTTGATTTATATCCGTGGCTCAGTATGCTGTCGGTCAATGAAACGGCGCGAGGCAACGGTTACGGATTTGCTCTGATTGATCGGGCGAAAAAAGACGCCAAAGCGGCAGGAATGCCGTTTTTATACGCGGCGGCGTCGGAAAAGGGCTTTTTTGAACGCGCAGGGTTTGACCATATGGCGGACGGATGCACTTTAAACGGCGAAGTACGGCATATTTATAAAATTGAAACCGTTTGTTTTTAAACGGGACGAATGAATTTTACGGGCAGGACGCCGTCTTTTAAGACGATCATGTAATGCCTGATGCGTTGAAAAAAAATATTGTCATGCGGATTGACGCTTTCCCAATTCAACGGGGAACAATCAATCATACGGGCGTCCGTCGGCGTAAAGGTTCCGGCATCGGCGCAAAAAATGCTTTGAACGATATTTTCTTTTATCAACGGATCAAGGTCAAAAGAGAAACAGTCACAAGCATTTGCCCAATTTTTGATTTTCGGATTTTCGGTTCGAGGTGCAGTTTCGGTCAAGCAGGAAACGGCGCGGCTTCTGCCGTCAAAGACGGTTTCCAAATAATTTAAGATATCCTCTTTTTTTATGGAGCCTGCCCGTTTGGCATAATGAAACAGCCTGTCTTCGTCGGCGGCAAAGGGGGATTTGATGCCGTTGGTCATAACGGAGTGCGGTCTTCGGACATAGGTGTAAAGGATCGTCATTTTATTTCTTTTTTTCCAAGACGATGATTAAGACGGCACTCAGAATCAAAGCGATGCCGCAGGCGATCTTTAACGTCATTTGTTCATGAAAGACCAGCACGCCGAAGAAGACGGCGGTTAACGGTTCCAAAGCGCCGAGAATGGCGGCAAGCGTCGGACCGATTAATTTAATGGCGATGGTCATGGTTTCCAAAGACAGAATTGTCGGGAATACGGCCAAAGCTGCGGCACAACCGAACACGAACCAAGAATTCAAGGGTTGCAGATTAACGCCGAATTTCAGATTTGCCCAAAAGACGGTTAAGCCGAACAACATCACATAGAACGTAACGGTTGAATAATTGCAATGTTTTATAGTAGGGACTTTTTTGATGGCGACCATATAAACGGCATAGCTCAAAGCTGAAATCAGGACTAAAGCGACGCCTTTTAAATTCAAGGGTTGGCCGTTTCCGCCTTTATAGAAAAGCGATATTCCCGCAGTTGTCAGAATAATTGCGAAGACGGTTCTTTTGGATATTTTTTCGCCGAAGAAAGCCGCCATGATGACGGCGACCAAAACGGGATAGATAAAAAGAATCGTCGAAGCGATACCGGCGTCGATATAGGTATAGCTCATAAACAAAGTCAGAGAGGACACGGCAAAGATTACGCCCAGAGGAAAAAGAAGGAGAGCTTGTTTTTTAGAAATTTTCAAAGAATGTTTTTTAACGCAGGTTTGCCATAAAAAGAACAGCACCAGTGCAAGGGCATATCTGTAGAATAGGACGGAATTGACGGAAATTCCCGCAGCGAACAGAGGCAGGGCGAACAGCGGGTTTGTTCCGTAACTGGACGCGCCGCAAGCACCGATAAGCAATCCTTTGGTTTTTCTGCGCATAATCAAGAGCTCCTTTATTTCGGCAAAGCGATAAGGGAGAACGGTAGGAGCCGCTTTAAAAAAAGTCAAGAAATCCGAAACGTCAGTTAAATATTTTTTCGATCACTCTGTTGATGTGCGGCAAATCGTTGTGAAGTGATTTGAACAGAGTGGTTATAAAATTTTTTGTTTCGTCGTTTTGCGGCATGCTCCCCTTGTAGGGGATGTAATACAAATCCATGGGCAAAGCGCCTTGTTCGTTCGGATACAGGTATTTTTCGCTTAACAACGTTGCGCCGTGTTTTTTATAAAAGCTGACGCGTCTGGAAGTATTTTCTTTTTTCGGGTCGATTTTTTCGACTTCCAGAAAACATCCGTTTTCATCGGGATAGAAATTTTTTAAAGCCTCAAGCATTTGTCCGCCGTACCCGTTTGAATGATAAGGTTTATATACGGCGATATAGTCGATAAACAAATGGCCTCGGGATGAAAACAACAAAGCATATCCGACGGATTTTTTATCGTCGAAGGCTCTAAGGAACTGATAAACGCCGTTTTTAATGCGGGAAGACAGGATTTGTTTTGATTTAATTTCTTCTTTGGGGAATTGCTGCAACATATCGTCATAGACGGCATCGAAATCAGCATAGGATGATTTTTCAAATGATAACATCAAAGCTCTCCTTTTTATTGTCGGTTATAAGGGGTCGGCTTTTTTTTATCAATGGAATTAAAGGGGGTATTTTTCTTGCAGAAAAAGGAAGAGTAATTTACTCTTTTCGTTAATTTGTGAACAGGAGGGCGGCAAATATGCCGATAAAAAATATATTTTGGGATGTTGACGGCGTTTTGGCGAATTTAAATTTCGCATATTTTAATTTTTTGACGCATCATCCGTCCTATCGCGAAACATACAAAGACCTTAAGTGGGAAGACTTGCCGAAGGTACTGCCGATATCTCCGAAATACGGTGCTTTGGAGCTCAAGACGCATCCGACGGCCGGAGAGCAGATGGATTATGATTTTTGTCATTCTCCGGAATTTTTTAACAACCGCCCCCTTTATCCGCATGTTGTTGACACGTTAAAGGAATTAAACGGGCAAGGGTATCGTCAATTTACTCTTTCTGCGACGTTTGACGTTGCGACAAAGAAGCGTCTTTTAAACGAACTTTTGAAAGATGTAACGGATTTTTTGACCATAGAGTGTGTACAACACGGCAAATACATGCACGATACGGCCAAAGAAGATATGCTCAAAGAATGTTTTGAGAAATACGGGTTAAAGGCAGAAGAAACGGTTTTAGTGGATGACAGGATATATAACCAATATGCGGCGATAAACGTCGGGGCGCATCCGGTCAGGTACCGTTGCGAATTTACGACGGATTTGCCGGAAGACCTGAAATGGATACCCGAAGTTCACAGTATGTCTGAAATGAAAGATTGGCTTTTGACCCAACACTGATACGGACGGGAGAAAAGGATGAGCAAAGTCATAACGATGATACCTGCGCGCTTAGCGGCGTCGCGTTTACCGAACAAGCCGCTGTTGGACATTAACGGCAAGACGTTGATTCAGCGGGTTTATGAAAATGTCAAAGCGGCGATTAAAGGGGATGTCTGCATTGCCTGCGGGGACGAGGCGATAAAGAAGGAAGCCGAAAAATTCGGAGCGATGTGCGTATTGACGGATCCGAATCTTCCTTCGGGAACGGATCGCATAGCGACGGCGTTAAAAGAGATAGATCCTGACGGGACGAAATACGACATAGCGGTTAATTTTCAAGGGGATAACATCAATGTTGATCCTGCGATTAACAACCGATTGATTAAGATTATAGAAGAAACGGATTGCGATTTAGCGACATGCGGCATGGTTTTCAAGACGTTAAAAGATGCCGAAAATCCGAACAATGTCAAGATAGTGATGGGGCTGGAAAAAGGCGAAACGCAAGGCAGAGCGGTTTATTTTTCGCGTGCTTTGACACCGTTTATCCGTGATGAAAATTGTCCCTATCGGGATTATTATCACCATATCGGGATATATGTTTTCAAGACGAGCGTTTTGAAAGAATTTTTAAATATGAAAGAAGCCGTTCTTGAGAAACGCGAGAAGCTGGAACAGTTAAGGTTTTTGGCGAACGGTTATCATGTTCAGGCATTGATTGTTGACAAGATCAAGCTGAACGAAGCGGCGCCTGCGGACATAAATACCGTTGAAGAGCTGGAAGAATTCAGACGTCTTGACCGATGCTAAAGGAAAGCGGCCTCTAAACGCAGAGGCCGCTTTTTTTAATATTCAGAAGGACATTTTTATTCCGATTCCGAATTCAGTCATGTCTTCGATATAATCGGTTTTGGAATCATAATCGAATTTTACGTAACGCAAGGAACCGTTTAAAGCGAGATTTTCAGCCATTTTATATTCAAGACCGATTCCGAAACGCGCACCGATATGCTCTTCTTCCAAAGATCTGTTAAAATTATCCGAAACAGAAAATTCGTAACGTCCCAATCCTAATGTTCCGAACAGGTCGGTTTTTTTATTGACGGGAAAATACGCAGAGGCATCTACACCGAAAGCGTAAAAATCGGCTTCCGAAGAATACCAACCGTAAGAGCTTTTTTCTTCTTTAGCGGATTTTTGATAAAAAAGAGCAAAGCTTAGCGGCGTTTTGGCTTGAATTTTTGTTCCGAGCAAAACGGCGACAGAAGAGAATGAATCTTCAACGTCTTGATCTAAACCGTCGGTCATACCGACGCTGTTTGAAGACAGTTCAAAACCCAAGAAAGGTTTTGATTCTTGGATAAGAGAGGTGTTTTCTGCTTTTGCCTGTTGGCAAACAAGGCTTAGGAAAACAAAGAATAAAAGTTTTTTCATAATCGAACATACCTTTCGTTTTTTAGTAAAACAAACCCCGCCGAAGAAAGGCGGGCGGATGTTCGAAAACCGTATTCTGTTAAAACGGCTCGGCCTATTTGGCGCATAGCCTTATTCAGCCGACATCCGCCCATCGGGACAGAAGTCGGCATAAAATTAAAGTCGCATGCGACGACTAACAGAATTTAGGGTTTTCGACGCCCTAAAGTTCAGGAAAGCCCGAACTTCGAAAAAAGTATAACGAAATATAATCAGCTAAACAATTAAAAATGAAACGGGGGATTTTCAAAAACAGCACAACAAAAAACCGCCTGAAAAGGCGGTTTTTTTTGTTTTGGCGACCCCAGGGGGATTCGAACCCCCGTTACCGCCGTGAAAGGGCGATGTCCTAACCGTTAGACGATGGGGTCATCATCTCGGCACGGGCTTATATATAAAGATTATACCCGACGCGGTCAATAGATTTTTTTCGTTTTTTATCTTTTTTTTCCGCCTATTCGTAATTTCTCATCAATCCGACCAATTTGCCCTGTATCGTAATGCGTTCGGGGCTGTAAATTCTGGTCTCGTACGCCGGATTGGCGGGTTCCAAAGCAACAGCGTTTCCTTTGCGTCGGATTTTTTTCAGCGTTACTTCGCATCCGTCAACCAAAGCGACGGCGATTTCTCCGTTTTCCACCGTGTTGCAACGCCTGATGATGACGGTGTCTCCGTCCAATATGCCGGCGTTTATCATGGAATCGCCCGCAACCGTCAAAGCGTAATGTTCGCCGTTTCCGACCATGTTGGCGGGAACGCAAATCGAATCGTTGCCGCACAAGGCTTCGATCGGCGTTCCTGCCGCTATTTTGCCGTAACGGGGAAGCTCAACCGAATTCGCAACCAAATTCGCACTGAATTTTGAAAAAGCATTTGTCGTGCGTACAAATTCTTTGACGCCCGTTTGAGGAAAATCGCCTGCATCTTCGGGCATTCGCAAAACTTCCAACGCCCGCGCACGATTCGGCAAGCGGCGGATAAACCCTCGTTCTTCCAAGGCGGAAATCAAACGGTGAATACCCGATTTCGATTTTAAACCGACGGCTTCCTTCATTTCTTCAAACGAAGGCGAAACCCCGTCTTCGTGCAGGCGTTTGTTAATCAACATTAACAGTTCGTGTTGTTTTTTGGTCAGCATAAAAAATTCCCGTTAATATAATTTTCTTATTTTGTTCTACTTTAGTTCTCTGTTTTTTTCAAGGTTTTTTTAGATTTTTAGGCGTATGATGCTTTTCGTCAATTCCATAAAACGGAGCTTTGGGCGTGAAAATATCTCGCTTTTCTTTTAAACGAAAAAAACGCTATGTCGCCGCAAAACCTGTCAAAATAACGGGTCGAGCCCATTCGTTCCGCTTAAATAAAATCAAACACGAAAAAATCCCCAGAAGATGGAAAAGCTTCTATTTCTGGATGCCGTTTTATTTGGTGTTTTTGATAATTTTTCTTTCCGTCGGCTTGGGCTGGGTGTTGCACAGAGAATCCGTGTTAAAACAAAATCCGACCGCAAAAGTTTCCGAAAACATCAAAGGCAGATCAGGCGGAAATCCGTTCTTGGGCGCGGGAGAATCGCTAAGCCTGAGAATGAGAAAAGCCCCTTTGGCTTATGACGGATCTTTTTTAACGGCCATGGGCGATAAATCCGTTCCTTCCGAATATATCGAAAGCGTTTCAGTTCCCCGACAAGAAATCCAAACATGGGAGCGTTACGCCGTTGATTGCGACGTCGAAGACGATGTTCCCGTCATTGCAATCGTGATTGACGATTTGGGGTTGAACCGCAAAATGACCAAAGAAATAATTTCTTTGCCGGCGCCTTTGACCGTATCTTTTATGTCATACGCCGATGATTTGGACCGGCAAACGCTGGAAGCCAAAAACAAAGGGCACGAATTATTACTGCACACCCCGATGGAACCGTTCAACAACGATCCGGGACCGGGGGCGCTGTTCATAAATATGGATGATAAAGAAATTCAAGATCGCTTAAACGTCATGTTTAATGCTTTTTCGGGATATGTCGGTATCAACAATCATATGGGCAGCCGCTTTACTTCCGATCGGCATGCCATGGATGTCGTTATGGCAGAAGTCAAAAAACGCGGGCTGTTGTTTTTGGATTCTTTAACGGCGCGTCGCAGCGCCGGAAAAACCGTCGCAGAGGCGCACAAAGTTCCTTATGCCGTTCGCAATGTTTTTTTGGATAACGCCAGAACAACGTCAAAGGTCACGGAACAATTGCGGTTGCTGGAAAGTGTTGCGGAACGAAACGGAACGGCAGTCGGCATCGGGCATCCGCACAAAGTAACGGCGGAAGCTTTAAAAATATGGATTCCCGAAGCTCAAAAGCGCGGGTTTGCAATTGTTCCCGTCAGCACGGTTGTTCGCCGTCTGATGCAAAACAAAAAAGATAAAGAAGCTTTTGAAGCTCTTAACCATCCCGAAGAAGAATAATCAAGGGCGGGACGCTTATTTTGAAAAAACGGGAAGCGCTGTTTTCTCTTACAGTTGAGCCGTTTTCGATTCTTCGGATAATTGCAGGCTCCATTCTTTTTCAAAGCGTTCTCGGAAATCAGGCATGGCATCGGGCAAATTGATTTCGGGCAAGCTTTTAAAGGATTCTTTTTCTTTGTCGGAAAGCGGCTGTGTCAAAGCTTTTTCAATTTCATCCGTCAATCTGTTAATCGCAGGGGCGTCCGTTTCGGAAAGGTCTGTTCCGACGGCACGGATTCTTTGGTGCAAAGGATGCTTTTCGTCTTGATTTATCTTTTTTAAATACGAACTTTCCGCCAACAAAACCGTCGGACGACCGTTTCGTTCGATATGAGTCGGTATAGACGTTTGTTCCGAGCGAATCGGGTTATTGTCGGCAATACCCGTAACGACGGCATTGACGCTTTGCAGCCATACAAAGAATTCATTTTTTTGCGGACTGTCTGTAATATCTGTATTTTCTTCGTACGTCATAAAGCGTACGTCCAAATTCGGATGGCGCTTTTTGAGATTATCGGAGATTTTTAAAAGGAGCTCTTGAGCCGCAGGATGAGAATTTGCCAAAAATCCGACGGCTTTGCCGTCAAGGGATGACAAACGTTCTGCCGGTTTATAGGGCGGCGGCAGGGGTCTTTTGGGCTTTTTAGCGAACGGCTTGACGGGCTTGAGAGGCGTTTCCCCGTTGAATGCGGGCGGAGCCTGATCCGCCCCCGCAGGGTGCAATTCTGGAAAAACGTTTGAATTTTGAGGTCTCGATTCAAAGGGCGTTTGAGCCCAAGTAACGACAGGAAAAAGGAAAACGGAAAAAAAGATAAAAAGAATTTTGTTCATAACGAATCTCCGCGTCGGTCTTTTTACAGAATCTAACGCGGAGAAAACGAAAATCTTTCGAAACGGGTGATTTTTTTAAACGTTTGCCGTTTTTTGTTCGGCAGGAACCGTTTCGCTAATCTTTTTTTCTTGGGCTTTTGCGCGTCTGTTGGACCAAAGCAGCTTAGCATAAGAGCGCATATCGATAACCTTGTCCGTTTCGTCCAAGATTTCTCGACCCAGAATGGTTTCCAGCACGTCTTCCATCGTAACGATGCCCAACCAAGTTCCCAATTCGTCATAAACGACGCCGATATGGTTTCTTGTTTTCAGCATTTCCGAGAAAATGTAATCGATATTGGACGTTGAAGCGATTTCCAGAATGGGACGAATCAGCGAATCGATGCGCAAGGTCGGATCTTTTCCGATAATATCGGATTTATGGACGTAGCCGACAAAGATTTCTTCATCTTCATTTTTCATGACGGGAAATCGAGAGAAGGAATGTTTTGTAGCGATTTCGACGAATTCCTGAATTGTGATTCCGGCCAACACGGTACAACAGACGTTTCTGGGGGTTGCGATATCTTTTGCTTTGAATTCCTGCAAATTCAACGTATTGCAGATAACGCGGTTTTCTTCGTCATCGATGTATTTTTCGGTATAGGCTAATTTTGTCAGAGCTTTAATTTCTTCTCTGATATCGCTGTGTTCTTCTTTTTTAGAGCTGATCAGCTTAACAAAGATTTCCGAGAGTTTTAAGAACGGTTTAAGGATAAAGATCATAATCGGCAGGATAAAGCAAAGAAATCCGACCAAGCTGCGCCAATGAGTTGCGCCGATGGTTTTAGGAAGGATTTCCGAGCACAGCAAAATAGTAACTGTCATCAAAGCCGATGCCAAAGCGACATATCCCGATCCGAAGACGTTGGCGACCTGAGCGCCGATACAGGAAGCGCCGGCGGTATTTGCGACGGTGTTCAGGGTCAGGATGGCGGACAGAGGGGTATCGATATTGGCTTTAAAGAAAGACAATTTTTTATAAACGGACGGATTTTTGTCTTCCAGCTGGGCGATGTAAGTCGGAGTTACAGACAAAAGCGAAGCTTCCAGCATAGAGCACAGAAAAGAAATTCCGACGGTCAGGCAGATCAAAGTAATCAGGAGCGGCATAAAAAGAATCCCACAAACAAAAAAAGATTTAAGATTAAGGTAGCACCGGCGTTTTTTCGGGTAAAGGGAAATACAAAAGAAAGTTTTTTTATTTTTTTGAATTTTGTTCGGCTTTGCGCAATCTGTAGCATGTCAGCAAATGAACGGACATTGTTGTGATATCCTGAGCGATACCGCCGTTTGAACCGGCATGGATGTCATGGATCAGCCAAAAGACGCAACACGACGCAAAGACCAGCCTTAGCTTAATTCCCGAAAAATAAGCCGCGCCGAACGTTGCGCACAATACGGCAGCCAACGGCAACAGGCTGTAAGGAGTTTGGTACGTTTTCCAACCGAAGAACAAAGCGATGGCGGCGAACGGAAAAGCGATAACGGCGCCTTTATAGCGTCGGTTCAGGAACATTCGGACTGCGATGACGGCTTGGGAAGATGCGCCCGTTAATTGGTTTAACAGGAAATAATGAACGCAGAACAAAGCCGAGGTCAGGCTGAAAAGCAAGAAGAGCCGATTGTCTTTTTTTTGCAACCCTGCGCAAATACCGGTGCAATAGGCGACATATCCGATAATTTGCGGCAGGGTGAAGAAGTCCATTTATTTATTCAAGCGGCTTTTGCGACAGGGATGCTTTCTGAGTTGCTTTGAGAATCTTTGTAAATTCTGTAGGCGGTCAAAGCATGGGAAGCGGCAATGGTTACGTCAAAAGCCATGGCTCCGAGGGATCCGACAATAAAGTTATGGGCGAACCACATGCAATTTGTCGATATAAAGATCATTCTTAAAGGGATACCTTTCCAATAAGAAGCTCCGAAGGTTGCGACGATCAACGCGGCCAACGGCAACAGGCTGACCGGGGAAACATAAGTCAAATATCCCATGACCAAAGCGATCAGGGAAAACGGATAAGCGACCACCCATCCGCTCCAACGTACGGACATGAACATACGGATTCCGATCAAGGCGGCGGAAACGGCGGCGGTGTCATTTCCCATCATATAATGGTGTAATCCGAACAAAACCCAGCTGTATCCGAAGAATTTGAACAAACGTTTATCATCTTTTTGAGCACAGGCGTAAAAAGACGATACATAAGCAATATAGCCGACGATTTGAGGAAGACTGAACCATTCCATAGCGATATGTCCCGAGTTAAAGGAAGCCGGTGTTCTCCGTTTTCGGGATCATACGATTCGGACGGGGATGCCTTGCTTTCGTAAAGCGCGTTTCAGGTCAGGGACGGGAAGCGTGCCGTAATGAAAGATAGATGCGGCCAAAGCGGCATCGGCGTAACCAAGGTTGAAAGCATCAACGAAATGTTGCGGATTAGCTCCTGCGCCGCCCGATGCAATGACCGGCAGTGTTGTATTCTTCGACACCAAAGCTGTCAAGTCCAAATCGAACCCTTTTTGTGTTCCGTCCGCATCCATGGAAGTCAGAAGAATTTCGCCCGCACCGAGTTCTTCGATTTTTTGAATCCAATCGGAAACTTTGATGTCTGTTTTATTTTTTCCGGCATTGGTAACGACGAAATATTCATTGTCGAATTTTTTTGCATCAACGGCGACGACAACGCACTGAGCTCCGAAATGTTGCGATGCTTGCTTTATCAGATCTGGGTTTTTGACGGCTGCCGTGTTTAAAGATACTTTGTCGGCGCCTGCCAACAACAGATTCCGGATGTCTTCAATGCTTTTGATGCCGCCGCCGACCGTAAAGGGGATAAAGACTTCTTTAGCGACTTTTTCAACGACGTCCAACATTGTTTTTCTGCCGTCGTTTGTTGCGGTTATGTCCAAAAAGACTAATTCGTCTGCGCCTTCGTCCGAATATTTTTTCGCCAAAGAAACGGGATCGCCCGCATATTTTAAATTTTCAAAATTAACGCCTTTGACCGTTTGTCCGTCTTTGACGTCCAGACAGGGGATAATACGTTTTGTCAGCATATTATTTCTCCGCTTCGATTTTAAACGACTCGACCCAGCGTCTTAAGACTTCCTGTCCCGTTTTGCCGCTTTTTTCGGGATGGAATTGTGTCGCGACGATGTTGCCTTTTTCAACGGCGGCGGTAAAAGGAATGTGATATTCCGCAGTCGCCGACACGACGGCAGGATCCGACGGGACGACGTGGAATGAATTGACAAAGTAAAAATAGTCGTTGCTCAGCAGGGTATTTGATTTTTCCGTTCGGATTTGATTCCAACCGATTTGAGGGATTTTTCCTTGGCGAAAGCGGACGTTTTTTCCTTTAAAGACGCCTAATCCTTGAACGCCGGGGGCTTCTTCCGAAGAATCGAACAACACCTGCAACCCGACGCAAATGCCTAAAAAGGGGACGCCTTCGTTTAAACGGCGTTTTAACGGTTCGGCAAGTCCTTGAAACTTTAAAGATTCCATAACCTGCCCGAAATGCCCCTGTCCCGGAAAGATTAAGCGGTCGGCATTTAAGATGTCTTCCGGTTTTGAGGTTAAACGGAAAGAAACACCTATTGCATTTAAGGCATTGACGATACTTTTTAAATTTCCGCCGCCGTAATCCAAAACCGTAAGCATGTTAACCCCTTTGACCGAAATGGAAAAACCGAAGTGATTATAAGGGACGCAAAAAAATAAGGAAAGCCCAAAGGTTTAAGTTTTGGAACACAAATAAAAAGTGCCGTAGGGCAAGGGCTTGTTTGACGACGTAAAAGAAAAAAGGCGCCGATACTTTTTATCGTAACCTTTGGTGTAAAAAGACACTTAGTTTGATTATTTAAGACAGATAGTTTGATTATTTCGGGCAAGTTGATTTAAAAGTTTGCATTAGTTATTCTTTATATTATTTAGGAAAAGAAATTTTTCTATAACCAATTTTTTCTGCTATCAACGGTTTAATAATATTGTTAATTTCAATATGCATTGATTCGGCTTCTTGTTTTGTTATGTCAAATTTATCTTTTGTTATTTTATATCCGTTTTTAATCAAATCTTCAATAATGCTATTTTTGATTTTGAATATTTTAAAATATTGCTCAATTAAATTCTCGTATAAAACATTTTCTGTTTTTATCCTGTTGGCATAAACTCCCAATTGGTCGGGTACAAATAAAGAATAACCTTTTTTAAAACTATTATAAATGCCAACAGAAAAATATTCATTTTGTGGAAGTTTTATTTTTGCAAACATGTTTTTTACTTTTGCTAAATTTTCAATATCTAAAGCCATTGCCTGTTGTGCATAAGGTCTTTGGGAAACTTGAAAACCCACTACCTTGAAATTATCTCTGTAAAATTGTTGAAGAGTTCCTATTGAAGCAACATAGATGTGCGGATTATATTGTTTAAAATCTTGGATAGGATAATACCTGCCATTAATGCAATCTGTATAAGCAAAAAACAAGGCAACTGCAAAATTTTTTGTAATATCCAAATAATTGGTTTTAAATTCATAATGTTGTGCTAATGCTTCCAGATCGAAGTCAAAATCCAGTCCCATACAACCAATTTCCTTAGGTAGTCTTTCAAAATAAGGTGTACGAGTAAAAAGTTCTTTAAATTCCTCTTTTTTTATCCATTCAACACAATGTTTTATTGGTTCCATAGTTTTATTTATTCTTTTGAAACTTGGAGAAAATGTTCGGTAGTTTCTATTTTGACCTCTGAATAATAAATGATCGAATTCATTTCCAACTTGTTTTATTGTTGGATATTTGTTTCTGTGTTCAAGTGCGGCTTTAACAATATTCATTCTGTGATTTGCCGTCTGTCTTGCTTTATCTGTAATAACGGGCGGTTTGTAATTTAATGGAACAATTGCCGTTGATTTGGTTTCGCATTCCCGAAGTTTTTGCTGTAATTCAGGCTCTAAACTCGAAAACAATATTTCGTATGACATTCCGCCATTTACTTTGACTTCTCTTGAAATATATTTGCTTTCAGGTTTGTTGATTTCCATTCGGATTGAACGAGTGCTCTTTAACCCCTTAGCCTGTGCGATTTCTTTAATAGGGACGAACGAGTTAAAAGCGGTGCTTGCACCTGCTTTTTCAACGAGTGAGGAGCTAGAAGCTTTGCTTATATTTATATATTCATTCATGGTACACACACATTAACTCTGAAGATGAAGAATTGGAACATCACTTCCGATCATTGTGTCGGTTTCGTATCAATTAAAAATTTGAACAGAACAGCAGAATTTTCAAAAACCTCAAAAGACTCACTTGCCCGCAATAATCATACCATTTGAACCAAGCCTTAATCACCCTAAAACACAGGCACAAAGAGGATTAAAATCCTTTTGCCCGAAATAATCACACCATCTGCACCGAGTAGAAAAAGAGTAAAAAGAGTAATTACGGTTCACATGGTTTGATTATTTCCCGCCCCTGAAATCCGCTACACAAGCCAATTACCCAAAATAATCGCACCATCTGCCCTACGCAAAACACTCACTTCAATACATTTGGTTACCGAACCCTCTTTTTGGTTCGCTTCCGCCCCCGCTGTCCCAATAAAAAAACCTCCCGAAGGAGGTCTTTTTATTGGAGCGGATGAAGGGAAAGCTCGCTAAAGCTCGCCCCTTTCAGGGGTCGCTCGGCACGAGCCTCGCGTCGTAACCTTCGGTTACCGAACCCTCTTTTCGGGTTCGCTTCCGCCCCCGCTGTCCCAATAAAAAACCTCCCGAAGGAGGTCTTTTTATTGGAGCGGGTGAAGGGAATCGAACCCTCGTCGTAAGCTTGGGAAGCTTCTGCTCTACCATTGAGCTACACCCGCACGCTTAGTATCTTTATACCGATATGGAATAAAGATACAAGCTTTTTTTAGCGTTTGATGTAGTCGTTAAAAGCAGGGCTTGACAGCTCGCTGTCCAAACGCGCGGACAGAATTTTAACAACATCAAACATCAGGTTCGTCCAAATGCGTTCGCGTTCCTGATAGGTCGCTTCGCTGTCAACGATTTCCTTCTTAGCTGCCAAAGCCGTCGTTTCCACCAAGACACGCCCTTCTGCATCAACGATCTGGATGGTTACTTCAAACTTTGCCGAATACTGCTGCTTGACGGATTTAAAGCAAGAGCCCGTGATGATGTTTTCTTCAACAATGCCGGCATCCTTGATCAGGAAACGGACATGACGGTCGGGCGTTCCGTCAACGCTGAAACGGTTCTCAGCCCATTTATGAATGATCTGTTCGGGCGTGACCAACAGCAAATGTTCAATGTTGGGAGCTCTGTTGGGCGGGTTGTAGCTGGAAATAAATTTAATGTCCTGAGCTTTCAAAACAATTTTCTGACCGAACGGTACGGGAGGATAAAAATCTCCCTGAGCAGGCGCCGTGTAAGCTTGTTGCTGTGCTTCCGGAGCATTGTACGCCTGAGGCGCATAGCCCGTCTGATAACCCGTTTGAGAATAATTCGCATTATACGGCGTATATCCCGACTGATAGGACGTTGACGAACAAGCGCCTAAAACCGCCGCAACCGCAATCGGAAAGGCAAAACGCAGAAGTTTGAACATTTACTTATTCTCCTGACTTAAATCTTTAGAGGTTAACGTATATCTTTTTCCGCAGAACTGGCAGTCGACGATAATCTTTCCGTCAATAATCATATCGTCGATATCCTGAGGAGGAAAGCTTTTTAACATTTCTAATACCTTTTCTTGCGAGCATCGGCAACCAAATTCAAGCAATTTAGGCATAAAAATTTGCAAATCGTTTAAGTGGTAGAGTCTGTTGATAAGTTTTTCAACCGGAAGATTTGTGTCAACCAATTCTTCGTTCGTTACGCTGTTCAACAAAATAACGGCAGTCCGCCACAATTCTTCTATGTCCTCTTCGGACAGATGGGCAGCCGCTTTTTGTGCGGCGGGCATTTTTTGAATCATGATCGCGCCGCATCTCCACCCGTTTTTCCCGTCGGGCGGCGCAATATGCAATCTGACGGCCGTCCCGATCTGTTCGGAATCTCTGAAATACTGATGCACGCATTCGGTCAGCGTAGGCTGTTCCAAACCGATAATACCTTGATAATTTTCGGCGGCTCCTTTTTGTTCAACCATGAAAGACAAAGCGCCGTGTCCGAAAAAAGCTGGAACTTGAGCGGTTTTCTTTTCGGCTTGTTCCAGTTCGGCTTTTTGCAAGGCATCTTTGTCAAATCGGGCATAACCGCGGATTTTGCCTTCGCTGGTTTGGTTGACCACCAAAGTGGAAACAGGACCGTCGCCTTGGATTTGCAAAGAAAAAACGCCGTCGTACTTAATGGAAGAACATAACAAAGCCGACAAGCCGACAGCCTCGCCCAACAGCATTCCCACCGTTTGCGGGTAATCATGCTGGGACAAAATGGTGTCCAGCGTGTCGCACAGGCGTACGGCGTGCCCTCTTGTCAGCCCCGAATCGATAATAAAAGAATATGCAGCATCAGCCATCAGGCATTCTCCTTTATTCTATTTAATGAGACAACTTCCTTTAAAAATCTTTAAAACTCGTCTATAAAACGGATAAATTATTGCAGGCAAGAGAATAATGACGGAAAAAAAACTTTTATCGCCAAAGCCGATAACGCAAAAGCGTTTAATGAATATTGCCCTGTATTATTTAGGGCGATATGAGACGTCTTCAAGCCGTTTGAAATCTTTTTTGCTCAGACGGATTGCCAAAGAACGCTTAAAAGGAGCAGACATCCCCGACAATGCGGAAGATCTGGTTTGCGAAGTCGTCAATAAAGTTTGTTCGGACGGTTATGTCGATGACGCCCGCTATGCGGATACGCTCGTGCGGCGATTGACGTCTTCGGGCAAGTCTCAAAAAGCCATACGCGAAAAAATGCGTCAAAACGGAATTCCCGAAGAAGTACAAAAAGAAGTTTTATCGCGCTATCTGGAAAACGCGGACGACGCGGAATTGGAAGCGGCTCTTCGACTGGTACGCAAAAAGCGGCTGGGTTTTTGCCGACCCGAAGAGCTTCGGCGCGAATTTCGCAAAAAAGATTTGGCAGTATTGGCTCGTGCGGGCTTTTCTTTTCAAACGGCTCTCAAAGCTCTCGGAGAATCGGATTCGGAGGAAGATTATGAATATTAAGGACAAGCTTTTAATTTGTGATTTTGACGGCGTTCTGATCGACAGCGAACTGATCGGATGCCAAATTTGGTCCGAAATGTTGGGCGCTGTCGGAGCTCCCGTTTCCGTCGAATCGATGCTGAACGACTATACGGGCAAAAGCGGTCCTCAAATATGTGCGCAAATAGAAAAGGATTACGGCTATACATTGCCTTCGGGTTTTTTGGATACCGTGAACGAACGCGTCGAAACATTGTTTGAAACACAACTTCGTGCGATGCCCGGAGCGGCAGAGACTCTGAAATCTTTGGAAATGTCCAGATGTATTGCATCGGGCAGCCGGCCGAAGCGTTTGTTTCAATGTCTGAGAGTAACGGGATTGGATTCTTTGTTTAAGGAATCAGAGGTGTTCAGCTCGCATTGGGTCAAAAGGGGCAAGCCTGCACCGGATATTTTTTTGTATGCGGCGGAAAAGATGGGATTTCCGCCTGATCGTTGCATTGTTTTGGAAGACAGTGTTGCGGGCGTTTGTGCTGGTCTTTCGGCGGGTATGACGGTTTTGGGGTTTGTCGGCGGTTCGCACTGTACGCCGTTTAGGGTTCAAAGCCTGAAAGAAGCGGGAGCGAATCTTCTTTTTGATAAGTTTTCGGATTTGCCGGAAATTCTCAACCGTCTTCCTGATGCAACAGAATCGCGGTCATCAGCGAAGCAAAGATAATGATGGGGCTCCACACGGCAAAAGCGATGGGCAATGCCGTTGAAAAACCGAGAGCATAAGTAATTCTTGTCGTGAAATACAGCAGGAAACCGCTGGCGATTCCCGTGCTGATTCGCAACAGGCTTCCGCCTTGCCGCTGGTTCGGGTTAATAGAAAACACGGCGGCGATAAGAATCATGGTTACCAACAGGAACGGGGACGCGATCAGCGATTGGAAATGCAGCCTGTGGGAATGGGAAGAGAATCCCGTTCTTTCAAAGAAACGAATCAGATCCGGCAGATCCCAGAACGATATAGTTTCCGGCGAAGCGAAATTTTCCTGTATTTTTCCGAGTGTCAGACTGGTCGGGAACATCAGCTCTTTAAAGTTTTGGATAAGCTTTCCTTTTTCATAGATTCTCACGTCGGTCAGCAGGAAGAATCCGTCGGCGAGTAAAGCTGAGTCGGCATCGATTCGCCTGAGGAATCTGTCATTTTGAGAGAATTCAAAGATACTGACGATTTTTAAAGTGAGGTTATATTTTTCCTGTCTGATGGCGTCGGCATGGACGACATACATTTTATCGTCGCGGTGTTCTCTCAGCCACATGCCTTGGATATTGATGGTCGGCAGGTCGGACTTTTTATCTTCGAGTCTTTGATATTTTGCGAACATGGCGGCTGAGAAGGGGTTAAAAGCCGTAACGTTAAGGATTCCCAGAACGAAAGCCGTAACCATCAAAGGAGCAATGAACTGCCAAACGGATTGTCCTGCAGATCGGATAATGACCAGTTCATGGCTTTTTGTCAGGCGCCAAAAAACGATAATGGCGCCGATTAGGACGGCGAACGGCAGGATGGTTTGAAGCATGTTCGGCAATTTTAGAAGAGCCATGATCAGCACGTCGCCGAAGGTATAAGTAATTTTTGTTGTTCCTTTTTTCATCAATTCGATGACGTCGAACAAGACGATGACAAAGCCGAGAGCCAGCATAACGGCGAAGAAGGATGCCAAAAATTGTTTGATGATGTACCGGCTTAGGATTCGAGGCATGGACATTGACGAAGAGTCTCCCAACAAAACACGAAAATAGGAATAACAAAAAAGATCGGAGATATCAACGGGGCAAGACTTTAATTATAAAATATGCAATAAAATCAGCATGTTTTAAAAAAAATGAATAAATTAAAAA
>HF994901.1 GCA_000434295.1 Acetobacter sp. CAG:977 | reverse complement strand
CGTGTTCACCGTACGGGTCGTTGTTACCGTTAAACTCATTAAAGGTACGGACAAGGTTCATTAAAGTTATCAGCTCCGATTGAGGCAAACTTGATACCCCTGAGGTCATGAATACTTGTCCGCCGATAAACGTTCGTCTGAACCGGTCGTTTAATACCTGTATTTTTAAGGTTTTTTCGTCAAAATGACGTTTATTTTCATGGCTCATAACTTTAACCCCCACCCCCTGAAAAACGCACAAAAGTATCCTGCCGCCAAGAAGCGGTTAAACAGTTTCAAATTGTGCGAGATTGCTCCAAAAAAATACCATCACCGATGTTTTAATCGATGATGGTATAAATATAACACATTTAACCTAAAAAGTCAAATTATTGCCGTTTTTCAATATGTTAGACGCTTCCCCCTAAGCTGTTTTAGCCAGATTAAATAATCGATATAAAGCCGTATCTTTTTTCAAACGAACCGTCTCCGTAAATTCGTCATAGTTCAAACTGTCGGTCAACAACCCGATGGTACTGACCGATTGTTCCCAGTGCAGGGCAACGAACTCGTCTTGGGGGTGCAGATAGCCTCCGATTATAAATGAGTTAAACTCCTCTGAATAGCTCATGCCAAAAATGTACAGGGTTTCCTTTCCTTTTCTTTGCACCCAGTATTCGGATCGTTCCCAGAGCTGATACAGGCTGTTCACAGAAAGAATAACCTGTTCATCGTTGTTCTCTATTCCGACACCGTCAACAAACGTGTTGGGCGGATAAACGGGAATACCTTTTAAATACTTCGGAAAGTCTTCAATCACTTTACGAAGCTTGTCTTTGTCAACATTTTGAAAAGCGTAATCCCTGTCTTCCGGGCTTAGGATATAAGACCGAAACTGCTCTTTCATTGTTTTATTCTTTTTCATGGGCTATTTCCTCCTGTTTCGACGGCCGGTGTTTCGTTTTCTTTCCTGTCGCTCCTGATAATAGCTTGAGCTTTCATAAGCGGCGCGTCTGAGCCATCTAGACGCCCTCAGCATTTCTGAAATCGGTGCAGTCGCAACATTAAAAATGCCCTTTATTTCATAGAAAATATCGTAAAGACTTTCAGGCAGTTTGGGCAGGTAATATCCTTTCTGATATGCCCATTGGTATCGGATAAGATATTTTCTCAGTTCTTGCTGATTGTATGTGTGGCGCGGTCTTTTATTTTTACCGGTAATACCGCACTGACCGTAG
>HF994900.1 GCA_000434295.1 Acetobacter sp. CAG:977 | reverse complement strand
AAAAAGCGGCAAAGAAATGGCGTATAGTCACATTTACGCTGGCAATGTTTGGTGCTTTGGAATACAGCGAAGCCTTAAAACCGATTGTATATTTTTTCGCATCTGAGAGGGTTTGGGATTTTTATACGGGCTTTAGGGGCGATTCATTGGCATGTTATTTTCTGACAGCTTTGTTCGTTTCGGAAACGCTGTATGTTTTGGTTCAGCCGAAAAAATGGAAACGGTGGATTTATAGCGATTATGCCGGATACGGCGGTTTTGCGATTATTTTGTTTTTTTCTTTGTATCTTTTTTATGCACAAAGGAGCAGTTGCCCCGTTCAGGTTCACATATCGTGGAAAGTTCAGCTCACTTTGGCGGTATTGATTTGGTTTATGCCGCCGGTGTTAAGAAAAATAAATAAAGTGTCGGACTACGATAAAATCGATAAGGGGACGCATGTCACTTTGGCAGGGTACTTGTTCGTCGGATTGAGCGTTACAAGATTTGAAGCGATTTTCAGGTGCAATCTTCCGGGCAGTTTTATGGAGCTTATCCTGTTGCTGAATGGCTTGGTGTTGCTGTCGATGGTTTTACTGTCAGCTTCGTTTTGGTGTTATTATTTTGAGTATAAAAAAACGAAAAAGCCGTTTTTGCTTAGGTTTATGGTGTATTGGGCGCCGTTTTTTTACGCCGGATTGAAATAATAAACGGGAAACTCTTGACATTCTTTATTTTATAAACATAATGTGATAAATAACAACATTTTGTTTATGAATGAGGAAAAAGATGGAAGGCTTTAAGGAATACGATGCGGTCATAAATTTTATATACAATGAAATGACGGAACGCGAACATGATCCGAGAGTGAAAAGGTTGAGTAAAATTTTTGAAGATTCCCGCTCAAGGGCGGTAGATAATGTTCTCGGATTTACGAATCGTTCTGTTGCTCAGGCATTAAATAAGAAAGTGCCAGATTTGCAAAAGGCTACCAACGATACTCTAGCTTCTAATTATAAAGATTTTATTGATCTGGTGGAAAACAGAAAGGCATGGGATTTTAAACCGCAACTGGCGCACATAGCCAAAAAGTATTTTCATAAAAGGTTACTGAACAAAAAAGGAAAGGCTTCCGTCATTTTTGGAACTCCGATAGACGGAGATTTTGAATACGTTTACGATTACGACATTTATTCAAATATTCACTACGGTTACGCAGGACGGCTTTCCAATCTTACACGGCTTGAACTTGAAACAGGCAGTCGCTATCATGATTCGAAAGAAGGGCACGGTTTTTTTTATGTTTTTAATATGACCGGAAATGAAGACGCCAACGCGGTAAGAATCGGTATTAACCTGTTTGATAAAAAAGGGAAATTAAAGAAAGAGGATCTTCGGCAAGCGATCTTTGAAGATCGCATGAATTTGAACCGTTGGAAACGATCGGATTTGATAGAAGCGGAACACGTCGTAGAGCCGGGGGACACGTTGATTGAAATCGCCAGAATTAACGGTTTGCCGATTGAGGCGATTTTGATGAAAAATAAAGGATTACGGAAAAACTCTCGTCTTCCCGTCGGCAGGATTATAAAAATGCCTGATCCCGACGAAATACGTGTGTTTTTGAATAAACGAAACGGAGAGGAGACAAAAGCAAAAGAAATATTGAACAATCATGAATATCTTTTTGGTCAAGGGATTGTGCATGATCGCCTTGTTCAAGAATTGCACCAATATTTCGTCAGCGTTGAAGAAAAGGAAAAGTCGGCTCGGAATTTGTCGGAAGAAATCTGTAAAACAGAGAACGGAGAACCGTTATATTATATTTGGGAAACGCAAAATGATAATCGCGTTCGGTCGTCCCATGCCGAACGACAGGGTAAAGTTTTTTGTCGAAAGAACCCTCCCGAAGGAGGCAATCCCGGGGAAGACTACGGTTGTCGGTGCAGGGCGATTCCTTATTACGGAAATGATTTGCCCGATTGGAATAATATAAAGGATGGATTTAACATTTCGAAAGAATAGCAAGCAAAAGGAAAAGGATAAATGATTTCGGAAACGGTAGCGAAGAAATGGCGCACGGTTATGTATGCGGAGGCGGCGCTGTGCATATTCAACTGTTATTTCCCCGTCTTAGGCAAGACAACGATTTGGTTTTTGACGCTTTTTGCAGCAACGGAAGCGTTGTATGTTTTGCTT
>HF994899.1 GCA_000434295.1 Acetobacter sp. CAG:977 | reverse complement strand
CAGTTTTGTTAGCATATTTATCACGTTAAATCATGCCCTTAATCTTATAAACAGAGAAAATGGATAAATATAAAAATTCTTAAAGATAATTATAATTTACTAACTTAAAAAAAACTGGGAAGCAATATGTCGAACCAAAAAACATAAAACTTTGCGACACCATAAGTTATAAAAAAGTTAGTAATAAAAATGTGCTTATAAGATAATCTTAATCATTTCCATATACCAGCACTTACGTCCTAATAAATAAAAAAGAAGATATTATGAAATATAATTTTAATCTGGCGGATTTAGAACAATAGATTAAAGGTCGGAAATAAAATCAAGTCCGGTAATGCGGATCGGCTATGAGGACGACTTTATCCGTTTCTGTCAAGCCGCATCCGTTTTTAATAGCTGCCAGGATCTTTCTGTTTGTCAAAATCGCCTTATCCGCCATCAACTGAAACGTTTTTGTATGGGCATTATATGTCATACGCCCTCGCGGATATGTTTCGTATTTTGGGGAAAATTCTGGATGCTCTTGCCGTATTTTTTTCCATTGTTCGATATGTGTCAAAGGACTGTCATAAAACACGTCCGCTTTTTCCGCATCCTCTAACGGTGTAGCGAACAGAAACAACGCACCGTTAACCATCCAAAAAAACAGCAACGCTCTTCATTTTTTATCCAAAAAAATCCTTACCTAAACTATATTTTCATAGAACAAACATAAAGAGTAATAAAAAATTTTCTAATACGGGATATTTTGACGTATTTGTAACAACAATAGGCAAGATGCAGACATTTTCAACACCCCTAGGCTGTTTTTAATTAAATTACGTTGAATTAGTGAGATAATGTGACGTTAATTATCAAATCGTTCTCCGTTTTTCTCATTTTTTTTCTCTTCCCTGCATTGCCATAAAACGAAATCAATTTTTTTCGTATCCGTTATGCAAGCTTTCGCCTTGTTCGCCTCTAAAGAATCTTTACCGAATAAATCGCCGCATATCTTGTCAAACAAACCTATAACGTATTGTCCTTTTTTGCTTAATTTATACTTATTAAATTCTCTCAGATAGGCTTTATAATAGCGAACTTTCATACCGAAATGATCTTCTGCAACGATACTGTCCCATATCGGCAAATCAGGATTTATCGTGTGCAACATTTTACTAGAAAAAGACACTTCATCAGTATGAGCTATTTCATAGACCCGATCAAAAACAGTTTCAAAATCTAAATTTATCTCTCCTTTTAATTTTTCCATTATTTTAAAATATTCCTTACAAAAATCTTTACCCCTACGAGTCATACCATAATAATCTGCATATACTTTTATAAATTCTTCGCTTTTATCATCATCCGACAAATCTGTATTATACAATTCATCTTGAATTTGATACATGTATGTCTCTATGGCGCTCTTAAAATTTCCTTTTCTTTTTTCATCTTTTAATATTTTCGATATTTCCTTTTCTATTTCATTTACGTCTTCAATAAATTTTGAAACTTTATTTTCCGGCATATTTCACTCACTTTCTTTGTTGTTTAAGCACAGATTGATTAGAGTATGATACAATACCGTTGCAACAAATAACAACTTTTTAAAATATCGAAATATATTATTTCAATCTTATGTAGACATAACACCTAATTAAAATAATCCGGTATTTTTCCGCATTTAGCTTCTGCCTTTTTACGTAGATTTTCTACAATTTTATCACGTTCTATCCAGGTATCCTTTTCTTTATATGCGGCCAAAAAGCTATCAACAACACAGTCACATTTTTTCATTGATTCAAGATTGTTCGTTTTATCATCAAAGGACATCGAATCTTTACACCCCAACCTCAAATCTTTCATAGTTTCATAGAAACGTGCTTCGATTTCCTCATTATTTCTCGGGGCGTACTCATAATCATATTTAATCACGGGAACTGTTTTAAGAATTTCTCGTTTCGTTTCATATCTGAAAACGCCATTTTGAACTGCACACTTTTCCTTAGGAACAGTTACATACATATCATCATAATAGTAAACCCTTGGCAACGGTGTTAATAAAACAACTGTATTGGAGGCGCAAAAATCACCCTCGTTACACTCATAAGCCAATGCATATCCGTTACCAAGAACTTGCAAAACTTTAAATCTTACCATATCCATACAGTCAGGATTCCGCTCCGGCATTACGGGTTCTTCCTGAAGAGCGGTGTTATTTGTACTGATATTATCTTGTGCACTCTCCGGATTATCAGACATATCAATATGTGAAATATAGGAACAAGAAGATATAAAAATCATCAAAACAAAAGCTATTTTTTTCATAACAACCTCCCTGTTCTTAATATTAAAGCATTTAGCATTCTTTTCGTAAAAAGTCAAAACAGCATCACTTGACAATAAAAAAACAAAACAGGCGGAGCTCTAATGCCCCGCCTGCGTATTTCAGGTAAAACGACCTAGAAGTTGTACTTGAAGTTAATCAAACCGGTATGGTCTTGATAATCCTTCTTGAACTTGCCTTCGTAACTTAACGTA
>HF994898.1 GCA_000434295.1 Acetobacter sp. CAG:977 | reverse complement strand
ACCGAACCAATCCGAAGCATATCAAAGAAGCCCTCGCAGAGGTGTGGTGTTGACATCTTTACGTTTTCCGACTATTTTATCATTGTATTAAAAATTAGTCGGATTTTAACTATGTACATACAAAGAACCATCGAAACAGCCATTAAAAGAATGAATGCTTCTTTTCCTGTTGTAATGATTACGGGGGCAAGACAGGTTGGTAAAACGACCGTTTTTAAATGTTGTGAGACTGAACGTCATTATGTTTCTTTGGATACTTTGGAAAACAGAAAACTGGCCAAAGAAAATCCGGCCTTGTTTCTGCAACGCTTTGAAGCTCCTTTGTTGATTGATGAAATTCAATATGCCCCCGAACTGTTGCCTTATATCAAAGCCATTGTTGATGAAAAGCAGGAAAAAGGGCTGTTTTGGATTGCCGGTTCGCAACAGTTTCACTTGATGAAAGGTGTTTCTGAAAGTCTGGCCGGTCGTGTCGGTATTTTAAATCTGGAGGGGTTGTCCTTACCTGAAATCGAAAAACAACCCTTTTACGACAAATTCTTGCCCACACAGGAATGGATTCTCAAACGGTCGAAAACGGCAAGAAATATCGATTTAAAGGAATTGTATCAAATTATATGGAAAGGTTCATACCCTGCCTTGAATAAAGGGGATAATGTCGATTGGGAAGATTTCTACGGTTCATATGTTCGGACATATATAGAACGGGACATTCGCGATTTAACGACCAGCGGTGATGAAATGCAGTTTTTTGCGCTTTTAACCGCTTTAGCTGCCAGAAGCGGACAACTGCTGAATTTTTCTGATGTTGCACGAGATATCGGCAAACCGGTTGCAACGGTTCAACGCTGGGTTTCTATACTACAAACATCAGGCTTAATTTATTTGCTTTATCCGTTTTCAAGAAATATTAGCAACCGAATGACAAAGATGCCGAAAATTTACTTTATGGATACGGGGCTTGTTTGCTACCTGACAAAATGGAACACCCCCGAAACGTTGGAAGCAGGTGCAAAAAGCGGAGAGATTCTGGAAACCTTTGTTGTTTCGGAAATTCTGAAAAGCTACCTGCATAATGGCAGAACACCGAACATTTCGTTCTATCGAGACAAAGACAAAAAAGAAATTGATGTTATTTTGGAAGAAAACGGCTTGGTCTATCCGATAGAAATCAAAAAGAAAACCAATCCCGACAAAGGTGATATCAAGAATTTCAACGTGTTGGAAAAAGCCGGCGTAAAGATGGGGGACGGAGCCGTTGTCTGTTTGGCGTCGACGCATCTGCCCATAACATCGAACGTATCTGTGATACCTGTGTCGTACTTATAAAAACGCGCAAAATCTTTGAAATGACACAAAACGTATTTTTTTTCTTGAGTTTTTTTATTTTGATTCTACCATAATATAAAGATCACTTCGTGATCTTCGAGTCTTTATCTTTGAAGACAGCAGTCGGCTTATAGGTTTCGCAGACTATAAATACGCCAAACCTGCCTTTTATACAGAGGCGCGGGATTTATTTCCCGAAATGTTTTGTCTTTCAGACAAAACGCGGCTTGCACTTAGGGTTTCAATTAGCCTAAAAAATTCAAACCCGCCATTCAGAGGCGGGATATTTATTTTTTTCTCCGTCTTTGAATACTTAAATTTTTACAAGCATGACGGAGGAACGAAATGCAAAATATCAATGTATGGCGGCCAGAAACACCAAAAGAATGTTCGGAACGTAACGCTCAGATAGTCGATGCATTGATCGACGACCCCAAATGGCACGATAGGGCTAACAAAATCAGAGAATGCGATAAATATGATCCCTGTGGGGATGTGTTATGCAGCCTATGTCGTAGAAATATCAGAACTTCTTTTGTATCATTCATTCAAACATCAATGGATGCCGATGAACTATATAAAGTCGATCTGATCGAACCTGTCAATTCCGAATATGGAACGACGGATGTCAAGACTTTGAACAACCGATTGCGGCAACGAGTCAATCGTGCTTTTCCCGATGTTGATATTAAAATTATCGGATCCTACGACATTTGTCTGAATGAAGACAGTACAGGCGAATTTGATACATTTTGGAGTCCGCATTGGCATCTGATAGTATCTGCACCGGAACTTACCCAACAAGAAATCCATAAGCGTTTCGCCATCTATTATTATACAACTAATGAGATATCTCGTCCGGTAAAGGTTACTTCAGTTCGTAAGGGAGAAGAGGATAAGGCTTTTTCATACTGTTATCCTGCATATTTCCCAAGAAGAACCCGATATCTTCATCCTGAAACAGTAGCAAGAAATGCTTACCATACATCTGCAGAATACAGATTAAAAGCAAATCAAATCAGAGAACTTGCCGGTATTTTTTCCGATACTGCAGGGTACGATTTGCTGTTTTTATACGGTATAAATCGAAAATTTAATATGAAAAAAAGTATTTTTAGAAAAGGAAATTTATTATGAAAACTATTAAGAAAAAGGCAAACGAAGCCTCTAATTCGTTAAAAGTTAAAAAAGTAGGTGCAACACAGCACTTGAAATCAGGGCGTAAAAAACGCAAAAACGATATTTTTTCATCGTGTCATCGTACCACAGAAGGTACGGCAGTAGCGACTTGCAAAAATGAACAAGAAAAGTATTTCGTGATGCTTCAGTTCACAACAGTTTCCGGAAGCTTAAAAAGAATATGTGTGCCGATGGATATTGCATTGGAAAGAAATAAACTCAAGTCATTTCTTTCAAATGAAGGTTTCCCGCTTTTTATGATTGACGAGGAAATAAAAGAAATACATGACTTATTAAAAGTTGCATCCTCTCCCTATCATTTGTTCCAGACAAATGGGTATCATCCGGTTAACGGAAAGACCAGCTTTGTTTTAGGAAGTCGTATCATTCCATCAAACGCCGCTTTTGTTGCAAACAATGAATCAGAGTGGTGTACGGCATCCGGAAAGTCTGAAGGGCAAAAAGAGCTATTGAAAAATTTAGCAGGAAGTCCTCCGGCTCTTTTGGCTGTCGGAATGGCATTCCTTGCTCCATTAATCAGTATTTTAGGTGTTGATAGCTTCGGGCTTTTGTTTTTTGGTCGATCAAGTTCAGGGAAGTCCAAACTACTGTATCTGGCGACGTCCATCTATGGACATCGCGAAAAGCTTCCTACATGGTATGCCACGGATAATGCTTTACAGGAGGAAGCTGAGCGTAACAATGATTTGTTCACCATTTTAGATGAAGGGCGTACATGCGAATCTGATTTCAAACAGGTTGCCAAACGTATTAGCCGCCTTTCCTATACATTAACAAGCGGCGTATCCAAACGCAGATCAAAAACGTATATCGAGCTAGACCGGCAAAATAAAAATTGGAATTCTTTGTTCTTATGTACAAACGAGCATTCTTTGCGAGAACTTTCTTTGGCTTCCGAGACTAAACGGGATGCTGGCGAAACACTGCGTATGATCGATATTCCTGTTGATTATGGGGACACACCCGAGGGCGGCAGAAAAGGTATCTTTAAAGACCTTCCTGCCGGTCAACAGAGCGGCGCAAGGCTAATTAAAAAATTGGAGAAAAGCGTTTCTGTTGATTATGGCTATTTGGGATTGCATTACCTGCGACTGCTGATTTCTCTGATTAATAAAGGGGAAAAAGAGCTGCTGAAACAACGTTTAGAGAGGTATATTCAATTTTTCTTAGCCGAAGAACATATAAGAGGAAAAGGCGGCTATGCCGAACGTCTGGCTCTGCGATTTGGGTTAATCTATGCAGCGTTAATATTTGCCGCTGAGAATGGTTTTGTTCCTTGGAATAATTCCAAAATCTTCGCATCGGTGAATGAAATGTATCAGCGGACGTTGGACTATGCTTCAAATCCTAAGGATCTGATGGAACAAGGGATTCGAGCTTTAGTTAATTGCCTTTCCGACGATAGGCGTGTCTTTTTCATTAAGTCAAAAACGGTGTTGGAAGATGTTCAGGCCGCCTATAATGAAAACAAAATTTTCAAACGTGACGACCGATACTTTCTTCCGTCAAAAAGCTTGATAAAAATTTTCGGTTCTGAAATTAAAGCGAATGCCGCTTTGAATGCATTACACGATTGCATTTTGAACGAAAAAACCGCGAACGGTTGGTCAGCAAAAACAATTTTATCTGCGAGAGGGAAAAATAGCCGTTTCCGTAAACGCTGTATCGTTTTTGAAAGAACCAAGCTTCTGGAACGATTGGGACTTAACTAAAATCATAGGGGAGGCTTTGAAAAAGAGCCTCCTTTTCTATACATACAGATGGCTCAAATCCAGCCCCTTGTAAATAAGTCCGGAATTGACGGTTTCTTTCAAGTTTTCAAGCACAGCCTCTCCATAATGGTCTGCCAACGTTTTCCCCTTCAAGCCGTCTTCCCAACCGCAGATACGGCAAACATCGTCTTCCGGTGCGCGATTGCGACGGAACTCCGTCCTGACCGTATGACGGAAGCTATGGAAGACGTGTTCCGGTGTGAATTTCAATTCCGGCGGTTCTATGCACGCGTTTATCGATTCAATGAAGTGATTGAACCATTTCGACAACGGTGCGGACGGAGACGCATTTTCAGCTCTTTCCCCTTTGGTCAAACTTTCCATCACTTCGGGGAACAGAAGTGTTTCCCCTTTTGCTCTGATTCCGGCCACATAATCCAAGAAACCGATTTTGATCAATTCATTATGGATCGGGACTTGTCGGATTCCGGCTTTGGTCTTGACGTGTTTTTCGTCTTCCTCGTTGATGCTGATGAATGAGATACCGTTTTTTTCCTGTATATCGTCCGTATGCAGTTGGCAGATTTCGTTGATGCGCGCCCCTGTAAACAACGCAATTAACGGCAACCAGAACCTGATCCGACGCGGGTGATTGGAGCCAACCTTGTTATAATTTCGACCGTCGTCAATACACCCCGTGTATAACGGCGCGTGAAAAATCGCATTGAGTTGTTCAATACTGAATGGGGCGTATTTCTTTGTCGGAGTCTGGTTATGAGAAACAGGCCAA
The DNA here is from genome assembly GCA_000434295.1 of Acetobacter sp. CAG:977. Lineage (GTDB taxonomy): Bacteria > Pseudomonadota > Alphaproteobacteria > CAAGCB01 > CAG-977 > CAG-977. Next base: position 1,432 of record HF994898.1, on the reverse strand, counting down.
TCTACTGCCTCAACGATGTTTTCTTGAATGTCCCCTTTCCGCAAGGCTTCGGCGAATATGGTCTTTATGCACCCGACATACTCATCAAGCGTCTTTTGCGTAATGCAGTTTTCGGGATTCTTTTTACCGATTTTGATATGGTCGAAAATGCTTTTCTTGTTATGGTCATGTCCGTAAGAATACGGGATATAAGCCAGATTGTTTGCGGCGTTCTGCAAATCGTCCGACGTGATTGACCGCATATCACGACCAACCCCCAACAGTTCCTGAATGACCTTTGCGCGACCGAGAATCTTTTTATTCGCGTCCTTTTTATTCTTTCGGGCGGGAAGATTACAGTATTGCGTAGCAACATCTAAGAACGTTTTCCCCTGCGTTGCCTTTTGAACAATCTCTTTTTTGACAGGGGCGTTGTAACCGCTTTGCGCATAGATGGAGGATTCGGTTTTCAATGCGGGTATGCCGGGGATTATTTGCGTCGGTAATACGGGTTTCTCTCCGTTCAGGTACTTGACCATATAGTCCAAAAACTGCAACTGTACGCGCATGAAAACCTCGCGCACGATGTTTTTGACTGAATCGGTCGGTCGGGGCAGATTCTCCTGTTCAAAATACGCGTTGCACTCATCGTCAATCAGGGAAAAATCTCCGTTGTAATAATAGCCGTGCTCCTCGTTGAATCGGTTTTGGTATATGTCCGCAATCATCGGGACACCGGCTTTATTCTGTTCGGTGCGGATTTTGTTTTGCAGGTACTCAACCAATAACAATTCGGTCAGGTGTTTGTCATACGGATAAACGCAACCGTAACCGGACTGACGTAATTTGGCTTTGGTTTCTTTCAAACTGGGAAGCAAAAGTTCGTCGGGAATTTGAAAAGGTGTCGTTATCGTTTCGTCCTTAAAGCGCAATCGTTTCATCAACTCTGACATTACCATAAAATAGCGTTGTTCAGCCAGTCCCCTGTCTTTGGTGTGCAGAGAAATCCAGATTTGTTTCCGCCCTTCCCGTACGGCTTCCGCCTTTGAGAGGTTATGAACGGCATAGTAGGAAAAGCCCCTGTTATACAGTGTCATCGGGACACCTCCCTGTGGGGCAGAAGCCCCTCGAAAAGAGTGGCGGGGAGAGATTCTATTAGCAGTTTCATTAGCAGTAAGTTTTTGAACTTGCTGCAAAAACAAAAAGAACCTATTGAAAACAATAGATTCTTTATAAAAATGGCGGAGAGAAAGGGATTCGAACCCTTGATAGGCTTTGACACCTATACTTGATTTCCAATCAAGCTCCTTCGGCCTCTCGGACATCTCTCCTTAATGGATAGGGGTACAAATACCCCATTCACTGCCAAAAAACAACATTTTTTTTATTTTTTCTTCTGATAGTTCATTTTTTCCTTGTATTTTTAATCTTTTTTAAAAATATTCTTTTTATC